>JAISLD010000024.1 GCA_031260665.1 Oscillospiraceae bacterium | reverse complement strand
GATACGCCAGTGCGCGGCAAAGCCGCGCCGCCGCTTCGCGGCGAAAACTCAAAACACTTTAGTGTTTTGAGTTTAACTGGCTATATAATAAACTTGTCAACTATGATTGACGATTGCGTCAGTTTGTGGTATAATACCTATATATCCTACTTTACAGTTAACTTTAGCCATATTTTACAGTTACAGGCGGTCCATATGAAAAACGCCCTTATACGAACCCAGTTGTTGGTGTCATTGATTGCTCTCGTGGTACTGTCGTTCTTGTCCGCCGTTTTGATATATGTCTATGAGATGAATCTTGCGGAACACTACATAACCGCCGACCTCGCCCACATAGAAAAAGAGCTGAAGTACGCGCCCTCTCAGCCCGGTGAGTCAAGCGAATCACGCACCGCGCGTCTTGTGCTGTCTGCGCGTGTCGGTGAGGACGGTTTCATCGCGGTTTGCGACCAGAACTTCCGCGTGCTTCTCTGCGCAAACGACGCGTTAATCGGTGTGCACATTGAAGGAGCGGAGCAAAACCGCGGCACTATTCAGATAAACAGCGAGAAATACATATACGGTAAAAGCGAATACGAAAACTCATACATCTTTGCTATTGTATCTCACAGCGAGATACTCGGCGACAGCCTTGAAACAGGCGTTGTGTCGGCAATCGCAATCACGTTGTTCGCTATTGCAATGATAGTTGCGGTAAATGTTCTCTGTAAACGCAAATTCTTGTCGGAACTTCGTTCGCTCAGCCGTGTGCTTGACGCGGCAGCCAAAGGTGAAACCGAACATCTCGACTGGAAACCGCGATACAAAGAGATTATAGACCTTGAACGCTCACTGCAAAACGTGCTGAACTTCACAAAGGGAGAGATTGACGAAGAACGGCGAATGTCACACGAGGCGGAGCAAAATCGGCAGAGAGCCGAAACAGCCGACCGTGCCAAGACATCGTTCATTGCGAACATCAGCCACGAACTTCGCACCCCGCTTGCCGCCGTTATCGGATACACGGAACTTGCTCTTGATGATGTGCTGACCGAGAGAGCCGAGGATTATCTCCACAAGATACGCGACAGCTCCGCGATTCTGCTGGTAACGATAGGTGATATCCTTGACATAGCAAAACTTGATTCGGGTTACGTCGCACCTGAATACGTCCCGATATCTATCACCGACATTGTGCGTACCGTCAAGAACATATGTCAACCAAAAGCCACAGCGAAGAACATATCGTTTGCTACATTCACGGAGCAGACCGCGATTCGCCCCGTATACGGCGACCCGAATCTACTGCGCCAATGTTTGCTCAACCTCGTATACAACGCGCTTAAGTTCACGAAAAGCGGTATTGTGAAGCTGACTGTCGATACTGAAAGCGAATACGAGGACAAACACATCAAGATGGCGTTTGAAGTGAGCGACACCGGTATCGGAATGACTGCCGAGCAACTTGAGGCGGTGTTTCAGCCGTTTGTGCAAGCGAAAGGCGAAACGTCGCGGCGTTACGGCGGCACGGGGCTTGGGCTTGCAATCACAAAGAGCTTTGTTGAACTTATGGGCGGCAAGCTGACAGCCGAGAGCAGCCCCGGCATAGGCAGCCGTTTCTCGTTTGTGCTGCCGTTCCGTTGCGCCGACGACGACTCTGTTCCTGTGATAAAACGCGTGAACGAGTCGCCGTTTGACGGCGAGTGCCCACACCTTGAGGGCGACGTGCTTGTGGTTGACGACGATATGCCAAGCCGCGAGATTATCACCGCGATACTCGAGAAGTCGGGGCTGAAGGTATACACGGCTGAAAACGGCTGGGAAGGCGTGTCTATCGCTTCGGCAAGGAAGCAGAACCCGTTCAAGCTGATTTTTATGGACGTGGTTATGCAAGGACAAGACGGGCTTGAATCGGCAAAGAAGATAAAGGCGCTCGGTGTGACCACGCCGATTGTCATTATGACAGCGGACAGCGGTGTCAAAGATAACGGCGTCAACGACGCGTACATCTTGAAGCCGTTTTATCCGAGTGAACTCTGGAGTTTGACAAGCAGACTGTTATGAATGAACCTTGTAAACAAAACCCTCTCTTCTAAAGAAGAGAGGGTTTTGTTTATGTTCAGCCGTGGTGCGCAACGTCTATTGCCCGCCCCGGCAGGGGCTTATGACTTGTTCATCTTGCGTTCAAGCCACTCCTGCCGCGTCATAATCACTTGTCGTGGCTTGCTCCCCTCGAACTCACCGACCACGCCCATTTCTTCCATCAAATCAATCAAACGCGCCGCTCTGCCATAGCCGAGTTTCAGTTTACGCTGAAGATACGACGTGCTTGCCTGTCCCGCTTCAAGCACCGCGTCAATCGCGTCCTCAAGCCGTTCATCGCCGCCGTCAACCTCCCCGAAGTCGTCGTCGTCAGACTGCTTTTTCTTCTTGCCGCCCGACAACTCGGCTTGCTCTGCTTGACGTTCAATCTCCTCGATAACGCTGGTGTCGTAACTTAAAGTAAAGCTGTTCTTGATGAACTCGACCACACGGTCAACTTCTTTTTCAGAAACCCAGCACCCCTGCACGCGTATCGGCTTGGGCGCACCGACAGGGAAGTAGAGCATATCGCCTTTACCGAGCAGCTTCTCCGCACCCGCAGAGTCAATGATTGTGCGGCTGTCCACTTGAGAAGCGACTTTCAAGGCGATACGGCTTGGGATATTCGCCTTGATAACACCCGTGACCACGTTGACAGACGGCCGCTGTGTCGCGATAACGAGGTGCATACCGGCGGCACGAGCCATTTGTGCAAGCCGACAGATTGAATCCTCGACTTCACCGGGCGCCGCCATCATGAGGTCGGCAAGTTCGTCAATGAAGATGACGATTTGCGGCAGCGGCTCTTTATCGGGGGCGTGCTTCTTTAAGTGTGCGTTGTACCCCGCAAGGTCGCGGACGTTGTTCTCGGCAAAGAGTTTATATCTCGCAAGCATTTCGGTCACAGCCCAACCAAGTGCGCCCGCCGCTTTCTTCGGGTCGGTCACCACGGGAATCAGCAGGTGCGGAATTCCGTTGTATATCATAAACTCAACGGCTTTTGGGTCAATCATCAGCAGCCGCACCTCGTTCGGCACGGAACGAAAGAGTATGCTCATTATGATTGAGTTGACACATACGGATTTGCCCGAACCTGTCGTGCCTGCGATGAGGATATGCGGCATCTTGGCAATATCGGCGACAATCGTTTGCCCCGTGATATCAACGCCGATTGCCGCACCGAGTTTGCTCTTGGTTGCGCCAAAGAGCGGGCTTTCGATGAGAGAACGGAAAGGCACGGTGTCGGTGTGACGGTTCGGAACTTCAACACCGACTGCGGCTTTCCCCGGGATAGGCGCTTCGATTCGCACGCCTGCCGCCGCGAAACTAAGCGCAATGTCGTCAACCAAACGCGTGATTTTTGATATCTGCACACCGGCAGCAGGTTGCACCTCGTATCGTGTGACAGACGGACCGCGACAAACGCCGATAACTTTTGTCATCACACCGAAACTCTTCAGTGTTTCAACCAACTTGTCGGAGTTGAGAGCCAACTCTTGCTCAATCTCATCGGGTTGCCGCGTGATGATTACGTCGTTCAGCAGCAACGTCGGGGGGAGTGTGTATCGGCTTAGCAACGCCGCGATGTCGCGTTCCGCCTCAAAGGTGCGGTCGGTTTTGTCGGTTTGGTCGTTTGAAAGCGGCGACTCGGTTGGGAGCTTTACTTCTTCGGGTTGCGGCTCTTCAGCGGCGAGCAGTTTCTGCTCAAGTTCTTTACGAGCCTTTTCTTCTTCGGCTTTCTCGTCTTGCAGCGCTTGAACTGCCTGCGTCACGGGGTTTTCTTCTTCCGCCAAGTCAAACGGCAAGTCGGGCGGGATTTCTTGCGGTGCTGTCGGTACTGCCGGTACTGCCGGTACTGTCGGTTCGATTGGGAAAAACGGCGGTATCACTCGTTTTTGTATTGGTTCAGCTGGTGTCGGCTCCGACTGAGTCGGTTCCGACTGAGTCGGCTCCGACTGAGTCGGTTCAGATTGAATCGGCTCCGACTGAGTCGGTTCAGATTGAATCGGTTGTGACTGAATCGGTGTGTTATCGGTGAACACAGGTGTGGGGCGCACAAGGTCGTCGGCACGCCGAATCTTCTCGCGGAGGTCCGCGCCTTCTTCGGTCGGCTTGGTAGGCGACAGAGTTTCAAACCGAGCAACTTGCTTATGCACCGCGTTGATTTCCTCGCGTGTCGCTTTGTGCGTCAGCTTCTCGCGGTGTTCGCGTTCAAGTTGTTCGCGGCGTTCTTCCCGCAGTATCTCGCGGCGTGCCGCACCGCGTTCGATTCCCTCGGCGGCGCGGTTCTTGAAATGACCAAACGGTTTCTTGAACACGTCAATCACATCGGACAGCGTTATCTGAAGCGAAAACGTCAGCGTGACGAACAGCATAAGGACGATAATCACACCCGCGACTATCTTCCCGAACAGCATAAGCGGAACGCCGAGTATCAACCCGTAAACACCGCCGCCGACTACTTCTTTGCCGAGTGAAAAAGCGAGAGCCACGGTTTCTTTGAAGCCCTCGACTTTTGTGAAGTCGGCTTTTCCGAGAAAAATGTGCGCCGCGCCACTGACGAGCGCCATATAAAACGCGAGCTGCCACAAGCGAATAGGCGCAGCCGCGTGTTCACGCGAGAGATTGACGGCGATGTAGATAGCGACGGGTCCTGTGAGAAACACCGACACACCGAACATTCCGTAGAGGAACGACTTGATGGAATCAGTGACGTTCGGCGTTTCCGCGTGGACGTTGCCGACCAGCGAGAACACGATGAGAAGAACTCCGAGCGCAAACAGGAATATCGAGAATCGTTGCCGCCTTGTTTTCTCTTCGGCAAGGACTTTCTCACGGACAACGGAGGGGGTTCGCTTCGGTTCAGCCGCTGTTTTTGAGGTTGAACTTGGCTTTTTAACGACGGGCATAGTTTTGTTCCTGAAAATAATGATTAAGTGTTATGTATTCGATTACCTAAAACAGCTTGTTTCTAATTAAGTATTCGATTACCTAAAACAGCTTGTTTTTAATTAAGTATTCGATTCCATAAAGTAACTTGCTTCCATATCGGCGGTTGCGAGGAGAAATGCGAGGGGATACATTTCGAGTGCTTTGCCGATTGTGTTCTTCTCCTCAAGGCCCGAGAAGCCCATGTGCCAACGTATTGCCATTGATTCCTCACGCGTCAGCTTGACGAAGCCGCCGACCATATAGACCGACTTTTCGCCGTGACCGTAAGGCAGGTTGTCGTTGAACTCATAGAACGGGTAGGATTCCCATTGACCCGTGCTTTCGTTTTTTCGGTTGCGATAAGTCTTTTTGTAGATGTTCACCTTGCAAACATCGTGGAGCAGGGATACAAGCGCGATAGTTTCTTCGCTGTAGTTGAAGCCGTAGTTGTCTTTATAACGCGGTCGGTCAACCAAATCGATCAAACATTCGTAGACATTGAGCGAGTGGCGAAGCAGACCGCCCTCGTATGAGCCGTGAAAGCGCGTGCTTGCGGGTGCGACAAAGAAGTCGCTGTCTTTCAAGAAGTCGTAGAGCTTGTCGGCACCCTCTCGCTTGATTTTGCCGCGATAGATTTCTTCAAACTGCAGTTCGTCTTGTGTCTGTGCGTAAATCATACTGAAGCCCTTGTTGGTTGGTGAGTAGAGGTGGGGAGATTCCCACAAAGCCTAAGCCAAAGATAATTATAACATAATAGTCATAAAAAAGCAACGTCACAGCGGTTGAAATGAAGCTGATAATGTGGTATAATAGACACACTCAATCAGCTATATTTTGCGTACGGGCTCGCCCCGTTGGGGCAACCGCCCTCTGATACGCAATTATATCATATCTACGATATGGTATAATAGTCGTGAATCAACTTAACAGGTACTTATGAAAACCGTGCTGATAGACCGCAGCCTTGTCGAGGCAAATTTTAGGCAAGGCACAACCAAAGCAAACATATTCTTATATACAAACGCTCTCATTGAGAGCGGCGTGTCTTACGTTGAGCTTGACTTGAACGCCTTGCTTCACACCATAGTCGTCGCTGACCGAAGCCACCTGATATACCGCTTGCACGATGCGGCGGCGATAGACCTTGTTGACAGCTTGGGCTTCGGCTATGTGCTGCTTCCGCTTCGTCTGTCGTACTTAGCGGAGCGGTTCAACACGCCTGTTATGCTGGAAGCACCGTTTGGCTGCGAGGACCCTATCGCTTATATGAAAGTCGTTTCCGACAACATTGACCTCACAAAGTTTTCGTTGGTGCGCTTGCTTGGCGACTTGGGCGACGGCAGCGAGATTCACAAGATAGTCGCCGCTTATCGTTCGCGTTATTCAACACCGCTTGACATCTGCCCAATCGACACAAGTATGAACGCGATTGACTGCGCCGTTCGCGCCTGCCTTGCCGAAACCGACAGCGTGACCGCTCACCTTGGCGACGGAAGCGGCTTTGCTTCGCTTGAGGGGCTGTATCTGACGCTCTCTGTGCTGTACCGCCAAGTCAAGAACGACAGCTTTGTCAAGGGAATGGGCAAAGCGATGTTTATCGGCAAAGACGACCTCGGCATGAATTTCGACGCGGTGGACGCGTTAATGGCGATTTACACGCACAAACCACGGCTCGTGCCGCGGATTGACGGCAATCGCGTGCCAATCAAAGAGGTTGATTTCTTTGAAACAATCGTTGCGAGGAACAGGATGTTTCGCCCAATGACAGAGCGAAAGCTGACGAAAGTTTTGCAGTTTGAGGAGAGCGTCGCCGACATTCGTGGCGCGATTGAGGACTGCTCACCCGAGCTGTCGCTCTTATCGAAGAAGAAAAGCGATTTCTTCAGTTAATATTGACATAAACTGCATAAAACCTGCATATACATTAGACAAGCCCGCGTTTCGGCGCGGCTTTGCCTTGTGTGCTTGTATTTTTAATTAGGTGAACAATGAAAGACTTCCTTTCGGGCAAGAAAAAAGTTCATTTCATCGGGTGCGGGGGCAGCGGAATGTTGCCGTTAGAGCAAATCCTGCTCGCCAAAGGCTTTGAACTCAGCGGTTCGGACAACAACGACACCGCGACGTTTCGCTTGGCTGAAGCAAACGGCGTGAAAGTGATGCTGGGACATTCGGCTGAAAACGTGAACGGTGCTGAACTTGTCGTTTATTCAGCTGCTATAGCCGAAAGCAACGTGGAGCTGATTGCGGCACGTTCACTTAATATCGAGGTACGTGAACGAAGTGAACTGCTTGGACTCGTGAGCAGTTGGTATCAACACGCGCTTTGTGTCTGCGGCACACACGGCAAAACCACGGCGACATCAATGCTGACGCAGATTCTCCTTGCTGACGGGGCAGACCCGTCGGCGGTAATCGGCGGCAAACTCCCTGCTGTTCACGGGTACGGAAAAAGCGGAAACGGCGATTCAATTGTGATTGAAGCCTGTGAGTTTAAGGATACGTTTCTGCGCCTTTCGCCCACGCTGTCGATAGTGCTTAACATAGACAACGACCACCTCGACTACTTTGGCAATATGGAAAACCTTATCACGTCATTTAGCAGGTTCGTGGGAATGACACGTGACGCTGTTCTCTATAACGGCGACGACGTGAACACCGTGAAAGCCGTGGAACAGAGCGGCTTTGCGGGCAAACGCGTGACGTTCGGCTTCGCCGACACCAACGATTATTATGCAACAAATATCGAATATATCGCTCCGTTTGAAACAAAGTTCACGCTGATTGGCAAAGCTGAATGCATTGGTGATGTGACGATTCGTGTGCCGGGTACGCACAATGTGCTGAACGCTGTTGCGTCAGCCGCTGCCGCGTTGCTCCGCGGAACAAAGTTTTCATCTATTTGCGAGGGGCTGAACGCATTTAATGGCGTAGGTAGGCGGTTTGAACGCAAAGGCACACTGAACGGCGCAGTCGTGGTTGATGATTATGCCCACCACCCGACAGAAGTCGCGGCGACGCTGAACGCTGCGAAAACAATGGGGTTTAAGCGAGTGATTGTCATCCATCAGCCGTTCACGTATTCACGAACTAACGAACTGATGAACGAATTTGCCGAGGCGTTGTCGCTTGCCGACAAGGTTTTGCTGACGGACATAATGGGCGGCAGGGAAGCGAACGCGTGGGGCGTGACCGCCGATATGCTTGCCGCAAAGATTGTTGGGGCGGAAATGCTCGGCGACTTTGTGCGTGTTGCGGACAGGGCGCGAGAGCTCGCGAGTGACGGTGACCTCATCATCACGATGGGGTGCGGCGACGTTTATAAGGTGTCCGATATGCTTATTGCTAAATAATTAAAGTTATGCGAAATGCATTTTTATAGAGTCGTTTTGCACACAAGGGCAGGGACTACCGCCTACTGCTAAATAATAAAAGTTATACGAAATACTTCTTCCCTTAAATAGAACCGTTCAACGACATAGGGGCAGGGCGACCACCTATTGCTAAATAATAAAAGTTATGCGAAATACTTTGTGTTTACAAGTACATTTAACATTAAAAGAGCAGGGAAACTAATAGCTCTTGTGGCTTAAACTTTCGTTATTGCTAAATAATAAAAGTTATGCGAAATGCATTTTTTTATAAGAGTCGTTTTGTGCGCAAGGGCAGGGGGCTGCCTATTTCCTTATAATAAAAGTTATGCGAAATATTTTGTATTAAACGAACACGTCTTTCAAACAATGCCGCCGCTTTATGCGGCGCTTTTTTTTGTTTATCAAGATGATTCTATCGGGTTAATGCGTATAAGTCACTGTTTTGCGCGTTATACGAAATATAATTATACACAAGGTATAGTTGATGCATCGCGGTAATTCCACTCCTGTGAAGTGGAAAGGACTTTTTGGTCGCCCACCTGTGCCACCGAGAGGTATGACCTTTGGGATAATGTATCGCATTAGCTGTTGCCACTCGGGCACCGAGTGGTCACCCGCCTGTGCGCCGATGGGATAATGTATTGCATTAGCTGTTGCCACTCGGGCACCGAATGGTCGCCCACCTGTGCCACCGAGAGATATGACCTTCGGGATAATGTATCGCATTAGTTGTTGCCACTCGGGCACCGAGCGGTCGCACGCCTGTGCGCCCGAGGGGTATGATCTTCGAGATAATGTATCGCATTAGCTGTTGCCACTCGGGCACCGAGTGGTCACCCGCCTGTGCGCCGATGGGATAATGTATTGCATTAGCTGTTGCCACTCTGGCACCGAGCGGTCGCCCGCTTGTACGCCGAGCGGTATGACCTTTGGGATAATGCTTATGGTTGCTATACGCAACACAAAAACATACGCATACATTTCTGTATGCGTATGTTTTTATAACTCGTGGCTCATTTGTACTTGTAGACCGACACCAACTCAAAGCCGTCGAGCAGCTGGTCGGAGCAAGAAAACGCTTTCGCTACACCGCGGGCGACACACTCGATAGGATTGTCGGCGACATAACAGGGGACACGAAGCGCGTGCGTTATCAGCTGCGGCAGACCGCCAAGCATTGCGCCGCCTCCCGTCATAATTATCCCGTTCACCAAGATATCGCCGACAAGTTCAGGCGGCGTTTTCTCAAACACATCTTTGATTGCCGAGATGAGCGTGCTGACGTCCTCGCGGAGTGCCTTCTCCATATCGATGTCGGTTATCTCAACACGTGAGGGAAGCCCGTCAACGAGGTTGCGCCCCTTTGCGTCCATTTTGCGAGAACCGTCGGGGTCAAACACGTTTGTTATCTGCTTTTTTGCCATCTCCGCTGTCTTTTCACCAATCAGCAGCTTGAACTTCTGGTTCACATAGCGAATAATCGACGCGTCAAACTTGTTGCCCGCCATTTTGATTGACTCCGAGTGAACTATACCGTTGAACGACACGACGGCGATATCAGCGGTGCCGCCGCCTATATCCACCACCATTTTGCCGCCCGGCAGTGTGATATCAACGCCTGCACCAAGAAGTGCCGCGATAGGTTCTTCTATCAGCCAGACCTTTCGTGAGCCTGCCGACAACGCGGCCTCAATGACGGCTCGCTTTTCAACATCGGTGACTGAAGAAGGCACGCAGAGGATAATCTGCGGCTTCAGAACCACGCTGCCTTTGACTTTCTTGATGAACTCGTGAATCATCACCTCGGTCATATCGTTGTCAGAAATAACGCCGTCTTGGAGAGGGCGCACCGCTACGATATACTCGGGCGTTCTGCCTATCATCTTATACGCTTCAAGTCCAACGGCGACTACTTCTTGCTTCTTGCGGTCGTAAGCCACGACACTCGGCTCGTTGATAACAATGCCTTTGCCGCCAAGTGTGATGATTACGTTCGCTGTACCTAAATCAATACCTATATCAAGAGAGGACATCTATCTTACCTCGCGGAGGAAATTTTGTGACCACCGATTGACTAATCACTTAGCGTTCCCCCTCCCCGCCAAAGGTGGTGAGGAGAACACTGCTTCTTCGTCAGCCAATCAGTGTTTACTTTAATAATAAAGTGTGCATAACAGACACTTGTACCTATTGTCACACCTTGAAAATGTGTGACAATTGCGCGTCAAAGGGCGGTTGCTCCAGCGGGGCGAGCACGTCCGCAAAGCCCATAGCAGACACTTCTGCCTATTATATCATATATCAACAGAAAAAACAAGCCCGATTACACCGCGTTTTCTTGTTCAATCATTCTCACCGCCTGTGTCAGCATAAGTTTTATTCTGTTGATTTGATTCACTTCAGAAGCACCGGGGTCGTAGTCAACCGCAACGATGTTCGATTCGGGGTGACGGCGGCGCAGTTCTCCGATGATTCCTTTCCCCGTAACGTGGTTCGGCAAGCAGGCAAACGGCTGCATACAAACGATGTTGTTCACCCCCGAATGTATCAGCTCCACCATTTCGGCAGACAAGAACCAACCTTCCCCCGCGATGTTCCCCGTTGACACCACGCCGTCAACCAACTTCCTCATTTCCTTTATCGGAAGAAAACTGCCGAATTTTGTGCCCGTTATCGCTTCAAGGTAGGGCTTCTCGAGATATTCAAAGAGCGATATCGCGGCGTTTGAAAGAAGATGCCGCTTGGTTGAAACCGTGAGAAAGTCGTACCTGCTGTTTGCGTGGTCGCAGATGAAGTAGATGAAACCCATGAGGTCAGGCACCACCGCTTCCGCTCCCTCCGCTTCCAGCAAATCGATAACATCGTTGTTTGCGGCAGGGTGATACTTGACGAGAATCTCACCGACTAACCCGACACGCGGTTTCTTGATATCCAGCGTTTCAATCGCCGAGAACTCCGCGACAATTTGCTTTAGGTTAGCCGCAAAGGTAGGCAGGCTTGCTGCTTTCAGCTCCGCTTTCAGTTTCTCCTGCCATTTGTTGAACACGATTATCGCGTCGCCTTTGTGCGTTTCATAGGGGCGAACACGAAGCAGACAACGGCTGAGGCAGTCGCCGTAAATCAGCGCCTCGATACAGCGAAGCGCAAGTGTCGGCGACAGCGAGAAGCCCGGTTGCTTCTCCATACCGACTACATTGAGAGAAATCAGCGGTATGTTGCCGTATCCGCCATCTGCAAGCGCTTTCTTTATCATTCCGATGTAGTTTGTCGCTCTGCACGCGCCGCCTGTCTGTGAAATAAGCAGAGAAGTTTGCGTGAGGTCGTATTCTCCGCTGTCAAGTGCGTGCATAAGCTGCCCGATAACCAGTATCGCGGGGTAGCACGCGTCGTTGTTGACGTACTTCAGCCCCGCGTCCACCACGTCACGCCCACGCTTATCAAGCACCACAAAGTTGTAACCGCTGTGTGTGAACGCCGCCTCTAACAAGCCAAAGTGCATTGGCGACATCTGTGGAGCGAGAACCGTGTGGGTTTCGCGCATTTTCTTTGTGAATATCGGCGGCTTTTGGTACGCGGTGAATTCACGAACTGTGTTGTCGCCGCGTTTCACTCGTTCGTCAGACACAGATATGAGCGAACGCAGTCGTATCCGTGCCGCGCCTAAATTGTTCACCTCATCTATTTTAAGGCAGGTGTAGAGTTTGCCGTAAGTCCGCAGTATCTCCTCAACTTCGTCTGTCGTCACCGCGTCAAGTCCGCAACCGAACGAGTTCAGCTGAACAAGTTCAAGGCAAGGCTCTTTGCCCACCACATCGGCACAGTTGTAAAGCCGTGTGTGATAGACCCACTGGTCAACGGCACGAAGCGGTCGGATAAGCCCGCCCAAATGTGACAAGCTGTCCTCGGTGAACACCGCGTATCCCGAGGAGTTCATCATCTCGGGGATACCGTGGTTCACCTCGGGGTCAACGTGATATGGTCGGCCTGCAAGCACAATGCCGCGCCGACCCGTTTTCTTCAAGAGAGCAAGCGTTTCTTCGCCTTTTCGTTTGATGTCTGCTTTGTGTTTCTCATCTTCCGCGTATGCTTCCGCGAGAGCCACGCCTATCTCCGCACCGCCTATTCCAAGGAACGCAAGTTCATCGGTCAGGCGTTCAGCCATACGCTTCGGGTGATAAATCGGCAGAAACGGGTTCAAGAACGTGACGTCGGGTTCACGAAGTTCCGGCACAGAGTTTTTGATGACTTCGCTGTAACTCGCGACAACGGGGCAGTTGTAGTGATTGTCGCCGCCTGTCTTTGTTCTGTCGTCAAACTCATACGGAAGCGAGGGGTAGAATATAAACTTGACATTGTCTTTTAATAGCTTATCGATGTGACCATGCGCAAGTTTCGCGGGGTAGCAGACCGACTCGCTTGGCATTGTTTCAATCCCGCTGTCGTATACTTCACGCGAGGACTTCGGCGAGAGTTTAACACTGTAGCCAAGTTTTGTCCAGAACGTGAACCAGAACGGATAGTTCTCGTAGATTCCAAGCACACGCGGTATGCCGACCACGCCGCGTTTCGCCTCTGCTTCGTCAAGCGGCGTGTAGTCAAACAGCTTTTTGTATTTATAATCAAACAGGTTGGGCAGTAGGTCAGCGGTGGCGCCGCCGCCCGCCGCTCCTTTCTCACAGCGATTGTTGGTGACAAACGCCTTGCCGTCGCCAAAGCGGCTGATAGTCAGCAGGCAGTTGTTCTCGCACTTGCCGCACCTCGCCGTTGACTTCTTGACGGTGAGAAGCTCGAGTTTCTCTTGCGACAGTATACTTGAGCCTTGATTATCGTCGCGAGATATCGCGGTCAGTGCCGCGCCGTACGCTCCCATAAGCCCCGCCTTGTCAGGTCGAACGACCTCGCGTCCCGACACTTTCTCGAAAGCGCGAAGCACCGAGTTGTTAAGAAACGTGCCGCCTTGAACGATTATCTTGTCGCCGAGTTGTTCGGGCGTACGTATTTTGATTACTTTGAAGAGCGCGTTCTTTACGACAGAGTAAGACAGCCCCGCCGATATGTCGGCGACAGACGCGCCCTCTTTTTGCGCCTGCTTAACCCGTGAGTTCATAAACACGGTGCAACGTGAGCCGAGGTCAACGGGGCTTTCAGAGGAAAGTCCGAGTGCCGCGAAGTCAGCGGCGTTCATGCCGAGAGCTACCGCGAAATTCTCAAGGAACGAGCCGCAACCCGACGAGCAAGCCTCGTTCAGCAAGATAGAGCCGATTGCCCCGTCTTTGACGCGGATACACTTCATATCCTGCCCACCTATGTCGAGAATGAACTCGACACCGGGCAGCACGCTCTCCGCGGCACGAAAGTGCGCCATTGTTTCAACTTCGCCGATATCAATGCCGAGTGCCGCCATAACAAGGCGTTCGCCGTAACCTGTCGCCGCCGCTTTCGCGATGAACGCGCCGCTTGGCAAGTTCGCGTAAACGTCTTTTAATATATGAATGACGCTGGTCAACGGGTCGCCAAGGTTGCCCACGTAACTTGAATAGAGAATGTTGCCGTCTTTATCTGTCAGCACCGCTTTGGTTGTGGTGCTGCCCATATCCGCACCGAAGTAACACGCTCCTTTGTGTTCTTTAAGTGGCAACTCGGGGATAACACAAGATGAATGGCGCGACAAGAACGCCGACTTCTCCGCTTCGGTGTCAAACAACGGTTCCAGTCGCTCAACTTCGTGAACAGCGGCGGTCCGCATAAGTTCGATGTGGTGACGAAGTTCCACGGTGCTGATTTCTTCGGCTGTCGCCGACAACGCCGCGCCGATTGCGACAAACAAGTTCGGGTTGTCGGGAATAATGATGTTCTCGTCTGTCAGCTTCAGCGTTCTCGCAAAGCACTTGCGAAGTTCAGGCAAAAAGTGAAGCGGTCCGCCGAGAAACGCGACTTTGCCGCGAATCGGCTTTCCTGCGGCAAGTCCCGAGATAGTTTGGTTCACCACAGACTGAAACACCGACGCCGCGATGTCCGACTTCTTTGCCCCGTCGTTAATCAGCGGCTGAATGTCGCTCTTAGCGAAGACGCCGCACCTTGACGCGATAGGGTAGATAGTCGTGTATTCTTCTGCAAGTTTGTTCAGCCCACCCGCGTCTGTGTTCAGCAGTGCCGCCATTTGGTCGATAAACGCGCCTGTGCCGCCCGCGCACGTACCGTTCATTCGCTGCTCAAGTCCGCCCGTGAAGTACGTTATCTTTGCGTCCTCGCCGCCCAGCTCTATCGCTATATCGGTCTGCGGGATAATCCTGCTCACTGCTTCCGCACCCGCGACGACCTCTTGCACGAACGGCACGTTCAGCCACTTCGCCGCTGAAATACCGCCCGAACCTGTCGCCGCCACACGCACAACGCTGTCGTTCGCGTGGTCGAGTGCCTCGAGGAGAAGTTCCGTCAGGGTTTTCTTTATGTCAGAATAATGCCGTTCGTATTTGCCGAACAGCAACTTGCCGTTCTCGTCAAGAACGGCGGCTTTTACGGTGGTTGAACCGCAGTCAAGTCCTATCAGTTTCAATGTGAAGTGTTCTCCATATCAGTATGTTTAATTACAATCCTTATTATTATAACACAAGTCAGCGCAAGTTTCAAGCACTTGAAATTACTCTCAATTTATGATATACTTGTACAGAATTATGTTTGCTGGGAATCTATCACAATGGACAACAAAACCTTTGAACACCTTTGCGTGCTGTCGAAGCTATCCTTTGACGATGAATCGGCTGAAACAACGCGCCGTCAGCTTGACGGAATCATCGCGCTGATGGATAAAGTGAAAGCGATTGACCTCACTTATGACGACACTCTCGACAAAAACGAGGTGCCCTTCGCTTCGCTTCGTGCCGATAAAGCGGAAGAGCCGTTTTCGCCTGAACGACTGCTTTCAAACACACAGCCGAAAAACGACTGCTATGTTATCCCTAAAATGATGAATGTCGAGTGATATAGAACAATGGAACTGACTAAATTATCAATCAAATCAATGCGAGAGAAGCTTGTTTCTCGTGAAATCACGTCTGCGGAGCTTCTTGCTTCGTTCAGTGAGCGCAAAGACGAATACTTCGCGTATGTCACACAGACAAGTGACCTTGCTGTTGAAAGCGCGCAAGTTGCCGACCTGCGTATCGCGGCAGGAGAGAACGCGCCGCTTCTTGGGATACCGGGAGCGGTGAAGGACAATATATGCACCGACGGCATCAAGACAACCTGCGCCTCAAAGATGTTAGCCGACTTTATCCCGCCGTATGACGCGGATGTGGTGCAAAGGCTGAAGCAAAGCGGCTATGTCTTGACAGGCAAGACGAATATGGACGAGTTTGCAATGGGCAGTTCGTCACAGACTTCCGTGTTCGGCGGTGTGAAGAATCCGTACGACGTCACGCGTGTGCCCGGTGGTTCATCGGGAGGAAGCGCTGCGGTTGTGGCGGCAAGGCTCGCGCCGTTTGCACTCGGCAGCGACACGGGCGGCTCAATCAGGCAACCCGCGTCTTTCTGCGGTGTCACGGGGATAAAGCCGACTTACGGCAGAGTGTCACGCTATGGGCTTGTGGCGTTTGCTTCGTCGCTTGACCAAATCGGCGTGTTCACCAAGACCGCCGCCGACTCCGCCGAAGTGCTGAATGTCATCTCGGGTTACGACAAACGTGACGCTACTTCGGCAAACGTGCCGACTCCCGACTTCACGTCATACCTGAACCGTGATGTTCGTGGGCTTCGTATCGCTTTGCCCGATGAATACTTCGGCGATACGGTCGGCGACGACGTGAGAACCGCCGTGTTAAACGCGGCAAAGTATTTTGAGGAAAGCGGCGCGACACTTGTGCCTTGCTCAATGAAAGTGTTTGACTATGCTGTGTCGGCGTACTACCTCCTTGCTTGCGCCGAAGCCGCGTCTAATCTCTCGCGGTTTGACGGCGTGAAGTACGGGCTTCGCGGTGAGGGCGCGACATACGAACAGCGAATTGTTGACAGCCGCAATAAAGGGTTCGGCGCGGAAGTGAAGCGGCGAATCCTTCTCGGCAACTATGCGTTATCAAGCGGCTACTACGACGCGTATTACCGCAAAGCGCAGGCTCTCCGTCAAGAGATTATAAAAGAATACAACGACGTGTTCACTAAAGCCGACATTATTCTTACACCGACCGCCCCCGAACCCGCGTTCAAAATCGGAAGCTCCGAGAACGACCCGATAAAGATGTTCTTAGCCGATATCTGCACCGTAATGGCAAACATCGCCTATCTCCCGGGGATAAACACGACTTGCGGTTATACGGACGACGGCTTGCCTATAGGTATGTCGCTTATCGGGAAACGCTTTGACGAGGGTGGAATAATCGGTGCGGCTGACTTCTTTGAACGGAACTTCAGACGTAAAGACATACCTTGAATCAATTCAATCTAAATGTGGTCAACAATGCTTAAACCAACAATCGGTCTTGAAATCCACGCGGAACTGCTGACGCAGTCAAAAGTGTTCTGCACCTGCCCCGCGTCATTCGGCGGCAGTGAAAACTCGCGGTGTTGCCCCGTATGTTCGGGTCTGCCGGGAACCCTGCCTGTTTTGAATCAAAAAGCTGTCGAGTTTATCATCAGAGCGGGAATGGCGACAGAATGTGATATATCGCTGTTCACCAAGTGGGACAGGAAGAACTATTTCTATCCCGACTTGCCGAAAGCCTATCAGATAAGCCAAATGCCGCGACCCGTCTGCTTAAACGGCAAGGTGCGGCTGAAATCAGGCAAAGTTATACGAATTAACCGTATTCATCTCGAGGAGGACGCGGGGAAGCTGACCCACGAGGGAGGCGCGACTCTCGCTGACTACAACCGCTGCGGTATCCCGTTGATTGAATTGGTGACCGAACCTGACTTTGCTTCCGCTGAAGAAGTGACAGAGTTTGTCGCGGAGATACGGGCGAGATATATGTACTGTGGAATATCAGACGGCAAAATGGAGCAGGGAAGCCTGCGTGTTGACGTAAACATCTCGCTTGCCGACGAACACGCCGACACACTCGGCACTCGTTCGGAGATAAAAAACCTCAACTCGCTTCGTTCAATAGCAAGAGCTATTGAATACGAAACCCACCGTCAAGGCGAGATTCTCGGCAAAGGCGGCAAGGTGACGCAAGAAACGCTTCGCTTCTCCGACGGAACAGGTGAAACCTCATCGCTTCGTTCAAAGGAGGACGCACACGATTATCGTTACTTCCCTGACCCCGATATCCCGCCTGTGCTGATAACCGAAGAAGAAATCGCGGTGATTCGCGGTACAATGCCCGAGATGCCGAGTTCGCGGTATGACAGATACGTGAACAAGTGCGGTATTCCGCATAAAGACGCGGAAAACATCGTGGCCGATAAGCACCTCAGCGATTTCTTTGACGAAGCGGCGACTCTGCTTGACGAACCGCGAAAGATAGCGAACTATCTGCTGTCGGAACTTCTTTACCGAATCAACCTCGGTGAAGGCACGACCGACAACCTGCCGTTCACTCCCGCCGACTTTGTTCGTGTAATCGAATTGGTTGAGGGCGGCAAAGTGAGCCGTTCACACCTCAAGGATATCTTGCGCGAGATGTTGGCGACAGGGAGCAAGCCCGACAGCATATGCGAACAAAACAACTACCTCATTAAAGAGGACTTGTCGCTTGTCAGCGACACGATAGATAAGATTCTTGCCGAAAACGTGGCGGCAGTCGCTCAACTGAAGAACGGCGAACAAAAAGTGTTCGGCTTTCTTATGGGCAAGGCGAACAGCCTGCTGAAAGGCGCGGCTACACCAAAGATTATCAAAGAAACGCTGGAGAAGAAACTTAAATGACGTATGAGAACAAATACCGCACGCATACCACGGCGGATATTGCGGAAAAGACAGCGGGCACTACGGTTCGTGTTGCCGGTTGGGTGGAGAACATTCGTGACCACGGCGGCATAATGTTTTTTGATTTACGCGACCATTACGGCGTGCTTCAAGTCAAGGCGTATGACGAGGACTTGCTGAAAGACGTATCGCGTGAGTTTGCCGTGTCGGTGTCGGGCGAGATAGTAACCCGCGACAAAGACACGTTTAATCTTAAAATAAGCACAGGCACGGTGGAACTGTCGGCTGTTGCGATTGATGTGCTGGGCAGAGTATCGGCGGAGCTTCCGTTTGAGATACCGCAGTCGAAGTCGGTCGGCGAGGACACACGGCTAAAGTACCGTTATCTTGACCTAAGAAACCGTGCGGTTCACGACAGAATCGTGTTTCGTTCGCGGCTGATTGCCGAAACACGGCGCAAGATGTCTGATATGGGATTCCTTGAGTTGCAGACACCGATAATCACCGCTTCGTCACCCGAGGGTGCGCGTGACTTCTTGGTGCCGAGCAGAAAGCACCACGGCAAGTTTTACGCGTTGCCTCAAGCACCGCAGATATTCAAGCAACTATATATGGTTGGTGGGATTGACCGTTACTTTCAGGTTGCGCCTTGCTTCCGTGACGAGGACGCGAGGGCTGACAGAACAGCAGGCGAGTTTTATCAGCTGGATATGGAGCTTGCGTTCGCTGAACAAGAGGACGTGTTTCGTTCAGGTGAGGAGATAATCTCGCATTTGCTTGCCACCTTTAGCGACAAACCGTTTGGTGAAACAAAGTTCAAACGTATCGCGTTCGCCGATTCACTCGCGACATACGGCACCGACAAACCCGACTTGCGGAACCCGTTGTTCCTTATTGACTTGACCGATTTGTTTGAAACATCAGATTTCAAGCCGTTTCGCGGCAAAACAGTCAAGGGTTTACGCGTGCCGCAAATGTCGGTGAAATCGAAGAAGTTTTTCAAAGATATGGAAGCCTACGCTCTCTCGGTTGGAATGAAAGGGCTTGGGTATGTCGAGCTTGATGAAAACGGCAAGCTGCTCGGTCCAATCGACAAGTTCTTGACTGACGAGCAACGAAGCGAGGTCAAGACGAGAAGCGCGCTTGAAGTCGGCGATGTGCTGTATTTCATTGCGGACGCGGCAGGTGTGGCGGAGAAGTTCGCGGGGCTAATACGAACAGAAGTCGGCAAGCAAATGGGGCTGATTGACGACACAAGGTTTGCAATCTGCTGGGTCTGCGACTTCCCGATGTATGAAGCGAACGCGGAGAGCGGAAGCCCCGAGTTTTCGCACAATCCGTTCTCTATGCCTTATGGTGGGCTTGATGCGCTTAACAACAAGAATCCGCTTGACATCAAGGCGTATCAGTACGACTTGGTGATAAACGGTGTTGAACTGGCTTCAGGCGCTATCCGCAACCACGACCCCGAAACAATGCTGAAAGCGTTTGAGATAGCGGGTTACGGCGAGGAGGACGTGAAGGCGCGTTTTGGCGCGTTATACGGTGCGTTCAAGTTTGGCGCGCCGCCTCACGGAGGAATGGCGTTCGGTGTTGACCGACTTCTTATGCTTCTGACGGAAGAAGAAAATATCCGTGAAGTCATCGCGTTTCCGCTGAACTCAAACGGGCAAGACGTTATGTTGTCGGCTCCGTCGGAGGTGTCGGAGGTGCAGCTTCGCGAGGCGCACATCACGATAAGGCACAAAGGATAAAGTTATATATATAGACCGCAAAAGCGGCGAATTATAAAGTTAGGGGACAAAGAAAATGGTAATCATAGTCAAACACAGGACAGGCGAAGCACAGGTTGACAACCTTGTGAAGTGGCTTGAGGACAAGAACCTGCGTGTTCAAAAGACCGTCGGTGAGTTTCAAACAATCTTGGGGCTTATCGGCGACACGTCAAAACTTGACGAGGATGTTATCCGTTCAATGGGGATTGTCGAAGACTTGCGGCGTATCCAGAAGCCCTACAAGAACGCGAGCCGCGACTTTCACCCCGACGACACTATCGTTGACGTAAACGGCGTCAAGGTGGGGGGCGGCAACTTCGCGATTATCGCGGGACCTTGCTCGGTTGAATCGGAAGAACAGCTTTCGTTCACGGCGGAACAGGTGAAAGAATTCGGTGCGGATATGCTTCGCGGCGGTGCGTTCAAGCCGAGAACATCGCCGTATTCCTTCCAAGGAATGGGAGAAGAGGGGATTCAACTGCTTCTCAAAGCGAAAGAAGTCACGGGGCTGCCGATAGTCACCGAGATAATGGACCCCGAACATCTGCCGTTGTTCAAAAACGTCGATGTCATTCAAGTCGGCGCGCGCAATATGCAGAACTTTGAGTTGCTGAAGAAACTCGGCAAATTGAACAAGCCGATTCTACTTAAACGCGGGTTCTCCTCAACGATAGAAGAATTTTTGATGAGTGCCGAATATATAATGGCGGGTGGTAACGGCAACGTAATTCTCTGCGAACGCGGTATCCGCACATTTGAAACATACACACGCAACACGCTTGATTTGCTTGCGGTGTCGGTGCTGAAACAGCTGACGCACCTTCCTGTCATTGTTGACCCAAGCCACGCAACTGGTATCGCCCAGTATGTCGCGCCGATGTCGCTTGCTTCGGCTGCCGCGGGTGCGGACGGGCTGATAATAGAAGTGCATCACGACCCGGCACACGCACTTTGCGACGGACCGCAATCTCTCACGCCGCTTCAGTTCAAAGAGCTTCGCGGCAAGGTCGACAAAGTGTTGGCGGCGGTGAAGTAATGCTGCAGATGAAATCTGTTCGTGTTGAGTGTTCGTCCCCATACGAGGTCGTTATCTGTGACGGACTGCTGACGGAAGTGGTCGGTGCGTTCCCCGCAGGTAAAGAAGGCAGCACGGCGTATGTCTTGACAGATGAAAACGTCGCTCCGCTGTATCTTGATTCGCTTGAAACGGGTCTTCGCCGCTCTTTTCGTGACGTGAAAGCGGTAGTGATTGCTTCGGGCGAGGAACACAAAACCCTTGACACGGTGGGGCATATCCTCGGAGAGCTTGCTCGACTTGGCGCAACCAGAAGCGACACGTTGTTCTGTTTGGGCGGCGGTGTCGTCACGGACACGGGCGGGCTTGCGGCGGCACTTTATATGCGTGGCATTGACGTGGTGAACGTGCCGACGACCATTCTTGCGGCGGCGGACGCGGCAGTTGGCGGCAAAAACGGCGTTGACCTACCGACCGGTAAGAACCTTGTCGGCACATTCAAGCAGCCGAAGCGCGTCATCTGCGATGTATCGGCGTTCACTACACTTGATAACATGAACATCTCGAACGGTATCGCGGAGATAATCAAGTGCGGAATCATTGCTGACCAAGAGTTGTTCGAGCTGCTTGAGCGAAACACGTCAGACACGCTCGACTTCGCTGATATAATCACGCGTTCAGTCAAAATAAAAGCGGACTTTATCCGTAAAGACGAGTTTGACAACGGCGAACGCGCCAAACTGAACTTCGGCCACACAGTGGGGCACGCCATTGAAAAATTGAGCGGCTACAAAACGCCTCACGGGTTCGCTGTTGCAATCGGAATGGCTTTGTTGTGCCAAAATTCGCGTGTAACGCGGTTGCTTCAGCGGTATGAATTACCTGTGGCGACGGAGTTCACGTCAGAGCAAATCGTGAACGCGGCGATGAACGACAAGAAGAAAGACGGCGATTCCATAAATGTGATATTTCCGAGTGAAAACATCGGCGAGTGCCGCGTGAAACGCGTGACGTTTGCCAAGTTTCAGCGGGAAGTAGAGAGCGGACTGGTGTATGTACGCGATTGTAAAACCTAAACGCTTATCGGGCATGGTCACGGCGCCTGCCTCCAAGTCAATGGCGCACAGGTTGCTTATCGGCGCGGCGCTTTCGCGAAAACCTATAAACGTGAAAATTCCAGATTCAAACGATGATGTGAACGCAACAAGGCGGTGTTTAGCCCATTTGATGACCGAAAACTCGCCTGTTCTTGACTGCGGAGAAAGCGGAACGACGCTTCGGCTTCTCTTGCCGCTTACCGCTGTTATTGCGAATGGTCGCGCGACTTTTGTAGGTCACGGCAGATTGCCGGACCGCCCGAACGACGAGTTAATGGGCGTGATGACGAGCCGCGGAGCGAGTTTCAGCTCAAACAAACTGCCGTTCACGGTTTCCGGAAAACTGCACGGCGGCAAATATCTCTTGCCCGGAAACGTCAGCTCACAGTATATATCGGGCCTGCTTTTGGCTCTGCCACTGCTTTCAGAGGATAGCGACATCGTTATCACAACGGAGCTTCAGTCGGAGATGTATGTCAAGATGACGCTTGACACGCTCGATATGTTTGGCGTGAGGTGGAGCTTCGACTTTGATGGTGTGAAGCCGATTTATCACATTTTTGGTTGTCAGAGTTACACGAGAGATGCATCAGAAGATATCGCGGTCGAGGGCGACTGGTCGAGTGCGGCGTTCTTCCTTGCCGCGAACGCTCTCGGCGGTGGTGTTCAGGTTGCTGAACTTAATGTGAACTCATCGCAAGGCGATATGGAAGCGAAGAACCTGCTTGCTTCAATGAGCGAGCGTGTGTCGGTCAAGAATATCCCCGATTTGTTCCCGATTTTGGCGGTACGTGCGGCTTTTCTTGACACAGACACGGTGTTCACCAATATAGAGCGTCTGCGCCTCAAGGAAAGCGACCGCGTGGAGTCAGTTTGCTCGCTCATCAAGTCGCTTGGCGGCAAAGCTGTCGCCGATGAGCAAACCGTGACGATTCGCGGCGGTGGGCTTCGTGGCGGGGACGTCAATGGTTTCAACGACCACCGAATAGTGATGGCGGCGGCAATCGCGGCGGCTTATTCGACAAACGGCGCGGTTATCTCGAACGCCGAGTGCGTAGCGAAGTCGTACCCGAAGTTTTGGGAGGACTTTGTTTCACTTGGCGGGGGAGTTCAGTTAGCTGAAGATACATGAACGGAGCAGACCATTGTTCAAGGGACAAAACCTAAAGCTGACGTTGTTCGGCGGTTCTCACGGCGAATGTGTTGGCGGCGTTATGGACGGGCTGCCGCATGGGGAAGCCGTTGATTTTGATGAGATTGCCGCTTTTATGGCTCGCAGAGCCACGGGCGGCGCACTCACGACAGCGAGAAAAGAGCCTGACGCTGTTCACGTTGACTCGGGAATAAGGAACGGCTTCACTGAGGGCTTTCCGCTTGCGTTGACTATTGCCAACACCGACACGCGGCGCGGTGATTACAACAAACTTGCCGACAAACCTCGCCCCGGTCACGCCGATTACACCGCTTATATGAAATACGGCGGCTTCGCGGATATGAGTGGCGGCGGGCATTTCTCCGCAAGACTGACCGCGCCGCTTTGTGCCTTTGGCGCAATAACAAAGCAGATTCTTTCACGGCGCGGCATAAATGTGAACGCCACACTCGTGTCTGTCGGCGAAGTAAGCGGTGATGAAACCGCGTTGTTTGCTGAAATAGGGCGAGTGAAACAACTTGGCGACTCGGTCGGCGGCGTTATTTCCTGCGAAATATCGGGACTGAATGTAGGTTACGGCGGTCCGCTGTGGGACGGCGTCGAGGGGCGGCTTGCCTATGCGGTGTTCGCGGTGCCGGGAGTGAAGGGCATTGAGTTCGGCAGTGGGTTCAGCGGTGCCAAACGGCTTGGCTCCGAGAACAACGACCCGTTTTGCATAGAAAACGGAGCGGTGAAAACGACCAAAAACGACAGCGGCGGTATCCTCGGTGGGATAACTTCGGGCGAAAGCATAGTGTTTCGCTCGGCGATGAAGCCGACGCCCTCTATCGCGAAACCGCAGCAGACAATCAGCCTTTCGGCGAAAGAGAACGCGACTCTTGAGATTGTCGGCAGGCACGACCCGTGCATTGCGCTTCGTGCCGTGCCCGTGATTGAGGCAGTGGCGGCGATTGCCACGCTTGATATTATATTATAATAGTATATGGGAGAAGCAATGGACTTGGAAGCACTTCGCAAAGAAATAAACGGCATTGACGACCAAATCGCGCGTCTTATCGCCGAGAGAATGACAATCGTCGGCGATGTCGCCGCGGCAAAGCAGGCAAACGGCACGCCAACGCTTGACAAGTCGCGCGAACGCGAAATTCTCGCTCGTGTGACCGAACACGCGGGTGAAAACGAAAAGGCGGTTCGCGCCGTGTTTCAGTTGCTGTTTGACATCAGCAGAGCAAAGCAGTCGGCGCTCTCGCCCAAAGCGACCGCACTGACCGACGAGGTTGTCGCCGCGATAAAAAGCACGGATAAGTTATTCCCTGAAAAAGCGACAGTCGCTGTTCAAGGGACGGACGGCGCGTTCTCACAGCAAGCGGCGGACAAGCTGTTCCCACTTGCCAACATCACCTACTTCGGCAACTTCGCCTCGGTGTTTGGCGCGGTGCAAAGCGGACTTTGCCGTTTTGGCGTGCTTCCGCTTGAAAACAGCACATTCGGCACAGTCGGCGAAGTCTATGACCTTATGCTTAAATACAACTTCCACATTGTTCGTGGACTGACGCTTCACGTTGGGCACTCGTTTCTCGCAAAAACAGGCGCGAAACTGAGCGACATCAAAGAAGTTGTGTCACACGAGCAGGCGATAGGGCAGTGCCGCGAGTATCTCGCGAAACTGCCGAAAGAAATAGAAATCCGTGAGATGCCGAACACAGCACTCGCCGCTAAGTACGCGGCTGAACATGACGGCGTGGCGGCAATCGCTTCATCTGAATGTGCCAAGTATCACTCGCTTGATATCCTTACCGACAACATTCAGGACAATCAAAACAACTACACTCGCTTCATCTGCATAACCCGCGACCTTGAAATCTACCCGGGGAGTGACAAGGTGAGCGTTTCGCTCTCGCTTCCTCACGAACCCGGCAGCCTGTACGCACTTCTCGGTAAGTTCGCGGCTTCGGGATTCAACCTGCACAAACTTGAAAGCCGCCCCGTGCCCGGGAAAGACTTTGAGTTTCGCTTTTACTTTGACTTCGCCGCTTCGCTTACCGACGAGAAAGCCGCGAGATTCATCGGCGAGTTGTCAAAGCAGTACGGCGAGTTTAGATTCTTCGGCAATTATCTTGAGAAATAAAGGAGCAACAACGTGAAAAAAGCCGCAGTGATAATGGGAAGCGACAGTGACCTTGACCTTGTTCGCAAAACCGTGGAAGCACTGAAAAGTTTCGGGATTGAAACAACGGTGCGTGTTATGTCGGCGCACCGAAGCCCCGCCGAAGTTGCGGCGTTCTCGACTTGCGCTTATGAAAACGGTTACGGCGTCATTGTCGCCGCCGCAGGAATGGCGGCGCACCTTGCGGGTGCGGTTGCGGCGAACACCGCGCTCCCTGTTGTCGCGCTTCCGCTGAAGTCAAAGTCGCTTGAAGGAATAGACGCACTGCTTGCTTCCGTGATGATGCCGCCCGGTGTCCCGGTCGCGACAGTCGGCGTTGACTGTGCCGCTAACGCGGGATACTTGGCGGCGGAGATTCTCGCAGCAAGTGACGACGAACTTTATAAGAAGCTACTGACATTCAAAGAGGAACAACGGCAAAAAAATATCAACGCTGACCGCAAAGTGTCGGCGGAATTTGGAGGGAACTGATATGACAAAGAAAGACCAACTCTACGAGGGAAAAGCGAAGAAAGTTTTCACTACCGACAACCCCGAGGTGCTTATTGTTGATTACAAAGACGACGCAACGGCGTTCAACGGCGAGAAAAAAGGGACGATTCTCGGCAAAGGAGTCATCAACAACCGCGTGACCAATCACTTGATGAAACTTCTTGCGAAAGAAGGAATACCGACACACTATGTTGAAGAACTCTCGGAGAGAGAAACCGCAGTGAAAAAAGTGACGATTGTTCCGCTTGAAGTGATAGTGCGAAACATCATCGCGGGTTCTTTAGCCAAGCGTGTGGGCAGACCTGAAGGCGAGAAACTCGCTAAGACAGTCCTCGAGTATTGCTACAAGGACGATGCACTCGGCGACCCGATTGTGAACGATTATCACATTCTCGCAATGGGGTGGGCGACAAGAGAAGAGATTGACCTAATCGCCGACTACTCTTTCAAGATAAACGACATACTGACAGCTTATCTTAAAGAAGTGAACATCGAACTGATTGACTTCAAGTTGGAATTCGGCAAAACATCAGACGGCACAATCGTGCTTGCCGACGAGATTTCCCCCGACACCTGCCGCTTTTGGGATTCAACCACAGGCGAGAAACTCGACAAAGACAGGTTCCGCCGCAGCTTGGGCGGAGAAGAAGAAGCGTATCGTGAGATACTGAAACGCTTGCTCGGCGAATAACACAAAGCGAGGCAGATATGACAGGTAACATAAAAGAAGAATGTGGCGTGTTCGGTATATACACGCGTGAACGTGAGGACGTGGCGTTCCTCACATATCAAGCGTTATACGCGCTTCAGCACCGAGGGCAAGAGAGCTGCGGCATTGTCGTAAACGACAGAGGCGTGTTCTCCGACGTCAAGGAACTTGGGCTTGTGAACGAGGTGTTCACCAAAGAAAAGCTGCAGAAACTCGGTACGGGGCAGATTGCCTTGGGTCACGTTCGGTATTCAACAACAGGAAACGTCAGTATCCACAACGCGCAACCGATGACGGTGCGTCACGTTAAGGGACCGATGGCGATTGCACACAACGGCAACCTCGTCAACGCAAGGGAACTTCGCGAAGAATACGAACTGATTGGCGGCATTTTTCACTCGACTTCAGATTCCGAAGTGATAAGCTACGCGATAACCGAGCAACGGCTCTACACCGACTCGATTCAAGACGCGGCACACAACGCAATGCGCAAAATTAAGGGCGCGTATTCCGTGGTGATGATGTCGCCGAAGAAACTCGTTGCAATGCGCGACCCCAACGGCTTTCGTCCGCTTTGCCTCGGTGAACTCGGCGGCGGCAAAGGCTATGTTGCGGCAAGCGAGAGTTGTGCGCTTGACAGTATCGGTGCAAAGTTTATCCGCGACTTGCTTCCCGGTGAAGTGGTGGTGATTGACGACAACGGTATCTCAAGCGTGACCCACAAAGACGGCAAGCGAACCTGCGGCGGCAACCTCTGCGTGTTTGAATACGTCTACTTTGCTCGCCCCGACAGCGTAATCGAGGGTGTGCCTGTCCACGAGGCGCGTATGCGAGCAGGCAGATTTTTGGCGCAAGAGCACCCTGTTGATGCGGACATAGTAATCGGCGTGCCCGACAGCGGCGTTGACGCGGGGCTTGGCTTCTCGCGTGAGTCGGGGATTCCGTATGAAACGGGGCTGATAAAGAACCGCTATGTCGGTCGCACGTTTATTCAGCCGTCACAGGCAATGAGGGAAAGCTCTGTTCGAATAAAGCTGAACCCCGTTATGTCGGCGGTGAAAGGCAAACGCGTGGTAATCATTGACGACAGCATTGTTCGTGGCACAACGACCAAAATCCTCGTCAATCTCATCAGAGAAGCGGGAGCAAAAGAGGTTCACGTCCGGATATCTTCGCCGCCGTTTATGCACCCGTGCTTCTTCGGCACCGACATTGACAGCCGCGACAGACTTATCGCGTGCCAAATGCCGCTTGAGAAGATTGCCGCGTCAATCGGCGCGGATTCGCTTGGGTATCTCAGCATCGAACACGTCAATCAAATCGCAAAGGGTGCGAACGTCGGTATGTGCGACGGTTGCTTCTCGGGTAAATACCCGATTGATGTGCCCGACGAGATGCCGAAAGACAAGTTTGAATACAAACTGCAGTGTTAACAACTTGCGTATATTTCCGAAGGTCAAGGGCGACTGAAAAGCCATTGACGTAGTCCCGAGTGAAATGAAGAAACGGTTAGCTAATCAGCGATTACTACACTTCGTCTAAACAAAAACATAAGGATTTACATTATAATGAAAGAAAGTTTTTCTGAAAGTTACAAGAACGCGGGAGTGGACATCACCGCGGGGTACGAATCTGTCCGTCTGATGAAAGGCAGCGTCGAACGGACGTTCACAAGCGGCGTGTTGACCGGGATAGGCGGGTTCGGTGGGTTGTTCGCCCCGAACTTCGGCGATATGGAAGAACCCGTCCTTGTGTCGGGAACAGACGGAGTGGGAACCAAACTGCGTATCGCGCAACTGATGAACCGTCACGACACCATAGGCATAGACGCAGTGGCAATGAGCGTGAACGACATTGTTTGCTGTGGGGCAAAGCCGCTGTTCTTTCTCGATTACATCGCTTGCGGCAAAAACTATCCCGAACGAATCGCTTCGATTGTGTCGGGCATATCAGACGGCTGTGTTCAAGCAGGCTGCGCCTTAATCGGCGGTGAAACGGCGGAACACCCGGATGTTATGGACCCCGACGACTACGACATAGCGGGCTTTGCTGTCGGTGTGGTTGATAAAAAGAACATTCTTGATAACAATAACGTCAAGGAAGGCGACATCATCATCGGCTTTAAGTCAAGCGGAGTTCACTCAAACGCGTTCTCTCTCATAAGAAAAATCTTTGACATCAAAGACGTGGGCGCGCCGCTGGTTGAACGAATGATGTATTCGAACCGTACTCTCGGCGAAGAACTGCTTATCCCAACCAAGATTTACGTCAAACCCGTGCTTAAACTGCTGGAAAGTGTCAAAGTGAAGTCGCTGTCGCATATCACGGGCGGCGGTTTTCACGAAAACATACCGCGCTCACTTCCTGCGGGACTGACGGCAATCATCGCGAAGAACTCTTACGACATACCTCCGCTGTTCAAGCTGATACAAAAGCGCGGCAACATCAGCGAACACGATATGTACAACACATTCAATATGGGAATCGGAATGACCGCCGTGGTTGATAAAGCGGACGCGGGTGCGGCAATAGCTATTCTCGGGGAAGAGGACGTGCAAGCGATTATCATCGGCGAGGTGCGGCGCGGCGAACGCGGAGTTACGCTTGTATGACGAAAAAGAGGATAGTCGTTCTGGTTTCGGGTGGGGGAACCAACCTGCAGGCACTGATAGACGACCGACAGGGCAACACAAACGGCGAGATAGTCGCGGTGCTGTCGTCAAGCGGCAAAGCCTATGCTCTCGAGAGAGCGAAAGCGGCGAAGATACACGCGGAAGTGATAGTCGGCGACATCGCCGAGTGTGTGCGTAAATTCGCACCCGACCTCATTGTCTGCGCCGGTTTCCTTAAGATACTGCCGCCTCAGTTCTGCCGTGAGTTCGCAAACAAGATTATCAACGTGCATCCGTCGCTCATTCCGTCTTTCTGCGGAGAGGGATTCTACGGGCTTAAAGTCCACGAAGCGGCTCTCGCGAGGGGTGTGAAGCTGACAGGCGCCACCGTCCATTATGTTACTGAAGTATGTGACGGTGGTCCGATTATCGCGCAAAAAGCGGTTGCGGTGTTGCCGGGCGACACCGCCGAGAGTTTACAACAGCGAGTTATGACCGAAGCCGAGCAGGTAATCCTGCCGTTTGCGGTGAAACAACTTTGTGATATGGAGTAAGATTATGTTAAAAATAAACGATTACCTTAAAGGCAACGCTTACCCGGGACGTGGGATTATCATTGGGAGAAACAGAGACGGACGTGCTGTGCTTGCGTACTTCATTATGGGAAGAAGCGACAACTCACGCAACCGTGTGTTCGTGACTGACGGCGACACCGTGAGAACCAAGGCGTTTGACGAGAGCAAGATGACCGACCCGTCGCTTGTTATCTATAACGCTGTCCGTACCCTCGGAAACAAAACGATTGTGACAAACGGCGACCAAACCGACACAATCGCGGAGCTTATGGATAAACAGTACAGCTTTGAGCAGTCGCTTCGCGGTCGTGAGTTTGAGCCGGACCACCCGAACTACACACCGAGGATATCGGGAATCGCTCACCTTATCGGCGACGAGTTCAACTATGCGTTGTCTATTCTCAAGACAGACAGCGGCGACAAGGGCGCGACTTTGCGCCAAACTTTCGCGTATTCAAACCCGATAAAAGGCGGCGGACACTTTATCCACACTTACAAAGGCGACGGTGAGCCGCTGCCGTCTTTCGTCGGCGAACCTGTCAAGATAGAGATAAGCGGCGGCATAGACGAGTTTGCTTCTGAAGTGTGGAATTCGCTTGATGAGAGCAATCGCATATCGCTATATGTCCGCGTTATCGACACGGCAAGCGGCGACTATGACGAGCGGATTATAAACAAGAACGCTTAAGTTGGCTTTGTTTTCGGTCGATATAAATAGTGTATCATATCTTTCACTTTCGGTAGCCTATGAGATTAAAAAAACTGCTTGCGTTTGCGCTCGCTTGCTCGCTGTCGCTGTCGCTTTATGCCTGTAAGACAGAAGCTGAGGGCGAGGGGGAAGAAGAGCCTGTTTATCTGACCGACACAGAGGGCAAACCCGTTGTAGGCGAGGACGGGGAGCCTGTCACGGTGCCACCCGAAACCGAATCGACGACGACCACGCCCGACCCGAACGCGCCGCTCTACACCAAAGTGGGTTTCATCTATCCCGACACGGTGAAAGGCGACCCGCAGGCGGCTTCGTTTGAAAAGGCGCGCAAAGACATCGAGGTCTTGCTTGGGGTGGAAACCTGCTATATGGAGCAGGTACTGGTTCAGCAGTTTCCCGATGCAGTTGAAGTGCTTCGTGAAGAGGGCGTGAACGTCATCGTTGCGGCGTCGAATCACTATGCCGCCGCTGTTGACAAAGCCGCGAAGAACGAAACAGGCGGCATACGCTATATCGTTTACGGTTCAAAGAACTACGCAGCCAATGAAGCCTCGCTTCAGCCTTCGCTCTATCAGCCCGCGAATGTCTGCGGCACGGTTGCGGCGTTCAACACCGTCGTCAACAAAATCGGCGTGGTCGCCGACAACAACCTGTTCAACGCGAACGCCATTGTCGATGCGTTCACTCTTGGGGTGCGTGACGTGCCTGTCATCAACCTTGCGGTTGAAATCAACCTTGCGTGGGCACTGTCCGACTCGAACACCGACACTAAACGAGCGATTGATTCGCTTGTAAAAGCAGGCAACGACATAATCTTTATTTATCAATCAAATGAATACGGGATAAAGTATTGCGAACAAATCGGCGTGAAAGTGATAGCCTTCGCGCCCAACCTCCCCGAACTTGCGCCGACGCAGTATCTCACGGGGTTTTATCTCAACCTCAACACTTATATCGTCAACTGTGTGCAGAAAGCGCGTCACGACGCGTTTGACGGTGGGCTGAACACAGACGGGCTGAAGTATGGTTTGGTGGCGATGGTCAAGCTGAACAACGAGGCTTGCCGTGCCGGAACTGCGGACATTTCTGAATCACAGTACGACTTTGTGAGCAACGGGCAGAACCCCGTGTTTGTCGGCGAGGTGCGTGACCGCAACAACAAGATACAGATTGACAAAGGTGTGACGCTGCCCTCAGTCAGCATTTTCCAGATAGATTGGCTTGAGAAAACGATTACCAGCGTTGAAAACTACTCTGCTCCACGTGGAAACGCCGACTTGGTGTTCTCCGACCTTGCTGTTAAGTACACGAAGTTTTGACGAAGCAGTGAACAAACAATGCCCTCTCTCCCCACATTGGTGAGGAGAGAGGGCATTAAATGTTTGTTTACTTATAAAACTTATTCTTGGTTAAAAACACAGCCGCGATGATAGCAAGGGCGGCGGCGATAGCGAGGGCAGGGAGGGGATTGTAGACAAACGGCAGCATATCGACGTTCATACCGTAAAAGCTGAACACCATTGTCGGCATTGCCATAACAATCGTGATAACCGTCAGCACTTTCATCACGTTGTTCAAGTTGTTTGAGATTATCCCCGAGAAAGCGTCGGCTGTACCGGAAAGTATATTAGAAAAGATGTTGCTCATTTCAATCGCTTGCTTCACCTCGATGATTACGTCCTCAAGCAAATCTTGGTCCTCGTCATACAACGTGATGTATTTGCCGCGAAGCACTTTGTCGAGAACCGCCTCGTTTGATTTCAGCGAAGCGGAGAAGTAAACGAGGGACTTTTCGAGTCCCATCAGCTGAATCAGCTC
>JAISLD010000040.1 GCA_031260665.1 Oscillospiraceae bacterium | reverse complement strand
ATTGAAACGAGCGACACCTGGCAGTAAAGGCGCAGAAGCCCTGTGAGGTAACTTGAGAGCACACGACCGTATCCGTCGAATATGTTGTCAAGAATCTTAAGTCGTTCGCGTGTGAACTTCTTCGGCGAACGAAAGTCGTATTCTTTTATTTCATCTTCAACTTCGGCGACGGTTTCAATGGTGCCTCCGCTCATCGCGGCGTTCAGCATTGCGTCTATTTGTTCTTGAGATAAGGCATCAGCCAAACGTCACCACCTCCTGACCATTGGTGCTTGTCACGCGTCACCGACTGTATATCTTTTAGGTATGCGTGATAACTAAATGAAGTTACTGCACGCTATAGTAGATTAAATCAAAAACGCTTTGCGTTTTTATAGCCGCGAAGCGGCTACCGCGCCTACGGTGCGGATTTAACCGACCTGATACGCCGGTTAGCGGCGAAGCCGCGCCGCCGCTTCTTGGCGAAAGTTCAAAACGCTGCAAGTGTTTTGAACTTATACTGGCTACATACTATTATAACACATCTTGAGCGTTTTCGCAAATGTTTTTTATAGGCAATTATCTGCGGTAATAATTGTTTTGGCGGCGTTTCCGCGCAAAACAGCACTTTCGTGAGAGTTTTTGACCGCAAAACGACAAAAAAACGTACAAACCGCACAAATTCTTGGGCGAAAACACGCTCTTTTTTGTGCAATCATACGATTTTCGATTGAGTAAGCATCATTTCAAGGTTTTCGCGAATCATCTTTGGTGTGCCGCCGTTTGTGATTGAAACAACGCCCTCGACAATCAGCGTGAGGCAAAAGTCTTCGTTCTTATGCGTGGCAGTGAGCGCGGAAACTATCGGGGCGAACACAGCGTTCGCGAGAAGCGCGCCGTAGAATGTGACAGCAACGGCGATTGCCACGCTTCCCCAGTCGCCCGCAAACATCGGCGGAAGTTTCGCGAGACCGATAAGCGTGCCTATCAAGCCAAAGCAAGGCGCCAGCGACACGAGTTTGCCAAAGACTGCCGCTCCCGCTTGATGTCGCTCTGCTATGCACGCCTGTGCGTCCTCAAGCAACTCGCGTGTCTTGTCCGAGTCAGTCGCATCGACAATCAGCGTCAACGCTTGCTTCATAAACGGGTTTTTTGCCTTGTCCGCCGATTCCTCAAGCCGAAGCAGCCCTTTGCCGCAAGCAACCACCGCGTATTCTTCAATCTCATCTATCACGCCGCGTGGGTCATATTTTGGCGGCACAAACGCTATTTTCAACCATTTTTTGAAGTTCTTGACCTCGGAAAGCGGCGTCGTCGCAAGTGTCGCCGCGACAGAACCGCCGCCAACGATAACAACCAGCGGCAATCCGCAGTACCATATAAAGTTCGCTCCGCCGCCGAATAAGCCGCATATCACAAGCACAAGCAATACCGCCACACCGACAATGAGCGTTTTGTTCAATTGTCAGCCCCCTTGCCGTCACAGCTTCTGTACCGGCGGCGTGTCCCGCGTTTGAAGTCGGCGGCTCGTTCGATTATATCGGTCAGACGTTCGGCGACGATGTAGGTGTGACCATTGTTCATCACCACAACCGTGTCGGGGGTTTCATAAGCGGTTTCTATCAAATCCTCGTTGATTAGGATTTCCTTGCCGCCTATCTTCGTCAGTGTAATCATTTTATACCTTTTAGCCACTTAACCACATACACACCTCGCTTTAGCTTGTCGGCTGAAGCGAGGTGTGTTTACTAATCATCAACGGTTGCTTTGATAAAAATTATCGTTTCAAGTTGATAAGTTCTTCAAGCATAGTGTCGGACACCGTGATGATACGCGAGTTCGCTTGGAATCCTCTTTGCGTGATAATCATATCGCTGAATTCCTGCGACAAATCGACGTTTGACATCTCAAGCGCACCGCTCACCACTTCGGCTGAACCATCTTGACCGGGAATCTTTATCTTCGGCTCGCCTGAAGCCATTGACTGCACCCAGTACGAGTTGCCGACTTGGTTCAGTCCGATTGGGTTCTCGAATGTGGCGATGTCGATACGGCCGAGGATAAGCGTGCCGTGTACGTTGTGCTGACCGTAGATAGTTCCGTCGGAGTCGATAGAAACAAGCGTGAGGTCGTCAACGCCTTGTTCAGCCGCGTAACGTCCGTCACGCATATTGACTGTGCCGAGTTCTTTCGACATTGCCTGGAAGAAGTTGTCGGCGCCTTGCGCCATACCGAGCAGTCTTATGTTGTCGCCGATTGAGTCGGTCAGTTGCTTAACTGTCGGGAGAATGAGCGGCGGGTCGGAGAGAGAGAGGTCGATGTCGCCGTCTTTGTTCGCGAGGTTCACCATTATGATTTTCTGGGGGTCGCCGCCTGTGTAGATTGCCTGAAGCTCAAGTTCATTCAGCTGGATTTGCTTTTTGTCAATTGCTGTCTGTGCCTTGTCGAGCTGCCTTTGCGCTTCGGTCAACGCGTCTTTTGCCGCGATTTCTTCCGCGATAAGGGTTTCGTCAATCGGGTTGCCGTCTTTGACTGCCTGTGTCGCCGCGTCAAGTGTCGCCTGCGCGTCTAACACCGCTTGCTTCAGCGACGGGATATCCTCGCCGCTTCCGAGCGGGTCGGCTTTGAGTGCCTCGAGTTCGTCAACCATTACGTTGTATTCAGCGACAAGCGGGAAGTTCGTTTCAAGGTCGCCGTCGCTCACCGATGTGTACTTGTCGTCAACTCCCTTGGTGATGTCGCTTGGGAGTAGCGAGTTTATCTCGGCACCAGCGGCTTTTCTGATTGCAAGTTTCAAGTCAGAGAGCAACACCATTGTGCTGCCGTTATAAACAAGCACTTCTTCAAAGACGGGGTTGCCGCTTGCGTCAACCTTGTCGCCCACACCGTCGCCGTCAGTGTCCACTTGCTTTGTCTGGGTTTTACCGGGGAGAGTGAGAGTCAGCACATTGCCGCTCCACTTTGCCGCGGGTTCGGTCGCGGTGCTTGACACCTTCATGTCAATCTCATACGCATTGCCGAACGCACCCGCTGTTTGGGTTTCAAACTTGAAGTACGCTTTCATCGCGTCAATGCCCGCCATTGCCGACGTGTCGGTGTTGTCAATGCCGATTGCCGTGCCTTTTGTATAAAGCGAGAATTCCATTACATTCTTGGCGGTTTTCGCCGATGTGTCGTCGGGCAAGCCGTCAATCTTGATAGAGAGAGGTATAACTTCTTCCGCGAGGTTGACGCCGCCTGCCGCTATCGCCGAGTTCACCGCGTCCTCAAAGGTGCGCGCGTCGCCAAAATCCTGCGTGAGGTCAAGCATAACCGTGAGGCTTGAGCCGCTGAGTGTCGCAAACGGCGAGTCGCTTTGCACGAAAGTTATGCCGAGGTTGCCGTTCGGTCCATAGCCTGCCGCCGAAAACTCAACTTCCGCTCCCTTGTATGCTTTGGTTGCGCTTGCCTTGTTGTTGGTTACCGCGGGAACGAACAGGTTGATAGGCTGGCTGCCTGCCGCTTTGCCTGTCGGGTCGCCGTTGATACCGAGAACGATGTTGCCGCTTGGGTCAACGAGGTTGCCGAAGTCGTCAACATTGAACACGCCGTTTCTTGAGTAATAAATCTTGCCCGCTTGGTCGGCTACTTGGAAGAAGCCGTCGCCTGACAGCGCCATGTCATAAACCGAGTCGCTGTTTGTAAAGCCCGACTGAGTCATAACTTGGTTGATTGTGCCGAGTGACGCGCCATAACCGACTTGCTTCGGGTTGGTGCCGCCGCTTGTTATGGTACCTGACGAAGCGTAGGTCTTTGTTTGATAGAAGATATCTTTGAACGTAACGGTGCTTGCCTTGAACGCCGTGGTGTTGACGTTGGCAATGTTGTTGCCTATTACGTCCATTCTTTGGTTGTGAACTTTCAGTCCGGATACGCCGGAATAAAGCGATTTCATCATAAGGCGATAGTTCCTTTCAATGTGCTGTGTATAGTTTATACACAGAAAAAGAATGTTCGCCCGGCTTTGCCGCCCGTCAAGTCATTCGGGGCGGTCAATCTCTTTCGCTCACGGTCTGTCGCCGTGCCGAAAGTCCGATACTGCCGGGTAGGTTGTTTGTTTGCTGTGGTTTTTTATCTGTTTGCTGTGCCTTAGCCTCTTGATTCTTCCCCGTCAGATAATCACCGCGGAGTCGATATTTGTGAATACGTTGCCCTTTAGGTCGTTGCTGTCAAGTGTTGTGATAACTTTGTTGTTGCGCACGCTGACGATGAACGCGGTGTTGTCAACCAGCACGAGCGCGTCAGAGCTGCCTTTCTCGGCGGCGAGCTCCACGCCTTTGTTCAGCCGTTCGAGTTTCTCGCCTGAATCAATGTCAATGCCCCTGCTGTCGATACGCTTTAGTGCGTGACCGCTGAACGCAACGCCGCGCCCTTCGGACAGTTTCGCCGCGAGTTCGTCGCCGAATGTGTTGCCGTTCTCGTTGGTCGGCTCATTCGGCTGCGAAACTCCTGCGGCTGTGATACCTGCGCCGACTGCGGGTGGTCTGTTTTGCAGCAATAGATAATCGCGAAGCAGCATAAGTGCCTCCTTTCTTGTTGATGATTGTCGCTGTTATATACTCCTTAACCGGTTAAACTTTCAGTTTAACCTCTGCCGCTTCGCGGCAATTGGCGGCTACGCCGCCAAGTTAATCCGCACACAAGCGTAACACGCCGCTTCGCGGCGTTGGCACTTCGTGCCACACATAAAAACTCGGTGAGTTTTTATGTGGTTACGCAGTATAGTAGGTTAAATCAAAAGCGCTAAAGCGGCTGCCGCACCGTTGGTGCGGATTTAACCGTCCTGATACGCCGGTGTGCGGTTAAATTCAAAACACTTTAGTGTTTTGAATTTAACCGGCTATACTTATTCTTCGTTGTCTGTTGAATCGCCTGCTTCCGTGCTTGCCGCTTCATCTCCGTTGATAATCGTGACAGCGGAAAGCGGATAAGCGATGTCGTTCACCACGACCATTGGCACCATAGGCACGCCGCCCTGTATCTCCACACGTTGAACAACGCCGCGGTCGATAACGCTTGCCCCCGAGTTGTTCTCCCCCACCACGGTGATTGTCTTGCCTATCATCGAGGTTGCGGCGTAGATATCGGCGGAGTTTGCGGCATAAGGGTTGCTTCCCGGCAGCACTTCGATTACGCTGTCCACGTCGTAACCCGCGCCGTTCACCGTGACAGTGTAACTGCTGCCATTACGCCGCATTGAGGTGACAAGCCCCGACACAGACGTGACGTTGTCGGCTCCGAGCGGGATAGCCACAGTGACGGTTTTCCCGACGAGTGACGTGGCATACGTGCCTTTTTGCGTGACTGTCGCGTCTTGTTGCGCCTGAAGCGACGAGAACGCCGCCATTTGTGACACGAACTCGGTGTTTGACGTAGGTTCAAGCGGGTCTTGCCTTGACATCTCGGCTACAAGAAGCTGGATAAACGTATCCATATTGACTTCGCCGTTCTTCTTGCCGTCGAAATACTTGGCGTAACGCGCACGGTTTCGCTCAACACTGTTGGAGAGAACGCCGTTGTCGTCAATTATCCCTGTTGTCGCCATATCACTCACCTCCCAAGGTGCTTAGAAAGTCCGAAAACGGCGTTTCGTCCGCTTGCTCGTCTTGCTGCTCGTTTGCTTCTTGTTCTTGACGCGCCTGTTCTTGTTGTTGACGGCGTTCTTCTTCGTAAGTGTCGCTCTTTTGCGGTTCACTCACCGTATAGCCGTCAAGGTCAATGCCCGTCTGTCTGATAGCGTGTTCAAGTCCGTCAGAGCGGTGGTGGAGCAGCAACTGTGTTTCGGGGTCGTCGGCAATCAGTTCAATGCTTATCTTGCCCGCGTTGTCGGTCAGCTTGATTGTGATTTTGCCGAGTGACTCGGGGTTCAGCACCACTTCATACTTTGTCGTGCCGTCGTCTGAAGCGAGGAGTTTAAGCGAGTTCTTCTGTATGCTCTCGCCGATTTGTTTGCCGACGTCCGCTTTGTCAAACGCCGCCGCTTTGTCAGCCGACACATCGCCCGCGTCAGTCGCTTCTTCAGTCAGCGGCCGACCAAACAAGTCGGTTGTGGTTATGTTTTTCTGCTTGAGGTCATAGTCAGGGCTGTCAACGTCAAACTCGTCCTCGACTATCTCCTCCGCCTCATCAACTTCCACGCTGAACGGTGTGTCGTCTACTTCCACGCCGTCAATATCGAACTGCGGCGCTTCAAGCGTTACGTCAAGCGGTCCAATCGGGAGCGTTTCGTTCACAACCGCTGTTGGTTGCGGAACCACCGCAGTTTTCAGCGGAACAGGCACTGCTTCGGCATTGATGTTGCCGCAAGACTGCGCTGTCGTTGGGGCGGCTGTTTCGGCTGGGGTTGTTGGGGCTGAAAGCTCTGCTGTTGGTGTTTGCGGCAAAGGTGTAGTCGGCTGAGCCGCTTGTTTGCCTGTTCCCGTGATGAGATTCTGTATATTCGCCGCTGTTTCTTCACCGTAAAGCGCCGTCAGCACCTCGGCAAGGTCGGGCGGGAGTGCCTGTGCGGTGCTGTCACTTGCGCCAAGCGTGTTCGGCTTGATAAACACGACCGACTGAAACTGAATAAGTTCAGTCCGCTGAATCCTGTTCATCTGCTGAATACCCTTATCGGACTGCAAGTAATCGGCAAACTGCTCATATACTTCTTGCGCCGCGTACGTCACCGTAACGGTGGTTACACGGACATAAACGGCGTTCTTCGGTTGAATCGCCGCCGCTTCAGCGAGATTCTTCGGTGTAACGGCGACTGTTTGCGTCGCTTGTTGCTGTGCAGCCGCGCCGGTGTCGCTCACGTTTGCGGCAGATGAGTCGGGGACAAAAAACGAAGCCGTATCTTGAACTACGTTTTCTTGTGAAGAGGTTGGTGTGGTGGTTTCCCGTGCAACTTGCGGCAAAGATTCTGCTTGCGTGTTATCAGCAGGCAAATGTTCCAAAGCCAAAGCCGACAAGTCGGGTTGCGGCGTGGGTTCAGCAGATTGCAAAGGTTCGTTTTGCTTCATCGTCGGTATAACGACCGACTCCGATTGTTTCGTCTGCTGTGTCGCCACGCCTTGATTACCGCCCTGTTCCTCCTCACCGTAGTTCGTCAATACGGTGTCCTGATTTTCGGGTTCGCTTGGCAAAGTCGTTGCCTCGCTCGGTAATGCTGTTGCTGTGGTTGGTATCGCTTCTGTTTGACCTCCGCTGTCGATTGGCTCGACCGGTTCTTTCGCTGTGTCATAGTTTTGCGCCGTGATGATTTGCCCAAGTGCCTCGGCCATTGCCTCGAACGTCGGCTTCTGTTCATCGGGTGCGTTCTTCTCGATGTAAGCCCGCAATTCCTCGTTGAACGCTTCGGCTACCTGTGGGTCCTCGGCGTCAAGCGTGATGTTCGCCGCCACATTCGCGATAAACTCGGCGGTTTCGGGGGTCAAGGTCGGTGTTTGCGGTTCGTTCGTTTCAGTTTGAATCACCGCGCCTGTGTCCGCCTCGACTGTCACGCTCGCCGTGTTTGCCGTGTCTGTCGGCACGAGAACACCGACCGCTTCACTCAGCGCGTTCGCAAACTCGGCGTTTTGTGAGGTATCGAGTGCCGCTGCTGATGAATCCGTAAGCACGACCGACTGCATAGACTGTAACGCTATGCTGTTTGGTACCATAAATTCTCCTTTCCTTTTGTTTTATTCCCGGTAAATGTAACTTAAATGCAACTTCACTTATGTTACACATTCAGTATATCACGATAAAAACCGTTTGTCAATATGCGTGACAGATTTTTGTTGCTCACACAAAAATATTTTTCAAAACTATAGTTAAGTATAGACTTTTTTTCGCCGATATGATATGATATAGAAGTATATTTGTCGAACTAAGGTTTGTAATCAACGACAACAACTTAAACAATATGTTTCACGGGGGTTCCGCCCCTGCGGGGGCGGCAAGGGCGTCGACTGAGTCGTTCCAGTTGCCCGCCTGTGCCCCGAGGGGTATGACCTTCGGTATGTTCCTTAAATTGTTGACATTGGACTTGTAATATAAAGACTTACTATAAACTATTAAACTAAACGGGTTTCCCGAAAGGTGTGATGTTATGGCGGCAGTGCTGACCCCTGTTGACGCGGAAGCAAGGGTAGAAGTGTCTGAAGACAAAATGCGTGCGTATTTATTTCTCACGGCGCCGCAGTTGGAAGGCAAAGAACTCACCAAGGATATGATAACCAACGCCCTCAATGCAAACGGGGTTAAATTCGGGTTGGACGACGACTTGATAGCTCAGATGTTCAACGAAAAGATGTACAACCGCAAGCTCTGTATCGCAAAGGGCAGTTCCTGCGACAACGGCGTCGACGGCGCGATTGAATATCTCTTTGAACCGACAAGCGAGCTGAAACCAATGAAGAACGAACGCGGAGAGGTTGACTTTCGGAACCTTGGTTTGGTGCGCAATATCTTAGAGGGCACGGTCATCGCGAAGATTACCCCACCGACAAACGGAACAAACGGAATGAGCGTGCAAGGTGTGACCACCGCCGCAAAACCGGGCAACAAAGCGAAGTATCAAGTCGGCAAGGGCGTGATGTTGACCGAGGACGAAGCCGAACTGAAAGCGATTTACGATGGCAACCTGTCGTGGGACCGCGACCACTTCAACGTGGAGGACACCCTCGTCGTCAAAACAGACGTCAACCTCACCACGGGAAACATCGACTTTATCGGCGACGTAACCGTAAAGGGCAACGTCAGCGAGGGCTTCGTCGTCAAGTCAAAGAAAAACATATCGGTGAACGGCGGCTGTTTTGGCGCAACGCTTGAGGCAGGTGAGAACATCGTTATCAACGTTGGCTGCGTCAACTCAAACATCACCGTGAAAGGTGAGTTTAGGGCGAACTTCTGCGAAGGCGCAACCATAAAAGCAACCGGAAACGTCATTTCACAGTCGTTTGTGTTCTGCAACATCGTTTGCTCGAGTCAGATTCTCTCGACAGCTGGCAAAGGCATACTGCTGGGCGGCAAGCTGACCGCTGTCAACGGCTTTGAAGTCAACATCGTGGGCAACGACAACAACGTGCCGACTCGGCTCACTGCAGGCAACGCGGGTGTTCTTTCAGAAGAAATCGCGGCGGAAGAAAACCACATCAACGAGATACAAGGTCAGCTGTTCAAGCTGAATCAGATATCGGAGCTTCTTCAGGAACACAAAAAGAAGTACGGCAAGCTCTCACCCGACCGTGAAGCAATGCTGTCGTCGTCAATTCGCTCTCGCTTTACCCTTGAACGCGAGAAGAAAGAGTGCCAAAAGAAGATTGTAGAGCTTAACGCTCAGCTTAACCAAGAGTTCTCGGCAAGCATCATTGTCCGTAAGGACATATACCCCGGCGTTCAGGTCCACGCGGGCACCGCGACCATTATCATTGAGCGACATCTTTCGCGGTGTGAGCTGAAGCCCGACGCTGACGGGTTCTTAGCCTTTCTACCTATTTAGATTAGACAGAATTATGGGCAGTTTATCTCGGTTTATCTCACAATATGCGGCAAAGCCCCCTCACCTACGTTTGCACACGCCGGGTCACAAAGGGGCTTTGCTTAGTTCGGATATTACCGAGGTTGACGGTGCCGACAACCTGCTGTCGCCAAGTGGCGTTATCCTTGAAAGCGAACGAGCGGCGGCAAGGCTGTTCGGCGCGGGGGCGACCTTGTTTTCCGCTTGCGGCTCAACCCCGTGCGTCTATGCAATGCTCTCGGCGTTCAAGAAAGCCGGCGGCAAACGTATCGCCGCGGGGAGATACTCACATCGTTCGCTTATCACGGCGGCGGCTCTCCTCGACCTTGAGATTGACTGGCTTTATCCGACTGAGTTTATGTCAGCGAAACTCGGTGCCGCAAAGATACCGCGTCACTCGCAGGCTGTCTTTGTCACCACGGTGGACTACTTCGGCGGCAGATTCGACCCGCGACAACTCCGCACCGACCTTCCGATTCTCGCCGACAATGCCCACGGCGCGCACCTCGTGTTCACAAACACGCACCCAATAAAGCAGGGGGCGCGGTTTTGCTGTGACGGCGTTCACAAAACAATGCCCGCACTTACAGGAGCGGCGTATCTTCACCTCAAGAACCCCGCTGATTACACGCGGCTTAAGTCGCACTACGCGTTGTTCGCTTCCACAAGCCCATCCTACGCTGTCCTTGACAGTTTGGACAAATGCGGCGACTTCATATCAAGAGGCAAGGGCAAGGCGGAAGAGGCGTTCGCGGCTATCGCAAGGCTTCGTCAGCACATCGAGAACCTTGGGATTGACTGTTTCTACGACGACCCGCTTCATTTGACGCTTAACACCAAGCGTTTCGGTTACACGGGGTTCAGCTTTGCCGAAGCAATGCGAAACGAGGGCGCGGAGTGCGAGTACACCGACTTTGACCGTGTTGTTCTGCTGTTCTCGGTCACGACGACAGCCGAGGACACCGCGCCGATACTCGAGATTATACGAACAATCCCACGCAAGTTGCCCCTTGACGAGGAGGACTTCCCTCTGCTTCGGCCCAAGGTTGCCATGTCGCCCCACGCCGCTCTCTACAGCGACACGCGCTACCTTGAAACCGCGAACGCGATAGGCGGAATCTGCGGCGGAATCACCGCGCCGTGTCCTCCCGGTGTGCCGCTGGTTATGCCGGGCGAGATGTTCGGCAAAGAAGAAGTTGAAGTGCTTAAGCGGCTTGGTGTGGAGAAAGTATCGGTGGTCAAGGGTTGGAAAAGCACGTCGGCGCCCGACCAACTCGGTTGAAGGCAATAAGTTAACGCGACAAGCTGATTATAGCCGGTTAAACTTTCAGTTTAACCTCTGCCGCTTCGCGGCGTTGGCACTTCGTGCCGCACATAAAAACTCGATGAGTTTTTATGCGGTTACGCAGTATAATACAAAAAGAACGCCCCCACAGAAGGCGTTCTTTTCTTTATATGCTTACGCTGTGCTGATTACAGTGTCTTTGACCACTTCTTGGAAGCAGACGTGGTGCTTGACTTGATGATGTAGGTCATCTTGCCTGTGTTCTGGTTGATAGTGAAGCCGTAGACATATTGTGCGCTACTCGGCACAACCTTTGATACCGTCGAGGTAGACGACTTTGCTTTTCCGTCCGCCGACTGAACCGCAGGTTTGTAGCGAACTATCTTATCTTGCAGGTTGTAGTAGAGATAGCCGTTGTACACACCGAGGCTGACAAACACTTTGTCGGTGTAAAGCGTGGTCTTTGCGGCGTTCTTGTACCAAACAGCCGTCAGTTTACGGACAGTCGCGGTTTTCTTGGTGTCGAAGCTGAAGCGTTTGAGATAAACCTGATACTTCGTGCCGGTGTAACCCTTCGCGTAGGTTTCTTCCTGCATATCGGTGTAATACCAATAGTCGCCGAGTTTCACCATAGCGGAGGTGGAGTTGACCCACGGGTATTTGTCATAAGTGGTTTTTGAAGCGGCAACGGGTGTGTATTTGGTGCCCGCGTAGGTGAAGGTGCGGAGAACCCAGCCGTTGTGCTTAGTTGCGTTGGTTCTTGCTTTGGTGTCAGAGGTGAGAACCCAGTTGTGGAGAACTCGACCGTACTGGTCGTGCCACACGGGTTTGTCGCCGCCTGTTGAGATAACCGTGTCGTCAACGTCAACGTCAAGGTGGAACCAGTTGCTGCCGATTTTGACGTAGTTCCACGAGTGGCTTGCGTTCGGTGTATAGATAACAAGGCTCGGTATGCCGACTTTGTCGAGAAGCAGCTTTGTGGTGAGCGCGTAGCTTTGGCACATAGCCAGTCCGTTAACGAGGGGGTCATACGAGGTTTCGTAGTCGGTCATCGCTTGAAAGTAAGCGGCGTTTTGGATAATGTAGTCGTGGATATAAAGCACTTTCTCAACTTCAGTCCAGTCAGAACCGATACCTGCAAGCGCGGTTTTCACTGCCGCGTCAAATTTGGCTTGCGCCGCGGGTAAGGTTGCCTTGGAGAAAGTGTACTTCAGATTCATCAGATATACTTTTGATTTATCTGTGCTGCTGGTGCCGATAAACGCGTTCTTGCCTGCCGCGTCTTTACCTGACTTGAACCAATCGTACCAATATAATTCGGGGTGGTCGTAGAGAGCGTTACGGAACGCCGTTATGAGCGCGGGATACCCTGCCGCTTTGTCAGACGCGGAAACAAACGGCGTAACATCGATTTCAGTCGCGAAGTTTGCCATTCCCGCCAAGATTGTGTCCTCAAGCGTTACTGCTGCTGACGATGTGATTGTCGCGCCGGGAAGCAACCCGCCGAAGATAGCCGCCGACATAAGTAGTGCCAAGAGTCTTTTCAGTTTCTTCATTTTATTCTCCTTTTGTATGGTGAAACACCCATATACGCTTTGATTATACCACGATATGCGCCGTCTGTCAAGTAATTAGGATACATCGCCTGTTAACTTATTGCCTCTCGGGCACCGAGCGCTCGCTACTGTAACACAGCGTGAGTTCGTGAAAAGTTGCAAAGGTTTCAAAAGTTTAACCGGCTATAGTGTCGACCCTGCTGAACAAAACACGCCGCAACTTAACGAAAAGTTGCGGCGTGTTTTGCTGCCACTTTGTGCTATTTAATATCTTTCAGCTTCTTCATCTCGTTCTCGCAGTTCTTTATAAGGTTCAAAAACAACAACGCGTAGTTCTTGTATTCCCTCTCCAAGTAGAACGTCGTCAGCAGCGGCGGCTTGTCCGCGCCTCTTTGCACATCACGAACCGACTCGGCGGCGTGGCACTCGTGAAGCGTCGCGGCTGTGCTTGCGAGTGGCTGGCAAACCTCGCCGTCAATTGAAAACAGGTTCGGGTCATTGTCAAGATTGCACATATAGAGAAGCCTAAACACGCGGTATATGCCGAGCGACAACATCTGCGACACCGAGTATATCAAATTGGTGTTGCCGATTTTGCAGAGCTGCGAGTATATAATCTCTATCGCGCCAATGATAACTTTCTTCGGCAAAGCGGAGAGTGCAGCCGCCGGTGTGCCCTCCTCAGCGAAGTCGGGCGTTGAGATATCGCTCTCGCTTATCACCGCGCCACCGGGCACAGGCGAACGCCCCAGCATATAGTCGGTGGACACTCGGTAATAATCGGCCGCTTTGACAAGAAAATCAAGTCCACACTCACGTTTGCCTTTCTCGTAGTGTGACAGCAAGGCTTGCGCCACGCCTAAATCTATCGCGACTTGTTTCTGCGAAAGGTTACTCTCTTTTCTTAAAAGCGACAATATTCTCGGAAAATCGTTCGTCATATATTCGGTTTCCTTTACGCAAGGTTGTTCAGTAAACGCTGATTAACCAATAAGTACCCGTGTTCTCTCACCACCCGTGGAGGCGAGAACACTAAACAGTTCGTCAATCAACAGTTGTTAAACCATACACAAGGCATTACGCCTACAAGTATATTATACGACGGACTTGCCGTAAAGTTTATCACTTTGGCGAAAAAAGTTATATTTTTATACTCAGAAGCCATTGATTAAGTAACCGTTTAGTGTTCTCTTCCGCACCTCTGCGGGGAGAAAACACTGTTTATTCACTTATTGGCGCAAAACCAAGCAACGCCCCCACCGATAAGGCAGGGGCGATGGCTATGGCTGTTCCGATTAGTTAAGAAGAATACTTTCTTCTGTGTCGTTGTCGAACAGGTGAATGTGCTGCGGGTCAATTGCAAGCTTGATTGTGTCACCGGGACGTGCGGTGGAGGTGGAGCTGACACGCGAGATAATCGGCGTGCCCTCGCATGTGAGGTAGAGATAAATCTCCGCGCCCATCATTTCCGTAACTTCCACGCCTGCTTCAACCACGCCTGTGGTCGCCTTCGAGATGTACTCCTCATCGTTGTACATATGTTCGGGGCGAATACCGAAGGAAACGTCTTTGTGGTCAACGTATCTCTCGAGCTTGTCGTTCACTTTGTTGTCGGGGATTTCAACGTAGAACTTTCTGCCCTTTGCCTGTTTGGTGTCGGGTGAGCCAAACTCCACGAGATACTTGCCGCCGTTCTTGATAACGCGAGCGGAGATGAAGTTCATCTGCGGCGAACCGATAAAGCCCGCAACAAACTTGTTCTTCGGGGAGGTGTAGAGGTTGATAGGCGAATCGATTTGCTGAACGTAACCGTCTTTCATTACGACGATACGGTCGCCCATCGTCATAGCCTCGATTTGGTCGTGTGTTACGTAGATGAACGTGGTGCCGAGGCGTTTGTGGAGCTTGGCAAGCTCTGTCCTCATTTGAGCGCGAAGTTTCGCGTCGAGGTTCGACAGCGGCTCGTCAAGGAGAAAGACTTGCGGGTCACGGACAATCGCACGGCCGAGAGCCACACGTTGTCTTTGTCCGCCTGAAAGCGCCTTCGGTTTTCTTTCAAGGAGGTGAGTGATGTCGAGGATACGAGCCGCTTCTTCAACGAGCTTCTGGATTTCGTCTTTCGGCACCTTGCGGAGCTTCAAGCCGAACGCCATGTTCTCGAACACGGTCATGTGAGGATAGAGCGCGTAGTTCTGGAACACCATCGCGATATCGCGGTCTTTCGGGGCAACGTCGTTCACGAGGCGGTCGCCGATATAAAGTTCACCTTCGGAGATTTCCTCAAGACCGGCAATCATACGAAGTGTGGTGGATTTTCCACAACCTGACGGACCGACGAGGATAATAAACTCTTTGTCCTTAATGTTCATCGTGAAGTCGGTAACTGCGGTTACTCCGCCCGGATACTTTTTGTAGATGCCCTTTGCCGATAGACTTGCCATAAAAATTCCTCCAATGTGAATTATGTTGAGTAAACAACTGCATATATTATAACATCTGCAAGCTTTTTTGGGAAGTAGGATTTTACCCAAAGTTATGCCGCTCTGTTTGTACATTTTGCTAACATACACAAAAATATCGAGGTTAAACGGGATTCAAATTGTGCTATTTGCACAAACAATCGTTGAAAACAACTGCAAACGAAGATTTGCGGCAAAAGTTTGTCAATCTTGTCAACATATGAGCGAAAGTTTTGTGCAGATTTACTGCTTTTGCGGTAATACATTCCACAATCATATGAGGTAAACTATGGTGTTCCACAAGAAGAAAAGCGGAAGAACCGCGCCACGACGCGGAAGAAACACGCTTCGGCTCGCTCTTATCGGTGCGGCGGCAGTGGCTGTTGTTATCGCCGCGATTGTCGGTGTGAGGGCGTTGTCAAGCGACAGCGCGCCGCTTGACGTGCCGGGTTTCTTGGCGGCACAAGGGTGGGGGGTGGAACTCCCCCCGACTGAAATCAAAACCGTCAAGATACCACCCTCTTTCAGCGCCGCGTATCAGCAGTACAACGATTTGCAGAAGAAGCAGGGCTTTGATTTGTCACGATACAAGAGCAAAGAAGTGACGAGCTATACATATAAGGTGACGAACTATTCCTACAACGGAGACGTGTTCGCCACAGTGCTGGTCTACAACGGCGACGTTATCGGCGGCGACCTCTGTTCGTACGCACTTGACGGCTTTATGACAGCGGTAAAGAAGAAATAGGCCCCCATAGGAGGTCTATTTCGCTGCTTGCTGCTTAAAGTGTGCCTATCTGATAACCCGCGTCACGCCAATAGTCAATCAGTGTCGGCAAAATCTGCGCGTTTGTTGACGAAACGGCGTGAAGCAGCACAATTTCACCGGGGCAAAGCGACGACTTTATCTTATCAAGCGACTGCGCCTTGTCGGGTTGCGCGCCACGTTCCCAGTCCTTGTAGGCGAACGTCCAGAACACCGACTTATATCCAAGCGACTTCACCGCCGCCAAGTCGCGTTCGGAGAACTCGCCCATAGGAAAGCGAAACTGTGTCATCTCATAGCCATAGTTTGCCTTGACATACTCGTGCAGACCCGCCACTTCTTCACGGACCTTTCCTTCGGGCAAGTCAGGCGTTGACGGGTGATTCATCGTGTGGTTCCCCACCGCGTGACCCTCGGCAATCATTCGTTTGACCAACTCGGTTTCTTTTTTGGCGTAGTCGCCCGTGATGAAGAACGTCGCTTTGACGCCTTTTTCTTTCAATGTGTCGAGAATATCCGCTGTGTAACCGTTCTCGTATCCCTCATCAAACGTGAGATAGACTTTTGTCGCGTCAGTACCAACGAAATACGCGGACAACCCGCCGTATTTCTCCTGCGCCGCTGTCGCGTCAATCGGAGTGTTTTGACAGTCGCGGTCTTTGCCGAGTCCCCAGCCGATTTTCTTTTCCGACATCACTCCGGCTGAGTTGGTTTCTTTCTCACTTAAACTAACTAAAACGGCGGCGGGGGAAGCCCCCCTCGCCGCCAGTCCTGTTTCGGTCGCCTCATCGGTGTCGGAAGTCATACCGTTCTCTGTGTCAAACGGCGTTTCGCTTTCATTCACGGCTTCGCTGTCCGTCACGCTTCTGCCGTCGGTGATATCGCCCGCGTTTGTTTCAATGTTGCCGCCGCTTCCATTCGGGAACAAGTCGTTGTCACTCGCGAGATTGTTTTCGGTGTCACGCGGCGTGAGGTTCACCTTGTCCTCGGTCGTACCGACGACGCCGTTGTCGTCCACGTTTGGCTCACAGCCGGTCGCCGCAAATGCGAACGCCGCAACCAACGCGGTTAAGATTAGCTTTTTCATAAATATTTTACTCCCTGAATTCAGTAGTATAGTCAGGCTCTCTCGCCCGTCATAAAGTATTCTTTGCAGTGAGGGGCGAATTATGAAATGAAATATTTGGTATTATAGTCAATCAATCGGGGAAACAGCAAGCTATTTCTTCGTGGGGCGTAGATACCCCAACTTAAAAATACTTTGTATTTTGTAAGTTAAACGGCTATATACTGCGTAACTCAATTGAGTTTTCAGTGTGGCACGAAGTGCCACTGCCGCGAAACGGCGTGTTACGCTTGTGTGCGGATTAACTCAAAACCAGCCTGTTGTTTCTTCAACTATATTAACTGTCAGTATAAACATTTAAGTTGACATTCACCAGATTCTATGATATAATGTACTGATAATAGGTTTCGTATAATCAACTCGGTTACACGAAAGTTACAGTTTTTCAATATGATTGAGGATAAAGGGGATAAAATGAACACAACAATGAAGAAGCGGCTGTTGGCACTCGCAACAGCGGCGGCTGTCGTCGTCAGTTCGGCAATCATCACGTTCGCCGCTGCCGAACCCGAAGCACCCGGCACAGGCTCGACCGACGTCACCGCACTGAAGAATTATTTCAACATCTCGTCAGAGAGTTTTCGTTCACCAAACGGCAACCCTGCTTTAGCGGCGACCCCCGTGCCCACCGCCACAATCACCGCTTACATAGGTCAAGCGGCGGCGGCAGGCTTTGCTGTCGGGACTGAAACCAGCTACACCTTACTTAAAGCAACGGGTAACCAAATCGCACCGCACTATTTTTATCGTGCCAACGCAGGGACGACACTCGGCAAGTGGGTGGACATCTCGCTCGACAAAAACAAGTTCGGCGCGGGCAACAGCTACACGTTTGACTTAAGCAAGATTATCGGCGGCAAGGATATGACGCTTCAGTTCGTGTCGTCTGTTATCGACTTGTCAAAAGATATCAAGCTGACCAAAAGCGTAAAGTACGCTATCCCCGCGGCGGAGCTTGATTCATACAGCGTTTACATAAGCAAACGCGAGAACGCGCCCAAGTTCACAACACTCCCCGCAACCGAAACATCGGGTGTCGGTTACGGCGCGTTCAAGCTGAACAGCGGCGGTTCGAGCGCCGTGTCAATCCTCACTCTCGGCAGCGCCGCCAACCTTGAGGTGCAGGCGGCAAGCGAACATAAAGACAAATGGTCCACATTCGGCGACTACTCAAGGTATATCGGCGTAGTGGGCGGCAACACACCTGTCGTCTATGTTCAAGCAGGGGCGGTTGACCTCAATATCCGCGTTATCCCGTCGGGTGCAGGCACGCAAGCCGCGCCGTTCAAGCCCGCGCCTAAGCCCGCTGTCCTCAAAATCAAAGCCGCACCCAAAGCCCCAACCGTCAAGGTGACTTACGATAAGCTGCAGTATCTGAACCAGTTTGCCGCGATTGCGTGGAAAGACGGCTTGGAGCTTAGCTTAGACGGCAACAACTGGATAGGCAGCGGTTACAGTGCTGACGGCAAGTTCAAACCTATGTCCGAGTGGGTAGACAGCGCGGGCAAGTCGCTGAAGTCAATCCCTCTTTCTTCCTCGTCAACATCGCTGTCAAGCGGAACCGACGTGAACCTCAACATCACGGATATTCAGTATATTCGCGGCATTTACGTCCGCACCGCACCGACTACGGCGCAAGGAGCGAGCGCAGCCACGTTCCTGCCTATTCTTCCTCCTGACAATATCTATACGGACAGCTTTGAACATTACATCACACTGAAAGACAACAAAATCAAAGCGGCGGCAGGTTCTCCCCCGCTTGAATATTTCGACACAAGCAACAAAGACGCGACAAAGCATGCGTGGAAAACGGGCGTTCCCGCATGGAAGTTCGGCGACAACGGCACAGACATAAGTTTCAAGATGCGTGTCGGCGCAACCACGGCGTTCACCGCCGCGACAAAGACGTTCTTGATTGACATATCAAAGACAGGTGCGTTCAAGGTGGACGGCGTGTCAAAACTGCCGCAAGGTCAGATGACGCTGATATACGCCACTCCGCTGTCGCTTCCCAGCCCACCCGCAGACCTCATCTGGAGTACCGTCAGCCACGACAACTATTTCTATGTCTACTTCAACGAGAACCTCGGCGCAACACCCGCTGTCAATCTGTCCAAGATATCTGTCGGCACAGTTCACTTGGAGGACAGCGGCAGTGTGACAAACCTTGCCACCGCAACAGTCGTGAAGTCCGCCTCCAATGGTCATGACGCGATTAAGATTTCATTCGGACCGGGTGTTCCTGTCGGCAGTTCAGGCGCCGGGGTTGCTCCTGCGGTGAATTTGACGCTGTCGGGGGGAGCGGTGATTGTCAAGGACGGCGCAAATTTGAACTATGAAAGCCCGCCCGTCACTATCACGTTCTCCATTCCAACATCTCAGGCAGACGTAGCCACCATACACGGCGATATACCTGCTGCACCTCCCACTTAACATCAAAACAACGCCGCCCTTTCACTTGAAAGGGCGGCGTTTTATTATAGTAGGTTAAATTAAAAACGCTAATGCGTTTTTAATTTAACCGGCTATATCACATCACAGCTTTTTATAAAGCAGAAACTGAAACGCCGAGGTCAGCGCAAGTATCCCGACTATCACGGCAGGACCGCCCCCCCAACTCTTATCAATCGTGAAACGAACGCATAAAAACAAAAGCAGCCCCGCTAATATCAGCCCGTTTATCAAGAATCGTCTGCGGTCGTTTTGGTGTCGTTTGTTGTTCACCGGTCTACCTACTTTTGTTCAAGTTTCTTCGCTGTCAACACGTTTTTCATCAGCATTGCGATTGTCATCGGTCCCACGCCACCGGGTACGGGCGTAATGAGCGAAGCGACTTCTTTCACCTCGTCAAACGCAACGTCCCCACAGAGTTTGCCGTCCTCATCGCGATTCATTCCCACGTCAATCACGACAGCACCGGGCTTCACCATATCGGCGGTGACAAGCCCCACTTTGCCGACCGCGCTAACCAACACATCGGCACGCGCCGTCACTTCCGCGAGATTTTTTGTCCTGCTGTGACATATCATAACAGTCGCGTGCTTGTGCAGCAGAAGAAGCGCCATCGGCTTGCCGACAATGTCGCTGCGCCCAATGACGACACATTCTTTGCCGCAAACATCTATGTTCTCCGCCTCTAACATTCGCATAACACCTGCGGGCGTACACGGCAGGAACTTGAAGTCGCCGCCGACTATATGCCCGACGTTCTCGGAGTGAAACGCGTCAACATCTTTGTTCGGTGAAATCGCCGCGTTGACTACGCTTTGATTGATATGCTTAGGCAGCGGTTGCTGCACAAGTATGCCGTTCACTGCCGCGTCATTGTTCAGCTTGTCTATCAGTGAGATAAGCTCCGCTTCGCTTGTGTGTTCGGGAAGCGCGTATTCAAACGAGTTGATACCGCAAAACTCGCAGGCTTTCTTCTTGTTGTTGACATAAATGCGGCTTGCTCCGTCGTCGCCGACTATGATTACCGCGAGTCCTATCTTCAGGTTGCCTTGCTTTATCTCATCACGCACTTCTTCTTTCACTTTTGCGGAAATCGCCTTTCCGTCAATCAGTTTTGCCGCCATATTTGCCACTCTCCTTTATGAAACATCAGTCAAATCAAGATATCTGCCGCCAAATTCCGATATAAACGCCTTGCGCCCTTGCAGGTCGTCGCCAAGCAGAATGTCAAACATATTAGACGTGTCCTCAGCGTCTGACGGCATAACCTTAATCAGTCGCCGTGTCGCGGGGTTCATCGTCGTCAGTGACATCATATCGGGTTCGTTTTCACCAAGACCCTTTGAGCGTTGAAGCGTGTACTTCTTGCCGCCGATTTTCTCTGATATCCTCGACTTTTCGGCTTCGGTGTAGGCGAAGTAGGTGTCGTTTCCACAAGTTATCTCATAAAGCGGCGACTCCGCGATATAAACAAATCCCTCGCTTATCAGCGTCGGTGTGAGCCTGTAGAGCATTGTAAGTATAAGCGTGCGGATTTGAAAGCCGTCAACGTCGGCATCGGTGCATATAATAACCTTGCTCCAACGGAGATTGTCAAGATTGAAGGTCGAAAGCTCTTTGTTCTGCTTCACGTTCACTTCAACGCCGCAACCGAGGACTTTAAGCAAGTCGGTGATTATCTCGCTCTTGAATATCTTGTCGTAACCCGACTTTAGGCAGTTCAGTATCTTGCCTCTCACGGGGATAACCGCCTGAAACTCCGCGTCACGCGCAAGTTTCACCGCGCCGAGTGCCGAGTCGCCCTCCACGATGTAGACTTCACGCCTTGACACGTCTTTGGTGCGGCAATCGACGAACTTTTGCACTCGGTTTGCCATATCAATCGTGCCCGCGAGTTTTTTCTTGAGGTTAAGTCGGGTTTTCTCGGCGTTCTCACGAGAGCGTTTGTTGATGAGAATCTGTTCGCATATCTTGTTCGCTTCGTCGCGGTTCTCGATGAAATAGACTTCCAGCATATGGCGAAGCCACTCGTTCATCGCTTCGTATATAAACCTGTTTGACACCGCTTTCTTGGTCTGGTTTTCATAGCTTGTTTGTGTTGAGAAGTTTGACGAGATAAACAGCAAGCTCTCCTCGATATCGGCGAACGTCACCTTGCTTTCGCCCTTGTTGTACTTGTTTGCCTGCTTTACATAGCTGTCAATCTGTGCGACAAACGCCGAACGCATTGCTTTGTCGGGGCTGCCGCCGTGTTCCAGCCACGATGAGTTGTGAAAATGCAGCACGCCTTTCGCCTTGTTGGTGAACACGAACGCAACGCGCAGCTTCACCTTGTAGTCGTCTTTATCCTCGCGGTCACGCCCGCTTCGCTCCGCCGAGTACGCTTGCGGCAGAGTCAGCGTGTTGTCGCCCGACAACTCTTTCACATAGTCGTCAATGCCGCCCTCATAGCAGTAGACGGTTTCGTCAAACCCCGTTTCGTTTTCCACACGAAACCGAAACTTCAGCCCATCGTTCACCACCGCTTGGTATTTAAGCACCTCGTCAAAGTAACTTCGGTCGATATCGGTTTCGGTAAAGACTTCAAGGTCGGGTTTCCAACGAATCAGCGTGCCTGTCTTGCCTGCCGTTTTCTTCTTGACAAACCCTTGACCCGAAAGCTCGTTCGTGACATTGAAACCTTTTTCAAAGCGAAGCGAATAATGCGACACGCCGTTGTCGCTCTCCACGTCCATATATTCAGCGGCAAACTGCGTGGCACAAAGCCCCAGCCCGTTCAGTCCGAGAGCAAACGAGTAGTTATCTCCGCTGTTGTTGTCATACTTGCCGCCCGCGTATAACGTGCAGAACGCGAGTTCCCAGTTGTACTTATCCTCGTTCTTGTTGTAGTCAATCGGTATGCCGCGACCTGCGTCTGTCACTTCATACGAGCCGTCGAGATACTTCGTGACGGTGATAACGCCGCCGTATCCCTCGCGCGCCTCGTCAATCGAGTTCGACAGGATTTCAAACACGGAGTGACTGCACCCCTCAATTCCGTCTGAACCGAAGATAACAGCGGGGCGTTTCCTCACCCTGTCGGGTCCCTTGAGGGCTTTTAGGCTGTGGTCGCCATAGGTTTGTTTTGTTTTTGACATATCTCTTCTTTAATCTATCCTGTTAATCTATACTGATACGAAAGAACCTTGCCGCGTTCTCGTTTGAAACACGGACGATTTCTTCCGGCGTGACGTTTCTCGCGATTGCCGCCGCGTTCACCACGCGGTCAAGCATTGAGCTGTCGCACCGTTTGCCTCTAAACGGTTCGGGGGCGAGATAAGGGCAGTCGGTTTCAAGCATAAGCCGCTCGTTTGGCACAGCGGCAAGCGCCTCACGCGCCGTCTTGCCGTTCTTGAACGTCACAACCCCCGTGAAGCTGACGTATAGCCCAAGCGCCGAAATCTCACGCGCGCGTTCGGCGTTCTCGGAGAAGCAGTGGACCACGGCGTTCGTCAGCAAAGTGTCCTTGATAATGCTCAGCGTGTCGTCATAGGCGTCACGCGAGTGAACAATCACAGGCAAGCCGAGTTCTTTAGCTAATGCGATTTGTTCACGGAAAACTTTCTGCTGAAGCGGCTTGTCGGTGTCGGGATAGTGATAGTCAAGCCCTATCTCACCGATAGCCTTGACCTTTTGGCTCTTCGTCATATCACGAAGTATCTCAAGATAATCAGTCGGCAAGCCCGCCGTGTCTGACGGGTGAATACCCACAGCCGCGTAAGCGCTGTCGTATTTGCCCGCGAGTTCCACAGCTAATCTGCTGCGTTCAACAGAACACCCGATTGCGATAAACCCGCCGATGTGTTCTTTCAGCAACGCGTCAAGCAGAACATCGCGGTCAACATCGTAAGAGTCGTCGTCATAGTGAGTGTGCGTATCGAAAATCTTTGTCATATACTCCTTAACCGGTTAAACTTTTAGTTTAACCTCCGCCGCTTCGCGGCGGTCGCGGCTACGCCGCCGAGTTAATCCGCACACAAGCGTAACACGCCGCTTCGCGGCATTGGCACT
>JAISLD010000030.1 GCA_031260665.1 Oscillospiraceae bacterium | reverse complement strand
TGCCGCGCCTACGGCGCGGATTTAACCGTCCTGATACGCCAGTGCGCGGCAAAGCCGCGCCGCCGCTTCGCGGCGAAAACTCAAAACACTTTAGTGTTTTGAGTTTAACTGGCTATATTCCCTCTGACCACCGAATACATCTTCATATCGATAGCCACCCGTACTTAACCGCGTTAGACCGAAGCGTCCGTAAACAAACCCCGCTTTTCCAAACACTCACGAGCCGCTGATTGACAATCCCCTACGAATGTAGTATAATATATAGGTCTAACACATAGAGGTACCCAAATGAAAACCAAAACATACTTATCACGCCTGCTTGCGCTTGTCGTCGCGCTCGGCATAGTCGTGCCCGCGTTGCCCGCAGTTGCGGCCGACAGTTTCGCGGCAAACAGCATACGGCTTGAATCCTACACAGGAACCGCTGCCGTCAAGAGTGCGAGCGGCAAGAACATCACGATAACAAGCAAGCTGAAGCTGCTGAACGGCTACACAGTCACCACGGGAGCCAAAAGCTATGCGTTCATCAGCCTTGACGACAGCAAAGCCATCAAGCTTGACGCGTCAAGTGCCGTCGAGGTCCGCAAATCGGGCAAGCAGTTTGAGGTGATACTGAAAAGCGGCAACCTCTTCTTCGATGTGGCAAAGCCGCTTGAAGCCGACGAAACGCTGAACGTCCGCTCCTCAACGCTCGTCATCGGCATACGCGGAACAGCGGGTTGGCTGAAGAAGGTCGGCGAAAACCAAACTGTCGCCGCGTTGCTCACGGGGCAGGTGTCTATGACTGCCAACGACCCACGAACAGGCGCAGTCGCGACGGACACGCTGAACGCAGGCGAAGTCGCTTCGTCTTATATTGAAAGTGCCGCGGGTGAACACAGCGGCGAGGGTGTGGGCGACGACGACGCGCGTATCGTGAAAGAACAAATCGCGGTTGACGTTGTGCCGGGGTTTGTCGCCGAGGCTGTCAAAGCCGACCCTGCGCTTCAAGAGAAGATTGCCGAAGCCGCCGTTTTGCCTGCCGCTTTGGTGCAAACGATAATCGTGGAAGCTGACGCCAAGTTGATTGCCGACGAAGCCAAAGCAGAGGAGATTCAGCTGAAAGCCGAAGCCTCAATCGGCACAACAACCGATGTTGTTATACCGATTGTCGAAGCCACGCCGACTGATACCTCAACGCCAACTTCAACTCCGTCCAACTCCGCAGGGTCAAGTAGCTCAAGTGGTTCAAGTGGTTCAGGTGGTTCAGATGGTTTGAGTGATTCGGAGGCTAAAGGTGATTCGGGATTCAATAACAACACGCCCGCAGGGCCGACCGTGAGCTACTCGGGTGGCAGCGGCGCAGGTGGCACGGCGTTAGTTGGCGATGTGCTGACCGCAATCTCAAGCAACTTCACAGGCACAGTCACCTACACGTGGACCAGCGATGTGGGTTCTTCCACCGGCACCACATATACCGTAGTAGGAGAGGATGCAGGTAGTTCAGTTAATCTTGCGGCGGATGACGGCGCTGCATCGACCGATATATCTATAATTGTGCCAAACCCCTACGTGACTATCAGCGGCACGCCCGCTGTCGGTAATTCGCTGACCGCGGTACTGCACGACTATGGAAGCCTAACGCCGCTGTATTATTGGAGAGCGTCAACCAATGGCACTGACTATTCCAACATAGCCGGTGCCGAAAGCTCAGCATACACCGTTACAATGACCGATATCGGCAAAACCATACAGTTGCAGGTTTACTCTCCCGTTGTGGGCGCAAGGCTTAGTTCCGCCACCGCCGCTGTGGCTACGCCTACACTCACAGGCACGGTGACGATTGAAAATTCAACTGATTCCGGTAGACCTTACTTGCACATCGGTGATTCGCTGGTAGCTGACCTTTCCGGGTTTAACGTGTCAGGCTGGTATGACTACGAGTGGAAAAGCAATGGCACAGTCGTTAGCACAGCCAATAATACTTACACGGTTTCCGCCACCGATATCGGAGCCAACATCACGCTGACAGTATCTCTCGCCGGTTACGTCGGCTCAGTCACAAGTGCCGCAAAGACTGTCGACAATCTTGTGGCAAAGATATTTGACAACAGTGACAATTCTGAAGCTGTTGATAATGGTATTTACAACAATACCCAGTTATCAGCTTATCTTTTCCATGAACACGACGCCACAATATCATACGCTAATCGGGTGGATCTACCGGGTACAAGTTGTGAGTGGTACAGAAATAGTGTTTCAGCAAGTACAACGGACGTTTACACGCCGGCAACAACAGGCGGCGTTGTAAAGGTTATAATTACTTACCCCGGTAAAACGTACGATTCAGGTGATGTTGCCGTGTCCAACACACCGGGTGCCTAACAATGAAAAAACTAACATCAATCATCTTAGCGGTCGCGGTGCTTGTGTCCGTTTCTGTTGTGACGGCAGGGGCGGACACCTCGCAGAACACGATATTCGCCCAAATATCCGCGCCTTCGGGTATCTTGCAGACCGCAACCACCACGTTTTTAGTCACCGATGTACACAACAAGGTGGTGTGGTCGGTCGCCACAGGCAAAGCGCCTGTGCTGTTTTCAGGAAAAATAAGTGCGGCGGGTGCTTCGGGCGAGCCACTCGGCGGCTATAAGGACGGCAAGAAAGCGGACGCGTTGTTTGCTGAACCGTGGGCTATCGCTCCGTGGCGTGACGGCTATTTGGTCAGCGACTCGGCGAACAACTCGCTTCGTTACATCGCGAAGAACGGCGAGGTGCAAACCGCTGTCAACAAAGATTTGTCAAACCCGACAGGACTTGCAAGCGACGGCAAAGGCGGCGTGTACATTGCCGACACCAACAACGACCGTATTCTCCACATTGACGCGGACGCCAAAGTGACGAAGGTTGTGGGCAAAGGCGCGGCAGTGGCGGCGGCGTTTAATGGACCGACAGGGCTTGCCTATAAAGACGGCGTACTCTACATAGCGGACACGGGCAACCACAGAATACGCAAGTTTGCTGACGACAAAATCACAACGATAGCAGGCGTGACTTATAATGAAGAAGAAGTTGTGGGTTTCCTTGACGGCACGGTGGCAAAGGCGCGGTTCTCAAACCCGACAGGCGTTGCGGTTGACACAAACGGCGTTATCTACATATCAGACACGGGCAACGGCGCGGTGCGTAAACTGACGAGCGGCAGCGTCACGACGGTTACCGAGTCAGCGGCTGACTCGGTTTATCCTGTTTCCCCACGAGGGATTATCACATCAAGAAGCGGCGATGTGCTGGTCTGCGACACGTTCAGCGGCGTGGTATTCACACCGACAGTGGCGACAGCGTGGTCGCTGAACTCGCTTGTTCGCCTCTACACCGCGCCTTTATCGGCGATAAAAACAATGCTGCGCGTTTTCCGTGCGACACACCTGTTGACTTTTTAAGTAAATGAGGTAAGATAATGGCAGACGATGTGATTTTCTTGGGGACTCGCGGCACAATCAGCGTGGACAACGAACACTCTAAAGTCTACGGCGGGACGACCTCTTGTGTATTGGCGCGTATCGGCGGGCAAACTATCTTGCTTGACGCGGGCACGGGGATACTTGCGGGTGAGGAGTATCTCACGAAAGGTGCGTTCAGCATACTGCTGACTCACCCTCATTTCGACCACTTCAGCGGGCTTCCCGCGTTTTCACCGATGTTCAAACCCGAAACCCACGCCGATATCTACGGCAAAGACAGAAACGAACAGACGGTGCGTGAGCAACTCTGTCAGTTTATGGCGCCGCCGCTTTGGCCTGTCACACCTGACGCGTTTTCCCCGAACGTCAGGTTCTTGCCTGTTACGGAGCGGTTTTTCATCGGTGAAGTCGAGGTTCTCACATCGGAGAGCAACCACCCCGGTGGCACCACTCACTATCGGCTGAACGCAAACGGCAAGAGCATTGTCTACGCAATGGACTTTGAACACAACGACAAATATTCGGCACAACTTGCCGAGTTTGCCGCCGACTGTGATTTGCTTGTCTATGACGCGCAGTATTCCGACGAAGAATACGAGCGTCACCGCGGCTGGGGTCACTCGACGTGGAACGAAGGGATAAAAATGGCGAAACAGTGTAACGCCAAACGCTTGGTGCTGACACATCACGCACCAAGTCGTTCTGACTCTGAACTCTCCGCTGTTCAGCTGAACTGCGACATCGCGTCTTTCGCCAAGATTGGGGAGAGAATCGTACTTTGACTGAAATAGACACCAACCGACTGCTTGAGGTTGGCATTGCGCTCACTCGCGAAAAAGATATCGACATTCTGCTTGAAACAATCCTCACCGCCGCAATGGACTTCACTGACTGTGACGGCGGCACGCTGTATACCAAAGGCGAGGATTCGCTGACGTTTCGCACGATGATTACGCGGTCACAAAACGTATTCAAAAACGGCAAGAACGAGCCGATTACCCTGCCGCCTGTTCCGCTGTCGCGTGGCAACGTCTGCGCGTTTGCCGCGATTGAAAACAAAATCGTCAACATCTCCGACGTCTACAACAGCACCGAATGGGACTTCGCGGGTCCGCGAAACTACGACGCTATGACGGGATACAAAACCACGTCAATGCTCGTCATTCCAATGCAGAACAACCGCGACGAAGTAATCGGCGTGCTTCAGCTTATCAACGCGCAAGATGAAAACGGCAAGGTTACCCCGTTTGATTCGGGGTATGAGCGGGTTATCTTGTCGCTGTCGTCACAAGCGGCAATGCAGTTTACAAACATCAACTATGCCGCCGAGATTGAGGCTTTGCTTGATTCGTTCGTTCGCGTTATGTCGTCGGCGATTGACGAACGAAGCCACTATACGGCAAACCACTCGAAGAATATGACCACGTATGCAAAGCGGTTTATCGCGTGGCTCCAACGAACCGGGAACGAGTGGCAATTCTCCGATATAGAAAAACGCCAGTTTCTTATGAGCGTGCAGCTCCACGACGTCGGCAAACTTGTCATTCCACTTGAAGTTATGGACAAGGAGAGCCGACTTGGCGGACTGCTCCCCGAGATAGAACACCGGTTTTCTGTTTTACTTTTACAAAATAAAATAGATTTGCTTGACGGCAGAATAACCGTTGAAGTGTTTGACGAAAAGACGCGGCAAATAAACGACGCGCTTCAGTTAATACACAAAGCAAATAACGCGAGCTTTTTGCAAGATGAAACAATCGAGAAAATCCGCTCCCTTGCCGACCCTGCCGCTTCTTTGCTTCAGCCTCACGAAGCCGTTCTGCTTTCTATTCGCAAAGGCACGCTGAGTGACGAAGAGCGAAGAACAATTGAGAGCCACGTGGTTATCACGGCGAAACTGCTTGACGAAATAAACTTTCCGAAAGATTATGAAAACGTGAAGAACTGGGCTTCACAGCACCACGAACACTTGAACGGAAAAGGATACCCGAATCACTTGTCGGGTGAGGAGATACCGCGTGAAACACGACTGCTTACGATTATCGATGTGTTTGACTCGCTGACCGCACAAGACCGACCGTATAAACCCGCAATGCCGGTTGAAAAAACGCTTGGTATACTTGAGACAATGGTAAAAGACGGGCAGATTGACGGTGAGATACTGTCGTTATTCATTGAGTCTGCGCCTTGGAAGGATTAGTTTTGAAAAAATCTTTGTTTTATCGCGTTGGTTTGTCGCTTGCCGCCTCGTTTGTAATAACTTTGGGTTTAACTGTCGGTGTGCTGTGGCAAACAAGCTTTGACAATCCGCTGTACAGCGTCGATAACGCGTTGTCTGACATGTTGTTTCAAGTTGAAGAATCTATTTCAGGCGATGTTGTCGTCATTGGGATTGACGCGAGAAGCCTTGACGAATTCGGCCCGTTTCCGTGGCCGCGTGACGTCTTGGGGCAAGCGATTGAACTGCTGAACTCCGACCCCGACAATCTCCCCGCCGCCATCGGACTTGACGTGCTGTTCACGGGCAATAGCGAGTACCCCGAAGCGGACGCGTATCTCGCGGAAGCGGCAGGTGAATATGGTAATGTGGTGACAGGAATGTCGGGCGTGTTTGGCAGCAGTATGTCAACAGACGACGACAGCTTTGGCATGAAGCAAGGCGTGGTGGTCGCCTATGACGCGCCGTATGACGCACTGAAAGAAACCGCGACTGAGGGACACATCAACGCGCAACTCGACAAAGACGGTATACTCCGACACGGAATCTATTACATAGATTTGCCGACAAATGAGCGCGTGTTTTCGTTTGATAAAGAGCTTTTCGGCAAATACGCCGCTGTTCACGGCATAAGCGCCGCCGCGCCTAACACAAACGCAAAAGGATATTTCTACGTGCCGTTTACGGCAAAACCGGGCGCGTTTCAGATTGGCTCGGTGGTTGACGTGCTTGAGGGAGCGGAGTTTGACTTAGACGGGAAAATCGTACTCATCGGTCCGTATGCCGCCGGTCTGACCGACGAGTATCCCACCGCGATTGAACGCGGCGAGAATATGTACGGCATTGAAATTCACGCGAACATCATCGAATCGTTCATGGCGGAGAACTTTAAGAGTGAACTGTCGGGGTGGTGGCAAGCCGCCGTGCTTTTCGTGGTGTCGTTTGCTTGCTTCTTTTTCTTCTTGGGCAGAGGGATTCTCCCCGCGACAATCGTTTGGTTTGTCCTCACGGGCGGCAGTTTGCTTGCAAGCCGCCTGCTTTACGACGTGGGCAGCGTGACGCACGCTTTGTGGCTGCCGCTCTCCGTCACGGTGCTTTACTTCGTCACGGTCGCCGCAAATTATATTCGTGCCGCGAAAGCACGGCGCGAGATAACACGCACTTTCAAGGGATATGTTGACCCTGCAATCGTGCAGGAACTGCTGAAAGCAGGCTCAGGTGCGCTGAATCTTCGCGGCAATCGGTGCGACATCGCGGTGCTGTTTGTCGATATCCGGGGGTTCACGCCCCTCACCGAGGCGCTCGCCGAACCCGAGAAGATAGTCGAGGTGCTTGACGACTATCTCACGCTGACAAGCGACTGCGTTATGCAAAACAACGGCACAATCGACAAGTTTGTCGGCGACTGCACAATGGCTTTTTGGGGCGCGCCGCTTCCGTGTGAAGACGCTATTTTCAAGGCGGTGAAAGCCGCGATGGATATGGTTGAGAAATCGCGGGCCGTCTGTGACGACTTGGAAAAACGATTCGGGCATAAGGTCGGCTTCGGTATCGGCGTCAACTTCGGTCCGTGTGTCGTCGGCAACATCGGCTCGTCAAAGCGGAAAGACTACACGGCAATCGGCGACACCGTCAACACCGCCGCCCGCCTTGAAGCGAACGCTCCCGCAGGGCAGATTTATGTCAGCCGCAGTGTCGCGGACGCGCTTGAGGGTCGTGTCAAGTTTTCTTCGCTTGGGGAAAACACGCCGAAGCTGAAAGGCAAAGCGGAGGGCTTTGAGGTGTTACGGGTTGAAGGTTTGGTGTAAATAATAAATAAACAAAAAATAAGCACGCAGAAACTCTGTGTGCTTGTTTTTTACACACAAATATCTAAAAACCGACACTTTCTTTTCAAAAACGCTTGACTTTATGGCAAAATTTGGTATAATATCAACTGTAAACGCAACTATCAACACCACTTGGTGACTATCTGCTACCCAACATTGTTCTCTCCGAACGTAAGGGCGAACACGCGCCATTCGGACGCTATGGCAAAATGCGCCGGGCGTTCTTGAAAGAACGCCGCCCAATTGAGTATAGCAGATTGTTGTTGTCGGAGCAACTTTTTCCTCACCTCCGCACAGTAGACGAAATCGCAGACGAGCGGAGAAAAAATGGTTGCGCGGAGAGCGTCATTATCCGAGAAATCGTCTGCGAAATCTGACAGAACCTAAAAAATTCTGCCCCAACCACGCAATGCACTAAAATATTGGTGTGCTTTGACAAATACAGTCCTCTGTTGGCTGTCATATTGAAATTTCCGTTCAATCCCGGTATTAGCTGAATACCCTCACAAAAATTATTTCTGAAATCTTCACGGATTTTGGCGTGAGGGTGTCCAGTTAATAAATAGGGGAGGAATAACGCTCACAAGATTTTCTTGGTCGGTAGCCCAAATAGGGGGGTACAAAACCTCAATGTTTTCAAGCTAATGAGCGAAACTGCTGAAAATTTTGAAGCAAGAGCGTTAGGGGTGTATATTTTCTCGCTCCCCACAGCTACAGGGTGAGAGTAGTGCGGCGAGTGTAAATTTTTACAAGACGACCCGTACAAATGCTCTCTCCCACGGCTACAGGGCGAGAGGATAATGCCGCAAATGTGAAATTTTTGTGAATTTTCGCAAAAAGGGCAGCAAAATGGCACTTCCCACGGCTACAAGGTGAGGGAAAAGTTTCAGACGAGGGCGTAAAAACGCCGTGTGAGTGTCCTAACCTTACGGAGGGGAAAATTTTCTTCGTTGGCTACCCTTACAAAACGCCATTTGAGTGTCCTTACCCTGTGAGAGGTTTCCCCTCCGGTGTACCTTGACAACTGAATACCGTTCCCGGATTGATACCGAAAACGCGGACTTGCCTACAATGTTCGGAGGACATTGCGCGACGAAGCGTAATCGGAGCTGCTTGGAATCGAGAGAGGAGGTGTAAATCTCCAATCAGCACAAACGCGCCCAATGGCAAACAAGCTATGGCGTTGGAACGTGCCGGGGTGAAAACGGAAATCGCAACAAACTAAAACTATCGGCGTTTCCCTCCGAGGAAAGCCACACAAAATTTTAATTTTAAGGAGCCAATCTATGACAACTACAACCGCTGTAACAAGCGCGGC
>JAISLD010000035.1 GCA_031260665.1 Oscillospiraceae bacterium | reverse complement strand
TCGCCATAGAGGACAAGCGTTTTTTTGAGCACAGGGGCGTGGACTGGTACAGAACCGCCGGGGCGTTTTCAAATATGTTCATCGCGATGCGCGACGACTTCGGCGGCTCGACAATCACGCAGCAGCTCCTGAAAAACCTCACGAAAAAGGACGACGTAACAGTCCAGCGCAAGCTGCTGGAGATATTCCAGGCGCTTGATTTTGAGCGGAATTACAGAAAGGACGAGATCATGGAGTGGTATCTGAACTCCATTTTCCTCGGTCAGCGCTGCTGGGGCGTCGGGACGGCGGCGGAGACGTATTTCGGCAAGGACGTGTGGGATCTGTCCCTCGCCGAGTGCGCGGCGATATCCGTCGCCGTAACCGAACGGCAAAGTCACGGTGGTCATATCGTGTTCAGCCGCGAACGTCCGCCCGTAACTCACAAAGTCGCCTTGATTCACGGTTCTTATGTCGCCGACAAAGGTTTTCAGTGTCAACACCTGCTTCAAGCTGACAGGTGGCTTTAGTGATGTGTTTGGGCTTAACCCATACAAGATAATCCCCGGTCGCACCGCGAACTCACCCGCGTTGGTGTCGGGGTGAAAAAGCACACCTGCGCTGTTTCTTGCGTGAAACGGCAAGCCAAGCCGCGTGGCGACAGCACGAGTGTCGTTTATTTGACGGATTGTGAACATATAGTCGCTCTCACCGAGCGAATCGGCTGACGACATGTGCGAATAGACGGCTTCCGCTTGTATCAGCGGAAGCGCACAGACACGCTCGCACTCCGCAAACGTGTGAAGCCCGACGCGACTCATTCCTGTGTCAAGTTTGACGTGAACACGGACATACTTGCCTGTCACTTTCGCTAACTGTGACAGGCGTTTCGCGCTGTCCTCGCTTGTCGCCGTCACGACGACGTTTGGGTGAGCAGCGGCAAACTCGGCGGCGTCCGCCTCGGGTTCGCCGAACACTAAAACCTCGGCGTTTCCGACGACAGGCAGTATCTCCTCGGCTTCGGCGATGTTTGACACGGCAAAAAAATCAACGCCCGCTTCCGCGAGAACTTTCGATATGGTCTGCGCGCCGTGCCCGTAGGCGTCGTCTTTGACGACTGCGCAAACACGCGACGGGGTTACTCGCCTGATTTCGTTTAGATTATGTAGTAACGCCGAACGGCTGATTTCGGCGATGATTCTGTGTTCCACGGTAGCTCCCTTTACAAATTGTGTTTGATGTGATATAATCACTTTGGTCGATTCATATTGCGGAGTTTCCGCTCCTGCGGGAGCGGCAAGGGCTTTCCGTTCGCCCTTGACCTTCGGAATATGGTTACGCAAACACGACATAAAGTATATCACATTACGGAACGATTTTCAATGAATTATAAGAAAAATCTTAAAAGAAAAAGCAATTGGTACATTTATCTGCTGACACTGATGATAACCACCGCCGTGTTGTTCGCGGTGGTGTATCTTATGCGCGGCGTACTATTTTCCGAAACCGAAACCGTGGTGAACAAGAACGGCACGTCTGACTTTCGCCCCCCAAAGTCCTTTGACGCGCTGACTCTCCTTATGCTGTCGGAACAAAAAGGCGCGACACCCGATTACTACTGCCTTGTCAGCTATCAACCGCGTGCCGAGAAAGTCGTGTTCGTCACACTTCGCTCCGATTTGTCGGTCAAGGGCGGCACCTCAACGATGAAACTATCCGATGTGTATGACCGAGGAGGCGCGAAGTCGGCAGTCAAGGCTATAACTGAAACGTACAGCTTGCCCGTCAAGTTCTACGCGAAGTTTGACAAAGCGGCGTTTATCGACATAGTGTCACAGATAGGCAACGCACCCGTCAACATTCCCGCGCCGTTTCAGTCGGGGGGCACATCGTTTCAAGCAGGAAGCCAGAACCTTGACGCGGAAAGTCTCTATAACTACATCACCTACAAGCAGCGGCAAATGGACGACGACGACGGCGGTATGGTGATGGGCGGCGCGTTGTCAAAGCTGATTGACGCGAACACGCGCTCACTCGACACAAGCAGACTGCAAACGATTTTCGCGAAGCTGATGAACAGTGCCGACACCAGCTACACGTCCGAGAACTTCAACGACAACCTGTCGGCGTATCTCTACACCGCGGGAAACAGCGTGTCGTTCGCCGAGTATTATGTACCGTATGGAGAAACCGACAGCAAGGGACGATTTATACCGGCGGAGAACTCCATAGGGGCTGTTCGTGAACGATTCGGGTTGTAACCGTTGCGGTTGAACCGCCTACAGCTGAACGTCGTCAACTTGGTTCTTCATAAACTCCGCGTCGTCGCCGAGCTTATTGTACATCGACGACACCGCTCCCTCGCGGAACTCGCGGATACCGCGCTCATTGCCGACGTAATTCGTGAATCGCGGCACAAAGCCGTGCCCGTGAGGAACTTTAGCGACGTTGCCGTGAAGTACGTTCTTGTTATCGTTTTTCATTGGTGTTACCTCTTTAATAGCATTGCTGATTAACTATCTTTGTGTTCTCTTCCCATCGAAGGTGGGGAGAGAACACGGATTCTTCACTCATCGACAAAGCAAAAGTTAGTTAATCAATGTTTTCAATAGTATTAGCTGACAGAGAAGTTTTATACCTGTCCGCATATTTGGCAACGTGTCCCCATAGAATGTACAAACCCATTGGAGGTACATTTTATGGTTATCAAACTGAATACCGAGAAGCTGAAACGGGCAAGACTGCCTGTGGCTTTTCTGTTCTTGGCAGTCTTTGCTGTGAGTGCGTTTGTCCTAAGCTATGGCGGCAAGTTTATCCCCGCGAACGCCACAAACGGTGGTCAGCCTGTCATTATCCTCGACGCGGGTCACGGTGGGGCGGATTCGGGGTGCATTGGCATAAACGGCGAACTCGAGAAAGACATCAACCTCGCGATAGTGAAAGACACCGCCGCTCTGCTTCGTGCCGCAGGATTCACGGTGATTCAGACGCGAGATAGCGATGTTTCGATATACACCAAAGGAACAGAGGGGCTTCGGGCACAAAAGGTGTCTGATATGGAGAACCGCAAGGCGATAATCGACAAGTACCCCGACAGTATATTCATCTCGGTTCATCAAAACAAATTTGTTGAACCGCAGTATTACGGCGGGCAGATGTTCTATACCGAGAACAACGCCGACAACGTGCGACTCGCGAGAGTGATGCAGGGATATTTCAAGGAGTATCTCGACAGCACAAACGAACGCGACGTGAAGCTGATAGACAACGGACTTTATCTATTCAAGAGTACCGAGCAACCCGCGCTGATGATTGAGTGCGGCTTCTTATCGAATCCGAAAGACGCGGCAAACCTTTCAGACACGGAATACCAAAAGAAAACGGCGTTCGTCATATTCAAGGGGATAATATCTTATCTTGGGGGCGAGCAGGGGGACGAGGCTTATGCCGAAAACGACGGCACTCTTCAAATGCGGTGAGTGCGGCAAGGAATATCCAAAGTGGCAAGGACGTTGCAACAGTTGCGGAAGTTTTAACAAGATTGAGGAAGTGGAAACTGAAACCACGGTTTTGCCGCCGTCTTTCACGGGGAACAACAAAGCGGTGCGCTTCGCCAAACTCGGCGACATCAATACTCACGGTGAAACGCGCCGCACCACTCATATAAAAGAACTCGACCGAGTGCTGGGAGGGGGGCTTGTTAAAGGCTCCCTTGTTCTCATTGCGGGGGAACCCGGTATCGGAAAGTCAACGCTTATGCTGCAGCTTTGCGGCTGGCTTGCAAACGATATGAAAGTCGCGTACCTCTCGGGAGAGGAGAGCGGCAGCCAAGTGAAACTGCGTGCCAATCGGCTGAAAATCGGCGGTGAGAACCTGATGTTCGCTGCTGAAACCGACTGCGGCTCTGTAATCAGCTCGCTGCTTCAAGATAAGGACAACCTGCCCGATGTGCTTGTCGTCGATTCAATCCAGACAATGGCGAGAAGCGACGTCGCTTCTTCGGCAGGCAGCGTGACACAGGTGCGTGAGTGCGCTGCTTTACTGATGAAGTTTGCGAAAACGTATGGCGTGGCTGTGCTGATAGTCGGGCACGTCAACAAAGACGGGTCGTTCGCGGGACCAAAAGTGCTTGAACATATCGTCGACACGGTGCTGTCGTTTGAGGGTGACAAGGAGCATAACTACCGCATACTTCGCGCACAGAAGAACAGATTTGGCGCGACAAATGAGATTGGTGTGTTTGAAATGCGTTCTGACGGGCTTCGTGAGGTGGCGAATCCGTCTGAACTTATGCTGTCGGGGAGACCGCTTGGTGTGGCGGGTATCTCGGTGGTCTGCGCACTCGAGGGAAACCGAACGATACTTGCGGAGGTGCAGGCACTGGTGGCAAAGAGTGCGTACGGAGGCAATCCGCGGCGTGTGTCCGCCGGGTTTGACTACAATCGGCTTTGCCTTATCATTGCGGTGCTTGAGAAACGAACGGGGTTTTTGTTCTCCGCTTGTGACGTTTATGTCAACATCATCGGGGGGCTCACAGTCGATGAACCCGCCGCTGACTTGGCTGTCGCTCTCGCTTTGTTCTCGGGGCTGTGCGACAAACCGCTTGACGAACACCTCGCTGTGTTTGGTGAACTGGGGCTGGGTGGTGAACTCCGTTCGGTTTCACGGACAGACGAGCGGCTGAACGAAGCAATGCGGCTCGGCTTCACCAAGGCGGTTATGCCGCATACAACGGGATTCAAGAAACCGAAAGGACTTGAGGTGAATGAGGTGAAGTCGCTTGAAGAAGCCATTCGTCACCTCACAAGCAGCTCGTAACACTTCTCCAGCTCTTTAAGGGCGCGCCGCCGCATATTGTAAGCGGTGCGTATGCTTATGTCGGCTTCCTCGGCGGCTTGCTCCCACGACAGACCGCGTATGTAGTGATTCTCAAGCAGTATCCGCTCGCTTCTTCCTCTCAGCTGATTGATGAGAATACGAATCTGACGTGTTTCGGTCATATATTCCTCCAAACGCTCTATCAACTCCTTTTCTGTACGGTCAAGCTTCTCAATCACGCGTTCCACCGCGCTTTCGTTGTGACCCCGCCTGCTGTTCGCGGTGGTTACACTCCGCGACATCACTCCAAAGCATCTCAGTTCTTCAATCTCCGCTTGCACGCAGCGTATCTCCGCCCGTAGGTGAGAACACCGCGACAAGTATTCTTTCATTTCCATAGACCGTCCTTTTGTTCTTCGTTACATATCAAAACAATTATAAATCCCCCAAATTCCCCATACAAGCGACCAAACCTGCAAGTGACTGCAATGTTTTCGACATTTATAATACCGGGATAAACCGCGAATGTTATATTTCGTCGTAAATAAAAGAAAATTGTCGGGCATAAATATGATTACTGTTATCTATGGGCTTCCCGGTACGGGAAAAACAAGTTGTATCGCCGAGAGAATCCGCGAGTTGTCGGCACGCGGCGAGAAATCGCTGCTGTTTGTGCCCGAACAAACGCTGTCGGACACCGAGAGGCTGTTCTATCACCTGTTGCCGCGTGACTGCCTGCGGTTTGTCACACTCACTTCGTTTACAAAAAAAGCAAAAGAAATCGCGGAGAACTTTTGCCGATTGAAGCCGTACGCACCGCAGACCGTGAAGCTGACGCTGGTCGCCGAGATATTGGCAAGACACGGCAAAAACATCGCTCTCGCCGACAAAACACTTGCGCTTTTTGAAGAATTTGCGCGTGAGGCGTTCACTCCCGAAACGCTGTCGGCACTTGATGAGGGCGGCTCGCTCACACAGAAACTCCGCTCGTTGTTCACGCTTTACGATGAATACGGCGCGGTTCTCGCGGAAAATTATTCCGATATGAACGGGAATGTCGCGAAGGCGGCGGATTTGCTTGCCGAGGGAACGGCGGAAATAGAAGAATCGGTGTTTTTCGACGGGTTTGACGGGTTTAGTGGCGAGCAGTTGCGATTTGTTCAGTCGCTTGTAAAAAGCGGCGACAACGTGACGATAACTCTGCCGTTTGACCGAAGCCGCCCCGACTTGGAGTGCGCCGCTTTCGCGGTGAAGTCGGCGATGAAGCTGTCGGCTTTTTCTCCGTGCAAATTCGTGAACGCGGCGGTGGAAACGAAGGCTTCGCCACGTGTTCCGAAAGAATTTTGCGCGTTTTCCGCGCCCGACGTCTACGCTGAATGTGAATTTGTCGCCGCGTATATCAAGCGGCTTGCACAAAACGGCGCGTCTTATAAAGACATTGCGATAATAAATGAAGGGGCGAGCCGTCCGCTTGAGAGCGCGCTTTCGCGGCAAAACGTGCCGTATTTTACAGACAAAAGCACGCCGCTTACGGATAAGCCGATTGTAAAATTCATAATCACCTGCCTTGAAGCGGCGACGCTTCGCCCCGAAAAAGTCGCGGCGTTTTTGCAAAGTGGATTCGCCCGTGTAAAAATAGAAAAACAGCCGCGTTTGCTTCCGAAAACGATATGCTTTTCTGTAAAACCACACGCCGAAACCGTGCTGCTTCTCAAAAACGGCGGGTTTCACAACAGGAACGGATATAATTTGTTTAACAGGAAAAACACGGGCAAGTTTGCCGATGTGGTGAAAAAGTACGGAATTACCGCAAAAGAAATGCGTTATCCGTTTGATTATCGGGTGAAACACGAAACCGACCAAACCATTGTAAAAAGCCTGTACATGCGCTTTGGCGACCTTTATGCCGCAGAACGCGTGAGAAAACACGCGGTGCGTTTGCTGACAAACTTGCGCGACTGCGTGGACGGAAAAACAGGCGCGGAGGCGTGCGAAGCCCTCTGCAGGTTTGTTTTTGACGATATGAATGTGAAAAAAGGCGTTTTCAGCATTATTTCGGCACGAGGAGGGAAATTTGGGCGAGGATTCAACGCGGATAAAGAAAAAAACGCCGCATATAAAAAGATATGGGAGCTGACCGTTGAGGCGCTTGAGTCTGTACACGAGGCTGTAAAAAGCAAGACCGTCACGCTTGACGGGTTCACGGAGCTTGTAAAATACGCGTTGTCGCGAACAATGAGCGCGAAACCGCCGCAAGTGATTGACGCGGTGACTATCGGCGACTTGCGACGCTCGCATTTTTCAGCCATAAAAACACTAATAATTGTGGGAGCGACACGCGGGAATTTTCCCGGTGCCAATAACAGCGGCGGCAATTTTTTTTCACCGCGTGAACGCGAGAAGTTAGCAAAATTTGGTGCGGAAATATTCGACGACGCGGCGGCTCGGCACATGAGAGAAAGTTTTGTGATTTACAAAGCGGTCACAACGCCGAGCGAACGGCTTGTAATCACGTTTGCCGAGTCGGACGAGATGTATCGTGAAACGCTGCCCGCACCCTCGCTGAAGTTCGACGGGGAGAATATTTCGGTTGATTTGGGTGTGAAAAAAGCCAAAACAAAGGTTGTAAAAACCGAAAACTTTGATGATAATTTCTTTGCGTTGACGGAAAAATCCGCTGAATTTATCAACTCTGCCAACGGTTACGGCGACTTTTACAAGCCAAGCGATGAAATCCAAGCGATTGACGCAAAGCGGCTGCTGACACCGCCTCGCGGGTTTTCGCCCAGTGCGATTGACAGCATAAACAACTGCCTGTTCGCTTATTTTGCCGAGCGTGGGCTGAAAATCACGCCGCCTGAAAATGAAAACAAGTCGGCGCTCTCGCCTGTTGACCGCGGCAACATCGTTCACTTGTGCCTTGAAAATCTCGCGCACGAAAACGGCGACGACGACGCGGAGAAAGCACAGCGAATTATTCGTGAGTACGCCGCGACCAATTTGAGAAACGGATTTGATGAAAACAGCCGCGAATGTCGCGCCGCGCTTGCGCTTTTGCCGCATATCAGCGTGCTTTTACAGGAAGTCCGCGAGGAACTTTGTGAAAACAAGTTTAATATCGCAGCGGAGGAAAAGCGGCTTGCGTTTGACTTTGGCGGGGTGCGTGTGGGCGGAAAAGCCGACCGAATTGATGTAAAAAACGATGAGGTACGCATCATCGACTATAAAACGGGAGCCGAGAAGTTCGGGAGAAACAGCGACGACCGTATTCTCGCGGGGCTGGATTGGCAGTTGCTGCTGTATCTGTTCGGGTGGAGCGAGAGCCACGCGGCAAGCAAGGCGGCGGTCTGTTATCAGTCGTGCGGGAGTTCGCTTGCAGATGTTCACGCGGAAGAAACGCTGACGCTTTCTGAAACAGAAACGGCGGCAATCCGTGCCGAGAACTTCAAGCTTACGCAGTATCCGCAGAAGGGCGCGCTCTCAGCTGACGAAACCAAGACGCTGAAACGCGTTCTTGAAGGGAAGCTTGCCGCAAGACTCGCACAGATGTTCGCGGGGAACGTATCGGCAAAGCCCGTGACACTCGGGGAGAAAGAAGTTTCGTGCGAGTGGTGTGGCTATAAGGGTGCGTGTGAGAACGTGAGAAGAAAGTTTTGACAAAACGCTAAAGTTATCAAAGTTTCCGCCGATATAAAATAATGAGAATACCACCATCTTATCCAATATGAAAGGAGTCATATTATGGAAATCGGAAGGATACCGTACGTTTCAAGCCAAACTTCGGCGACCACGCCTAAGACATCGAACCAGCAGAACCAAACCAAGTCGTCAGCAATGGCGGCCGACAACGCCGACAAGTTCACGCCATCGGAGGCGACTTACTCGCCGACTTACACCAACCCGAACGCCCGCAAAGACGAATACAAAACAGGGACGAAGAACAACGGCACGGTGAAGCAGATTAAGAATGAATCGCTGAAAACACTCGTTCAAGAAACGCTGTCACAGCAAGCAAACAAAGCGGCGGGAGGATATGCGCCGAGTTCCTACAAGCCGCTTTACACGCAGTTTGAGGAAGTGAGAAAGGCGTACGCCGAAGCCGAAGAAACCAGCAAAAAGCATGAGGACTATTGGAGCGTTGACGCGACAGCCGAGAGGATATACACCTTTGCGAGAAGCCTCGCAGGGGAGAACGACGGGCTGTTTGATACAATGAAAGACGCGTTTCTCAAGGGGTTTGACCAAGCACTCGGTGTGAAAAAAGGCAAGCTGCCCGAAATCAGCTATCAAACTAAAGCCAAAGTGCTGGAGCATTTCGACAGTTGGGCGAAAGAAATCGCGGACAAGAAAACGGCGGCTGTTACCACAACCGCGCCCACCGCTGCAACAACCACGCCGACACCCGCAACCGACGCCACGAACACAGCAACTACATAAGTTTAATCAAAAGCAAAAGGCGGTGAACAGCTCACCGCCTTTTTGTTTATGTTTGAGTACAATCAGCTACATTTGTCTAACCGCAAAAGTCGCCACACTCAACTGTTGCGCTCCTCGCGCTCGGGGTCGCCGGAGGTTTCAGCCTGTGTGGGCTGCTCACTCTGCTGTTTCAGCTTGAACCGTTTCATATACTCGCGAAGCTCATGCGATACCGCCGACATATCCTCGGACATCGCCGTGTTCTCCTGTGACATTGCGCTGACACCTCCCACCGCTTCCGACAACGTGTTCAAACTCTCAAAGAACTCCGCAATGCTTTCGTTTTGCGACGACACTTCAGCTGAGATTTTCTTCGTGGCGTCCGTGCTTTTGCGGATATCGCCGACAATTGAATCAAACGCGTCAGACGCGTCTTTCGCTAAATCAAAACCAAGGTTAGACTTCTCGACAGCGTCCGCAATCAATTGCTCGGTCTGCTTTGCCGCGTCCGCACTCTTGTTTGCGAGGTTGCGCACTTCGCTTGCCACCACCGCAAAGCCTTTGCCCGCTTTGCCTGCTCGTGCCGCTTCAACAGAGGCGTTCAGTGCAAGAATGTTGGTTTGGAACGCTATCTCGTCAATCGTGCCGATAACCTCGGCGATTCCCGTTGACACACGCTTGATGTCCTCGGTGGCGCGCCGCATATCCTTCATGGTGTCGAAACTCGACTCCGCTTTCTCCAAAATGCCCGTGAACAACACGATTGATTCGGCTGCGTTTGCCGCGGCGTTCTCACTCTTGCTCGACAGAATCTCCGCCTCATCACGCAAGCCGTTTATGAGCGCGTTTTGCTCCTCGGCACCTGTCACCAACCGCAGTGAACTCTCGCTCACTTTGTCGCTGTATTGCGCAACCTTGTCGGCTTCTTGAAGCACCCCCGTGAACGCCTCGTTGTTGCTGTCAAAGAGCCTCTTCAGCGATTCACCCACTGCGTCGTGAACCGATATCTTAGTCGGTTCAAACGAGAAATCGCCCGTTGAGGCACGGTCAATGTCGTTTGCGTGGGTCGTGATTGTTTCGATAATCTTGACAAAGCTGTCGGTTATGCGGCGCATTTCCTGTGAACGGCCGCGGTCAATCCTCACGCTGATACCGCCGTTTGCGATGTCTTTTGACAAAGCGGAGATGGCATAAAGCGGGTCAGACAGGGACTTCTTGACCATACCTTTGACGGCGAATAAACCAACCAAGAAAAATACGACCGATATCCCCGCGACGATGACACCAAACATTATCGTTTTGGTGACAATCAGCCCCACGTCGATATCCGCGCCTACCACGCCGACAACGTTGCCCTCGCTGTCAGTTATCGCCGCAAACCCCGATATCAGCGTGCCGTAGTCGCCGCTGTCATACGCCGCCGTTGTGATTGACTTGCCGTTGCCCGCACAAATCATAAACTCTTCGGCGTAATTCGACATGGAATCAGTAGTGAGAAACGGAAACGACGTTTCTTCAAGGTTAGCGGGGTCTTGCCCCTCAAAGTAGTATGTCACGCTGTCGTCGAACGATGAGCTCAGCACATAGAGATACTTGACGCCTGTTCGTGTGACAATGCCGTCCGCGGTTTTCTTGTACTGTTCCCATTCATCGCCGAGAGTCCGCGTGTCAAAGTCACGTTTCATCACGTCGCCGTCAATCGACGCCGCAAGACTGTCGGCAATGCTGAGCACGTGGTCGGCACGCGAATCGATACTGTTGTTGTAGTAATACGCGATTACCGCCGCGATAATCGCAATGCAAACGCCGGCAAGCACCAACATAAACAAAGTTGACAACTGCGAAGTTATAGAACGAAGTTTAACAGCTTTCATATCTGCCTTCCTATGTGAGTCAACGTGTGACGAAATCTATAGTATAACTCTGATTAGTATAGCACATTTAAGCGAGTAAGTCAATATATAGCCGGTTAAATTCAAAACACTGAAAGTGTTTTGAATTTACGCCGCAAAGCGGCGGCGCGGCAGTCGCTGAAAGCGACTGTAAAAACGCTTTAGCGTTTTTAATCTAACCTACTATAGTCGTTTAAGTTAAAACTTACCAAGTTTCGGGGTTGACAAGCCTCCCTTATTCCGTGTATAATGTGAAAGCATACTTTATCGGTATGCAATATAAGGAGAAGTTTCGTGCAAACACAGAATATAAACACTCTCTGCGTTCATGGGGCGAGAGATGAGAACAACAGAACAGGCGCGGTGACTGTGCCTGTATACCAATCCGCGACGTTCGCGCACCCGTCGGTGGGCGAAAGCACAGGCTATGACTACTCGCGGCTGCAAAACCCTACCCGTGAGTCGCTTGAAAAGACAGTCGCGGCACTTGAAGGCGGCACGGACGCGCTTGCTTTCTCAACGGGAATGTCCGCGCTTTCTGTTCTTATGGAACTCGTGTCCTCGGGGGAACACGTCATCGCTTCGTGTGACCTTTACGGCGGTTCGGTGCGTCTGCTTGACAACGTGGTGAAACGGCGCGGTATCTCCGTGCAGTATCTCCAAACAGGCGACATATCGGCGGTAGAGCAAGCAATGAAAGACAACACCAAGGCGGTCTTTGTGGAATCGCCGACCAACCCGATGATGCAGATTACCGACCTTGCCGCCATATCCTCGCTCTGCAAAAAACGCGGTATCCTGATGTTCGTTGACAACACGTTTATGACGCCCATCTTTCAGCAGCCGCTGTCACTTGGCGCCGATGTGGTGCTTCACAGCGGAACGAAATACCTTGGAGGTCACAACGACACACTTGCGGGGTTCTTGGTCACGGCAAACGCCGAGTTGTCGGAGAAACTGCGGTTCTTCTATAAAACAATAGGCGCGTGCCTTGCGCCGTGGGATTCGTTCCTCATTCAACGCGGGATAAAGACGCTTGCCCTTAGAATGGAACGGATAACAGACAACGCAAAGAAGGTCGCGGCTTGGCTTGAAACACAGCCGAAGATTCAGTCGGTGCTGTATCCCGGAAAAAGCGGAATGGTGACGTTCACGACAGACAACGCCGACACGGCAAGGCAAATACTCGGCGGAGTCAAAACGATACTCTTTGCCGAGAGTTTGGGCGGTGTTGAGTCGCTCATTACCTATCCGATTATGCAAACTCACGCCGATGTGCCTGTTGACGTGCGTGAACAGCTCGGCATAACCGACAGATTGCTTCGGCTGTCAGTCGGGATTGAAGCGGTTGACGACATTATCGCGGATTTGGAGAACGCGCTTTTATGAATGTGAAGTATGATTTCGACAAGGTGGTAGAGCGAAAGAACACCGACAGCCTTAAATACGACTTTGCCGCTGAATTTGGCAAACCGAACGACGTGTTGCCGCTTTGGGTCGCCGATATGGACTTCCCTGCCCCGACCGAGGTGTTTGCACGACTGGAGCATATATCGCGGCACGGTATCTTCGGATACTCCGAACCGAAAGGCCCGTATCACGACGCGGTGAAGCACTGGTTCTTCTCACGGTTCGGCTTTTCGTTTGACAAACGTGATATCGTCAAGACACCGGGCGTGGTGTTCGCCCTCGCAATGAGTGTGCGCGCTTTCACGAGCCTTGGCGACTCGGTGCTGATTCAAACGCCTGTTTACTATCCTTTCTGCGATGTGATATCGGACAACGGACGAAACATCGTGAAGTCGCCGCTTGTATGTCAAGACGGCAAGTATGCCATAAACTTCGCTGATTTTGAGAAAAAGATAACCGACAACAACGTAAAGCTGTTTATCCTTTGCAGCCCGCACAATCCTGTCGGTCGTGTCTGGACACGAGAAGAACTGACAAGAATCCACGCGATATGTTCGGCTCACGGCGTCGTTGTCGTCGCCGACGAGATACACTGCGACTTTGTTTACGGTCAGCATAAGCACACCTGCTATGGCACGCTTGACGAAAACGCGGTCATCGCCACCTCACCGAGCAAGACGTTCAACTTCGCGGGGCTTCAAATCGCAAACATAATCGTCAAAGACGCTCACCTCCGCTCCAAACTGAAAGCCGAGATAAGAGCAACAGGTTACAGCAGGCTGAACACGTTTGGGCTTGCGGCGACAGAGAGCGCGTATACTTACGGCGGCGAGTGGCTTGAAAAGTTGATTGAATACCTAACAGGCAACATAAACTATCTGCGTAGGTTCTTAAGCGAGAACCTGCCTGAGATAAAACTGATTGAGCCGGAGGGGACGTATCTGCTTTGGCTTGACTTCTCGGCTTACGGGCTGTCACAATCGGAACTCGACCACCGAGTGACAGACGGAGCGAAGCTGTGGCTGAATGGCGGCGAGATGTTCGGCAAAGAAGGACACGGGTTTCAGCGAATCAACGTCGCGTGTCCGCGGCAAACGCTTGAAGAAGCACTTAATCGTTTGCAGCGTGAGTTTAAGTAACAAAACAACAGCCCCCTTGAGTGAAGGGGGCTTGTTCATTCACGGATAATCAGCATATGCGGCACGATTTCGCAGGCTCGTTCAGGTGGAGCGATGATGTTTATTCTTTCAATCAGTCGTTCCGCTGTAGACTTGCCGATTGTCGCGTAAGACAGGTCAATGGTGGAGAAAGGCGCCGTCCCGAGTTTCGAGTACGGTGTGTTGCCGATTCCCACCCAGAGGCAGTTGCTTGCCGCCTCACACACAAGTCTTTTCGCTCCTCGCATAACGCCAAGCAAGCAAACGTCTGACACACAGGTGACAGCGTCGGGTGGTGAATCGGAGAAAACGCGAGCCGCTGTTTCCGCTCCTCCCTCGGCGGTGAGGTCGCAGCGGTATATCCGCACGTTTGCTGTTCGTTCGTCAAACGTATCGGCAAACGCCGCTTCAAACGCGCGCAGGTTGTCCTTTGGCTCAAACTCAGCGATTAAAACAATATGCTCTTTCCCTCTGCTGGCAAGATAGTTGCCAACATCTCGCCCCATCTTTGCGTAGTCAGACTTTGCGGCACACAACTCGCTCTCACAGTCGCACCCACAGAACGCCGCAGGATAACCGATAGGCAGTTTCTCGAGGAACGACTCGGCGTTCACGGGGTCAATCGCGAGAACTCCGTCGGCAATGTGCTCGGCACAGATTTGCGCCGCGATGTTCTCGCGTGCCGTCGTGCCGTCCGTGACGAAGATAAGCATTTCTTTTTCGCTTTGCTGCAGGGCTTTTTTTGAGCCGTTTATTATGTTCAGTCGTTCGGGTGAGAGGTCTGGAGTGGTGATGAGAACTCTCCCTGATTTGATGTATTCTGTTCTCGCGTTGCCTGTATAGCCGAGCTTCTCCGCCGCTTCACGGACACTGCGTGACGCTGCCGCCGATACGTTCTTGCCGTTCTTCATTGCTCGTGACACGGTTGCCGGGGAAACCCCCGCCGCGTCCGCAATGTCTTTAATCGTTATATTGTTCATATGTACACCCCAACAAGTTGTGGTTTGTAACCAATAACCATTATATCACAAAAGTTTCAGTTTGTAAAGCCCAAACGACCGATTTTTATGCAAAAATTACTAATAACTTGATATTTTGTGAAGAAACTTTGTGAAAATTGCACATCAATCAGCAGTAACCATACTGTAACTTGACAAACGTCTGTTATTATGATAGACTTGATGTGAATATGAAACACATCATCACGTTGATACTGTCGCTTGCTGTTTCGCTTTCGGTTTTGATTGACGGAGAAGCCGCGGATTACGCGGGGTTTCAGTCCGCTTTGTCACGAAGCAACACACTTGTCACTTCTCACGACAAAGACTGCTTTGAAATTTTGACGACAGAGAACGACCGCGTGACGGTTCGCGGCAAGTACGCGAGCAAGACCGTCACCGACTTTTTTATAAACACGAGCGTCTTTTCGGCAAGCAAGTCGCTTGATACAAGCGAGGAAGGCGTGTTCACCGCTGTGTTCAGCGGCAGACCTCTCGCCGACAAGATTTCCGCGACCGCTTACACGATTTTCTCTGACGGCACATACGTCGGATATCGAATTGAGTACGCGGGTGGGTGGTTCTTTGGAGGCAACGGCGCGGTTACATCAGCCGCCGAGTTGTTTGAACAGCGAAGCACGGCAAGCGAGGGCGTCGCCGCTCTCTATGTTTGCGGCGACAACATCGAAGTGGAACGAGCAAGCGAAACCTTGAAGCAGCTGCGCAACTTGTCAAACGAACTTACGGTCGGGATAACCGACGACTACAAAAAAGCAAAGGCGCTGTCGGCTTGGGTCGCCGAGAATATCTATTTTGACGCGAACACGACAAGCGGCGACAACTCGCTCTATCGTGTCAACATCACGCACATTGCAAACAGCACAGGCTACGCGAACCTCTACGCGGTGCTGCTTGAGGCGCAAGGGATAGAGTCGGCGGTGGTTCACGGAAGCGCGGCGCGTGACCACTACGAGGAACTTCTCACAAACACTTATCCGCATGAATGGGTCGTGTTTCGTTACAATGACCGCGCCGTGTTTGCCGACCCCGCGTGGGATTCACGAAACAGCTATGAAAACGACACGCAGACAAAGCGAGAACCTGTCACAACTTGCTTTGACGCCGACCCGCTCGCCTTGTCGTTTGACCACCGCGCCGATTATGCAGAGGAGCGGCTGTTCTTCCCGACCAACGAGTTTCTTCAGCGAGGGGAACAGATAACAGAAGCGGAAACGACAGTTGCCGACACAGCGGCGGTCACGACAAGCGAAACAACCGCCGACACGACGATTTCTGTTGCCGACACGACAGTCGCAACCGAACCGACCGACGCGACAGACACGGACGTTGTGACGATTCCTCTGTGGTATTACTTTGCGGTGGGTGGGATTTGTGTAATCTGCGTGATTTTAGCGGTGGTTTTTGTGAAAAATATCAAACAAAATAAACCGTAAGCAATTTCAGCTTGATTTAATGTTATATCGGTGGTATAATTGTAAGCAAAGAACAAGTGTCCGAAAGGAATGAGAAACATAATGAAACGTAACGACAACTTAGAGCGTATCCCAACGCTTCCGGCGCGCGGGATAGTCGTGTTCCCGGGAATGATTCTCCACTTTGATGTGGGGCGTGATAAATCAATAGACGCGCTTAAAGCGGCGACAAGCGGCGACAAGCGTGTGTTCATTGTGACACAAAAGGAGGGCGGCGCGTTTGAACCGACAAGCGACGACCTCTACAAAGTCGGCGTTATCGCCGAGGTGCGCCAGATAGTCAAGACACCCGACGGCAACACGCGTGTCCTTGTCGAGGGGATAACACGAGCCAAACTGATTGAGATTACCGAAACAAACCCGTATTACGTCTGTGCTGTCGCTCCCTCCCCTGTCAAGAACGACGCCGCTGCCGAAAGCACAGAAACCGCCGCGCTTTCACGTCTGCTGAAAGACTCGTTTCGTGGATACAACGAGCTTGCGCCTAAGATGCCGCGTGAGTTATATGAATCGATTATCGGTGAGGAAGATTTGCAGAAGCTCTTTGACCTGATAATCTTTAATGTGTACATCAAGCTGCAAGACAAGCAAATGCTGCTTGAGCTGAATTCGCTGAAGCGGCGGGTTCAGATACTGATAGGCGTGATGAAGAACGAGATTTCTCTCTTACAACTTGAACTGCAAATCGCCGAAGAAGTGCGTGAAGCGGTGGAGCAAAACCAACGTGAGTTCTACATAAGAGAGCAGGTGCGTGCGCTTAATCGGCAACTCGGCTTTGACAGCGACCCCGCCGAAGAAGCGGAAGAATACATAGCGGTGATTGAAAGCCTTGGCTTTGAACCCGATGTGGAAGATAAACTTTGCCGTGAAGCAATGCGGATTCTTCATCTGCCGTCAAGTTCTTCTGAGCTTGCGGCAATCAAGACCTATCTCGACACGGTGCTTGAGTTGCCGTGGAAAATCGAAACGAAAGACAAAATCGACCTCGTCAAGGCGCAAAAGCAGCTTGACAAAGACCACTACGGGCTGAAGAAAGTGAAAGAGCGCGTTGTCGAGTTGCTTGCTGTTCGCGCGCTTAACCCGGACATAAAGGCACAGATTATCTGCCTTGTGGGACCACCCGGTGTGGGGAAAACGTCAGTCGGCAAGTCGATAGCCAAGGCGATAGGCAGAAATTATGTGCGCGTGTCACTCGGCGGTGTGCGTGACGAAGCGGAGATACGCGGACACAGAAAAACCTATCTCGCGTCTATGCCCGGCCGCATAGTGAACGCCTTGAAGCAAGCGAAGTCAATGAACCCTGTGATTCTGCTTGATGAGATTGACAAGATGGGCAGCGACTATAAGGGCGACCCCGCGTCGGCAATGCTTGAGGTGCTTGACCCCGAACAAAACAACGCTTTTATCGACCACTATCTTGAAATACCTGTTGACCTATCGAAGGTGTTGTTCATCACCACGGCAAACACAACCGACACCATTCCCGCGCCGCTCCTCGACCGAATGGAAGTGATAGAGTTAGGCAGTTACACGAGAGAGGAAAAGTTCAACATCGGAAAGAAGCACCTGCTTCCAAAGCAGCTGAAAGAACACGGGGAGAAAGCGACGAACGTCAAGGTGCGCGACGACGCGCTTTATTCGCTGATTGACTTCTACACAAGAGAAGCGGGCGTGCGAAAACTTGAGCGCAAGATTGCGGCACTCTGCCGCAAATCGGCGAAGAAGCTGATTGACGGTGAAACAAAGGTGGTCATCACCGCCGCTGACCTCAAGGAATACCTCGGCGTGAAGAAATACACACCCGAGATGATAGCGAAAGAAAACGAAGTCGGCACGGTGAACGGGCTTGCGTGGACATCAGTCGGCGGAGTCATTATGCCGCTTGAAGTCGTGGTGACGGAGGGAACAGGCAAGATTGAGATAACAGGCTCGCTTGGCGACGTGATGACCGAATCGGCGAAAATCGCGGTGACACTTGCGCGTGTTCTCGCGGCTAAGTATGGCATCGACCCTGACTTCCACAAAACAAAAGACATACATATCCACGCGCCGGAGGGCGCAACGCCGAAAGACGGACCGTCGGCAGGTGTGACAATGACGACCGCGCTTATATCGGCGTTGTCGGGAATCCCCGTGAAGAAAGACGTGGCAATGACAGGCGAGATAACCCTGCACGGCAAAGTGCTGCCTATTGGTGGGCTTCGCGAGAAGTCAATGGCGGCATACAAGGCAGGCATAAAAGTCGTGCTTGTCCCCGCTGAAAACGTCCCCGATATCGAAGAGATAGACGACATCGTGAAAGAAAAGCTGACGTTTATCCCTGCGGAGAACATACGCACCGTGCTTGAAACGGCACTCGCGGTTGATGTGAAGAAGCTGACGCCGTTTGCTAAAGTGAACACGGTGACGGAAGTTGTCAAAGTATAATAAACAAAGCGGTCATATTATATGACCGCTTTTGTTTTGGTTCAGTTACAGCCGCACTTTCGTTCCCACTTTGCGTAAAGGCACAAGTCTGCTGTCACCGCCGTGTCAAAGTCGTACTGGTCGGGGTCGCATTTGGTGAACCAACCGACAAAGGTGTAACCACATCGCTTGGGGGTCGGCGGCTCAGTCGCTTTGTCGCCCGAAGTAACGGTTTGGCACGAAATACAAACTCCGTTGCACGAGTTGAACTTTACCGCGAACTTATCTGTCGGTGGCGCTTTCACACAGCCGCGGCAGTCGGCAAATACTTCGCCGCTTGGACAAACTTGGCTTAGACCTTGCGGTTTGTCTGCACCGAGGTTTGGGTCGGTTGACTTGATGGTTTCGTCGTCGTAAACCAAGCCGCCTTGGCTCACATTGTCGCCTGTAAGCAGCGTGTTCGGTGAAGCTGTGTTGTTTGAGAGCACTATCAGTTGCGGGTTGTAGTTAAGAAAATTCTCGCCGAGAACACGCTGTGCGCCCTCGCTTGCTGTGACTTTTGTCGCGTATGACGTGTTGTCGTCTATTGTTATCGGTGCTGTCGAGTTTTCAAGAACCGTAAGCCCGACGATACCGCCTGCTCCGCCGTCTGACGCCGTCACCGTGCCACAAAGGTTTTTGTTGCCGCGAATCACGCTGTCCTCGGTTATCTCCGTCATCACACCGACAATGCCGCCTGCTCCGCTTAGTCCGTCATCGCTGCTGTTTGCCGAAACGTCGCCGCTGTTTTCATTCTTTTCGGCTGTCAGCTTCTCTATCCCATTGCCGAGAATTCCGCCTGCTATCGCTTTGTTTGACGTGACGCTGTTGTCGTTTTGGTTACCTGAAACGATTTCCGATTGAGCCAAGCCGATGATACCGCCTGTGATAAGGTTGCTTGTTATCGGTGCGTGGTTTTCGTTTTGCTGAATCTTGCTGCCTGTGCCGCCATCGTTGGTATAAGCGTAGCCGACAATGCCGCCGACGACGTTGTCGCCTGTGACCGCACCGTAGTTCTTGTTGCCGTTGACAGCAATGTCGCTGTAATAAGCCATTACGCCGATGATACCGCCGATTACCGATTCGCCGTTCACCAAGGCGCAGTTTGTGTTGCCTTGAACAACGATGTTTGTGCCGTCCGCTTGCCCGATAAGCCCGCCGACTGACCAGTCGCCCCTCACCTGCCCGCTCACCGAGTTGTTTTCTATCGTTGTGTTGTCGTATAGATTCTCCGCGAGTGCGCCGACGTTGCTGCCCGACTCGTTGATGTTTGCAATCAGATTGAGGTTTTGAACCGTACTGACTCTGATTCTGGAGAAAAGCGGCGCGGTGAGATTGCTTAGTGTGTGACCTTGACCGTCCAGCGTGACATCCGTGAGGGGTGGCAGAGTCGCCCATGTTCCGTCAAGGAGTATGTCGTTGTCGAGAATGTAGTCGTTGCCGTTTGTTATCGCGGCAAGCTCTCCTTGGTCGCCGATGTGAATAGTAGCCATTGTGTTGCTCCTTTGCTTTTATTTCTTCGTGTCAGTATATGAAGCGAGAAACAAAAGTGTTAAGCCCTTGACAATGTGCCCGCATAGTCAATCAACCGGGGAAATAGCAAGCTATTTCTTCGTGCGGCAAGCCGCACGTCGCCGCCGTGGGGCGTAGCCGTTTAACTTAAAAAATACTTTACTTTAACGGTTACAGCCTTTCGCTCGGCGTATTTATTTCGCGCAATAATTGCTTTAATTGTGCGTGAAATATCTGGCAAACCGACACCAAGCACCGTCAGTGCATACAGCGAGAATGGATACGATATAATCCCAAACAGCGTGTTTTGAAGTCCTACAATAATAATTACGGTACAGGCACGACAACCAGCCGTGTCTGTTTCGTTTTAGTTGCCAAAGCTGTATAATGAGAGAGCAGCGGTCTGACTAAAGTTTCCAAGGACTAATCACGTCCGTACGGGAGTCCGTCAGCCGTCTCTTTCATTTGCAGCGGTTCGGTTTGAGCAGGTAGTCCTGCCCGCATTGCCGGGTGTGTTCGTGTTACCAAGGAGACGGTGTACAAACTCGGATACGCCGACAAGGAATTCACGGTTTTTCGCTTGCGGATTTCCGTCCCACGTCGCGCAGATTGTTTTGAGCGTTTGGTCAAGAATGTCCTCGCCGTAGCTATCGAAAATCGTCATCAACGCGAAGATTGCCGTAATCGTGTTGAAGTTGCGGGCGGTCGTGCCGATGGTGAAGCCGTTTCTTTCGACCACGGCGTTAATTTTTAGGCAAACATCATCGCCCGACTCCAACCCAGCCTTGAACCGTGTGTACAGCGTGAGTTGGCGTGTGTTTTCGTTCTGCCGTCTGAAATAATCCGCTT
>JAISLD010000032.1 GCA_031260665.1 Oscillospiraceae bacterium | reverse complement strand
TTGATAGTAAGGGGAGAAACACCGAGAAGCTGCTCATATACCGCTGCCCTCTCTTTCGGGTATGTCTGACACGGTCAAAGAGTTTTCGGCAATCTCCGCCACTCTGCCGCACAATATGTCGATAACACGCATTTCGTGGGTGATAATCACTATCGTTATCCCGAACTCTTTGTTGATTCGGCTGAGAAGCGCCAAGATTTCGTCTGTCGTTTCCGGGTCAAGCGCACTCGTTGCTTCGTCGCATATAAGAACTTTCGGGTTCCTCGCTATTGCCCGCGCAATAGCCACGCGTTGCTTTTGCCCACCCGACAGCTACGCGGGATAGGAAGCGGCTTTGTCGGACAAGCCGACGAGGTCGAGCAGCTCCGCGGCACGTTTGCGCGCCTCTTTCTTTGGAACCCCCGCTATCTCAAGCGGAAAGCAGACGTTGTCGAGAGCTGTTCGCTGCATAAGCAAGTTGAACTGCTGAAATATCATTCCCATGTGGCGACGTGTTTCGTAGAGGTCACGTCCCGACAGCTTGGTGATGTCGCGTCCGTCAAAGTATATCTCGCCTGAAGTCGGTCGTTCAAGCAGGTTGAAACAACGTGCAAGTGTTGACTTGCCCGCTCCGCTCTTGCCGATTATGCCGAATATCTCGCCTCGGCGAATACCGATGTTGATGTTTTGAAGAACATGGGTTTCGGTGCCGCCGCTTTTGCCTTGCACCGAGAACGTCTTGCTGAGGTTCACCGCCTCGATTATGTATTGTCTGTCCATACTATTGATTATACCGAACAGAAGCGGGGTTGTCAAGTGGAAACAACGTATCGCGTTATAGCAGGTTAAACCAAAAACGCTTTAGCGTTTTTGCAGGCGCGGATTTAACCGTCCTGATACGCCAATTCAAAACACTTTGGTGTTTTGAATTTAACCGGCTATAGCTTATTTGCTTGTCGGGCACCGACCCGAAGGTCATACTCCTCGGGGCACAGGCGGGCGACCGGAACGACTCAGTCGTCGCCCTTGCCGCTTCCGCGTGAATGGTTCAGTTGCACAAAAGGAAAAGATAATTAGAACTACTGTTCCGATTGTTCGGGAGGAAAAGATTTCTTTCACGACTAAAATCGCAACGGCAGGAGATACTAAAAGCACGAGCATTTACTCGAATTATGTCACATTATATATAATGAGGTAAACTTTGATGAAAGCAACCGGTATTGTACGCCGTATCGACGACCTCGGGCGCGTGGTAATCCCGAAGGAAATCCGTCGAACAATGCGTATACGCGAGGGCGACCCGCTTGAAATATACACGAACCCCGACGGTGAGGTAATCTTTAAGAAATACTCGCCTGTCGGTGAGATATCCGAACACGCGGCACAGTATGCCGAGGTCTTGACCAAGATTGGCGGCTGCCCCGCCGTTATCTGCGACCGCGACCACGTTATCGCGGCGGCTGGTATTCAGAAGAAAGAAGTGCTGGAACGCCGCGTTTCAAACTCACTTGAGGACTTGATTGAGCAACGGAAGTCGCACACTTATCGTTCGCTTGAGGACAAGAAAGTCACTCCGATTGAAGGAATGGACCGATATGCGGTGGCGATGACACCGATTGTGACGGCAGGCGACGTGTCGGGGGCGGTGATTATGTTGTCGGACGAATCGCACGAGTACGCGACGCCGGAGCAAACCGCGTTGGTGCAAGCCGCGGCGATGTATTTTTCAAAGCAAATGGAAGAATGAAGCGCAACAACAAGAAGCCCGCCCTTTTATTGGGCGGGCTTTCGTTTGCCTTATTCAATCCCCTTGTTTAACCGTTGACGTTATAGTTATGTCTTTAGTGACGTTTTTGGGGTTGCCGAAGTACGTCACTTCGCCGACTCCGTCGATTTTTACATCAAGTGTGTTCGTGACGTAGACCTCGCCGCCACCCACACCCGAAATGTCGATAACCGCGTTGACAAGGTGCAGGTTTGTCGCTTTAATGTTGCCCACTCCCTCAAGAACAAACGCCATCTTGTCTTTTTCAATCACATCAGGCACCGTCAAATTCATTGTGCCGCTGCTTGAAATTGTGTCGATGTTTTTTATCGGAACAGTCAGTATCAAGTTTTTCCCCGAGTCATAACTCTTGGTTGAATCAAGCGAGAACACACCGCCGCTTGTGCTGCCCTCCATAATGTCAAGCACATTTTGATAACCCGACAACGTGATATTCCCGCTGTCGTCGTCAATCAGCACCACATCGTAAGCACCGCTAAGTTCAACCTGAGTGACGCCTGTGCCGGCCCACGTTTTCTCGCCAATCGCCCCTTCGCCCACAATGGACACGCTTATGTTGCCGCTACTGTTATCGTTGTTTTCTGTATCACAGGCTGTCAACGACAACGCCGCCATTACCGCGAACGCGAGGAATAAAGCTGACTTTTTCATTTGTTGCTCCTTGTGCTGTAAGTTGGTATAGCCGTTTGACTTAAAAACACTTTAGCGTTTTTAATTTAGCATACTATAGTAGGATTATACCACACTTCAAGCAAAATAGCAAGATGTGTATAATCACGCCGCCTCCGCGAGTTTCGCCTGCTTGCGTCCGCGAAGAATTTCAATCCCCGTGTAAAGCAGCACGGCAATGACCGCGACCCCGAGTTGAACCCCAAGCGACTGCGTCAACACGCTGCTGTCAAGCGGAACGCCGCTGATTGTTTCGCGAAGTGCGTTGACTGAATAAGTGAACGGCACAAACGGGTGAAGCGCAATGAAAAACCCGCCTTGCGTCAGTTCGGTCGGGAACGTGCCGCCGCTTGCCGTCAGCTGAAAAATCAACAAAAACATCGACAACATTTGCCCCAACATACCGAAAATGCCGATGAGCATTGACACAAGCGCAACACAGCAAAGGCTTGATACAGCGAGTGCCACGAACGTAAGCAGGCCGTTTTGCACGGTTATTCCAAGCAAAAACAATATGCCTGTGAGTAACGCGGCTTGCGCGATTCCGCACAAAGCAAACAGCATAAACCGCCCAAGCGCCAAACTTGCGCCGCTTTTTACGGTCACGCCGCCTTTTTCTAACATCATTTTCTTATCGACACGCCGCCCGACCACAAGCGAGATAAGCAGCGCGCCTATCCAGAGTGCAAGCGATGAGAAATACGGCGCAAAGCCGGTTCCCGTGTTGGCAATCGGGTTCAAGTCGGTGGTTGAAACGCTGATTAAATCAGGCACTTGCGAGATTTGCGCGGTGATGTTGTCTTTTAATTTCGCGGCGATTTGGTTTGCCAAAAGTGTCGCCATAAAGTTGTTTTTGCTGTCGGAGATAACCTCGATGTTAGTGTTGTCGGTCACCACAAACACGGCGTAATAATCTTTGTTTTTCAGTCCCGCTTCGGCTGTTTCGCGGTCTGTAAAAGTCCAGTTGTAGTCAGACGTTTGAAGTTGTGCCGACAACGCGTCGCCGACCGCGCACTTGCTTACAAAAGCGACGGGCATTTTGTCAACATTTGCGTAAGGATTCCAAAAGGCTTGCAGCCAAAACAGCGGGTACATCAACGGCACAATGAGTATCATCAGCGTTGCGAAAGCACTTGTCGGCTTGCGCAGGCTCTGCTTCAAGCCGTGTAAAAAGATTTGAATTGCATTCATTTAATTGCCTCTCAGTATTTTGTAATTGTTTATCAGCATATCGACCATCGCGGCGAAACTCTCGTTTGCACTCGGCTCTGCTGACTGAAAAAAGCCGGTGTTTTCAAGTGACATAAACCCGTGGAGCGCCGCGTGAAAGAACCGCGTGAAGTGAAGTCGGTCGGTTTCATCGAGTGCCGCGAGCACTTGAATAAGCGTGTCGCCCACCGCACCGAGTGCATCAGCAGACAGCGCAGGCGCGGAGAGAAACACGCGGTACAGTTCGGGCTTTTCGCCCGCAAACCGCCGATAAGCCGCCGCCACCTCACGCAAAGCGATTTCGTCTGACCGACCGACCGCCGCCGTCTTTACCGCGTCGCCGATACGCGAAAGCACCGACTCAGCAAGCAGCCGCTTCAGTTCGTCCGCACCCTTGAAATGGTTGTAAAGCGACGGCGGCTTGATGCCGAGTTCGGCGGCAAGCGCGTTCACCGTCAGTGTGTCCAAGCCGCCACGTTCGGTTATCACAGTCGCCGCCGCGATAATCGCGGATTGATTTAGATTTCGTTTCGTTGACATCAGTATTCCCCCTTGACTAACTTTATGCATTATAAACTAATCAAATTAGTTTGTCAAGAGGTTTTTGTGAAAGTTTAGTGAAAGTTTCGGCGGGGATTGACAGCTTGGTGTTGGGCACCTACGCCCCACGGCGGCGACGTGCGGCTTGCCGCACGAAGAAATAGCTTGCTATTTCCCCGGTTGATTGACTATAAAGTGTCAAAAGTTGATTTTGCCCTGAATACATTTGATAAATTGGAAGCAACCGCTGAAAACTTGTTCCTGTTCCCCAAATCGGAAGGCCAGACTTGCATTGTCGGCGATTATAGTAGGTTAAATTAAAAACGCTAAAGCGTTTTTATAGCCGCTTTCAGCGGCTACCGCTCCGCAGGAGCGGATTTAACCGTCCTGATACGCCGTTTCGCGGCTTTGCCGCGTGG
>JAISLD010000019.1 GCA_031260665.1 Oscillospiraceae bacterium | reverse complement strand
TATAGTAGGTTAAATTAAAAACGCTAAAGCGTTTTTGCAGTCGCTTTTAGCGACTGCCGCGCCTACGGCGCGGATTTAACCGTCCTGATACGCCAGTGCGCGGCAACGCCGCGCCGCCGCTTCGCGGCGAAAACTCAAAACACTTTAGTGTTTTGAGTTTAACTGGCTATATAATAAAAGCTGTATGCAACGCATAAACGGAGAAGCTATAACAATGAACGTAGTGTTTTTATCCGGTGGGTCGGGCAAGCGGTTGTGGCCGCTGTCAAACGAATCAAACTCAAAGCAGTTCTTGAAGCTCTTGCGTGACGGAAGCGGCGGCAAAGAGTCAATGGTGCAGCGGGTTTATCGTCAGCTGAGGGCGGCAGTCCCTGACGCAAAGGTCGTGGTGTCAACAGGCGAGCCGCACGTTGCTCTCGTTCGTCACCAACTCGGCGACGATGTTCAAACAGCGGTTGAACCGTCACGCCGCGACACGTTCCCCGCCGTGGTGCTGTCGGCGGCGTTCCTGAAGTTCAGACTTGGGCAAACGGACGACGACATAATGACGCTTATGCCGATTGACGTGTGTGCCGAAGAGGGGTACTTCCACGCACTCACGCGTATGCCCGACGAGTTACGCAGCAGCGGCAACAACCTTGTGCTTATGGGCGTTATCCCGACCTACAACTCAATGAAGTACGGGTATATCAAACTTGGCGGTGGCAAAGTCACGGGGTTCAAAGAGAAGCCGACTTCAGCGGAAGAAGCGGGCGAGTTAATCGGCGAGGGTTCGCTTTGGAATGCAGGCGTGTTCTGCATGACAATCGGCTATGCGCTTGAAAAAGCGAAGAAGTATATAGATTTCAAAAACTATGACGATGTGCTGGAACAATACGGCAAGCTGCCGAGAATCAGCGCGGACTATGAAATAAGCGAACACGAGCCGAGTATCAGCTATGTGGAATATGACGGCAAGTGGAAAGACCTCGGTACGTGGAACACGTTGACCGAAGAAATGTCGGGTGCGGTACACGGCGACAACGTGATTATGTCGAGCAACTGCGAGAACGTCAGCGTTGTGAACACGCTGAACACTCCCGTTATGGTTCTCGGTGTGAAAAACGCGGTCGTGGTTGCGAGTTACGATGGGATATTAGTCAGCGACAAAATAGAAAGCGCGCAAATCAAACCATATGCGGACGGGCTGACACAGCGTGCGATGTTTGAACGGCGGTCGTGGGGCGAATATAAGGTGCTTGACTATGACAGGGGCGAGTTCGGCAGTTCACTCACCAAGCGAATGAAGGTGGAGGCAGGCAAGAGTATCAGCTATCAGCTTCACAACAGCCGCAACGAGATATGGGTGGTGGTCGAGGGAGCGGGGACGGTCACGATTGAGGACAAAGAGATACCGGTGTCGGTCGGCAGCACAGTCACAATTCCCGTTGGCAGAAAGCACAAGGTGACGGCGCACACAAACCTTGAGTTCATCGAGGTGCAATTCGGCACGGGTGCGCTTGAGGAAATTGATATACAACGATTATAAATAGCAAAACCTCTCCACAGAGGAGAGGTTTTGCTTATTATCTTGCCGCCTGTAGTCTACGTAGCAACTTGACCAACGGCAACGCAAGTGTGCTTGCCAACATATTCCCGCTTGCGTGAACGAGGTCGAATGGTATGCCGGCGATAATCCACGCGAACATTCCCTTCAGCGACAGCCCGAACATGAGCGCCTGCGTTGGCGCGTAAAGCGTGCCGAAACTGAGCCCGTGAAGCGAACAAATCAGCATAACCAGCCACATCTTCGGCTGACGCACCAGCATAAACACGCCCCACAGCGGCAACCAGATGTAGAGATTCGGCAGCCAGAACATTGAGAAGCCGACGAACAGCCCGTCGAGTGTGACGTAAACATACAGCGGAATGAGCGCCTTGGCTCGATAAACCAGCGTGAACGCAGCGATGAACATTGCCGACAGATGTACGTTTGGGATAAACGTCAACGCGATTTTGCAAACAAACATTATCGCGCCGAACAACGCGAACGTCACGAGTTCGGCGAGGGGGAGCGACTGCTTGTTGTTGCCTTTGTCGTTACGCTGTTTCATACACAAACGAGTAGGTCTTGGTTGGGTCTATGTCGGTCGAGTCAACGCCGCTGTTTGCATACTCGCCGTCGATATAAAACGCCCAGTATGCCTTGTCCGCGTCATAGTCGGCGGCGACACCGCCCACGCTTGACACATAAAGCCCGTATTGCCCCGCGTCGCCCTCGATAAGCCCCGCGTCTAACAGCGCGTCGCCCACGGTAGTTTTGTCGGTGTGTACGTCAAACAGCGCGACCTCGCCGTTACTCGCTTTCACCTCAAAGCGAAACGTCGTTTGCCCTTGCCCCACCGACTCTACGCTATCTACGGCGTCGACGACCACCGTGGTGTCGGCGCTGTCGTTGTTTTTGTCGCTGTCACACCCTGTTAACACCGACACCGCAAGGATAGCGGACACGGCAAGCGAGAAGAATCTTTTCATTTTATTTACGTCCTTTTGATATAATTTGACGACATTATGAATAAGCTATGTTCTTTCCCCCGCCGAAGTTGGAGAGAGAACACAGAATGTTTAATCAATCAGCAACCGTCAAGATAACGAAGATTATTATATCATATTTGCTCACAAAGCACAACCCACTTGACAAAGTGTTTGTTTTGTGTTAAAATAGGTACATATTTACTGCCACGCGGCGAGGGAGGGAAACAGATTGGCTGAAGTCAGGGTCGGTAAGAACGAAACCCTTGATGCCGCGCTTAAGCGTTTCAAACGCTCTTGCGCACGTGACGGCGTTCTCGCTGAAGTTCGCAAACGCGAACATTACGAGAAACCTTCCGTTAAACGCAAAAAGAAATCGGAAGCCGCACGGAAACGCAAGTTCAAATAATCGTGTAACCGGGCAAACCAAGCGGAGAGGCGGCAATCGTTGCCGCCTCTCCGCGTTGAAAGCGACTATGCTTAAACCAACTTACAACCTTAAAAGCGTTTGTGATATAGACCGTCCGTTCTTAAACACGCACAATGTGCGTGGAATTATCCTCGATGTTGACAACACCTTGACCGAACACGGCAGCCAAGAAGTGCCGCCTGTTGTGACCGACTGGCTTGCTTCGATGAAACATCTCGGCATAAAACTGATAATTCTCTCAAACAACACCGCAACACGCGCCGCGCCTTTTGCCGAGAACAACGGGCTTCTCTTTGTCGCTTCGGCAAAGAAGCCGCTGCCTTTCGGCGTCAACCGTGCCGTCAAGTCGCTCGGTTTGCCGAAGAAGCAGGTTCTCTTAAGCGGCGACCAAATCTTCACCGATATGCTCGGCGGCAACTTCGCAGGTCTACGAACCGCGTTAGTAACGCCGTTTCACCTTGAAAACACGCCGTCTTTTCGTTTCAAGCGGCGAATAGAACGGCGGTTGTTCGGCCGCGACTTTTCATCGCTTGAAACGAAAGATATAAAGCCATATGATTAACAAAGAGATTATATTTGCACCCGGTGGCAACTCGCTGTCATTCGCGGGGCGCTCGTTCCCCGAGGACTTGCCCGCGTATCTCGCCCGCTTTGAACTAAACGGCTATGAAATCGAATGTGGCCGCGGCTTCAATGTGTCGGCAAAGACGTATTCCACGTTGCCCTCTCTCGCCGCACATCATGGGATATACCTGACGCTTCACGCTCCGTATTACATCTCGCTGTCAAGTGAAAGCGAAGAAACACGCGACAAAAGCGTTCAGTGGCTTGTTGACTCGGCACGTGTGGCAAAGCGGCTTTCCGCGAACAAAGTCGTGGTTCACTCGGGTTCGTGCGCCAAGATGACGCGTGAACACGCGCTTGAACTCTCGAAAGACACGCTGCTTCGTGCCAAAGAGAAGATGAACCAAGAAAACATCACAGACATTATTATATGCCCCGAAACAATGGGAAAGATAAATCAGATAGGCACACTTGAGGAAACGCTGGAGCTTGCCGCCCTTGACGACAGCTTTCTCCCCTGTGTTGACTTCGGTCACCTCAATGCGCGTTCACTCGGCGGTGTGAGAACAGTAAACGATTATAAAAAGATGTTCGACTTGTGTGAAGAAAAGCTCGGCTTTGAACGTGCCGCGAGTATGCACATACATTTCAGCAAGGTGATGTACACCGTTGGCGGCGAAAAAATGCACCTCAAGTTTGACGATATGCAGTACGGACCCGACTTCAAGCCGATGTTGGACGAGATAAAGCGGCGTGGCTATAAGCCGAGCATTGTCTGCGAGTCAAGCGGCACGCAAGCCGAGGACTGCAAGATAATGAAAGATTATTATGAATCAATTAACTTAATAAACAACAACTGAAGTGCATAACCGAAGGTCATACCCCTCGGGGGCACAGGCGGGCGACCGGAACGACTCAGCCGACGCCCTTGACGCTCCCGCAAGAGCGGAATTTCTGTGAAAAGAATTGTCTAAGTTGTTGACATTGGTTAAACTATTACCATAAATCGCTTGACTGAACAGGAGCGGATATGCTGACAGACATTGAAATCGCGAACCTTGCGACTATGAAGCGAATCGGCGGCATCGCCGCTTCTCTTGGTATAACCGACGATGAATACGAACCGTATGGCCACTACAAAGCGAAGATAAACGAGAAGTTTTTCAGCAGAACGAAAGACCACAAAGAAGGCAAGCTGATTCTCGTTACGGCAATCAACCCGACACCCGCAGGTGAAGGCAAGACAACCACGTCTGTCGGGCTTGCCGACGCGCTGAATCTTTTGGGAAAGAAAACAGTGCTTGCTCTTCGTGAGCCGTCGCTTGGACCTGTGTTCGGCATAAAAGGCGGAGCGGCAGGCGGAGGATATGCGCAGGTCGTCCCAATGGAGGACATCAACCTGCACTTCACAGGCGATATGCACGCCATAACTGCCGCGAACAACCTCCTTGCCGCTATTATCGACAACTCGCTTCAACAAGGCAATCCGCTTGCTGTTGACCAACGCCGCGTGTTGTTCAAACGCTGTATGGATATGAACGACCGTGCTTTACGAGGCGTAATCGTGGGGCTTGGCGGCAAGATAAACGGCGTGCCGCGTGAGGACGGCTTTCAGATAACTGTCGCCACCGAGATAATGGCGATACTCTGCTTGTCGGAGAACCTCGCTGACCTCAAGGCGCGACTTGGCGACATCTTGGCGGCGTACGCACTTGACGGCAAGCCGCTTTATGCGCGTGACTTCGGGTGCGCCGGTTCAATGGCGGCGCTGCTGAAAGACGCGGTGAATCCAAATCTTGTGCAAACACTTGAAAACACGCCCGCTATTATCCACGGCGGTCCGTTTGCCAATATTGCGCACGGTTGCAACTCGGTGCGCGCCACGAAAGCCGCGCTCAAGCTCGGCGACTACGTTGTGACTGAAGCGGGCTTCGGTTCTGACCTCGGTGCCGAGAAGTTTTTCGACATAAAGTGCCGCAAAGCGGGGCTTACGCCGTCTGCCGTCGTCGTCGTCGCGACTATTCGTGCGCTTAAATACGGCGGCGGTGTTCCTAAATCAGAACTGAAAACCGAAAACCTCGCGGCACTTGAACGTGGTATCGCAAACCTCGGCGTTCATATCGAGAATATGCGAAAGTACGGCGTGCCTGTGGTTGTGGCTGTCAATCACTTTGAGAGCGACAGAGACGAGGAAATCGCGTTCGTGACTAAGTACTGCGAAAGCCGCGGCGCTGCTGTCGCTTTCTCCGACGTCTTTGCGAAAGGCGGCGAGGGTGGGCGTTCGCTTGCTGAGAAAGTTGTGGTTGCGTGTGACACGGCAAGCAGCTTCGCTCCCGTTTATCCGCTTGACCTCTCGATTAAAGACAAAATCGGGGTGATTGCCCGCGAAATCTATCGTGCCGACGGCGTGAATTTCACCGCTGTCGCAGAGAAGTCGCTTGCCGAGATAGAGAAACTCGGCGGTGCAGCACTGCCTGTTTGTATCGCGAAAACGCAGTATTCTTTATCTGACGACCCAACCAAACTCGGTGTGCCGACGGGCTTTTCGCTGACGGTGCGCGACCTGAAGCTCTGTTCGGGCGCGGGGTTTGTTGTGGCATACGCAGGCGACATAATGACAATGCCGGGACTGCCGAAAGCGCCTGCCGCCCTCTCAATCGACATCAGCGACGACGGTGTTATCACGGGGCTGTTTTGATGCCAACCGAGTTTCACACCACACACTGCGTTGAAGAAACCGAGCAAATTGGCGCGTTGTTCGCCGCGAAACTTGCGCCGAATGACGGCGTGTTGTTCAAGGGCGACCTCGGTGCGGGAAAGACTTGCTTTACACGAGGGATAGTTCGCTTTCTGTCACACGGCGCGGACGTGACGGTCACAAGCCCGACGTTTGCGCTGATGAACGAGTATCGCTTTGACGGCGAGATAAACGCGCTTTATCATTTCGATTTGTACAGGCTCACTTCTTCTGATGATTTGTACGGAATCGGGTTTTATGATATAATAAACAGCGGCGGGGTCACTGTCTGTGAGTGGAGCGAGAATGTGCCGCAACTTCAGCGTGAGTTTGACAGATGTTACATCGTCACAATCACGCCAATCGGCGACTTTGACCGTGAGATAACTGTAGAACAATGAAAATACTTGGGATAGACTGCGGCGGCAGCACCGCAAGCGTGGCAATCAGCGAGAACGGCAGAATCCTCGCGAGTGCCTTCGCTGACACATCGCTGCTTGGCATTAAGCACTCGGCGTTGCTTGCTCCGCTTGTCAAGAACTTGCTTGCCGATTGCAACGTCAGCTTCGCCGATGTTGACCTGTTTGCCGTGACAAACGGTCCGGGTTCGTTCACCGGGGTGCGGATAGGGGCGGCGTTCGTCAAGGGGCTGGCTTTCGCGGAGAACAAACCTGTTGCGGCGGTGTCGTCACTTGAAGCGGCGGCATTTGGCGACTATGACGACAACCTCGTCTGTGTCACGATTGACGCAAGACGCGGTGAATGTTACGCCGCGTTGTTCAAAGAGGGCAAGCGAGTGTTTGGCGACACTGTGCTGTCATATAACGCACTCGGTGCGCATATAAATGATAACTTTGAAAACAAAGGCGTGATACTTAAAGGCGACGGGGCGGCTAAAGCACACGCTGAACTCGCGCCGCTGATTGGAAACAAACGCTTGACCGTCAAAACAGGCGATGTTCTTGCTGTAAGTGTCTGCAAAATCGCGGAACACACCGCGCCGATTGCCGCAAAAGAACTGCTGCCGTCTTATCTTCGTCCATCGTCAGCCGAAAGAATACTTATAAAGTAGCACAAATAGAACGTGAGGGAACTTATGCCGACACTCCACATACTCGACCACCCGCTTTTGCAACACAAAATTTCGATAATGCGTGACAAAAACACGGGGGCGAAAGACTTTCGCGAACTCGTGAACGAAGTCGCTATGCTTATGACATACGAGGCGACGCGTGACCTGCCGCTTCGTGAGGTCACGGTGGAAACGCCGATTGCTGTCGCGAAAACAAAGATAATCGCGGGACGCAAGGTGGCGTTTGTGCCGATTATGCGAGCGGGACTTGGCATGCTGGACGGGGCAAACGCGCTTGTTCCCGCCGCGAAAGTCGGGCATATCGGTATTTGCCGCACCAAAGACAACAACGGGAGCGAGTGCTATTACTGCAAGTTGCCGTTTGACATAAACGAACGCGACGTGGTGGTGCTTGACCTTATGCTCGCGACAGGTATGTCTGCAATCGGTGCGCTTGAAAAGATTTATGAATCGGGAGCGAAAACCGTCAAGTTTGTTTGTGTTGCGGCAAGCCCCGAGGGCGTGAAGGCGGTGCAAGACGCGTACCCCGATGTGGAAATCTACACGGGTGCGCTTGACGCGGGGCTGAATGAAGAACAATACATCACACCGGGACTCGGCGACGGTGGCGACAGGATTTACGGCACGAAGTAGCAAACGTAATCAAAAGGAGCGACAAGATGTTTAAGAAGCACACGTTCACCAAAAAAGAAAAGAACATAGGACTTGGCGTTCTGCTGTTCTTGTTTTTCTTGTGGCAGGCGGTCTTGGTGGTTGACACGATTCAAGTTCGTGAACAAGCGGAGGAGCTTCAACTTCAACGCGAGCAGGCGCAGCTTCAGCTAAGCGAGGCGTTGGCGTACAACGCGGGGCTTCAAAACTATGCGGACGACGAAAGGATTGACTCTTACAAAGAGTTGCTGGCTCGTGACAAGCTTGGTTATGTTTTGCCGAATGAAACGGTCTACTACATAATATCGGATTGACTTGAAATAAAAAGCCCCTCCCGTTTGTGGGAGGGGTTTGTTTTATACGACGTTTGCCGCGGCAACCTTGTCGGGTCGATTGATTTTCTTGATATCGGCACCTAAACCACGAAGTTTCACTTCCATATCTTCATAGCCACGTTCAATGTGGTGGATTTCTTCAATCTCCGTCACACCTTCGGCACACAGCCCCGCTATCATAAGGGCGGCGCCTGCACGCAAGTCAAGTGCGCGAGTGGGTGCGCTTGTCAGCCGTTCAACGCCTGTGATAATCGCCGTTTTCCCATCAACCTTGATGTTCGCCCCTAACCGCCGAAGCTCGTCCACATAGCGGAAACGCGTGTCAAACACGCCCTCGCTCAGCATGCTGACACCGCTTGCCATTGTGAGAAGCGCGGTGAACTGCGGCTGCATATCGGTGGGGAAGCCGGGGTGCGGGAGCGTAATGCAGGAGGTGCTTCGGTAAGGTTTGTCGCTGCCGATAACACGCACGCTTTCGTGTTCGTTGTCCTCAATGACTTTCGCGCCAACGTCACGGAGCTTCATTGTTATCGACTCAAGGTGCTTCGGGATAACGCCCGTGACGGTGACATCGCCGCGAGTCGCCGCCGCCGCCACCATATATGTTCCCGCTTCGATTTGGTCGGGGATAATCGTATAGTCAACACCGCAAAGCGAGCTTTGCGGCACACCGCGAATCTTTATCACGTCAGTACCCGCGCCTATGATATGCGCCCCCATTGTGTTGAGGAAGTTTGCGAGGTCAACGACGTGAGGCTCACGCGCCGCGTTTTCAAGAATCGTCAGCCCTTCGGCGCAAACAGACGAAAGCATAGCGTTGATTGTCGCGCCGACTGTCACTTTGTCAAAGTAAATCTGGGTGCCGAGCAAACGCTCCGCACTCATGTCATACGCACCCTTGACTAACTCGCAGGTCGCCCCGAGTGCGTTGAAGCATTTGATATGTTGGTCCATCGGTCGGTCGCCGAAGTTGCAGCCACCGGGGTGCGACACAAGGGCGTGACGAAACTTCGTCAGCAGTACACCGAGGAAGTAGTAACTCGCGCGCATTGAACGCGCAAGTTCATAGGGCACCTCAACGTCACGAAGCCCCGATGGGTCAATCTCAAGTGTGTGGCGGTCGATAAGACGCACCGCGCCGCCGATATCACGAATGATGTCGATATCCATTGCGACGTCGCTTATGCAGGGGATATTGCGAATCACGCACTTGTCGTTTGCGAGGAGTGCGGCGGGAAGGATTGCAACGACAGCGTTCTTGGCGCCGCCAATGGCGACTTCACCGCGCAAGGGCTTGCCGCCCCGAATGATAAACTTCTCCAATATTTTCACCTCGGCGGTATCACCGCCAATCGGATATAGTAAGGTCAGGTAAGTGATATAATAGCGATATAATAGTGACGTTTACTATTATATCACTTAATCATCACAATTTCAAGGGGGGACACCAAACTTCGTGACAATGCACAATTATTATTGCAATAATTTGTACAGTTATACCAACTATAATGTTCACGCGTTTCATACGTTCTTGCCTTGTTGACGTGCGCGAGCGCGGTTTTTCCGTGATATATGGAGTGATGTGGCTATCATCGCGACACCGCCGCCTATGAGAATGTATGGCATAATACCGCCGAGTGGCTTTGCCGCTTTTTCATCTTTTGTGGTGCGTTCAGCGGAAAGCGCGGCTTGCCACTCGTCCTCGGTTAAGTCGGGGCGTTCGAGTGTGGCTTTGAGGACAGCCAGCGGATTCGCGGCAAACTCTCGGTAAGCATAGACGCGATTCACTGCGGATTGAAAGAGCGGCGCAGTCCCGACGCCGTAGTAGTAGTCAGAACCGTCGCCTGTTAAAGAATAACACAGCCGTATAACATCACCCGGTTCGGCGACAACATCAGACAGCGTGGTGGCGACGACTTCGTAATTCAGAATCACGACAAACCGTGCCGTTTCGGGGTAGAACACGCCGTTTGAGAGCGTGTCCCCGTTGAAATCGTCCGCTTCGCCGAGAATCGCGGTCAGTTTGTCGGACACAAACGCGTTGCCGCGTGGAATCTTCACGCTGAACACGCCGCTTTCTATGCTTTCGCCGCCGTTTAGCTTCTCTTCGCCGATAGTTTCAGCGATGAGCTGCCAAACAGGACGTTCGTTATCGAGAAACACTTTCTTCGGTGGTTGAATGAACCCGATGTTTGTGCCGAGTGCCTCAACGCTGACAATGCAGCTTGGGTTGATAACCGCAGTTTCTGTCGCGCCGCTTGTCAGCGTGAGGGCGGCGGCAAGCAAAAGCGAGGTGAATATGCAGGGCAGTTTCATAAATTAAAAACTCTTTCGGCGTTGAGGTGGAGAATCCGCTCAAGTTCGGTATCAGAAAGCCCGAGTGACAGCAAGGTGGTCAGTTCATCGCCGGGTTTCCACATCGGATAGTCGGAGCCAAACATCACGCGGTCTGTGCCATACAAGCGAATCAGCTCAAGCGAGCGGCGTTTGCCGAGAAAGGCGAACGAACTTGAGGTGTCAACCACGGCGTTTGTGTTCTCAAGAACTTCAAACGCCAAGTCAAACATCGACCAACCGCCGAAATGCGCCGCGACGACCGTCAGCCTCGGAAAGTTATCACAGATGTTCTTTATCCTGTCGGGGTGCGAATAGCCGAAGCGAAAGTCCCCCGCGTGAAGCATAAGCGGCAACTTGTACTGTGAAAGCAGGTCAAACACCGGGAACAGCCGCTCATCGTCAGCGTTGAACTTCTGCATATCGGGGTGAAGTTTCAGCCCGTTTAGCCCGAGCGACTTGATATGCTCAACTTCAGCGAGAATATCCTGCTGTTCTATATGAATTGTGCCGAGTCCAAACAAGCGAGGGTGAGCGGCGGCAGTGGCGGCGGCAAACTCGTTAATCTTATGGGTTTGGTCGGGTGCTTGCGACACGGCGAGTATCGCGGCGCGGTCGATACCGGCGGAGTCCATTTCAGAAAGAAGCTCTTCGGCTGTGCCGCTACAGTCGCGGTGCATTGACAGCGTGTAGAACTCGCCGATGTACTTAACCGCCTTGTCCGCTATCTTCTGCGGATAGATGTGTGTGTGGCAATCAATAATCATACGTTAATCAGCCTGTCTTTGACTTTTCGTCGAAATATATCTCTGTGAGGCAAGAGAACAGCGACTGCTTGTCCTGTTCGGCAAGTGAACTGCCGCCGAACACCTTGCGTGCTTGCTTGATGAACGAAAGGCAGTCGTCAAGAGCCTTGTCCTCGGCACTGCAACTCGACAAAAACCGCTCTTCGCTGGTCAGCGTAAGCTCTATGGTGTCGTCTGTCAAGAGATTCGGGTCGGTTTCAAGCGCACGCGCAATCCGCGTCAGTATATCGTGCTTCGGCACACGATTGCCCGCAAGGTAGTTTGCGAGGGAGCGATATGTAATATCCACTTGTTTCGCAAAGTCTATCTTCTTGTAGTTCTTGCGGCGAATAAGTATATCAAGTTTTTTCGGCAGAGTCATAAAGAATATCCTCCAACATCAGTAAACGTACATATTTTATACCAAAACGTGAAAAAAGTCAAGCCCACTCGCGGGTATTCCGCTTTTGCGGAAGCGGCAAGGGCTTTCCGGTCGCCCGCCTGTTTTGGTATGGAGGGAAAAGTTGTGCTTGTTTTATGACAACGTATCGCACTAATTTATTGCCCGCCCCTGCAAGGGGTTGCAAGTTGCTTGACAGAATTATTCAAATATGTTATAATAATATTGTAAGACATTCAACACAGGAGCGACTTATGAATATGAAAGCTTATTACAAAATAACGGACGAGATTGAAGAACTTGCAAATTTGACACAAAGAAACTTGTCGATTGAACCGGAACTTTACACGAAATATGACGTAAAACGCGGGCTTCGCGATTTGTCGGGTCGCGGTGTTCTCGCGGGGCTGACAAAGATTGCCGAAGTGAAATCCTACACGATAGACGACGCCGAGATGATACCTTGCGAGGGAAAACTGTTTTATCACGGGATAAACATTCAGCAGATTGTCGACGGTTTTGTGAGTGAGAAGCGGTTCGGCTTTGAAGAAACGGCGTATCTCCTCATCTTTGGTGAACTGCCAACAGAGGAGAAGCTGAACCGATTCAGCGATTTGCTTGCCAATTACAGCGAGTTGCCGCCCAGTTTCACACGCGACGTTATCCTGAAGTCGCCAAGCCGCGATGTGATGAACGCAATGGCTCGCTCTGTCCTCACGATGTATTCGTATGACCTGCAAGCAGACGACCTCAGCATATCGAACCTTATGCGGCAATCGCTGCAACTCATCTCGCTGTTTCCTCGGCTTGCTGTCTATGGGTATCACGCGGCGCAGCACTTCCACGAGGACCAAAGCCTTTACATACACTCACCAAAGCGCGGGTATTCCACCGCGCAAAATATCCTGCATATGCTTCGTTCTGACAACAGCTTCACCGACTTGGAAGCCGAGGTGCTTGATGTTGCGCTTGTTGTTCACGCTGACCACGGCGGCGGCAACAACTCGACGTTCGCGACACGCGTGGTGTCGTCAAGCGGCACCGACACCTATTCGGCGATTGCTGCGGCTCTCGGTTCGCTGAAAGGTCCGCGTCACGGCGGAGCGAACATCAAGGTCGCCCGTATGTTCGACGATATCAAAGACAAAGTGAAGCACTGGGACAACGACGGCGAGATTCGCGACTATCTCGCGAACATTCTTGACAAAAAGGCGTTTGACCAAAGCGGCTTGATATACGGAATGGGTCACGCGGTTTACTCGCTGTCCGACCCGCGCGCCGAAATATTCAAGGGTTATGTCAAGATGTTATCGAAAGAGAAACAGCGTGAGGAGGAGTTCGCGTTATACTCACGCGTGGCTGAACTTGCGCCAGAGTTAATCGGCGAGAAGCGAAAGATTTACAAGGGAGTGTCGGCAAACGTCGACTTCTACAGCGGATTTGTCTACAAGCTGCTCGGTTTGCCCGAAGAGATATACACACCGCTGTTTGCAACGGCGCGTGTCGCGGGGTGGTGCGCCCACCGTATGGAGGAGATTATCTCGGGGAGCAAGATTATCAGACCGGCGTACAAAAACATCGGCGGTCACAAACCGTATATTCCGATGTCTGAAAGAACCTAACACGGCATATACATACAGACAGCCCGTTTCGATTGAAGCGGGCTGTGTTCAATTGACTACCCACTTAGTGTTCTTTAACATCCGAAAGTTTTGTTATCCATCTCTTTTTTCACCTTCAGCGGGGAAAGAGATATACTCCTTAACCGGTTAAACTTTCAGTTTAACCGCCGCCGCTTCACGGCGGTCGCGGCTACGCCGCCGAGTTAATCCGCACACAAGCGTAACACGCCGCTTCGCGGCGTTGGCACTTCGTGCCGCACATAAAAACTCACCGAGTTTTTATGTGGTTACGCAGTATAGTAGTCTTGATATACCTTTGTCGGTGTTGAATTAAAACGGCTAACATGATATAATGTCGGTAGCTGTGTCTATAGTATATCTTTTTAAGCGTGGGCTTTGCGGACGGGCTTCGCCCCGTTGGGGCAACCGCCCTTTTATGCGCAATTATATCATATCTGCGATATGATATAATGTTGACAGTTCTGCTACAGTATATCTTTTTAAGCGTTGGCTTTGCGCACGGGCTCGCCCCGTTGGGGCAACCGCCCTTTTATGCGCAATTATATCATATCATAGATATGATATAATAATAACAACTTTCTGCCAAAGGCAACATATATGACTGAACTTTTCTTCAAGACCTTCGTAAAAGGATATAAACGCGGCGACGACAACGACAACGATGTGCGTTATCGGTGCGGTTTTGCCGTGTCGGTGTTCGGCATTGTGCTGAATGTCCTGCTCTTTGTCGTCAAGATGTTCGCGGGGATAATCACAATGTCTGTCGCTATCACAGCGGACGCGGTGAACAACTTGTTTGACTCGCTGTCGTCAGGCGTCACACTCGCGGGCTTTCGTATGTCACAGCGACCTGCCGACAAAGAGCATCCATTCGGTCACGGTCGTGCCGAGTATGTCGCGGGGCTTGCCGTTGCAATGCTTATTATTTTCACGGGTGCGGAGTTCGCGAAAGAAACAATTGGCAGGATAATCGGCGGCGAAGAAGCCGAGATATCACTCGGTGCTGTTTCGCTTGTTATTCTCGCGGTGTCGGTGCTGGTCAAGGTGTTTATGGTGGTGTTCTATCGTTCGGCAGGCAAGTCGCTTGATTCCACCGCGCTCAAGGTTGCCGCCGCCGATTCGCTCTCCGATGTATGCGGCACAGTCGCGGTGCTGCTTGGCAATGTGCTTTATCTCGCCGCCGGGATAAACATAGACGTGTTCCTCGGTATGTTTGTCGCTTTGCTTATTGTCTACAATGGGCTTATGGCGGCGAAAGACGTGACGAACCTGCTTCTCGGCGCGCCCCCCGACAAAGAGTTACTTACAGCGATTGAAGATGTGGTCACGTCGTATGACGGGATAATGGGGGTTCACGACCTCGTGGTGCATAACTACGGCATTGGTCGGTATATCATCTCGCTTCACGCCGAAGTGCCCGACAATATGGACTTTATCGCGGCGCACGAGTTGATTGACGAGATAGAAACGAAACTCAGCGTCAAGTTCCGTTCTCCCACCACGATTCACCTTGACCCCGTGGCGTATGGCGACAAGGTGATTGACGGGTTGCGTTCAGCGATACGCGAGTTTGTCAAGACAATTGATACGAGGCTGACTGTCCACGACTTTCGTAAAACCAACGGCGCAAACCGCGAGAACCTCATTTTCGACATAGCCGCCCCCTTTGACTGCGCCGCAACAGACGCGGAACTCCGCGCCAAGACAGCGGCGTTCTGCAAAGAGATTGACACAAAATACGAAACGATAATAAAAATAGACAGAATGTAAACAACCAATGATTGAATAAACAGTGTCCTCCTCCCTCTTGGGGGACACAAAATGTTAACAATTTAAGCACATATACCAAAGGTGATACCCCTCGGGGCACAGGCGGGCGACCGGAACGACTCAGTCGACACCCCTGCCGCTTCCGCAGGAGCGAAGTTGTAATAATATGCAAGAAATATTCGATATCTATGGATACAAACTCTATATCAGCAAGGACTGCCGCTTCGGCACAGATGCGGTGGTTCTTGCTGACTTTGCCGCACCGAAGCAAAACGACGATGTGGTTGAACTATGCGCGGGGTGTGGCGCCGTGTCGTTTTTTATGCTGAAGAAGTATGCGCCAAAGCATATCGACGCGATTGATATCTCGGCTGAAGCAATCGCGTTGCTGAGCCAAAGCGTCGCGGATAACTCACTTGGCGGTCGTATCACACCGATTGCCGCCGATTTGCGTGAACTGAACGGCGTGCTTCCGCGAGAACGATTCGACAAAGTGGTGGTGAATCCGCCGTATTATAAAAAAAACGGCGGCAAAGTTGCCACCGCGCGGGATAGATATGCAAGGCAGGAGCTGACCTGTGACATAGCCGACGTTGCAAACGCCGCTTCGTATCTGCTGAAGTTCGGCGGCACCTTGAAGCTTTGCCACACGCCCGAACGACTTGCTGAGGTGACGGCGGCACTTCAAGCACGCGGGCTTGAACCGAAAAAACTTGTTTTTTTGATGAACGGCGAATCGGGCAAGCCGTGGCTGTTTCTTATGTCGGCAAAAAGAGGCGCGAAACCCGGCTTGATTGTCAACGTGGAGCAAACGCCAAGACTTGGCGGATTGTTTGGTGACAGATAGGCTGTTGCTTAATCAGAACCTGCCCCGTTAGCTTATTGCCTGCCCGGCACGGGCAAAGTAGAGCGTTCTACTTTCACAAATGGTCCGAAACTCTCGCCGTCCATTATGACGGCGTTAGCGGCGTAGACGTTGTTAAGCACCGCGCCGCAACCGATACGGCAGTCGTCAATCTGCGAGCAGGGACCGATGACGCAACCTTTTCCGATAACGGTTTCCCCTCGGATAATCGTGTTCGGCATTATCGTTGTGTCTTGCCCGATAACCACGTCTTTGCCTATCAGCACGTTCTCGCCTATTATGTCAACGCCCGCTTCATAGTGGCGGTCGTTCACGGTTTCACACATTGCTCGGTTAAGCACGCGCAGCTCTTTGCGGTTGTTTGCGCCGAGAACAATCTTCGCGTCGCTTGACTTAAACGCGCCTGCTCTCTCACCGATTAGCTCGACCGCGTCTGTAAGGTAATACTCGCCCGAAGCGTTCTTGTTTCCGATTTGCGGCAGTGCCGAGAGAAGCGCGTCGGCTTCAAACCAATACGCGCCGCTGTTCACTTCGTTAATCAGCAGTTCTTCCGCTGTGCAGTCTTTTCGCTCAACAATCGCTTTCAGCTTGCCGCCCTCACCGCGTTTGATTCGCCCGTAATTCGCGGGATTGCTTATCTCGGCGGTGATGTCGGTGACGCCGAGGGCGTTTTCCGTGTGGAACTGATAGGCGTTGTCTATCGTGTCTTTATCCATAAACGGCGCGTCGCCGCAAAGCACAAGCACATCGCCGCCTTTCTGACGTATGAAATCTTCGGCTTGCATAACCGCGTGACCGGTGCCGAGCCTGTCTTTCTGCACAAACGAGGCGAACTTGCCGCGTGAGGCGAGGTACGAGCTTACGGCTTCGGCATTGTTGCCGATAATCACCGCGATATTTTCGTCCGCTATGCCGGCGGCGCGCGCCGCGTCGATTACCCAGCCAAGCATTGGCACAAAGAGAACTTCCATAAGAACTTTCGGTTTCTCTGACACCATTCGTTTGCCGTCGCCGGCGGCAAGGATAACACAGGAGCGACTTTTCATACGAACCTCTGATTAGTTTTTATATATTACAGACTTTATTATATTCGCGATAGTACCTATCATTCCACTTGGACTTGCCGAAGCGGACTGTTCAAGGTTTGCGGCTTTCCTGTGAAAGTAAACCTGAGTTTCAAGCGGCGGGTTCTTGCCGGGGGTGCGCTTCTTGTTGATACCGCCGCGTTGTTCACGCAGCTTCACGTTGTCGCGAAGCATAAGCGTGAAGCTCTTGTACAGGCGTTCAGCGAGAACGGGGTCTTTTATCGGGGCGGCGACCTCCACACGCTTTTCGGTGTTTCGCGTCATAAAATCAGCCGACGAGATATAAACACGCCTGTTTGCGTCACGACCGAAGATGTAGATACGGCTGTGTTCAAGGTGCCTGCCGACAATAGAATAGACGCGTACGTTCTCGGTTTCGCCTTTCACCCCCGCGACAATGCAGCATATCCCGCGAACCAGCAGGTCAACACGCACACCGTGGCGGCTTGCGTCCGCGAGTTTTTCTATTATGTCAAGGTCGGTGAGCCCGTTTAGTTTCAGCCCGATGTATCCGTCTGTGCCGTGAGCAATCTCGGTGTCAATCAGCTCAATCACACGTGGCTTCAGCCCTTTGGGGGCAACAAGCAGGTCGGTGGTTCCGCTGACGGTGGTCCCGACAGCGATTGCGTTGAACACCATGGAAGCGTCTGTGCCGATAGAACGGTCGGCTGTCATTATCGTGAGGTCGGTGTAAAGTTTCGAGGTTCGTTCGTTGTAGTTGCCCGTGCCGATTTGCGTGTAGTAGGTGATACCGTTGCCTGTTCGTTTGGTGATGAGCAGAAGTTTCGAGTGAACTTTAAGGTCGGACAACCCGTACATAACCCGCACACCCGCGTCCTCAAGCCGTTTGCTCCACCCGATGTTGTTCTCTTCGTCAAAGCGTGCGCGCAGCTCAACAATCGCGGTGACGTCTTTGCCGTTCTCCGCCGCGGTGAGGAGTGCCGACACGATTTTGCTGTCACGAGCAATTCGGTAGAGTGTGATTTTGATTGACGTGACGCCGGGGTCAGTCGCCGCTTCTTCAATCAAGCGGATAAACTGTGAGAACTTGTCGTAAGGGAACGACAGCAGAATGTCGTGCTTGTCGAGCTGCTTCATTATCGGTTCGTTCGGTTTGACAAGCGGTGAACGGCAGGGAGGGAACTTCTCGGGGAACAGGAACTCTTTGCCGCTCAGTTTGTCCTCAAGCTCACCGACAAACGAGAAGTCAAGCGGCGTTTCTTCAGCGAAGATAAAGCTTTCAGGAAATTTCAGCGTAAGGTTCTCGACAATGCGTTTCTGCGCCTCCGAGTCAGCGTAAGTGCCGAACTCGATTCTTACGGGAGCGAGTTTCCTTCGCTTTTTGATTAAGACTTCCATCATATCGCGAAAGTCGATATCGTGTTCAAAGTAGGCTTCGTTGGCGTCAATGTCGGCGCTTCGTGTCAGTCTGAATATGTTTTTCTCGATAACCGTGTAGTTTTCAAACACGAGGTCAGCGAAGTAGAGAATGACGCTCTCAACGAGAATAAAGCGCAGCATATCGCCGTCTTGCGGCAAAAAAACCACGCGTTTAAGCAGATTGTTCGCTGATATGGGGAGTATCCCCGACAGCCGGGTGTCGTCGGTCGCGTCTTTCGGCAGAAGCACAGCGATTGCGTATATTTCTTGGTTCTTGAGGAACTGCACGGGGTGTCGTCTGTCGATAATCGACGGGTCAAGGAACGGCTGGATTTCCTTCACGAAGTAGTCTTTCAAGAACTCCTTGTCTTCATCGGTGAAGTCTTTGGTCTTTACGTGTTCAGCCACGCCGATTTCCGTCAGCTTTGCGCGTATCTCACGATAAACGCGGTGCTTCTCGGCAGTCAGCTCCGTCACCGCTTCTGATATCAGTTTCAGCTGTTCATCGGCGGTCAGTCCTGTTTTGTTGTCGCGTTTGTCGGGGGCGACAAGGTTTTGGTCGTTAAGTGAACCGACGCGTATCATAAAGAATTCGTCGAGATTCGAGCAGAATATCGACACGAACTTCAGCCGTTCAAACAGCGGCACAGTGTCGTCAGCCGCTTCTTCAAGCACGCGTGAATTGAATTTAAGCCACGATAACTCGCGGTTGTCGAGGTAGGGTTTTACGGGTATCTGCCAGTTTGACATAGTTGTTCTCGGTGTCAGTTGTTCGCCTTAAGCTGAAGTGAAGCGGCGATAAAGTCGTTAAACAGCGGGTGCGGTCTGTTTGGGCGCGACCGAAACTCGGGGTGAAACTGCACCGCGACAAACCACGGGTGCAGGTCTTTCTTCAGTTCGATTATCTCAACCAAGTTCTCGTCAGGCGACAGCCCCGCAAAGACGAAACCTTTCTCGATGAAGTACTTCCTGAAACAGTTGTTGAACTCGTATCTGTGACGATGCCGCTCATAAATCAGCTCTTCGGCGTAAGCGTCGCGTGAGCGCGTGTTCTCGGCAAGTTTGCAGGGATAAAGACCCAGCCGCATTGTGCCGCCTTTGTCCACGTCTTTTTGCCCCGGCATAATGTCAATCACATTGAAGTCGTTGTTCTCGTCGGCAAATTCGGCTGAATCAGCCGCGCTCCAACCTATCACGTTGCGCGCGAACTCGATTGTCGCCATATGCATACCAAGGCAAAGCCCAAGGTAGGGCACCTTGTGTTCACGGGCGTATTTCACCGCTTCTATCTTGCCCTCGATACCGCGGTCGCCGAAGCCGCCGGGCACCAATATGCCGTCCATATCACCGAGGCGCGACTCGGCTGTGTCGGGCGTCACGTCCTCTGACAACACGAGCGCGATGTCAACACTTGAGTCATTCGCGAAAGCCGCGTGCCTAAGCGACTCCATTACGGAGAGGTACGCGTCGGGAAGCCCCGTATATTTGCCTACCAAAGCGATTTTGAGTGTTTTGGTCGTGTGTTCTTGCCTGTTTACCATTGTGCGCCAGCCGCTGAGGTCGGGCGTGGTGTTCTCAATGCCGAGCAACCGACAAACCGAGTCGGTCAGTCCCTCCTCCTCAAGCATAAGCGGCACGGCATAGAGCGACGAGGCGGTGAGGTTCGCGATTACGTCCTCTTTGCGTACGTTGCAGAAGCTCGCTATCTTTGACTTTGTATCTTGTGGTATCGGCAGTTCGCTTCTGCATACAAGGATATTCGGTTGAATACCGAGTGATAACAAGGTCTTGACGCTGTGCTGCGTCGGTTTGGTTTTCAGCTCTTCACTTCCCGCGACAAAAGGAATCAGCGTGACGTGGATATAAAGCACGTTTTCACGCCCTTTGTCGGAAGCGACTTGACGAATAGCTTCAAGGAACGGCGTGCTTTCAATGTCGCCCACCGTGCCGCCCACCTCGGTGATAACGATGTCGGTTGCGCCTTTCAGCTTGGTTGACAGCCGATATATCCGCTCTTTTATCTCGTTGGTGATGTGCGGGATAACCTGCACCGTGCCGCCGAGATAGTCGCCCCGCCGCTCTTTGTTTATGACAGAGCGGTAGATTTTCCCTGTCGTCACGTTGCTGTCAACGGTGAGGTTCTCATCGATGAATCTCTCGTAATGCCCCAAGTCGAGGTCGGTTTCGGCGCCGTCGTCTGTGACGAACACTTCGCCGTGTTGATAAGGGCTCATCGTGCCGGGGTCCACGTTTATGTAAGGGTCGAATTTTTGGATTGTGACGTTGTAGCCGCGCGCTTTCAGCAGTCTGCCGAGTGACGCGGCGGTTATGCCCTTGCCAAGTCCCGACACCACGCCGCCTGTTACGAATATATACTTTGTTTGCATAAAAACCTCTTGTATTATAAGTTTTAGTAATAGTTTGCTTCACGGGTGTGCCGACTGAGTAGTGCCGGTCGCCCGCCTGCGCCCCGAGGGGAATGGCCTTCGGGTCGGCGCTCGACAGGCTGCGCTTAAGTTGTTAACATTGTTTAATCAGTTATTATATAAATTAAGTTCAAAACCCGGAAACTCACGTTTAAGCCGTTCGCGGCAATCGTGAATGAAATTTTTCTTCAAGGTTTCGTTTGTCCGAAGAACACGTTTCGCTCCCCATATATGCGTGAACGCTGTCTGTGGTTCATACAGCCGCTTGTAATCAAGCAAGGTGTCAATCTCCGCGTTGCAGATTCGGGCGCACATCGGCAAAACGCGTTGTTCGGCAAAAACCATTGGGCAAAGGTTGTCGCTCGTGTCTGCTGACGACCTCATAAAGTCAATCGCGGCGCTGACGTAATACTGCTTGAAACTTTCGTCCGGCAGATAAAGAAACGCGGTGTTGCAGGGAAGCACGTATTTGTCAAACTCTTTGCGAAATGTGTAGCCGCTTTTCATCTTGAAGTGAGAAAACTCCGGGTAAATGTCGGGCAGGAGTTCCTCGCGGTGAGCGGCGATGATGTGGTCGGCAAACCGCGGCAGTTCCCACACGATGAAGTCGGTATCAAGCATAACGACAGGCGCGGGAGTTTCACGCAGGGCAAGCAGCTTGCCTGCCGCCCAGAACATCGACGGGTTTATCCCCTCGAGGTCGGGGGGCAAGCTGTCGTTTATCTTGTCATAGGCTTGCGACAAGCCTGTGCGGTCCGCGTCGCGTGCGGACGCTTTGTCGCAAACAAAGGCAATGCTTCCGCCGAGTCGCCGCCACATAAGAGCGGAAAGCGCGGCGACAAGCGTGTCTGCGTCGCTTGAACGATAATCTGTATCGGGATAAGCGGCAAAATAAGGCGCGGCTGAAGCAACGTGAATGGCGTTCATATATTATCGATACCGTAGCCCATGCCGTTAAGCGGGTGACGAAGCTGATTCTTGTTTGTGCCGCTGCCGCTTCCGCTACCTGAACCACTGCCGCTTCCGCTACCCGAACCACTGCCGCTTCCGCTGCCCGAACCACTGCCTCCGCTTCTTGTTGCGGTTTGAACAGCCGCAGTTGCAGTCGAAGGTGCGGCGAGGGGCTTTGGCAGTCGAGCGTTTGGCTTGGTTTCAACTCTGAAGGCATAACGAAGAAGCGCCTCTTTGTCGGGGTGAGATATATTTTGTTCGATACGCTTTGCCGCGTCTGTGCCGCCGTTTGCTCTCAGCCACCGCGTGAGCGAGCCGCCAAGCAGATACGAGCGCAGGTCCGCAATGACAAAGTGCGTCGGGATATCCCTTGCGCGGTAGACCTTGTCCCCGCCGAGCCAGAGGCAACACTTCATATATTACTCAATAAAAAGACATCTTTACGCGTTCACGCCGAGAACACGTTCGGCAAGCGACATCAGCTGACTTCGTGTGTTAAGCGACGGGTTGTCAAGCACCGTGTCAAGCACCATATCCAGCAGTTCAGCCGTGGTTTGCTCGTCAGCGCCGAGCTTCATTATATCGTAGCGGTTTATTTCAAGCTGCGAATAAGTATAACATTCTTTCATCGCCGTGATTTCATTCACCGCGTCGACAAGACGCTTGAACTCCTCGGCGGCACCGCCGAGTTCCGGCGAGAACGCCTTTGTGTCGGCATAACGAAACTGCAGCAGCATTTTCAGCCGACCGGGCGGCATACGACGCAGGCAGAGCTTCAGTCCGCGCCTGTCAACGCCGAGCCGACTGTCGTGGTGCTCAATCAGCCAACAAATCTCATCAATCTCGTTCTCCTCGAACGTCAGCCGTGTCAGCGCACGCCGTGCCAGCATTGACGAGCGTTTGGCGTGCCCGTAGTACCGTGCCTTGCCGTTTCGGTCGAACGAGCGGCAGTCGGGCTTGCCGACCGCGTGGAACAGCGCCGCGATTCTAAGCGGCAGGATAGGCGAGCAGTAACCGACGCACTTGAACGTGTGGGTCAGCAAATCGTAGAAATGCTCGGGTGAATGTTGGTCGTAGTCCTTCATCGCGGCGAGTTCGGGCAATAAACAGAGAAACACGCCGGCATATTCTTCGAGTGTTTGCCCGACGTTTCTGCCGCTCAGTATGCCGCAGAGAAGCGGCTTTGCTTCACTTGGCGGGATTTTCGCCGCCTTGTGCTTATAGCCCGCGAGGTCGCGCGCCGTTTCACCAGACATCGTGTAACCACCCGCCGCGTGATACTCGAGGGCGCGTAGCATTGACTCGGGCGAGTTTTCAAAGGGGCAGACCTGTTTGTCGTGTTCATCAAGAGCGATTGCGCGGATACGCTTCTCGCCGCTGATTAGCGATTCTTTCGCGCCAAACGGGTCAACGAAGCCTTCTTCTTTATTAAAAGCGATTGCGTTGAACGAGAAGCGGCGAGCCGCCAAGTCTTGAAGCAGACTGTCGGTGAAGAGCGGCGCGCCGTTTTCGTCGGTGCCGCGGCGATACGGCGCGACAAGCACCGCCATTCCCGACACAACCAAAACGAGTTCGCCGTAGACGAGCCTGTCCGTGTATATGGTGTAGTTCTGAAAGATTTTCTTTATCTGAGAGAAGTCAGCGTTTGTGATTACGTCCCAGTCCTCAGGCGTTTCGCCGCAGAGAAGCGAGCGCACGCAGTCGCCAACGGCATACGCCGCGTAACCTTTAGCACGAAGCAGGTTGATAACTTCTTCGACTTGCGGCGGAAGTTCGGTCGGCACCGTTCAGGCTCCTTTCTGTATAGTATACACACCTCTAAACATTCTTTTCAAGTATACCACATTTCTTTCACAATGTCAATATAGTGGCTGTTGGTTATAGCCGGTTAAGCTCAAAACACTTTAGCGTTTTTAATAATCACCGATGTCGGCATACCGAAGGCCATACCCCTCGGGACACAGGCGCGCGACCGGAACGACTCAGTCGACACCATTGCCGCTCCCGCAGGAATGGAATTTTCGTAAAACGATTACTGCATAAACTTGCGTCAACATACTTGACAAGCCGTTTTAGTTGTGGTATAATGGTGATTACTGCCGACAAAACGGGGCGTTTCGACACTCCGTGACGTTGGCGTAAACTTAATAAGAAAGGAGTACCGACATTGCCAACCTTTAATCAGCTCGTAAGGAAGGGCAGGAAAGTGGCGGCGGTCAAATCAAAATCGCCCGCACTGCAGCACGGAACCAACACGATTCACAAAACACAGACGGATATTTCGTCGCCGCAGAAGCGTGGTGTTTGCACCGCGGTCCGCACCCACACACCGAAGAAGCCGAACTCAGCGCTCCGCAAAATCGCGAGAGTACGTTTATCAAACGGATACGAAGTGACGGCTTATATCCCCGGCATAGGACACAAACTGCAAGAACACAGCGTCGTTCTTATCCGCGGCGGCAGGGTGAAAGACCTTCCGGGCGTACGTTATCATATCGTACGAGGCACTCTCGACGCACAGGGCGTTGACAAAAGAATGCAGAGCAGAAGCAAATACGGCGCAAAACGCCCGAAAGCCGGCAAAAAGTAATGTCTTACTCCGCAAGATAAAGGTCGCTACCTTTTCTCGCGGACGTGCGACAGCAGCGGAGTATTCACCGACAAGGTGAAGAAACGCGTTGCCGAGTACCTGTGAATTCATCTAATGTATGAAGGAGGGAAGAACAGTGCCCAGAAGAGGTAACGTTCCCAAACGCGAGGTATTGCCGGACCCAATGTACGGCAGTGAACTCGTGACCCGCCTGATAAACAACATCATGCTCGACGGCAAAAAAGGCGTCGCGCAGAAGATTGTTTACGAGGCGTTCGCCGTAGTGGGCGAAAAGACAGGCAAAGACCCGCTTGAAGGGTTTGAAACCGCACTGAACAACATTATGCCGCAACTTGAAGTTAAGGCAAGACGTGTCGGCGGCGCGACCTATCAAGTGCCAATGGAGGTGCGCCCCGCGAGAAGAAGAACCTTGGGGCTTCGCTGGCTCACAACCTACAGCAGAAACAGAGGCGAAAAGACAATGAAAGACCGTCTTGCCAACGAACTGCTCGATGCGCTGAAAGGTCAAGGCGGCGCTTGCAAGAAACGCGACGACACACACCGTATGGCGGAAGCGAACAAGGCTTTCGCTCATTTCAAGTGGTGAGCGGCGCATTACGCTTTTTACGGAGAAACGGAGAATTTTTTTCGCGGCATAGCATACGTGACATAAACGCAAAGGCAATAAGCGAAAAAATCTAACAAGTTATGGCAAGAGAAGTAACACTCGAAAAGACCCGCAATATCGGCATTATGGCTCATATCGACGCGGGAAAAACCACAACGACGGAGCGCATACTGTTCTATACAGGCAAAACCCATAAAATCGGCGAGGTCCACGAGGGCGCGGCGACTATGGACTGGATGGAGCAGGAGCAGGAGCGAGGAATCACAATCACTTCCGCAGCCACCACCGCGTTCTGGAAAGACCACCGCATAAACATCATCGACACCCCCGGCCACGTTGACTTCACTGTTGAAGTTGAGCGTTCGCTTCGTGTGCTCGACGGTTCTGTCACCGTGTTTTGCGCCAAAGGCGGCGTTGAGCCGCAGAGCGAAACCGTGTGGCGGCAGGCGGACAAATACAAAGTGCCGCGTATGGCGTATGTCAACAAGATGGACATTATGGGAGCGGATTTCTTCAACGTAGTTGATATGATGCGCGACCGCCTCAAGTCTAACGCGGTGCCTATCCAGCTTCCTATCGGCAAAGAGGACACGTTCCGCGGAATCATCGACCTTGTTGAGATGAACGCCGACATCTACTACGACGACCTCGGCAAGGATATGCGTGTTGAACCTATCCCCGACGACCTGAAAGAACTTGCGGCAAGTTATCGCGACAAACTCCTTGAGTCAGCGTCTGAACAAGACGACGCTATCATGGAGAAATACCTCGCGGGCGAGGAAATCACGAACGACGAACTGAAAGTCTGTATTCGCAAGGCTTGCTTAACAAACGCAATGGTGCCGGTCATCTGCGGCACGTCCTACCGCAACAAGGGAGTGCAAAAACTTCTTGACGCGGTTGTCGACTATATGCCGGCGCCGACTGACGTCCCCGCAATCAAGGGCGTCGACCCCGACACAGGCGAGGAAACCGAGAGAAAGTCGAGCGACAGCGAGCCGTTCTCGGCACTCGCGTTCAAAATCGCGACCGACCCGTTCGTAGGAAAACTCTGCTTCTTCCGAGTATACTCGGGTTCAGTCAACGCGGGCAGCGGTGTTCTGAACGCAACCAAGGGCAAGAAGGAACGTCTTGGACGTATTCTCCAAATGCACGCCAACCACCGTCAAGACCTCGACGTTTGTTATTCGGGGGATATAGCGGCGGCTGTCGGGCTGAAGAACACAACGACAGGCGACACGCTTTGCGACGAGAACAAGCCGGTTATCCTTGAGTCAATGGAGTTCCCCGAACCTGTTATCAGTCTCGCTATCGAGCCGAAAACCAAGGCAGGTCAAGAGAAAATGGGTATTGCCCTCTCAAAACTCGCCGAGGAGGACCCGACTTTCCGCACCTACACCAACGAAGAAACAGGGCAGACGATTATTGCCGGAATGGGCGAGCTTCACCTTGAAATCATCGTTGACCGTATGCTCCGTGAGTTCAAGGTCGAGGCAAACGTCGGCGCACCGCAAGTGGCTTATAAAGAAACAATCACGATTCCCGTGGAACAAGACACGAAGTATGCGCGTCAATCGGGCGGTAAAGGTCAGTATGGGCACGTCAAAATCAAAGTGCAGCCAAACGAAAGCGGAAAAGGCTATGAGTTTGTCAACGCGATTGTCGGCGGCTCAATCCCGAAAGAGTATATCCCCGCGGTTGACGCGGGAATAAAAGGCGCGATGTTGTCGGGTGTTCTTGCGGGTTATCCCGTGGTTGACATCAAGGTGACGCTTTACGACGGGTCGTACCACGAGGTTGACTCAAGTGAGATGGCGTTCAAAATCGCGGGTTCAATGGCATTCAAAGAGGCTTGCCGTAAAGCAAAGCCCGTTATGCTTGAACCGATAATGAAAGTCGCGGTCACGGTCCCCGAAGAATATATGGGCGACGTTATCGGCGACCTCAACGCAAGACGCGGTATGATTCAAGGTATGGAAGATATCGCGGGAGCAAAGCGCGTTGACGCGCACGTACCTCTCGCACAGATGTTCGGCTACTCAAACGACTTGCGCTCAAAGACGCAAGGTCGCGGACAGTACGCAATGGAACCGAGCCACTACATCGAAGTGCCGAAATCTATCGCCGAAGCAATCCAAAACAAACGAGCAAAGTAAATGTAAGCAACACAATTCGTGGAAAATCTTGTTGATTTTCTTTGAAGAATGTGGTATACTATCTAAGGTCTAAGGTAATTTCTAATTTCCCCGTCAATGCACGGGGTTTCGGAGGAAAACGAAATGGCAAAGCAAAAGTTTGAACGTAACAAACCCCACGTTAATATCGGAACTATCGGTCACGTTGACCACGGCAAAACCACGCTGACAGCGGCAATTACCAAGGTGCTGTCTTTCTCGGGCAAGGCAAAGTTTGAAGCCTATGATATGATAGACAAGGCCCCCGAAGAACGCGAACGCGGCATCACAATCAACACCGCACACGTTGAATATGAAACAGACGCGCGTCACTACGCACACGTTGACTGCCCGGGTCACGCCGACTACATCAAGAATATGATTACAGGCGCGGCACAAATGGACGGCGCAATCCTCGTGGTTGCCGGCACTGACGGACCTATGGCGCAGACACGCGAACACATCTTGCTTGCGCACCAAGTCGGCGTGCCCGCAATGGTTGTGTTTATCAACAAATGCGACGACGTTGACGACGAAGAGCTTCTCGACCTCGTTGAAATGGATATCCGCGACATTCTCTCGAAGAACGACTTCCCCGGCGACGATATCCCAATTATCCGCGGCTCCGCGAAAGTCGCACTCGACTCCGCCTCAACCGACGCGTCTTCACCCGAATACAAGTGTATTCAAGAGCTTATGGACGCAGTTGACAGCTATATCCCGACACCCGACAGAAAGTCTGACTTGCCGTTCCTTATGCCTGTCGAGGACACAATGACAATCACAGGACGCGGCACAGTTGCCACCGGTCGTGTAGAACGCGGTCAAATCAAACTGAACGACCCCGTCGAGCTGACAGGTCTTACTGAAGAGCCGAGAAAGACAGTCGTTACGGGTATCGAGATGTTCCGCAAGCTGCTTGATTACGCGGAAGCAGGCGACAACATCGGCGCGCTTCTTCGCGGCGTTGAGCGCAAGGATATCCAACGCGGTCAGGTTCTTTGCAAACCCGGCTCGATTCACCCGCACACCAAGTTCAGCGGTCAAGTTTATGTCTTGAAGAAAGAAGAAGGCGGTCGTCACACACCGTTCTTCTCAAACTATCGTCCGCAGTTCTTCTTCCGCACCACCGACGTTACAGGCGTTGTAAAGCTCCCCGAGGATAAAGAAATGTGTATCCCGGGCGACAACGTGGCAATGGACGTTGAGCTGATTACACCTATCGCAATCGAAGAAGGTCTTCGCTTCGCTATCCGCGAGGGCGGCCGTACGGTAGGTTCAGGCGTGGTTACTAAGATTAACGAATAATCTGACAAACAACAAACGCTCCCTTATCGGGGGCGTTTTTGTTTTGATTCATTTGCCGACACAGAACCGCGAAAACACCTCGCAGATTATCTTATCAGAAACTTGTTCGCCGCCGAGTTCCAGTAACGCGTTAAGCGTTGACTCCAGCGACACGCCGCACGCGTCAAACGCGCCGCTCTCGCTTGCCGATAACGCGGCAGACAAATGCTCGCTTGCGTGAACAACGGCGGCAAACTGCCGCTCGTTCGCGATGACGCCGCCCTCAAACACGGGCGTGTCGCCGACAATGAACGGGCGAAGAAACGCGGTCACGGTGTCGTAGTCGTCATTCTTGAATGAAACCTCGGCTATGTCGGCAAACTCACGGCGCAGCGTTTCCATATCGGCAAGGCGCGGCAAGTCGGACTTGTTGCAAAGGCAAAGCGAGGTTTTGCCGCAGCAGAGCTTCATTATCTCGCGGTCGTCGTCGTCAAGTGGGCGCGACCCGTCGAACACCGCGACAATAAGCGCGGCGTCGTCGGCGGTGCGCCTTGCGATTTGCACGCCGCTTGCCTCGATGTCGTCGGCGGTGTCGCGGATACCCGCGGTGTCCCACAGGCAGACTTTCTTGCCGAACAGGCTGATAACGTGGCTCACCGCGTCACGCGTGGTGCCGGGTGTGTCGGTCACGATTGCGCGTTCAAACCCCGCGATAAGGTTCAGCAGGGTTGATTTTCCCGCGTTCGGCTTGCCGAGAATCACCACGTTCAGCCCGTCGCGGATTTGCCGCACAATGTTGAAGTCGCGTTCAAGTTGGTTTGTTTCAGCGAGAATCTCGGCGATAACGGCGGTTTCGGCTGATATATCTATGTCGTCGGTTTCGTCGGGATAGTCAAGCACAGCGGACACCGCCGCCGCGACCGCCGTCACACGCTCGGCAAGTGAGCGAACACGTTTAACGAGAGCGCCGCCTCTCCCCGACAGCCCGACCTCAAGGGCAGGGCGGCTGTCGGCATTTATTATGTCGGCGACCGCCTCAGCTTCGGTCAAGGTCAGCTTGCCGCTTAGTAACGCTCGCTTTGTGAACTCACCTGCTTCAGCAAGCCGCGCCCCCGCTTTGATGATTGCGGCGAGCGCCGTTTCGGTCACGAACGCGCCGCCGTGACAGAAGAACTCGGTTGTGTCCTCGCCCGTGTAGCTCTTCGGCGCGGCGAAACTGACAGCAAGGCACTCGTCGATAACGCCGCTTTCGTCAAACAGCGTGCCGAGAGTCATCACTCGGTTTTGCATTGTCGTGTCGCTTTTGAATACACGGCGCGTGATTTCCGCCGCGTCACTCCCCGAAAGTCGGATTACCGACACGCCACCCGTGCCGCGAGGTGAAGATATTGCCGCGATTGTGTCTGTCATTGCAAAGATTCTCTTTTCTGTTGAAGGTGAGATGCAAATTTAATATAGTAGGTTAAATTAAAAACGCTAAAGCGTTTTTGCAGTCGCTTTTAGCGACTGCCGCGCCTACGGCGCGGATTTAACCGTCCTGATACGCCAGTGCGCGGCAACGCCGCGCCGCCG
>JAISLD010000041.1 GCA_031260665.1 Oscillospiraceae bacterium | reverse complement strand
CTCTATCTGGTTCTCCTTACTTAAATGGGTGTTCTACGTTCCCGAGTCAAAAGCGGTGGTTGACTTGGTTGCTCGCGGTCTTTCTCAAGACGCGGCGCAAATTCAGCTGATATCGGGCGCAATGCTCACCTTCGGAATGGGCGCGTCGTCAATGGCTCTCTTCGCCCGTGTTGGCGGCGGTATCTTCACGAAAGCCGCTGACGTCGGCGCTGACCTCGTGGGCAAAGTCGAGGCGGGTATCCCCGAAGACGACCCCCGCAACCCCGCGACTATCGCCGACAACGTGGGCGACAACGTGGGCGACGTTGCAGGTATGGGCGCTGACCTTTACGAGTCTTATGTCGGCTCAATTGTCGCGACTATTGCGCTTGCCGTATCGGCCGGGCTTAACTTCGCGGGTGCGGCGGTTCCGCTTGCAATGGCTGCAATCGGCACAATCGCTTCGGTTATCGGCACATTCTTCGTTCGCACCAAAGAAAACACATCGCAAAAGAGCCTGCTTGCGGCGCTTCGCAAAGGCACGTATATCGCGTCGGCGATTATCCTCGTGGTTGCTATTCCTCTTGTTTGGTTCTGCCTCCCCAATAATCACGGCGTTTACTTCGCGATTATCTCAGGGCTTGTTGCCGGTGTGGCAATCGGGTTCTTCACCGAGTATTACACCAGCGACACCTACAAACCGACCAAAGAACTCGCAAGCACATCGCTGACAGGTCCCGCGACTATCATCATCGGCGGTCTGTCGCTCGGTATGTTCTCGACATTCTTCCCCGTTATCATCATCGGCGCTTCGGTTCTCGTCAGCTTCTTTGTTTCGGGTGGCGCGGACAGCTTCTCACTCGGACTTTACGGCGTTGGTATCTCCGCCGTCGGTATGCTCTCAACCCTCGGTATCACACTCGCGACAGACGCATACGGACCTGTCGCTGACAACGCGGGCGGTATCGCCGAGATGAGCGGACTCCCGAAAGAAGTGCGTGAGCGCACAGACGCGCTTGATTCACTCGGCAACACCACAGCGGCGACAGGCAAAGGCTTCGCTATCGGCTCGGCGGCACTCACCGCTCTTGCTCTCCTCGTCGCTTATGTCGATGAAGTCGTTATCAAGCTTGAAGCCGACCCCGATTTGCTGAACAAGGTTCTCCCTCACTTCACGGGCGAAGGCAAAGAGGCAATCTTCGACGCCCTCAAGGTGAATTTCGCTCTCACCAACCCGACCACGCTTGTCGGTTTGTTCATCGGCGCAATGCTTCCGTTCTTCTTCTCTGCAATGACAATGAAAGCGGTTGGTCGTGCGGCTCAGTCAATCGTCGTTGAGGTTCGCCGTCAGTTCAAAGAGATAACAGGACTGATGGAAGGCAAAGCCGACGCCGACTACGCAACCTGCGTTACTCTCTGCACAAAAGGCGCGCAGCGCGAGATGATTGCGCCGGCAATCACAGGCATTATCTCGCCGATTATCGTCGGGCTTCTCCTTGGAGTCAACGGTGTCGTCGGTTTGCTTGCAGGCGCGACAGCCACGGGATTTGTTCTCGCGGTTATGATGGCAAACGCAGGCGGCGCGTGGGATAACGCGAAGAAGTACATCGAGGGCGGCGCACACGGCGGCAAAGGCAGCGACCCGCATAAAGCGGCAGTCGTGGGCGACACCGTGGGCGACCCGTTCAAGGACACAAGCGGTCCCGCTATCAACATTCTTATTAAGCTAATGTCGATGGTTTCAATCGTATTCGCAGGTCTTATCGTGTCGTTCTCCCTTATCAGTATCTGACACCTCGCGTTACAGCTTAAACGCCCCCGTTGGCGAACTCGCGTGTGCGGGTTCATCAACGGGGGCGCTTAAATAAGCCAATGTACCACGTCGCCGCTTAACCGCCGCCCGTTATGCGATGTGTAGTTGTCCCATTTGGGCGGCGGCGAAAGCCGCGGGGTTACCCGAGCCGCCGATAGGCGGTGAGCGGTAATCCACGGGGTTTTCGCTTTGCTTCGGCAGGTCACTGCAATAAGGACAAATCTCGCTGAATACAATCTACTATGCAGGACCGATTACGGAATATATGAACATCAAAATCGACAATATCCCCGTGAATTACATTAAAGAGGGCGCAGGCACGCCGCTCCTGCTTCTCCACGGGTGGGGTTGCAACACCGAAACCTACCGCCCCTTGATTAACAACTTGAAGCAAAAGCGCACCGTTTATGCTCTCGATTTCCCCGGGTTTGGCAAAACCCCCGAGCCGCCGCACGCCTTTTGTGTCGGCGACTATGCCGCCTTAACGATAAAGTTCTGCAAACTACTTGGGATTGAAACCCCCGACATATTCGCGCACAGTATGGGTTGCCGTGTGTTTCTTATGATGAACGCGGCAGGTTTCGCCGCGAACAAGGTGGTTATCACGGGGGGCGCGGGGATAAAGCACACAAGCGACAGGCTCTCGCTGAGGACTCGTGTCTATAAACTCGCGTCCTCACTGCTCAAGACATTACACGCGGAAAAATCGCTTGAACGGCTTCGACGGCACTTCGGCTCGGAAGATTACCGCAACGGAACGCCTAAAATGCGCGAAACCCTTGTCAAGATAGTGAATGAGGACCTCACGCCGTTCATATCGTTGGTGAAGAACGACACGCTTCTTGTATGGGGTTCACTCGACACCGCCGCGCCTCTTGCCGACGGTGAGCGAATGGCACACTTTATGCCGAACAGCGGGCTGGCTGTGATGGACGGGTGCGGTCACTACGCGTTCTTGGAACGCACCGATTGGTTCATCAGTATCGTAGATAATTTTTTGTAAGAGTTTATGTATTACTTTATTTTAGGAATTATTACGCTGTGGGTGGTTGCGGGCGGCGTTGCGGCGTTCTTTCGCTCGCTTCATATCTTTCAGCTTAGCCTATACGACCCACAGCCGTGGGCAAAGCGTATCAACGAACGCGAGCAGTGGCTTGCCCATATTAAGCTGCACCTTGCGCCTTGGTACATCTTCAAGCTGAAGAAACAAACAAAGAAACGCCTTGTGATGACACCGCGTGCCATTCGGCTGACAGTCACTGCCGCTTTGTTCAACCTGCTGACAGGCGCGGTTGTCGCGTTGATATTCGCCGCGTTTTTGTTTAAGGGTCACCAAGGGTTCTTTGTCTTTGTCGTTGTCCACTCTTGCTTTATCGGGCTGATTGTTGCCTCCGCCGCGACTGAAAACTTCTTGCCGCTAATAAACTGGCTGAACAGCCCTATTGAGAAGCGAATCGGCGACAGATATATCAACGAAGCGAAAGAACTAATCGCTTCCAACTCAAAGCTCATTACGATAGGAGTCACAGGGAGTTACGGCAAGACTTCCGTTAAATACTTTCTCGGCACAATCCTCTCAGGCAAGTGGAACACGCTTATAACCCCCGAGAGCTATAACACGACAATGGGCGTGGTGAAAACCGTGCGTGGTTCGCTGCTGCCGACACACGAGATATTCGTTTGTGAAATGGGAGCGAAGAAGCAGGGCGAGATAAAAGAAATCTGCGATATAGTGAGTCCAAAGCACGCGGTCATCACAGCCATCGGTCCGCAACACCTCGAAACTTTCGGCAGTATCGACAATATCATCAAAACAAAGTTTGAACTGACCGACAGCATAACAGACGGCATTGCGTTCCTCAACTTCGGCAATGACTATATCAAAACGCGTTCTCTTGACAAAACCACGGTGCGCTACTGCATCGGCGGAGGCACGAGCGACTACTGCGGCAACGTGACGGGCGTATCAGAACGGGGAATGACGTTTGACGTGACGTTCCCCGACCAAACCGTGTTTTCGTTTGAAACGCGTCTGCTCGGCACTCACAGCGTGGAGAATCTGACGGGAGCAATCGCCGTGGCTCACTCGCTTGGAATGACAGCGGGAGAAATCGCGTTTCAGATAAAGAAAATCACGCCCGTACCTCACCGACTGCAACTTCACCAACGCGGCGACGACCTTCTGATAGACGACGCGTTCAACTCAAACCCTGTGGGCGCCGCCTCCGCTGTCGATACGCTGCGCCTGTTTGACGGCACGCGTATCCTAATCACACCCGGTATGGTGGAACTTGGCGACAAAGAGTATGAGCTGAACCGCAACCTCGGCAGACACGCCGCGATTTGCTGCGATATCGCGGTGCTTATCGGCAAGACCAACACCGCTTCGCTTCACGAGGGGCTGATTCAAGGCGGCTTTGACGAAAACCAAATAAAGATGTATAATACTGTTATCGAGGGCATTGCGTTCGCTGATTCACTCGACACGGCGGGCAAGCGCAAGATAATCCTGCTTGAGAACGATTTGCCCGATGATTATAACTAAACGCGACAAGAGGTACACATCAATGAAGATACGAATAGCACTTCTGTTCGGCGGCAAGTCCGTGGAACACGAAGTCAGCATTATCACCGCGTTACAAGCGGCGGCGGCGTTTGACCGCGACAAATACGAGATTATCCCGATATATATTTCAAAAGACAGCCGTATGTTTGTGGGCGACGCGGTTGGCGACATAAAAGAATACCGTGACACAGCGGCTCTCATCTCCAAGTCCACCGAGGCGACGTTTGCTCGTCAAAGCGGTAAGGTTTGCTTGATTCGGTTATACCCCAAAGCGTTCACTAAATCGGTTATATCTGAAATCGACGTTGCGTTCCCCGCCGTCCACGGCACCAACGTCGAGGACGGCACGCTGCAAGGTTATCTGCAGTTTCTCGATATACCGTATGCGGGCAGCGGAATCCTCGGGTCGGCAGTCGGTATGGATAAGTACGCGTCAAAGTGCGTGCTTCGCGCAGCGGGGATACAGACGCTTTATGCTGAAACTTTCCGTTCATCTGATTACATTAAGTCTAAAGATAGCGTGATTAAACAGATAGTAGACAACGTGGGCTTACCCACGATAATCAAGCCTGTCAACCTCGGCTCCAGCGTCGGCATAATGCCTGCCGATTCTGTCGAAGAACTCGAAGAAGCTCTCGACAACGCGTTCTTGTTCACCAACGACGTGATGGCTGAACGATGTGTCAAGGACTTGCGTGAGATAAACTGCGCTGTTCTCGGCGACAGTGACGAAGCGGAGGCTTCAGAATGTGAGGAACCGTTCTCATCGGGTCAGATTCTCTCGTATGACGACAAATATAAAAGCGGCGGCAAAGGAAAAAGTGGCGGAAAACAAAGCGGTATGGCTTCGCTTGCGCGGAAAATCCCCGCCGATATATCGCCGGAGCTGCGCGAGAAAATCCGTGAAACGTCAGTCCTCGCGTTCAAGAAGCTCGGTTGCTCGGGTGTTGCAAGGCTTGACTTTATCCTCGAGGGCGACAACCTCTACTTGAACGAGATAAACACGATACCCGGCAGCTTGGCGTTCTATCTCTTTGAGCCAATCGGCGTGAAATATAAAACTGTTCTCGACAAAATGGTCACGCTTGCGCTTAAACGTGAACGCGAACGTCAAAGCGTCAACTTCTCTTTCGACACCAACTTGCTTCAGACCGCCAACTTCGGCGTGAAAGGCAGCAAGAGATAATGACGGAGCTGATTATCACGGCAAACGACGGCGGTCAACGGCTCGACAGGTTCTTGACCAAGGCCTATCCAAGTTTGACGAACGGCGTTGTACGCAAATCCTTGCGAGAGAAACGCGTCAAGCTGAACGGCAGACGCCCCGAAGCCGACACGTTTCTCAAAATGGGAGATGTGCTGCGGCTGTTCATCAACGACAGCCTGCTTACGGGAGCGGTCGCCAAGGTGAAGCCCGTGTCGGGTGAACTGAACATCGTTTATGAGGACGACAACCTGCTGATTGCCGACAAACCCGCCGGTTTACTTGTTCACGCGGACGACACAGGCGAAACCGACACGCTTATCGCGAGGATAACGGCGTATCTCACCGCAACAGGCGAGTATGACGACAGCGAGCGGACGTTTGCTCCGTCACTCTGCAACCGCATTGACCGCGGCACCTGCGGGCTTGTCATCGCCGCGAAAAATTCCGAGGCGTTGCGTGTGATGTGCGAGAAGATAAAAGCACGTGAAGTCAAGAAAACATACCTTGCGTTATGTGACGGTGTGTTCCAAAAGAAACGGTCGACGCTGACGGCGTTTCTGCGAAAAGACGAGCAAAGCCACCGCGTGACAGTCGAACGCGAGAAAACGCGGGACAACCTCACCGCTCTGTTAAGCTATGAAGTTGTGCGTCAGACAAGCGATTGCTCGCTTGTCCGCGTTGACTTGCAAACAGGGCGCACTCACCAGATAAGAGCGCAGCTCGCAAGCATACATCACCCTGTGCTCGGCGACGGCAAATACGGCGACTACAAGGCAAACAAGGCGCGCGGCTTCAAGTATCAGGCGCTTTGTTCACACAAGGTTGCGTTCTTGTGGCAAACCGACTCGGGTATCTTGAACTATCTGAACGGCAAGAGCTTTGAAGCGACAAACGTCTGGTTCTTAAATAAAATATAGTCAATTAACTTAAGAAACAGCAAGATATTTCTTCGGGCGGCTCGCTACGCTCACAACTTAAAAACTTTTCAAGTTTTTAAGTTAAACGACTATATAAAGGCGGATTCTTTATGAAATACATTGTGCTTTTGTGTGACGGCATGGCGGACCTGCCATCTGTTCAACTCGGCGGCAAAACACCGATGGAACTTGCAGACAAGCCAAACATAGACCGACTCGCGAGAAACGGGGAAGTCGGCACGGCAAAGACCGTGCAAGACAGCATGAAACCCGGCAGCGACGTGGCAAACCTGTCGGTCCTCGGCTATGACCCCGAAGTTTACTATTCGGGGCGTTCTCCACTTGAAGCCGCATCTATCGGCATTGATATGAAAGACACTGACGTGTCACTGCGATGTAACCTTGTCACACTGTCTGACGACGAGCCGTATGAGCAAAAGACAATGCTTGACTATTCGGCAGGTGATATCGACAGCAAAGAGTCGCACGAACTGATTGCGTTCATAGACAAGGAACTCGGAAACGACAGGCTGAAGTTTTATTCGGGGGTGAACTATCGACACTGCTTGATATGCACGGACAAACCCGTCAAACTCGGCACGCTGACACCGCCGCACGATATATCCGACCAACAAATCACGAATTACCTGAACGCAAACCAAGACGGCGAAGAACTGATTGACCTTATGCGCCGCTCTTATCCGCTGTTGTCACGGCACCCTGTCAACAAGGCACGTGTGTCACGCGGACTGAAACCCGCGAACTCCATTTGGCTGTGGGGTGAGGGCGTGAAGAAACCGCTGACACCGTTCAAAGAGAAGTACGGGATATCGGGGGCGATGATATCGGCCGTTGATTTGCTGAAAGGCATAGGCAAACTCGCCGAGATGCGCGTAATCGAGGTGGAGGGAGCGACAGCGTGGCTTGACACCAACTTTGAGGGCAAAGCGGACGCGGCAATCGACACGTTGCTGAATAAGGGCGACGACTTGGTTTATATCCACATTGAAGCACCCGATGAATGCGGTCACAGGGGGGAAGCGGAGAACAAGGTGAAGTCAATCGAATTGATAGACAGCCTTGTGTTGTCGCGTCTGCTGGACGCGTTTGAGGGGAAAGAAGATTTCAGAATGTTAATCTGCCCCGACCACCCGACGCCGCTGACCACAAAGTCGCACACCAACGACCCCGTTCCGTTTGTTATCTATGACAGCAGAACAAAGCAAGCGGGAGTTGACACGTTCACGGAGAAAACCGCAGAAGCAACGGGGCTTTATCTGCCGAAAGGCTTTGAGTTGATGAACAGGTTGCTTGGTAAGTATAGCCGTTTAACTTAAAAACACTAAAGTGTTTTGAGTTTTCGCCGCGAAGCCGCGAAACGGCGTATCAGGGCGGCTATAAAAACGCTTTAGCGTTTTTAATTTAACCTACTATAATATAATAAAACCCGTGCTTCTTTGGCACGGGTTTGTTCTGTATAGTCAATCGAAATAGCAAACTATTTCTTCGTGGGGCGCAGACGCCCCAACTTTCTGCAAAACAAATTGTTTTAATGTATTAGTCCTACCGACAGTCCGGCACGAACTTATTGCGTGTTTGAATGGAATAAACGTGGTGCTGCATTAACTTATTTGCCCGTCCGGCACATACTTGACTAATTGGGTGGAATATGTTATAATTCACACAAATATCAATTGAATGTCAAAACATTTCAGCAGTTTTACCCAAAATCGGAGAACCGCCTATGATTATTATCTACACACTCGCGATAATCATTGCCGTGCTGACTGCGGCGTTCAACACAGTCATTATTGTTTACGACAAGGCGTTCACCACGCGTGTCGTGCCGAAAACAGACCAACGGACAGCGGCGCGACCCGGCGATATGCACACGATTATTTGCCCACACTGCCTCAATTCGCTTGACGATGAAAGCGAGATTCTTTATGCTGTGACCAAAGGCAGCAAGATGATTGTTGACTTCGGCTATCTTGTCGGGCTTTGCCGCCGATTCAACGACAACGAAAAGAACGTAGTCCGTATCAACACAAAGACACGGGCGTGTTTGCCGTTGTCTTTCGCGGGAGCAGGCGCGAGTGAAACCGCCGCGATGTTCAAGGACCAGTTGATGGGGCATATCATAGACTTGAAAAAGAAAACGAAGCTGTCACAAAAGAAAAGCGGTAAGACCGACCGCCGCTATAAAGAATACGTCAACGCGTTTGACGCGGAGCTTGAGCAGCTGAAGCTTGACCTGCCGCTTGACGTTGAACGCGACTTTGTTGGGCTTGCAAACAAAGGATTTTCTGTTCGGTATTGCCCGAAATGCGGCGGCGTGTTGCCCGCGCAGTGCGGCGACTGTCCCACGCGGATTATCTCAGTCACGGGGGCGTCGGGGACAGGGAAAACCACATATATCAATGCCGTGGCGTTTTCCCTTGAAGAAAGCGAAACAGAAACGCTGACACTCGACAAAGACGCTTCCTTTCCCTCAATTGACGATAATCTTTATGACTTTGAATGCGGTGAGAGATTCCAAAAAACGCCACCCTCGGAAGCGCCGTACATCAGCGTGTCGTTCAGCGACCCGACACGCGGCGGTGCTGTGTTTATACTGAAAGATACCCCCGAAGAAACCACGTCAACCTCAAAGCCGACCGAGCAAAAGCAACGCCAGCTCTCCAAGACAAACGCCGCGTTGTTTCTGTTTGACGCGTCTAACACCGACAACGGCGACATTGAGCGCGCCGTGAAGCAGCTGAGATTTCCGATAAACAAAGCGACTTTGGCTGTGGCAAACAAATGCGACCGGCTGAAAATCGACGCGAATTTCGCGGAAAAGTACGCCGATTTCGCCGCCTATATGACAAAAGGTGAACCTGCGGCGGAAAACGCGGGGTTCATAATGACGGACGCTCGCTCGCTGTCACTAAGCAAAGCACCGAACATCGACAAGTTGCTGAGTGGTGTGACAAACGGCAAGACGTTTTACTTTCCTGCGACGGCGTTCAAACGAGCTGACGATAACGTGCATACGTCTGTCGTAGATTCGCTCCTTGCGTTGATTTCAAAAATCGACCTCAAAACAGAGTACCTCGCACCCCCAACCGAAGCGACAGTCCCCGAAACCGAAACCGCATCCGTCTAAGAGGTCACATATATGAACATAATCATCTTTATAATCCTGCTTGCGGTTGCCGCTTTGCTGTTTTGGCAATCCGAGAAAGCCCTTGCCGCAACACGCATTGCCGACGACAGAAAAATTCTGCTGAAGAAAGTCAATCGTATAGCGGGGTGCGCTCTCGCTTTGCTTGCCGTGATATCGGCGATTGTGGGGCTTACACGTTCCGCTGACGCGGCGTCGGGCACGGAAGTTGAGGACGACGGCTACATCACGGTGGTGTCGGCAAGCAAAAGCTACTCGATTATCAAAATCGAGGAGGATATCGGCGGCGGCACGGAAGTCACGCCGCTTGTGCTGTCAAGACCGATAAGCGACTGCAGCGGATTCAAGCTCTATGTCACCACAAAGACGAAAAACCTTGACGACCTCAAGGTGTTCGCGGCAAACGAGAACGGCGACTGGCGTGAAGCCGGCGTGATTCAGCTGAAGAATGACGGTAATTATAAGATAGATAAGAAAACGTATTACATATACAAAGGCGACATCTCGTTTGACAGCAAGATAGAAGTGAACAAGCTTGCGTTTGTCGGCGTTGACGGCGAAGCCCTTGATATCGTGGTGGATTTATACGACTTTTCATAAACAACGCAAACACTTGAGGAGATAATTATATGAAACCTGACTTCGACCACATAAAGAAAAATTACAAGCCCAAAGAATTTGCTCCTCGTGTCAAAAACGCACTCGACCGCGACAAAAAAGTGCCGTTAGCGCTTGGGCTTCTTGTGTTGGCTGTCGTTATCGTAGTTGTGGTTTGCTTTGTGTCGGCGGGAAAACCCGTTGACAAGGGTGAAACACTGAACATCGAGTCTATCAGGAATCACCTCAAGGAATACGCGTACTTGGTCGGCGTGTCGCCCGAAGAAACCACGGAGGACGAAAGCCTTGACGATAACGCCGCAGACGGCGAAACCGACGCGGATGTTTTCGATAACGACGACATTGCGGACAATGATGACGATGACGCTATCGACGACAACGAAGCCAACGACGAACAAGAAACCGAAGCCGCAACAACATCAAGCGGCAACGCCGCGATTTCACTAAACGGCGCGGCTCTCACCTTGTCGGTAAACTCGTTCTCTTATGACGGCACAGCGAAGAAGCCGAACGTCGCCGTGAAACTGAGCGGCCAAAACGTGAACGCGGCGAACTACACAGTGAAGTACGCAAACAACATAAACGCGGGCTCGGCAACCGTGACCGTGACGGGCAAGAACGGGTATTCGGGGAGTCTGTCAGCGAAGTACACAATCGCGAAAGCCGACTTGTCAAAGCTGAAGCTGAAGTGGACGAATCAGACATACCGCGTTTACACAGGCAAGGAACTTACGCCCCCCGACATCTCGCTGTCAAGCGGCGTGAAGCTGATACGCGGCACGGACTACACAATCACGGCGATATCAAACAACACGAAAGTCGGCACAGCAAAGTTTACAATCACCGGCAAAGGCAACTACACAGGGACGAAAGACTCAAGCTTTGATATCAAGCGGCTGTCTGTTCCCGACCTTAAAGGTAAGAGCCAAGCTGAAGCGGAAAGCTCGCTCAAGGCGCTCGGACTGAAGTCAACCGTCAAGAAAGCGTTCAGCGACACCGTAAAGAGCGGCAGTGTGGTGCAGACTTCGCCTAAATCGGGCGACAGCGTGACAGCAGGCGACACCGTGACTATCTACATCAGTTCGGGCAGCAACCCGAACAAGGTCACCATTCCGCAACTCGGCGCAACCCTCACAAGCGGAAAGTATAAGGGATATACACGAGCACAAGCAGAGTCGGCTCTCGACAAACTCGGAATGGGCACGGAGGTCATCTACATCGACAGCACCGTGACCAAAGGGCTTGTGGTGCGGACGTCTCCGTCAAGCGGCAAAGTCGTTGAAAAGGGCGACCTTGTGACTATCTATGTCAGCAACGGACCCGACGACGACGATTGATTTAAGCAAACACTAAATCAAACAGCTTTTGCTCTGTCGACGAAGAGAGAACACTGAATAATCAGTTAATCAGCAATTACTTAAGCTGACATTTATGAGGTATCTATGAAAAAAGCCTTGATTACAGGCATTACAGGGCAAGACGGCAGCTATTTAGCTGAATTCCTGCTCGAAAAAGGTTACGAAGTTCACGGGATAATCAGACGCGCCTCAACGCCGAACACACCGAACATCAACCATCTGTTGGATAACAAATCGGTCACGCTTCACTTCGGCGACCTTGCCGACAGCAACTCGATTACGTCAATCGTCGCCAAGGTGCAGCCCGACGAAATATACAACCTTGCGGCACAGTCGCACGTCAATGTGTCGTTTGACATTCCGCTTTATTCAGGCGACGTTGACGCACTCGGCGTTCTCCGTGTGCTCGAGGCCGTCCGTTTGCTCGGCCTTTCTGACAAGACAAAGATATACCAAGCGTCAACCTCCGAGTTGTTTGGCAAAGTGGTTGAGGTGCCGCAAAAGGAAACCACGCCGTTTCACCCACTCAGCCCTTATGGTGTGGCAAAGCAGTACGGCTATTGGATAGTTCGCGAATATCGCGACGCCTACGGTATGTTTGCCGCTAACGGTATCCTGTTCAACCACGAGTCCGAAAGACGCGGCGACAACTTTGTCACTCGCAAAATCACCCTCGCCGCCGCTCACATCGCGCGCGGACTGCAAGAGAAACTTTATCTCGGCAACCTCGACTCGCTTCGTGATTGGGGCTATGCCAAAGATTATGTCGAATGTATGTGGCTCATTCTGCAACAAGAGAAACCCGACGACTTCATTGTCGCCACAGGTGAGCAACACAGCGTTCGTGAGTTTTGCTCGCTTGCGTTTAAGTACGCGGGGATAGAGCTTCAGTTCAGCGGAAGCGGAGCGGACGAGATAGGCACAGACACGAAAACAGGCAAGGTCGTTGTTGAAGTGTCGCCCGCTTTTTATCGCCCGACTGACGTGATAAACCTGCTTGGCGACCCAACCAAAGCGAAGTCCGCACTCGGTTGGAACCCACGCAAAACAAGTTTTGAAGAACTTGTCGGTCTTATGGTGCGGCACGACCTCGCCACGCTTGACTCGCCGCAGTGAAAGACAAGCTGTTCTTCGCCGCGGTCACGCTGATATTCGCGGCGTTTTGCACGGCGCTCATTACCTTGCCGGACAACACCGTGACGTATCTCCACATTGTCCCGCGTGAAACCGCGCCTGTCGCCGCCGAAGTGAAAGAAACCTCTCGTGTTGAGTATGAAACCATAGCCGAAACCGTGTTCATTCCCTCTGCCGACACACCCGTCAACATCAACACCGCCGACTTAGATAGGCTTTGTGCCTTGCCCGGCATAGGTCCCGCGCTTGCTGAAAGAATCGTGCAGTATCGCAACGAATCAGGCGACTTTATGTCGCCCGAGGAGATAATGAACGTGCGTGGCATCGGCGAAGCGATGTACGAGAAAATTAAAGATATGATTATTTCATAAACAAATCCCCCTATAAAGGGGGATTTTTACTTAGAGTATAATGCAGATTAGCCCGTTGCAGCCGTCGTTGATTATCCGCTGAATTGTTTCTTGCAGCTTCAGCCGCGCCTCTTGCGGCATACGGTAGAGCTTGTTGTGCAGTCCCTCGTTGACAAGCGAATGAAGCGATTTGCCGAAGATGTTGCTCTCCCATATCTTCGCGGGGTTCTCCTCAAACTCTTTCAGCAGATAACGAATAAGCTCCTCACTTTGCTTCTCGCTCCCGACAATCGGCGACACCTCGGTCGTGATGTTCGCCGCCATCATATGGATAGACGGTGCTGCGGCTTTCAGCCGAACGCCGTATTTGCCGCCCTGCTTCACTATCTCGGGTTCGTCAAGCGTCAGTTCGTCAAGCCCCGGCATAACTATGCCGTATCCGGTCGCGTTCACTTCCTCAAGCGCCGACCGCACCTTTTCATACTTCTTCTTGGTTTCGGCAAGGTCTGTCATTATCGCCATAAGGTCAGATTCGTCTTTCAGCTCCAGCCCCGTTGCTTCGCCGAGTATCCTGTAGAACAACTCGCTTTTGAGTGCAAGGTCAACGTAACCCGCACCTTTGCCAAGGTCGATGTTCTCGACATTGCAACCCGAAACATACTCGCAGTCGGTCATTTGGCAGCCGACGCTTGACACCTCGCTGATGTTCTTGAGGTTAGACGCGGATTCTTTAAGTGCCGTGAACACCTCTTTCTTCAGCCAATGGTTCTTGTCGAGCGACGTCAGCCACTTCGGTATCTTCACATTGATTTCTTTGACGGGAAACTGAAGAATCATCTCCGACAAGATGCCCTTTATCTCGGTTTCATCGAGTTCAAGGTTGTTCATCGCGATAACAGGGTGCTTGTAAGCGGTCGTCAGCTCCGCCGCAAGTTTCTTCGTCTGCTCACTTTCGGGGTGAGCGGTGTTGAGGATTATCACAAACGGTTTGCCTGCCGCCTCAAGTTCCCTCACCACTCGCTTCTCAACTTCTTCGTACTCGGCACGGGGTATGTCTGTGATAGAACCGTCCGATGTGATGACCAGCCCCACGGTGCTGTGGTCGTTGATGACCTTCTGTGTGCCGACTTCCGCCGCCATATTGAACGGCACTTCCGACTCGAACCACGGTGTCTTGACCATTCGCGGCTGTTCGTTCTCGATGTAGCCGATAGACGACGGCAAGATGTAACCAACGCAGTCGACAAGGCGCACGTTCATCTTGGCTCCGCCGCCGAGTTCAATCGCCGCCGCTTCTTCGGGAACAAACTTTGGCTCGGTCGTCATAATGGTCTTGCCTGCCGCCGCTTGCGGCAACTCGTCAACAGCGCGTTCTTTCTTGTATTCGCCGCTGATATTCGGGATAACGAGGTTCTGCATAAACTTCGTTATAAACGTCGATTTGCCGCTCCTCACGGGACCGACCACGCCGATATAGATGTTTCCGTCGGTGCGTTCGGCAATGCTTTTGTAGATACTGTTTTCCATATTGGCGTTCTCCTCAGTTAATCGGAATAAGCAGCATTGTCGGGTCTGTCACTATGCCGCCTGAAAGGTCGTTTTCTGATATAATCGCCGCCGCTCCCGTGTTATAGCGTTTGGCTATATCCCATATGCTTTCGCCGTCTTCCGCGTAATAAAGCTTGAGTGCATAGTTCGTGTCTTTTGTCTTTGGTTTCTCTGTGTTCACGGTTATGTCTTTCACCGTGGTGAGATTGACAATGTTGTAGACAGCGGCCCGAAGCACAAGCGTCGCCCTCACGTCCACGCGGTTTTCCCCCGTGATGTTGTAGGTCACGTGGCTCACCTGAACGCCTCCCTCAACGGAATACTCCTCACCGATACCCAGCACCGGGATAACCGCCTCAAACGGTTCGGTTCTCTCAAGCATTGCGGGCGTGCCGTCCGCGTACTTTCCGATTGCCGTAAACACCGCCTGCCCTGTAGCGGTCAGCTCTCCGTCGCCGCGGGCACGGAACACGAGGTTTGACGTTTCGATTTTCGCGTCGGTTATCTCCGCTATGTTGTCCTCTGTCCCCTCAAGTGACGACTTCAGTATCAGTTGCTCCGTCACAAGCTTCGGCAGCGACTGAGCCTTGACGTTCCACGTCAGGAAGTCGGTGTCAAACATTGTTGAATACAAATCGGTGACAAGCGACACCTCGGTGTCAACTGCGGCGCTCACCTTGCAGTCAAGCGACAAATCACAGGTGAACACGCGGTTTTCCCCGTCCGACACAGGTTTTGGGGCGAGGTCAATATCCAGCACCGAAAGGTTCACGAATACCGTGTGCTTCTCGGTCACGCCTTTTAGGTCTATTATCTTGTTTACGGGGATAACCGCTTCCATTGTGTGTAGCGCAAGGTCGTTCTCGTTGTCCTTGTTGATAGCGTATATCGCCTTGACGGTGACTTCCGCTTTCACTATAACCTTATCGGCAATCACCTTGTGCTCACTTGCCGTCACGTTGGCTTCCGCCCCGATTAGATAAGCCGAGCCGTCTTTTGATGTGCCGAGGTCAATGTCATCGCGAATGATGATGATTTCTTGTGCGTTCAGCTTTTCGCCGCCGTATGACACCGTGTCGTTTTGCGTTTCAATGCCGTCGCCGTTTGCTCCCGTGATTATGTCGGCCGATTTCTCCGCCGTCACTTTCACTTTTATGCTCACCGCTCCACGCACATCGATTCGCCGCCCGCTGACTGCCCGACAGTTGACGTAATCAGTCTTGGGGGTGACGGTGACGACCGCTCCGTCCGCGTTTTTGCCGAGGTCTATGGTCTTTGAAAAGGTGTAGCGTTGGTCCACGCAGTAGACTTTCTTGCTGTCCGCCGCGAGATACATCACCCGGATATATGCCGCTCCCTCAAGGAATAGCTGTGAACCCGATACGCTGTGGGACGCCACGCGGGGTGTCAGCGTGCACTTCAGCACCTTGAAGATGTCGGGGTAATAGTCCGGAAGCACATAGTCGAACTCCACGCCCTGTTCGGTTTGACCGTCATACAGAACCTCGTTTATGTAAACGGTCTCTTTGTTCAGTTGCAATTCCATTGGCTTTCCTCCGAGATATTAAGTTTGTCTACAGATAATTATTCGCGTGGCTTGTCGGATAGAACAAGTTTTGCAAAATGCGTACTTCAAACCAATGTCCACAACTCTGTATGGCATACCGAAGGTCATATCCCTCGGGGCACAGGCGGGCGACCGGAATCCCCGTGAAGCAAACTATTGACAGCACGACAGGTTCGTGTTAAAATATAACTATTACTAAAGAAAAGGCTTTCACTATGACGACACCACGCAAACTCCGCACCCTACGCGCCGCCGTTCTGCTTTTGGTCGGCGGCTTTGTTTGCAGCAGCCTGTCTGCTTGCTCCTTCACGCCAACACGATACGAAGCGACGTTTGACGGCCTGTTCGACACCTATGCCGACGTCACGGTCTACGCTGACAGCCGCAGTTCCGCCGACAAAGCAATCGAGTTTCTTCACGCCGAACTGAAAACATACGACCGTCAGTTCGATATCTACAACAATTACCCGAACAGCGGAGCGAACAATCTTAAAACAATCAACGACAACGCGGGGATTCAGCCTGTTGAAGTAAGCCCCACGATTATCGAATTGCTGACGTTCTGCAAAGATATGTACACCGCGACAAACGGGGCGGCCAACGCTGCAATGGGCAGCGTACTGTCGCTTTGGCATACCGCGAGAGAGTATTCATCGGCTAACTCCGACAATGCGTATGTCCCGACGACAGCGGAACTTGAAGCGGCGGCGAAGCTGACCGACTGGGACGATATAGCCATCGACAGCAAAAGCAACACGGTGTTTATCACCAAAGCGGGAATGTCGCTTGATGTGGGCGCAATCGCGAAAGGTTGGGCGGCAGGCAGGGCGGTGCAGAATCTCAAGGCTGCGGATATCAGCGGGTTTCACTCATTGCTTTTGTCATTCGGTGGGAATGTCGTGCCTTGTGGCTTGCCGCCGAACCGCGAGTCGTGGGTGGTCGGGATTCAAGACCCTGTTGTCGGGATAGACGAAGCAACACGCGGCATCATCGAAACGGTGAGCATAACCAACGAGGCTGTCGTAAGCTCCGGTGATTATCAGCGGTATTACACGGTCGATAATACGCGTTACAACCACATCATCGACCCCGACACGCTGTTTCCCGCCACACGATACGCGCAGGTGACGGTGCTTCACCCCGATTCGGGAGTAGCGGACGCGTTGTCTACCGCGCTCTTTATCCTTGACGAAGAAAACGGCAAGGTGCTTATCGATAAATTCGGGGCGAAAGCGTGGTACGTCTATCATAGTGGCGAGATTGTGAACGTATGAACAGACCGCTGTTTAAGAAAGCCGACTTCATCTTGATTGCCGCGGTTCTGCTTGTCGCCGCCGCTCTGTTTTTGCTTGTGCCGAAAGAACGCGGCAGATATGCCGAAGTCTATGTAAACGGCAAGGTGGTCGCGACGCTGGACTTGACGAAGAATACGACTGCTTCTGTCACAGGCGCGCCGTCAGTCACGATAGAGGTGAAAGACGGTGCCGCCGCGTTTGTCGCGTCCGATTGCCCCGACAAGGTTTGTATCCACACGGGGTTTGTTTCTGTTTCGGGGCAGACTGCCGTGTGCTTGCCCAACCGCGTTCAGCTTCGGATAAAAGGCGGCGACGATGATGTTAACCTTGACGCGGTGGTATATTAGATGACGGTTAGACGAATCACAAGCCTTGGCATAATGCTTGCCCTCATATTCGCGCTCTCCTCGCTTGAGAACGCGTTGCCGCCGCTTCCGTTTCTCCCACCGGGCGTGAAACCCGGGCTGTCGAACATAATGGTGATGTACTGCGCTTTCTTCTTTCGCAAACGTGAGGCGTTTTTGCTTGCGTTCTTAAAGTCGGGGTTCGTGTTGCTGACACGGGGAGCGATTGCGGGGATAATGAGCTTTGCGGGAGGAATGATATCGGTGTCCATAATCACGCTGCTGCTTGCTTTGTTTGGCGAGCGGATTTCCGTTGCGGCAGTCAGCGTGTCGGGCGCGCTGGCTCACAACTTCGGGCAGCTTGCCGCGAGTTCGCTTATCCTCGCGAATACCTACACGTTTTGGTATTTCCCTGTTCTTGCTGTGTCCGGCGTGCTGTTCGGCATTGTCACCGGGATTACGCTGAAAGCCCTAACGCCCGCACTGGGCCGCGTCTTGCGTGACAAAGATGTGTAAACGAACTCACTTGATATTCGCTTGACATTCGAGTGGGGTTGATATATAATGTACTTAAACATATCCACAAATTTGAGGTATATATGAAAAAGAAAATCGCGTTTGCTCTCGCGGCTGTGATTGCGCTGTCAACACTTGCCGCTTGTGAATCCTCAGTGGTCACGGGCTTTGCGAAAGCCAGCGTTTCCGACGCGGAGTATCAGAACCTCCACACCGAAGCCACTATCACACTCACCACAAGCAACAAAGACGAGTGGTACTCGCTTGATGCGCTCGTCAACGACAGCGTCAGCAGCTTTATGAACGAGATGTTCACAGGCAAAACAAGCGACGCGTTGCCGAAGAACGTGAATCTCAAGGTTGACCTCGTTGCCGAGAACTATGGCAACGTATCTCACGTTCAAGCGTTTGTCTACAAAAACGCGACCGACAAAGACGAGCTGATTGACGTCTACTACAACGCGGCAAAGCAGACGGTTTACTTTGGGTCGGCTATCTTCAACAAGGTGGTAGACAGCGGAATCGGCTATCTGACACCTGACGTTGACCTCACCGTCACCAAGCCGTACATCGTCTTCACCGACAAAGACGAGCTGCCCTCAAGCACTGCTGTCACAGAACTCGCGGACCAAACAATCAAGTACGGCGAGTTGGTGCAATCAGTCGCTACGCTTCTTGCCAAGAAAGGCGCGACCAGCTTCGCCAAGTACGACTCGCTTCTCAAGTACGACAGCGACACGAGAACCTACACCGTATCAAGCGACACCAAGACGCTTATATCGTTCATTCTCGATTCAGCCAAACTCGTAAAGTCAAACCAAAACGGTGTCTGGAACGCTTACGCAAAGGTTTTCCCCAAAGAAGCGACAGCCAAAGAGAAAGAATACTTTATTGCCGACCTTGACGAAACAATCAAAGACCTCACCGCCCTCAAAGCAAGCGCAAGCTCCCTGCCGACAGGCAGTGTGACCTACACGCTTCGTGCTTCGGGTGCAGGCGAGCAGTTCAGCAAGAAAACCACCGAGAAGATATCCTTCACAAAGGCACAGCTGAAGAAAGTCGACGACCTCAAAGGCACCGAGTTCGCTGATTACGCAACCTACCTCAAGTCACTCGATAAACTTGAGCTGACTTCAACCAGCACCGTCAAGCTCCAGCTGAAAGAAATCTCGCTCCCCTCCAAGTCAAAATGCATAAACGTGAACGAGATATACGAGAAAGTGTTCCCTTCCGCGCCTGTGACGACACCGACCGCGAAATCGGCGTAAATCAAACCAAAACAAAACTCCCTCATGTGAGGGAGTTTTGTTTTGCGCCGTTACTTGAAACGTCGTCTTGACATAAGCGCCATTGCGGTTATCGCGGCAGCCGCCATAACCGACGCGCCGAACACGTCGTCACCCGTTGACGGGTTTGCCGTGCTTGTCACGCTTGCCGTGCCTACCACGGCGTCATTGCCGTTGTTTGTCGCGTTAAACGGCGTTGCTGTCCGTGAGGTAGAAGTCTCGTCGTCATACAAGTCGTTGATATCGCTGAGGTCGCTTTCTTCGCTGACAACTTCGTCGTTATCAAAAGGCGCTTCTATCTCGAGCGCACCCTCCGCTTCATAGATTCCGTCCGCGTTGTGACCTGCGGTGTCGCTTGCAATGCTGCTTGAGCCGTCGGCAATGCCCTTGACGACACGTTCGGCGTTGTTTTCAGTTGCTGTCGCCACATCGGCGGCAAACGCCGACATTGACAACAAGCCCGCCGCCACTGTCGCCACTACAATACTTTTCAGTTTCATATATCAATACCCCGATTAAACCTAATGAGCAGATTTCTCCGCTGTGGGTATTGTTTGCGGTGTGGCGACCGATTATTTGCGGCAAATGCGCCCGTCAACAATTGACAATCGTTTATTCAACCGTGACCGACTTCGCGAGATTACGCGGTTTGTCAATATCCCTGCCGCGAAGTTCCGCCATGTGATAGGCAAACAGCTGAAGAGCCGTCACGGCGGTGAACGGCGTGAACAATTCGCTTGTCGCCGGGATGTTGAACACGGTGTCCGCAATATCGGCGTTCGGGAAGTTTGCGGGGCAAATCAGCAGCACGTTTGCTCCCCGCGCCTTCACCTCGCGGATATTGCTGATTGTTTTCGTAAAAAGCTCGGGCTGTGTGGCGACCGCGACCACAGGCGTGTTCTCCTCAATCAGTGAGATTGTGCCGTGCTTCATCTCACCTGCCGCGTATGATTCGCTGTGGATATACGAGATTTCTTTCAGCTTAAGCGAACCCTCGTAAGATAACGCGCAGTCAAGACCACGACCAATGAAGAACACGCTCTTTGCGTTCATAAAGTCAGAGGCAAGCGTTCGTATCTCGCTCTCACGCGACACAACCTCGCTGATTTTGCTCGGTATTTCGGTGAGTAGCGTCTGCGTGAACAAACGCGCGTCTTCGCTTGACAGTTTGCCTTTCGCTTCAGCGGTGGCAATCGCAAGCAAGTAGAGAGCGGCGAGCTGCACGCCGTAGGCTTTTGTGCTTGCAACGGATATCTCGGGACCCGCCATTGTGAGGAACACGCCGTCCGCTTCCCTTGACAAAGCCGAACCTGCCGCGTTGACTATGCCAAGCGTTCTTGCTCCGTGTTGCTTCGCTATGTCAAGCGCCGCGAGAGTGTCGGCGGTTTCACCCGACTGCGACACCGCGACAAACAGGTCGCCCTCCTCAAGAAACACGCTTCCATACCTGAACTCGCTTGCTACTTCCACGCGGACAGGTATGCCGGCAAGCCGCTCCGTCACCGTCTTGCCGACCAAACCCGCGTGCATTGCCGTGCCGCAAGCCGCTATCGTCACGCTTTTCAGTTTTGACAAGAACTGACGGGACAACCCGCACGACTGAAAGTCCGGCAAGCCGTCCTTGATGTGAGCCGCCACGGTTCGACCAACCGACTCCGCTTCTTCGTGGATTTCTTTCAGCATAAAGTGAGGAAAGCCGCCTTTTTCAGCAGACTCGCTGTCCCACTCCGCTGTCTTGGTTTCTTTCGCGACAGCTTTGCCGTCAAAGTCGGTTACAACAATGCCGTCGTTTGTAACCGCCGCTATCTCGTTCTCGTCAAGGCTGATGTATCGCCGCGTATCCCACAGCACCGCCGTAATATCCGACGCCACGAAGTTGCCGTCCTGCCCATACGCCGCAATCAGCGGACTGCCACGCCGAACGCCGAACACCTTGCCGTTTATGTCGGCAAAAACGATAGCAAAGGCGTAACTTCCCGTAAGCTGTTCGCAGGTTTGCCGTATTGCCGACAGCGGCTCGCCTGTCTGCCTATACGCGTCGTCAAGCAGTTTCACCGCCGATTCGGTGTCGGTGTCGGACAAGAACACCGCGCCATCACGCTCAAGGTCGCGCCTGATGTCGGCGTAGTTCTCGATAATCCCGTTGTGAACCAGCGACACTTTCCCCGAAACGTGAGGGTGCGCGTTGTCGTCGGACGGTTTGCCGTGAGTCGCCCAACGTGTGTGACCAATGCCGCAGACCGAGGCAATCGGGTTGTCGGCAAGTAACTGCTGCAAGTTCTTCAGTCTGCCTTGCTTCTTCAGCGTGACCGTGCCGTTCTCAGCAAACAGCGTCACTCCTGCCGAGTCGTACCCGCGATATTCAAGCGAGGTGAGGGCGTGAATGAGTTTATCCGCCGCGTTTTCGTGTCCTGAATAGCCGATTATTCCGCACATAGGTTCTCCATTATGTCAATCTTTCTTTTATAACAGCGGAGATATCAGCGGCGACTTTGTTTATCAGTTCGCTGTCCGCTCCCTCTGTCATTACGCGGATAAGCGGCTCTGTCCCCGACACACGCACCACCGCTCTGCCGTCTTTGCCGAGAAGTTTCTTGCCCGCCTCTATCGCTTGACGCACCGCCGAATCGGTGTAAAACGACAGCTTGCCTGCCGCTGACACAGGTATGTTTACCATAACCTGCGGATATCTCGTCATTATCGCCGACAACTCCGACAGCTTCTTGTTCTCACGGCGAACCAACGACAACAGCTGCACTGCTGTCAGTTGCCCGTCGCCTGTTGTGGCGAACTCACGGAATATCAAATGCCCCGACTGCTCGCCGCCGAAGTCGTATTCTTCAAGGAGCATTTCCTCAAGAACAAAGCGGTCGCCAACCTTTGTCGCGATGAAGTTCAGCTTATTTTCCTCACAAAACTTGACGAAGCCGAGGTTCGTCATCACCGTGCCGACCACCGTGTCTTTGTTCAGCTTGCCGCGTTTCTTCAAGTCAAGGGCGCACAACGCCATGATGTAGTCGCCGTCAATCAGTTCGCCCTTGTCGTCAACACAAAGACAGCGGTCCGCGTCGCCGTCAAACGCGAAGCCGAGGTCAAGTTTGTGTTCCACAACGTATGCCGACAACGCTTCAAGGTGTGTCGAGCCGCATTTGTCGTTGATATTGATTCCATCGGGCTTGTCATAAAGAATGTCGGCGTTTGCTCCGAGTTGCTCAAACAGTTTTGCCGCGGAAACAGCCGCCGAACCGTTGGCGCAGTCCACCGCGATTCTGACACCGCCGAATGCCGAATGCACCGTGCTTTTGATGTGGTCGATGTAGTCTTTCACCGCACCCTGCCGATAGGTCACCTTGCCAACATCGCCGCCTGTCACCGCTTTTGGCACCGCCACTTTTTCAAGAATAATCGATTCGATTTGTTCTTCAAGCGCGTCAGGCAGCTTGTAACCGTCGCCGCTGAAAATTTTGATTCCGTTGAACTCCGCCGAGTTATGCGAAGCCGACACCATTATCCCCGCGTCAGCTTTATATTTGCCGACTAAGTACGCGACAGCGGGCGTCGGCACAACGCCGAGCATTATAACGTCAGCCCCGACCGAGCAAAGCCCCGAAGCAAGCGCAAACGCAAGCATTTCGGTTGAAATGCGGGTGTCGCCACCGAGAACAAAGAGCGGACGGCGGCGACTGTTGTCGGATAACACGACTGCCGCGGCTCTGCCGATTTCAAGAGCGAGTTCGGGGGTGAGGTTCTCGTTTGCGATTCCGCGAACGCCGTCTGTGCCGAATAATCTGCCCATAGTTTCTCCATATATATGTGGTTAGTATAGCCGATTAAACTCAAAACACTAAATCATTGGCTAATCAGCAGTTGTTTTACTGTTTAATGTTTCTCTACGATATTGTCTTTGCTTTTGAATATCCGCTCACTCGGCACAAACCCGCGAACATGTGACAGCGGATAAACCGCCACGTTCTTCCCCGTGACCGCACCAGGACCGAGAACCGAGTTGCAACCCACTTCGGTGCTGTCGCCAAGTGCCGCGCCAAACTTGCGAAGCCCCGTGCTTATTTTCTCGCCGTTTGCCGCCACGCTGACGCTCGACTTGTCGCTCTTGAGATTCGAGAGGATAACACCCGCTCCTATGTGTGAAAGGTAGCCCATTATGCTGTCGCCGACATAGTTGAAGTGAGGCGCGTGCGCGTTGTCAAAGAGAATGGCGTTCTTTATTTCGCTTGAATTGCCGACTTCGGCGTTCTTTCCGACGATGACGTTGCCGCGAATGAGGGCACAGTGCGACACCTTTGCTCCCTCGCAGATAATGCAAGGCGCGGCGATTGACGCGGTGCGCGACACACTCGCGGTGCGATGCACCCAAACGCCTGTTTCAACCTCGTGATAGTCGTGAGCAGTTAGCGTTTTGCCCAGTTCCGCGACAAAGCCGCCGATTAACGGCAAGACCTCCCACGGATACGTCGTCTGCTGAAACAACGGCTTCGCAAGTGTGCGGCTGAGGTCAAACAACTCTGTGTTCTTCAGTTCTTTCATAATGCCCTCGTGGTTATGTTTGTTTAACCGTATACTACCTTATCAGTACAGTTAAATCCGAGTTGTTCCGTTCCCCCACCTTTGATGGGGAAACGGAACAACGCCAATAATCTGTTTAATCACCGATTACTTGTTATTATACGCCCTTTACTTCAGTTTTATAATTCCCGTGTCGTCGGAGAAGCTGACGACGTTGTAGAGAAACAGCACCGCGTCATAGTCGTCGGGGTTGAAGAGCAACCGATAATCGAGATTGAAATACCTTGGGTCAGCAACCGTGATGTGCGAGAAGTTTCGTGTCACAAACGGCACGAACGCGTTGGCATAGCTGTCCTTGATTAGCAGGAGTTTGCCTCCTGTATAGCCCGTGTCTATCTCAAGGAGCGGCGCGTTCTGCCCAAGAAACGCCGCGTACTTGTCCTTTTCGCTCAAGAACTCACGAAAGTAAAGGCTGTCGGCGGTTGCGTTTGTGTCGCCGTCTTTTGCCGCGAGAGAGAGCGGCGGTTCGTTGTCCGCGAAGTAGAAGTCAATCTCATCGGGTTCGATTGAAGTGTCAAGGTTCTTTGAGTAGAGCGTGCCGCGAAAATCCCGCGCCGCTGTTTCCGCGTTTAGCTGTTCAATCGGCGTTGGGACGAAGCCCGCTTGCTGTGCAAAGTCACGATACGCGAGATACGCGCCGAGTGAGGTCCAGTGGTGGTCGGTGCGGTAGTAGATGTAGTCCTGCTTGCTTGCAAGCAAGGTATCGGCAACGCCGACAGCGGTTGCGCCGCTTAGTTTGTCATAGCAATAATCGATGTAGTCAAGCTGGCTTGTCACCTCGGCGTGCTTCGGCAACTCGTCTTTATAGATTTCCTGTGAGGTGGGGGCAAGAATGACGTAAACCGGCGTGGAAGTCTGTGCCGCGAACGTGTTGACCGCGTCGATGTTCTTATCGGCAAACCGCATATCGGGGTCACGCCAAATCTGCGCAAGCCGCTCGCCCGTGTCGAACACGCCGCCTGTTTCGGTCTTGCCGCTGAATCTTTCTACACTGTTCTTGAATCTAATCAGCTCGGTTCTTCCAAATAATATATCTCCATACCACTTCGTGAACCGCGTCATAAAGGTTTCATCTTTGTAAGACGAGAGTGTCAGCTTCGGGAGTTGACCGCGATATCGGTTCTCGTTTTCTAAGAATTCGTCGGGCATAAAGACAAACGAAAGCGTCGGTATGATAAACAGCAACGCGACAAACGCGGCGGGGGTAAGTTTTTTTAACATATCAATCAAAAGTTAATCAGAAATTGAAATAAAGAAATGGGTTGTAAGTTGCGTCAGCGAGGTAAGCGGCGCAAAGGAGGAACATCGCGGTCAGTACGGGGAAAGAAATCACGGTGTATGCCTTGTCGCTTCGGTGTTTAATCACGTCGCAGAGTTTCTGCCACAACGGGGTGGCAAACAGCACCGCGACCAGAAGCACCGCGCCGTAATTAGAAAGCAGATAGAGAGTATGCGTGTCGTAACCACCGTTTGCACCGAACAACGCGGCGTAGCAAGCGGCGGCGTTCGGCAGCGTGCCCGTGTCAAAAAGCACCCAGCCCATTATGACGGCGAACATCGTGTAAATATGACCGACAGCAGGCGGCAGTTTGCCGAGTGTTTTGCCGAGGAAAAGTTTCTCGGCGATAATCAGCAGCCCATAGAAGCAGCCCCACAGGATAAAGTTCCACGCCGCGCCGTGCCATATCCCCGTGAGCAGCCAGACCACCGCGAGGTTGCGAACGCACTTCAGCGTGCTGCACCTGCTGCCGCCAAGCGGAAAATAGACGTAGCTTTTGAACCACGCGCCCAAGGTCATATGCCATCTCCGCCAAAACTCCGACACGCTTTTGGAAAGATAAGGATAGTCAAAGTTCTTCGGGAAGTGAAAGCCGAACATCTTGCCGAGTCCGATTGCCATATCGGAGTAACCCGAGAAGTCAAAGTATATCTGCAAAGTAAAAGCAACAATGCCAAGCCACGCGCTTCCTGCCGTGAGGTCAGCAAAGCCGCCCGCCTTGACTCCGCTCCAGAGTGAGCCGATGTTGTTGGCAATCAGCACTTTCTTGCAGAGTCCACGGACAAACAGCGTGACCCCTTCGCCGAACATCTCCGCTGTCACTGTTCGGCTTTCAAGCTCCGCCGCCACATCGGAATAACGCACTATCGGACCCGCAACGACTTGCGGAAACAGCGTGACAAACGCAGCAAAGTGGAACGGGTTCTTCTGCACTTTTATGTGCCTTTTATACAAATCTATTGTATATGACATCGACTGAAACGTGTAGAAGCTTATCCCGATTGGAAGCGGAAGTTCGGGGTCAAAGAAATTTGTGCCGAGAAGTTCGTTGAGGTTGGTCACGACAAAGCTGCCGTACTTGAACAAGCCGAGCAGCGACAGGTTGATTACGATTGACAGAGCGAGAGCGGCTTTTCGTGCTGTCGGCTTGTCGTCAAACCTGTTCATTATCAGCCCCGCGAAGTAATCAATGCAGGTGGAACCGAGCATAACCAAGACGTAAAACGGCTCGCCCCAAGCATAAAACACAATGCTGGAAGCAAGAAGCACAGAGTTCCGCACCGTGACAAACTTACGCGGCACAGCAAAGTAAAGCAGAAGCGCAAGCGGCAAAAAGCCGAACAAGAACACGTTGTCAGAGAATACCATATTGTATATATAAACTTTCTTGTTATTTATATGATAAACATTTATTAGTTAATCAGCGATTGTTATATGCACGTTCACTGTATAATTTCCGCATATTCTTCATCGGATAATCTCGCGATATAGCGGCAGAGGTCGTTGGTGCTGAGGTTGTCGGGCAAAGAAAGCCGCGTGAGGAGAAGACGACGTTTCGCGGCGGAGTCGTCTTGCCCAATGTAGCCGTGGTCAAACAGCCACGACTTGACGTTGGTCACGTCGCGGCAGGGCGAACCGGACGCGTGACTTGCGAGAAGTTGGCGAAGCACATCGCCGTCAATTCCCTCAACACCCAGTTTCCCCTCGCTTGACGGCGCCGGCTTTCGCCGTTCTTTGCCGAAAACATCGGGCGTGTAAATATGCGTCACGCCGATTCCCTTTGTGATATTGTTTATTAGCGTACGCAACTGCCGCCCCGCGTTGTCGCTGTCGGTCAGCACGATTACGCCGCGTTCACTTGCCATTTTTCTTATGAACGCCTGCTTTTCTTTGTCACGATAGAGGGCGAAGCCGTTGGTTTGCAGCACGTCGCAATCAGCGACAGACAGCACTTTCGCTTTATCATATCGCCCCTCGACTATGACGGTCTTGTGAAGCGTCAGCCGTTCCATATTCGCTCGTCCGTGAGTGAAAATACAAGCCTGTCCAGCACCGCGCCGCCCACATCGTGGCGTAGTTTCGCCTCTTCCTCGGCTTTCGCTATCAGCAGCGCACACTTACGAAGCGCGGGGACTCCGTGCCTCACGGCGCGTTTCTCGATAAATGCCACGCGTTTGTCGGTGAAGCCGAAGTCTTTCGCGATTTGTGTGTTAGGCACACCCTCGGCTTTACCGAGAGCCACGAAGTATTCCGCGGTGAACGACGAAGCAAGCGCACCGATGATAGTCGCGGTGTCGTTGCCCTCGCTAAGCAGGTCGGCAAGCAGACCGAACGCCTTGCGCTTGTCCCTCGCAATCAGCGCGTCCGACAGGTCAAAGGCTCTCGCTTCGGGTTTCGAGATGATGGCGCGGTCAATCAAAGCGGGCGTTATCGGCTCGCCTGTGTGGATAAGCTTGTCCGCTTCGTTTCTCAGCGCATAAAGTCCGCCGTCTGTCTTTTCGGCGAGATACCGCGCGCTATTCATATCAAACTGTGGGTACTTCTTCATCACAAACGCCGCCGCCGCGTCGGGTTGGAGAGCGGCAAACTCACAAACAACGCCGTGCTTCTCCGCTTCAGCGAGAAACTTCTTGTTTGCGGCGTACTTCTTGTCGGGTTTTGTGTCGGTGCTGTATATCAGCAGGACGGTCGTGTCGGGGATATCGCCGAGAAGCTGAAGCAGCAGCTCCGCTTCTTTGTCGGCGTAAGCTTCGGGTTTCAGCGTTCGCACCACGACAAGTCGGTACGGGTCGAACACGGGCAAGGTTTCAATTGCTTCTTTCAATCGGTGAACAGGCGGGCTGTCCTCAAATCGTGTTATATTGAACTCGTCCTCTATATGGCAGAGCTTCTCTATCCGCGACTTGTAATGTGCGATGAAGAACGGCTCGTCGCCGTAAAGGAAGTATATTCTTGCTAACTTTTCGCTTGCAAGGTGGGATTTAAGTTGCGGTTCGGTCATCGGCATTGTTTGTTATCCAAAATCAAGCACGAACTCGGCGCGTTCGTAGTAGGCGTTCTGTTCTGCGGTCATTCGCTTGCTTGTGAACACGGTCAAGTCGGAATAAAACGTCTTGTCAGTCAAGACGTACCCGTCTAAGATTTCAATCTCAGCACCCGTAAACGGTTGCTTCACGGTCGACCAGCCTATCCTCGCGCCGCCCGCTGTCATAACAGCCAAACCGCTTTGCTTTAGTGTCAGCGTTTCGCCGTTTGTCAGTGTGAAAGTCGCCGTGATGTTTGTTTCGGGGGCGAAAGCGTAGTCTTTGTGAGGTATGGCGGCAAATTCGTCGCGGTTGTTGCGTGTGCTTTTCAGCAGAACCAGCAGGTCGGCACTGTCAACAAAGTTCTCACGCAGAAAGTTCTTCGCGGCACGCACTGTGGCTTGGCTGTCGCCTGAAGCCACAATGACCGCGCTCTTGTTCTCAATCACCGCCGTAAACGCCGACACGCCGTCACTGTAGACGTAGAGCCTGTTCTCCGATTGTCGTTTGTGAATGTGCAGCGTGGTGAGCAAACAAAGGCAAGCAATCGCGACAGCCGAGGCGCGTATGCACCACTTCGGCTTTTTTGTCGTGACGTACACTGCGAGAACAAACGCCGCCGCTCCCGCGCACCAGTAGGCGACAAACGCGCCATCAAGCGGTATGTAGGCATACTTGAAGCCACTGCCAAGCATCATTGCTGAAGCCGCGAGCTTCGCTGACAAGCCACCGACCACAAGCACCGCGAACAATGTGCACCCCGACACCGCGAAGATTATCCCCGACAGCAAACATAGTTCAAGCAGTGGCGCAAGCAAAACATTTG
>JAISLD010000004.1 GCA_031260665.1 Oscillospiraceae bacterium | reverse complement strand
CGGTGCCCGAGAGGCAAATAAACTAACCGACAACCTACTATATTATACCCAAACTATTCCGTAAGAAAACTCGGTGCCCGAGAGGCAAATAAACTAACCGACAACCTACTATATTATATCCAAACTATTCCGTAAGAAAACTCGGTGCCCGAGAGGCAAATAAACTAACAGGCAACCTACTATATCATACCCAAACTATTCCGTAAGAAAATAGTCGGCTGCACTATCTCGGTATAATCCGCTTTGTGCCGCTAATAATAACTGTGCGGTTGTTCGGATACTTATTCGTCGCCGCACCGACTTTACGGCGGCGAGCTGTAAGGGAGGAGAACAGCAAACAGAAGAACGCTTACCTTTACAGGAGGATTGTCAATGTTTGACAGAATTGCGCTTTTTATTCTCACGCTCGGCGGACTGAACTGGGGTTTAGTCGGGCTTTTCCGGTTCGACTTTGTCGCTTGGGCATTCGGCGGCTCTGCTTCAATTGTGTCGCGAATTGTCTACACTCTCGTGGCACTTTCAGCAATATGGTGTGTTTCGCTTTTCTTCAAGAAGAACGAGATTGTGGAAAGCGACAGGCACAGAGATACCCGCTACGATTCATAACAATCGTACAAACAAACTCCCCCTCAACGGGGGAGTTTGTTTGTTATACTGCGTAACCACATAAAACTCACCGAGTTTTTATGTGCGGCACGAAGTGCCAACGCCGCGAAGCGGCAGAGGTTAAACTGAAAGTTTAACCGGTTAAGGAGACTTCGCGGTGAACGACACGTCCGCTTGATACGAGCCGACTGTCCACGCGGGGACTTTTGTGCCGCCGATTCGGCAGGTCACGCCCACTTGCTTCACCCCGTCTGCTGATTCAACGCCGAGCAGATTGACCGACACCGTGATGTCCTCGCCCGATATGCCTTGGATAAACGCGGATGGACCGACCACTTGCACGTTCAGCTCTTTCGTCAGCAACGCGACTTCGTATCCCGACGGCGCGTTTGAGATGAAGAAGTTGTCCGCTGTCACGGTGAAGTTCATCTTTGAGTAATCGTCGACATCGCTGAACGATATGCTTGCCGAAGCGACGTTAGAGAGATTCTGCCAGCCCTCGGCAAGGTGGTCGGCAAGCGGCTCGCGTATGCCTGTGATGAGGTATTCGTAGGTGAGTTCCGACAACGGAATCTCTGCTGCGCTCAGTGTTTCAAGGTTGTCGATAGAATTGTCGGGCGACGAAACCGTGAGATTCCCCGGCGACACGCTCATCTTTCCATACAGCCCGTCTAAGTCGAAGTTTTGCGGTGCGCCCGTGATAAGAAACGACAGCGGCAGTTCACGGACCTTGTGAATAGGCACGCGGACCACGAACGACGTGCCGTTGACGGTTACATCTGGGCTTTCAATCGCCGCGCCGTCTTTGTTGTAAAGCACAAGCGTGCCTTTTACCTCGGCTGTAGCGGAAAGCGTCGCCTCGGCGAGGCGCACCTCGGCTTTGCCTATCGTGTCGATAACGCTCTGCTCGCCTGTTATCACCACGGTTTCAGGTTGGATAACAAGGTTTGCGTTGTCAACGCTCATATCGCTGTCTATTTTGATTCCCGAGAGGTTCGCGGTCAGCTTGAACTCCTTTGATAAAGTCCGTTCAACGGTAATCGTCGCGGTACGAACAGGTGAGATAATCTCACACTTCGCGTTTTCAAGCGGAACAACCTTGACGTCAACGACATAGACTCCCGTGTCGGTCACTCCCGACAGGTCGAGTTTAGCGGAGAAGTCGTCTTTATCAATGCCGCCTATGTCATAACGCTTGCCCTGTATCTGAATCGACACGGTGTTGACAAAGCCGTCTTTCACATACAGCCCACCCGCTTCCATTGCGTTTGTCGGTGCGGAAGAAACCGGGATATTGTCAACGTGGGCGGGGATATCGGGGAATATCTGGAGCGAAATGGCAAACCAAATGAATATCGCCGATAAAAGTGAGAGCAGTATTGTCTGCAAATTGCGAACAAACGCTTTGCTGTAGATTCTAAACAGAGAAAGAAGTCTTTCTTTCATTCGCCTGACTCCTTTCGCTTTCTCGGCAGCAGCAGCCGACCGCGACCGCTGCTTTGCGACATAACCGCGTTCGTGAGATACGCTTGCAGCTTCGCCCTATCCATTGCTCGTGTCAACACGCCGTTTTCGGCAATGGATATCATTCCCGTTTCTTCGGATACGATGACGACAACCGCGTCGCTGTTTTCACTCATTCCGATTGCGGCACGGTGACGACTGCCGAGTTCCTTTGATATCAGCTCTTCTTTGCCGGGTTTTGGCAAAAAGCAACCTGCCGCGTGAAGTAACCCGTCACGGACAATCAACGCACCGTCGTGGAGCGGCGTGTTTTTGAAGAAGATGTTGCCAATCAGTTCAACACTCGGCCGTGCCGCAATGACTGTGCCCGTGTCTATCTGCTCGCCGAGTTTCGTCTGCCGTTCCATTACAATCAGCGCGCCTGTCGCTGTCCGCGACAGCTTTTCACAGGCACGGCTTATCTGGTCGATACAAAACGCGGCACGGCTTTCGGCGTCGCCTGCATACGCGCCGCTTGTCAGCCCAATGTCCATCTTGGCTCGCCCCATCTTCTCGAGGATACGCCGCAGTTCAGGCTGAAACATCACGATGACTGCCATAAGACCGACGTTGAAGAAGGTTTCGCTTATCAGAGTGAGCGCCTCAAGGTGGAACTGCCGCATAAGCAGAAGCGCCGCCACCACGATGATTATGCCGCGAAGAAGTTGTTCGGCGCGGGTTTCACGGACGAACCGCAGTATTTGATAGATAAAGAACGCGATAATGAGAATCTCAAACACATTGGAAAGCGAGATTGTCCTCACTATGTTGATAAGTCCGCGCCATATATCAAGCAGGTATGTAAGCATTCGGTCACTCTTTAAGGTTAGATATCAATGCTGAATAGCTGATTTTGTTTTACCGACGAGTGAAGAACCCGTGTACTCCCTCAGCGGTTGCGTTAGATTCGGCTTTTATTATAACACAGAAGCGTATGTTATGTCAATCCGTGGCAACAAGCAAACAGGGAAAAACTCACAAAATTTCATTAGATTTTTGTGCAAGTATACAAATTGCGTCAAACCTCTTTCATTTTTTTGTGATTTGTGCTATAATTGATATTTGAGGAACGTCTACAGTGTTGGGAGTACAATATGGCAAACGAAGCAAACGTAAAGCAGGTCAAAATCAAAATATTGGGCGAAGAATATTCTTTTTACTCAAGCAGCTCACGCGAGGCGCTTCAAGGCTTTGCAAAAGAGCTGGGGGAATCGTTTTATCAACTTCAAGAGTCGGCCCCCGCTTACAGCAAAGAGCAGGTGCTGTCGCTGCTTGCTCTCGGCTTGATTGAGGACGCGACAAACGCACTCAAGGCAAAACACGCGGCTGAAGAAGCGAAGAGCAAAGCGGAGGAAGCACTGGCCAAAGCCAACGCCACTGACGCGGAATCATTCAGCGCAAGTATGATGACGAGTGCCGAGTCGGAGTTTGAACAGATAGCGAAGTTCCGCGACGAAGAGAACGAGTTGCTTCGCAGCAAACTCGCGGAATACGAAAGCGAAATCGAAGCCTTTGACGAACGAAGCCGCATTGAGATAAGCAAACTCCGCGATGAATACGAAAGCGGCAAACAAGAGTTTGAACAACTTGCTCAAGAGAAAATCAAAGACAACGAGACCCTTCGCAACACTCTTCTAAAGTACGAGATGTCGTATAACACGACCTTCAAGCAGAAAGAAGCGGAGATTCAAACGATACGCAGTCAGCTTGAAGAAGCGTACCGCAAAATCCGCGACCTCGAGAAAGCCGCGTCAATGTTGCCAACGAATTAGGCGTCTGATATTGACGAATTGATATAGGTATGTTATGATATGTTGACGCTATCGCGTTCAACGACAGTGAAAAGAACAGCTATTCGGCATCTACAAGCTGACGCCAAAAAACGGTAGCGACGAGGCACAAACAGTCGTTAAAGTGGCAAGCGGCAAGATTACAAAGCTTGCCTAACCCGCGTCACAACACAAAGCTCCCCCGAAACGGGGAGTTTTGTGTCTTTTAACGAAATGTTTTTCTCAAAACACTTGACAAGGCTCGTCCAATGTGTTATAATACAGTTTAGCCGTGCAAAAGCTCGGTGTATTCAAACTTTTCAGCGAGGTAACCCAAATGTTCCAAGACAGAACCCTTAAGTGTAAAGACTGCGGCGCGGATTTTACTTTCACCGCCGGCGAGCAGGAATTCTTCAGCGAGAAAGGCTTCACTAACGAGCCGCAACGCTGCAAATCTTGCCGTGACGCGAAGAAATCAGGCGGAAGAGGTCCGAGAGAAATGTTCACCGCAACCTGCGCACAGTGCGGCAATGAAGCAAGAGTGCCGTTCAGACCGCGTGACGACCGTCCTGTTTATTGCAGCGACTGCTTTGCAAAACAGCACGAATAAGCACTAAGGGACAAACTTTCGAGCATACTCGCGTTACTGAAACCGAAAAGCTAAGGCGCACGGCATCTTCCGACCCCAAAGCATACGTTGTGAACGTAAACATCGGCTTTCCCCTCAAAGCAGAAAGCGGAATCGTATCTCGAAGTTTCCAAAAAGCCTCGCCCTTGAAACGGGGCGGGGCTTTTGTCAACTTAAACCAATGTCAACAGCTGGGCGATATATCCGAAGGTCATACCCCTCGGGGCACAGGCGGCGACCGGAAAGCCCTTGCCGCTATCGCGGGAGCGGAATTTTTACGAATCGAATTGTTTAAGTTGTTAACACTGAATCTACTAAACCAACAAACCAAACCTAAGGAATGAAAATGATTTCAATCAACCTCACCAAATCAAAAAAGCCTATCCCCGCAGACGAAACAAAGCTCGGCTTTGGACGCGTGTTCTCCGACCACATGTTCGTTATGCAGTACGACCGCGGTCAAGGTTGGCACGACGCGCGTATCACGCCGTTCGCCGAGATATCGCTCTCACCTGCCGCAATGGTGCTGCATTATTCACAAACGATATTTGAGGGGCTTAAAGCCTATCGTCGCGCTGACGGTGGTGTGCAGCTGTTCCGCCCCGAAGAAAACGTGAAACGCCTCAACTTGTCGGCAGAGCGGCTTGTTATCCCGCAAGTGCCCGAAGACGTTGCGCTTCAAGGGCTGAAAGAACTTGTCCGTATCGACAAAGACTGGGTGCCGCACAGTGACGGCGCGTCGTTATACCTGCGCCCGTTTGTCATCGCGGTTGACCCGTTTGTCGGCGTTCGCCCCGCTGACAGCTACCTGTTCTTCATCATCGCTTCCCCCTCGGGTGCGTATTACGAAAGCGGGCTGAACCCCGTGGCAATCAAGGTTGAGGAGAAGTACGTCCGTGCCGTCAAGGGTGGTATGGGTTACACCAAGACAGGCGGCAACTACGCGGCAAGCCTTATCGGGCAAGACGAAGCACACAAAGAGGGCTTCTCGCAGGTGCTATGGCTTGACGGCGTTGAGCACAAATACATCGAAGAAGTCGGCGCGATGAACATATTCTTCAAGATAAACGGCGAGGTGGTCACGCCCGAGTTGTCGGGTTCAATTCTCGGCGGAATCACGCGCAAGTCGGTCATCGAGTTGCTTAAAACCAAAGGTATCCCCGTAAGCGAGCGGCGTATCGCGATTGATGAAATCGCGGCGGCTTACGACAGCGGAACACTTGAAGAAGTGTTCGGCACAGGAACAGCGGCAGTTATCTCGCCTGTCGGTTCGCTGAAGTACCAAGACAAGACAATGGATGTCGGCGGCGGCAAAATCGGCGAGGTGTCGGCAATGCTGTATGACACGCTGACAGGGATTCAGTACGGACGGCTCGCCGACAAGCTTAACTGGATAGTGAAGGTAGATTAAATGAAAAACAGAGACAAATCAATGGACAAGCTCGTTGCTCTTTGCAAGGGGCGCGGCTTTGTGTTCGCGGGGAGCGAAATATACGGCGGACTTGCCAACTCGTGGGACTTCGGTCCTCTCGGTGCGGCGCTTAAAGCAAACATAAAGTCGGCGTGGCTGAAGAAATTCGTGCAAGAAAGCCCCTACAACGTCGGGCTTGACAGCGCGATTCTTATGAACCCACGCACTTGGGTGGCTTCAGGTCACCTCAAAGGCTTTTCAGACCCGCTGATGGATTGCCGCAGTTGCAAGACGCGGCACCGTGCCGACCAGCTTATCGAAGCGTTTGACAGCACGCCGACCGCGGGTTGGACGAACGCACAGATGTCCGACTACATCGCGGAGAAGCAAATCCCGTGTCCCGACTGTGGGAAGAGCGACTTCACTGACATCAAGCAGTTCAACTTGATGTTCAAGACATTCCAAGGTGTCACCGAGGACGGAAAGAGCGAGCTGTATCTCCGCCCCGAAACAGCGCAAGGGATATTCGTAAACTTCCTCAACATACAGCGCGCCTCACGAAAGAAAATCCCGTTTGGTGTGGCGCAAGTGGGCAAGAGCTTTCGCAACGAGATAACCCCCGGCAACTTCATCTTCCGTGTCCGCGAGTTTGAGCAAATGGAGCTTGAATTCTTCTGCAAACCCGGCACCGACCTCGAGTGGTTCTCGTATTGGCGTGAATACTGCCGCAACTTCTTGCTCACACTCGGAGTCTGCGAGGAGAACCTGCGGCTTCGTGACCACGACGCGAAAGAGCTGTCGTTCTACTCCAAGGCGACCACCGACTTTGAGTACCTGTTCCCGTTTGGTTGGGGTGAACTTTGGGGCATTGCCGACCGCACCGACTATGACCTCACGCAGCACATCAACGAAAGCGGCAAGGCGCTTGACTATTTTGACCCCGAAACGAACGAGAAGTATGTGCCGTATGTTATCGAGCCGAGCCTTGGCGTGGAACGTCTGCTGCTTGCGCTTCTCACCGAGAGCTACGACGAGGAGGTCTTGACGGACGGCACGTCACGCACCGTGCTTCGCTTTCACCCGTACATCGCGCCAATCAAGTGCGCGGTGCTTCCCCTCTCGAAGAAACTGTCGGAGAACGCGGCGAAGATTTACGACACGTTGTCGAAAAGTTTCGCGGTTGACTTTGACGACACGGGGGCGATAGGCAAGCGTTATCGCCGACAAGATGAGATAGGCACGCCGTTTTGCGTGACGTATGACTTTGACAGCGAAACCGATGGCGCGGTGACAATCCGCGAACGCGATAGCATGGCGCAAGAGCGTCTGCCGATTGGCGATGTGCTGAAGTATATCGAAGAACGGATAAAACTCTAAAATAAACTACCGCCCCTATCAATAGGGGCGGTTTGCTTCTTTATAGCTACTTTAATTTACTGAGTACAATTCCCGAGATGTTTTGCAGAGGTGCTTGCTGTGCGACCGCGCCCTTGTTGAACGCAACCATCGGCATACCGTACACGATACAGGTTTCCTTGTCTTGCCCCACCGTGAACGCGCCTGTTTGCCGCAACTTCAGCAGTCCGTCCGCTCCGTCGGCTCCCATTCCCGTCAAGATAACGCCGATTGCGTTGTTCCCCGCGATTTCCGCCACACTGTCGAACATAACGTCAACAGATGGGCAGTGACCGCTCACTTTCTCACCCGTGGTGCTTGACACATAGTAACCGGCCGCGTCTTTCTTCAGCCGCAGATGATAATTCCCCGCGCCGAGGAGGATAAGCCCCTGCTTAATTCGGTCGCCGTTCTTCGCCTCACGCACTTCCATTTTGCAGATACGATTGAGACGTTCGGCGTACATCTTCGTGAAGCCGGCGGGCATGTGTTGAACGATGATTGTGCCGGGTGTTGAGGCGGGGAAGTCTTTGATTACCTCGAGTATCGCCTCGGTGCCGCCCGTGCTTGCCCCGATTGCCACGACAGTTTTGGCGTTCTTTATCGGGTCGAACACTTTGCTTGCGAAGATGTTTGCCGACGGCATAGTCGCGCCTTGGATTGACGGCGCGGTTTTCGCCACAACTTTAGCGGTTGCGGCGGTCTTTATCATACTGCGCAGGTCCTCAATAAAAGTGCTCATATCGGCACGAGTCGGTTTCTTTATGAAGTCAACCGCTCCCGCTGATATTGCCTCAAATGCGCTGACAGGCGACGATGTTACGACGACGGCGGCAATCGGATACTGCGGCAACAGCTTCTTCAAGAACTCGATACCGTTCATCTTCGGCATTTCAACGTCGAGAGAGAGAACGTCGGGCTTCAGCTGAAGAATCTTGTCTTTCGCCTCATACGCGTCGCCCGCTGTGCCAATGACTTGAATCATCGGGTCTTTTTGCAGCTCGTTCGTGAGCATTGTGCGGAACATAACGCTGTCGTCGATAATAAGAACTTTTACCATAGTGAATCGCTCCTGTTGGATATTTTGTGCATATTATACTATTTAACTTCGAGTGGCTTGCGATAGATTGCCGGCTTGACATACTGATACTTGGTTGACTCACGCGGGATACTTTCGGCGTGACCGATAAAGAGATAACCCCCGGGCGCGAGAACATCGTAGAAACGCTTGACTAAAGCAAGCTTCGTGTCTTGCTCGAAGTAAATCATCACGTTTCTGCAGAATATGATGTCGAACGGATAGGTCTTGAACGGTATCGGGTCCATAAGGTTGAACGACTTTATTTGGACGCGTTTGGTCACGTCGTCTTTCACCTTAAAGGTTTCGGGGGTCACCGTTGTGAAGTACTTTTTCTTCCAACTCTCGTTCAGGTTCTTCATCGACTCTTTGTTGTAGACAGCGGCTTTCGCCATATCCATAACGCGGTTCGAGATATCGGTGGCGAGCAGGTCTATCTTCCACGAGGCGGTTTTCAGCCCAAAGTATTCAAGGCACTGCATAATATTCGTATACGGTTCTTCTCCCGACGAGCAAGCCGCGCTCCATATCATTAGGCGGTGGTCTTTCTTCTTCTGCTCGAAGTAAGGCAGGGCTTCTTTCGCCATAAACTCGTAATGCTCCGGTTCGCGGTAGAAGTATGTATGGTTTGTGGTCAGCTTGTTGATGAGGTTAATCATCTCGGAGCCGGACTTGTCGGAGTAAACCATATTGAGAAACGACTTGAAATCGGTGAAGCCGTGCTGTTGGATTGTGCTGGACAGCCGCCCCTCAATCAAGGTGCGCTTTTGCTTCAGGTTGATGCCAAACTTCTGCTCCATTGTGTTCACGAGTTGCTTGAACTCGAGGTCGTCAATTTTTACTGACATATAATTTCCTCTTGCGGGTTTATGTACTGGCAAGGGCTTTCCCCTTGACCCTCGAACAGTTGATATGCACGCACAACAACACAATCCCTACCGCTTCTTTGCGGTGGGATTGTGTTGAAGGCGGTTACATCAATGCGAGGTCGTGTTCAAAGATAATCTTCTTGATGTCGAGGATTAGCTTGATACCATCGTTCATCTCCAAGATATAGTCGATGAACTTGTTGTTGTTGACGTTGTTCAGCTCCGGGGTTTTCGCGATGTGCTTGCGTGTGACGGACAGAACGTCAAGCACTTCGTCGACAATCAGACCGACGGAAACGTCGTTCAGCGAAACGATAATCGTGCAAGTTTTGTCGTCATAGCCGATTTCTTCTTTGCCGAAGCACGAACGCATATTGACGACAGGCACCACCTTGCTTCTCACGTTGATGATGCCCTTGATGAAGTAAGGCACTTCGGGGCAGGGCACAACGGTGATTTTCGGAACGCCGATTATCTCGATAACATACGGGATTTCAATTCCGTAGACTTGGTCGCCGAGGGCGAACGTCAGTGTTTTGGTTATTTCCGCCTCTTTTTCGAGGTGCGTGGGCTTTTGTGACTGTGCCGTCTGTTTAACCGCGGCAAGTTCTCTTGTCGGTGTCGCCATTTTCTTCTCCTTACTGCACAAGACGTTTAGTTTTCAATCAAGTTCGGCACGTCAACGATAAGCGATATGCTGCCGTCGCCCATAATAGTACAACCCGACAACCCCGCTCCCTTGATGTTATAGCGGCCGAGATACGGCGGGAACGGCTTTACTACGACCTGCTGCTCGCCTATCAGTTTGTCGGCAAACAAGCAGACAGATTTACTGTCGGTTTCAATGAGGATAAGAATGCCGTCCTCAAAGTTCGTGACGTCGCTTGGTATGTTGAACTTTTCGTGCAGGCGAATAATCGGGTAGCACTCACCACGCACCATTATCATCTCACCACGCATTGTGTCGCGGATAATCTCGTTGGTGCTTGCCTTGAAGCTCTCGCGGATTGACGAGATAGGCACGGTGAAGATTGTGTCGTGAACCTCAAGCTCCATTCCCTCGATGATAGCGAGTGTGAGCGGGATTTTGATGACGAACATCGTCCCTTGCCCGTGCTTGCTTTCAACGGTGAGCGTGCCGCCGCATTTCTCTATGTTCTGCTTAACAACGTCCATTCCGACGCCGCGTCCGCTGAACTCCGTCACCACTTCGTTGGTGGAGAAACCGGGCAGGAGAATCATATTTTGGATTTCACGTTCTGTGTAATCGCTTGCCGGTTTGATAAGAAGCCCTTGACGTTCCGCCTTGGTGATAACCCTGTCGGTGTCAATCCCCGCGCCGTCGTCGCTGACCGTGATGATAACTTCTCCCGACGAGCTGGTTGCGCTGAGGAACACGGTGCCCTTCGCGGGTTTGCCCGCTTCGATTCTCTGCTGAACGTCGTCTTCTATGCCGTGGTCCATACAGTTGCGGACAAGGTGCATAAGCGGGTCGTTCAGGTTGTCGACTATCGACTTGTCAACCTCGGTGTTCTCGCCGTCAATCTTCAGCTCAGCGTCTTTGCCGAGTTTCACTTTCATATCGCGAACGATTCTGTTCATCTTTTGGAACGGACCCGCAAGAGGAACCATTCTGATGGACATAACCGTGTCTTGCAGTTCGTCGGTCAGCTTCTTCAGTTCACGCGCCGACTTGAGGAAGCTCTCAAGTTTCAGCCCCTCGAGTTCGGGGTTCGAGATGACCATTGACTCGGTGGTGATAATCTCACCGACTATATCGTGCAGTTGGTCGAGTTTCTGCAGGTTTACGCTGATAATGCTCTGTTTGCCGCCCGAGTTCAGCTGCTGCGCCGCTTCAACTTCTTTTGCCGCGGGTGCTTGCTGTGTGTTGACAGAGGGAGTTGCGGGCACGGGGCTGAAGTTCTGCGCTTTCTCTACAGGTTTCGGCGCGGGTTTCGCTTGTGCCGCCGCTTTTTCAGACGGCTTGGGAGCGGCAGGAGCCGCGCCTGTGTCGGTTGCTTCTACTTTATATGATTCGACGTTCACCGCGTTTTCAATGAGGCGAAGAACGCTGTCGTTGTCGTCGCCCTTGAACACAACTAAGAACCCGTCGTCCATTATCGTGTTGCAGGTGGACGGGTCGTGTTCAACATCGTCGGGGTAGTAGTCAAGAATGGAGGCTTCTTCTTTTATTTTGTTGAGGAGCAGGAAGGAGCGCAGATTCTCCATCTTACAACCTTCTTGGAAGAACACGCGTACAGACATTGAACCTGCAGGGTAGTTCTTGCCGCCACTGCTTACCGCTTCGCCTGCCGCTTCGGCAGCCTCTGCAGACGCCTCGGCCTCAGCTTCGGCTTCACGCCCCGCCAACATAGCCGCGCCCTTATCGAGGTCTTTCAGGATATCGGAGAAGTCAGTCGGCTCATAGTCGGTGCTGCCTTGAAGCATCTCTATCTCCGCCTTGAAGAGGTCCGACATACGGAACACAAGGTCGTAGATAAAGTTGATGTCTTTCATATTCCCCGGATTTTCGCGAATGATAAAGAACATATCTTCGCCTTTGTGGGAGAGAAGCTGCAGGTTCTCGAATCCCATCATCGCGGAAGAACCCTTGACTGTGTGCATTATGCGGAAGATTTCGTTGATGTCCTCATCGGTAAAGACGTTTGCCTGTTCAACGCGGAGAATAATCTCGTCAAGCTGTTCAAGAAGCGTGCTTGTCTCGAATATGTACATATCAATCATCGCTTCCATACCGGGTTCGATTTTAGGCATTAGTTCCACCCTTTCCTTTGGCGCGACTGACGCTTCCGTGTCGCTGCCTAATCTGGCAATTTCAGTAACTTTTGGTTGGATAAGATGACCAACCGAAGCTGACGTTACAGCCGTTTCTGCGTATGGCTATATGAGTTGTTTACACTATATCATAAATGTATGAACAAATTGTGAACTTTCAGTAAACATCGGGTATTTTTATATAAAAACGGCGAGAATGATTGATTTATTTTGAATAATATGCTAAAATTTAGAAGCAGAACCACTAACTTACGTTGAGAAGAAATTTATGCCGAGTATACCGCAAATCACCAACCCGGTCAGCACAAAAACGCTGACTTCGGGGACAATGACTGACCGCCAAAGCACAAGCGGAGGCGAACAGTTCGATATGGTACAGGGGCAACGCCCCGTTGAAGCGGTGAAAACCGCGGTTGACACAAGCGCAGGCAAGGGCGGCAAGGCGTCGCAGAAAGACTTTCTGCCGCTTTTGGTCAAAACGCCGAAAGACCCAACCATGGCGGTCGAGTCGTTGAAGCAGATTATCAGCGACGAGCTGCTGTCTGTGGCGAAGTCAAACGGATACACCGAGTTGTACGGTGAGCTTGAGGGATTGATGAAGTCGATTTACCTCAAGAGCGGCGAGGTTGCCGACGAGATTTTGACGCAGGAGAAGCAGACGACGATGTTCGGCGGCGACAAACTCTTTGATTTGCTTCGCAGTTTGTCACGAAACGCCGAGATAACGGGCAACGCCGACGCCTTGAATTCAGTCGGCGGCTTCCTCAAAGCCGTCAACTTCTTGCGCGGCAACAACGACATACTGAAAGCTCTCTCCTCTAATATGAAGTTCTTGTCGGGATACTTTACACCGAGCAAGCAGCTGTCGCACGACCTTGAGGTTCTCTCGAAAGAGTGGTCGTCGCCTGACGCGCCAAAATACTTTGAAACGCTCAAGACCGAAACGCTTGGTGTGCTGAAAAACGTGAGCCAAAGCGTGCTGAACAACGAGCGCACAGGCACGCTGTTGCCGCTGATTGTTCACAATTTATCAAGATACAACACCAACGCTTCAATGCTGAGCGAGGGATTCTCGCAGGTGCTGACCCACGTTGCGGGGCAAGCGGCGAGGAATGAGTTTACGGAAGCGTTTGACGGGTTTGTAAACAAGTTCTTCCCGTTTGAGCAAAGCGGCGAGGACAACGGCTTGCAGATGAACACGCCGCAGCGGGACGCGGTCAACCCGAAAGCAGCGAACGGAATCACATTAAACGGGCAACAAGGAAGCGATCGGCAGGAGTTTCAAACTCTGCCGCCTATGCAGACAGGCGTTCTCGGAAGCAACACGCCGCAACAGCAAAACTTGGCGGGGCGACCGCTTGTGAATCAAAACACAGGCGGCTTCAATGATAACGCGGCGACTTTCGAGAACGAGCCGAACATCATTATGCAGGCGAACGAGCGTCCGACAGGCGCTCAAGCGGGGCAAACCGCGGTGCAGCAGCAAAACGGGCAGACAGAGCAGAACCCGCAAACAACAGAATCATCGCGGAACGCAGAAACAACGCAAAACAGACAGACCTCACAAGCACCGCAGTCAACACAGTCGCCACAGACAACAAAAACAACGGAGAACCAGCCTTTGCGGTCCGCGCAGACTGCCGCGAACACGAATCTACAGCCGCAGTTTATCCCGAACCGCGTCCCCGAGATTATCGGGAGGGCGTTCAGTGAGCCGAGTTTCATTGCGAAAAGCGAATTTTCATTCAGCGAGCAAGGCGAACTGCCGCCACTGGGCTACAACTTCAAAACCGAGGACTTCCCGCTTCCGACCAACAGGTTTTACGCCGCGATTGACGAGCCGCTTGACGACTACAACGCGGGGAAAACAAACGGAATGGAAACCGTGCGGCGTATCCTTGAAAATGTGTCAGACGAGGACGACCCCGACATAAGACCGCTAATCAGCGAGGAACTTGAGCGTGTGCAGAGTATCACGGGGGCGGTGAATTACCTGAACGATATTCTTCGGGCAATGCCGGACGGCGACCACCAGATGAGTTTGTTTGACAATCTGTCGAAGATTATCAATCAAATGGCGGCGGAGTCGGAGTTGCCGCCGAGTGTCCCCGAGGACTCGCTGTTTGACGAGAACGGCTTGCCTAAACTTCCGCCACCGAGAAACGCGGACGAATTAGCGAACGAAGCCGCACGTCACACCAAGCCCGAAGAAGCCCGCCCCTCAAAGTTAGAGCAACTTGTCAGCTTTGTCGACCGCAACATCGACCACGCGGCCCTCAAGACAATCAACAACTACAACGCGTCAAACCTGCTGCAAAGCCTAATAAACGCGCCCGGTGTTTTCACGCCGCTTGCTCATTATATCATTCCGCTTCAGATTGACGATGCGCGTGCGTTCGGTGAGTTGTGGGTCGATAACGACGAGGAGGACGACAGCACGTCGTCGTCTGTGACGAGAGCAGAGCGGAAGTATCATCTGTTCCTCACATTCGAGGTCGAGAGCGTCGGTCGCTTTGAGGTTGACACCGTGGCACAAGGCAAAGACGTCAGCATTGCGTTCTATCACCCCGAGAGTTACGCGCCGAAAGCCGCCACGTTGTCGGGGAAAATCAAGCGGATTGCCGCCGACTGCGGCTACAACGCCGAGAATTTCCTTTCACTTCCGCTTGTCAAACCGAAGAATCTTTTGGAAGTGTTCCCCTCAATCAGCGAAAGCCGCAAAGGCTTCAACGTGAAAGCATAGGATAAACATTATGTCAAAGTCAAAGAAAAACGCGGCTTACGGTGGCGGCAAGCCTGCCGCTGTTGCGCTGAAGTATAACCCCGAACAGAACTTTGCCCCCGTCATTGTGGCGGCAGGACTGGGCGAGCTGGCGCAGAAGATAGTCGGCATTGCCGACGAAAACGGCGTGCCAGTCTACCGTGACGACAGCACGGCGGCGCTGCTTGTTATGCTTGGCAGTGGCGCCGCTGTGCCGCCCGATTTATACCGCATTGTCGCCGCGGTTTACGCCGAGGTGGTGATGAATTCGGCTGAGATTAAGAAATAAGAGGTAACAACAGAATGAGAAACGCAGGCGTACTGCTCCACATAACATCGCTTCCCTCACCATATGGTGTCGGCACGTTCGGGAAAGAAGCGGAAGCGTTTGTCGATTGGTTGAAGTCGGCAGGGCAAACACTTTGGCAGATTTTGCCGATATCGCCGCACGGTTACGGCGGCTCACCCTATCAGTCGCCCTCGGCTTTCGCGGGGAACACGCTGTTCATTGACCCGCTTCAGCTTGTAAAGCTTGGTTTCCTGCCGAAAGCAGAGCTTACGCTTTATGTCGGCAACGCCGAAAGCCTTGATATTGACAAAGCGACTGTTGAAAATAACAGGCTGCTTCGTATCGCGTACGACGGGTTCAAAGCGGAGTGCGGCAACCCCGAACGTAACGCCGACTTTGCTCTCCTCTATTCGCGGTACGACAACTTCAAGAAAGAATCGGCGAGTTGGCTTGACGACTACGCGTTGTTTATGTCGCTGAAGAAGTCGTATGACGGCAAACCGTGGTATGAATGGGACGCTCAGCACAAAACCCGAAGCGATTCCGCAATGAAAACCGCGTTCGCGGAACTTCACGACGAGATACGCTTTCATCGGTTCGCCCAATTTATGTTTGCCGAACAATGGGCAAAGCTTCGGCGTTACGCAAACGCAAACGGAGTAAACATTGTCGGTGATATCCCGATATATGTGGCGTTCGACAGCGCAGACGTTTGGGCTTCGCCCGAGTTGTTCCTCTTGAACGACAGGCACGAACCGACAGACGTGGCGGGTGTGCCGCCCGACTTCTTCTCCGAGGACGGGCAGCTCTGGGGCAACCCGCTCTACAACTGGGAACAAATGGCAAACGAGAATTACCTGTGGTGGGTGAACCGCGTGAAACACGCGGCAAAGTTCTTCGACCTGCTTCGTATCGACCACTTCAGGGCGTTCGACACCTACTATGCCGTGCCTTACGGTGAAACCACGGCGCGTCACGGCGAGTGGCGAAACGGACCGGGTATGGCATTGTTTGATGTAATCAAAGAGAACTTGAAAGATTTGCCTATCAAGATAATCGCCGAGGATTTGGGCGACATCTGCGACAGTGTGCGGAAACTTCTGCGTGACACGGGTTATCCCGGAATGAAAATCCTGCCGTTTGGATTCAACCCACAGGGTGAGGACAGCGAGCATTTGCCGCACAACTTTCAGCAAAACATCGTCGCTTATACGGGCACTCACGACAACCAGACGTTCAAGGGGTGGTACAAGTCGGCGGATAGAAAGACGAGGTTCTACGCAAAGCGTTATCTTGAGCCGAAATTCTTTGAGGGGACTTCGTTCGCGGCAATCAAGTGCTTATACAAAAGCGCGGCGAACCGTGTGGTTATCCCGATTCAGGATATCTTGAACTTACCCGACACCGCAAGAATGAACACACCGGGCACAGTAGGCGGCTCAAACTGGAAGTGGCGAATGAAAAGCGACGCGTTGACACCCAAAGCCGCACAAAAGCTGAAGAAACTTTGCGAAACCTATCACAGATAACCTGATTAGCTAACTAATTCGTGTCCTCTCCCTCACGAGAGGACACTGTTGTTTAACTCATCGGCAAAGCCGTTGATTTCTAAACTTGATTAAAAAAGAAAAGTATGTTATAATAAATGTCAGTCAGTCCGCTGTGCGGTCGCGCGCATAGCGTGAGGAAAGTCCGGGCATCAAAGAGCAAGACAACTGCTAACGGCAGCCGAGGGCGACCTTAGGGCAAGTGCAACAGAGATATACCGCCGCGTTCTTCGCGGTAAGGATGGAAAGGCGAGGTAAGAGCTCACCGGCGAACGCGAGAGCGTTCGACCCTGTAAACCCTGTTTGATGCAACTCCGATTGGAACGCGGAACAAGGCGGTTGCTCGCCGCCCCGTGTTTAAGGAGGCTGGAGCGTGTCGGCGACGGCACGCCAAGATAGATGACCGCGCAAGACAGAACCCGGCTTATAGGCGGACTGATCGCCACATAAAACAAAGCGCCGCCCCTACGAGAAGCAGGGGCGGCGTTAAATTTATGGCGTTTTACTTGCTTCTTTTCACACCGAAGAACAGTCCCACTCCGATGATAATCAGCGCACCGATTATGCCGCCGGCATACGCGGCTTTCCTTGTCTTGTCGCTCAGTATCGGCGCTTCGGTGTCGATGTCGCCTCCGCTTTCCGCGTTTGCTTCGTCAATCGTTGTTTCATCGCCGCTTAAGTCAGCCGCGGGAGTCGTCAACGCTGTGTCGTCGCCGTCACTTGACACTTCGCCTGCTGGATTCGGTGCGTTGTTGTTGTTTGGACTGATGACACTTGCGATAAACGTGTAGACAGGCAGCGCCCACGTTGTGTCGGGGGAGCGGTTGACGTCAAACAACTCTGTGCCTTTTCTTGTGCTGCCGTCGTCTTGCGGCAAGTCGTTGCCGCCGTTTGCCAGTTGATAAACATCGCCCTTATACAGCAGAAATTCCCCGTCAAACAACGCGTCCCAGTTGCCGACGTGTTCTTCCCAGACTAAAAGCCGACCAAGCGTCGCAAGTTTACCGCTGTTGTCGGCAATCGTGCCGCTTTCAACATCGGCAAGCGCCCGATAAAGCATAGCGCCGTCTGTCAGATACGCGCCGTTTGGGATACCGCCACTCGGCAGACTGTTGCCGTTTGCCCTGTAAACCGTCGAGGCACCGTCCATATAGGTGTCGCTGTCGTATATTGTCGTGCCGCTATAGTCGCCGCTGTCGTCGCCGTGCCACTGCCCGTCGTCAAAGCCGCCGCTTTCACTGCTTGACGGTGAGTAAGCAGGCGGTGTGTATGGCAGCGGTGCTTTTGATGAAATGCCAAGTGCTTTTGCCATTTGTGACAGCATGGGATAACCGCCCGATATGCTGTCTCCGCTTGCCTCCCAGACTATCATTCCGCCTAAGTTCTTGCTGTTTATGTAGTCAAGTTTCGCCGCTAATGACGTTTCGTTCTCGTAGGTGTAGAAGTTGCCGTAATACTTTGAGTTTTTGTCGTTGCAGTAGATATACGCGGCTTCCGCTGTCTTGTCGTATCCCTTTGAGAATGAACTGCTTAACTCATACTCTTTGATTAAGAACCACGGGTTTTGCCCGCCTATCTCGCCGCCGTCAATCGTGCCGCGTACAGCTTCGCCGCCATTGCCGCTTTTCCCGACCGCGCTGTTCGCGTCAGCCGCGCTGACGTTTGCCCACCCACGCGAATAAAGCGGTGCGCCTATGCATATTTTCGCGGCAGGCACGCCCTGCTTGATGAAGAACTTGACACTGTCGTCGGTGCTGAAGGTCGAGAACTTTGTGCTTGGATATAGGTTCGTTTGATAACCCGTCACGGGGTCAAACGTGCCTGCAAGGTCGTATGTCATTATGTTTATCATATCGACATACTTTGATATCTCTTTGAGGTTTTGGTTCACTTGCCCGTTGTCGGCAATGATGTCCGAGTTGTTTGCGGGTGCGCAGACTGTTATTCGCTTCTTTCCCGCGCCATAAGCCTTGTCAAACGCGGCGCGCATTTCTTTCAGCAGCGAGGTATAATTTGCGCCGTCTTTCGGGTCGCTGCCACATTCGTCACGTGTCACACCGGGATACTCCCAGTCAATGTCAATCCCCGCGAAGAACGGATACTTGTTCATCGTGTCGATACAGCTTTGTATAAATGAAGCGCGTCCCGCTTCAGTCATTGCCATCGGGCTGAACGCGTTGCTGAGGGTCCAGCCGCCTACTGAGAGCATAATATTGACGTCGGGATACATCGCGTGATACTTCGCGTAGTTTCCAAAGTGCGAGTTGCCCATTTCAATATCGCTCCAACTGTCGCTTGACGCGATTGTGTACGAGTTTCCGTTTGGCGTTATCTTCCAGAACGCGTGGTTGATTGTCGTCAGCCTATCCCACGGCAGCATATCGACGGTTTGCTTTTGATGAGCGTCGGTGTAGCACGCCCAGTTCGCGAAGTAAACCGAAAGCTGCTTTTTCTCGGCGGCAGGAGCGGCAAGAAACAGCGAGCCGCAAAGCACCGAGCAACACGAACCAAAAGCGAGAATACGTTTGAATACTGTATTCATAATAGACCTCACGTTGTGAAGAAGTTGTGTCTATTATACCACAAACTTTTCAAGATTGAAACCCCTTGAAATATGGGGGTTTATGACTTTCGTGTTACTAACGTGTTATTAGTTCAAAGTTAGACCGCTGATTTTGAAAGTAAACTTTCAGTTCCGGCGATGAAGAAGTTATTCACGTCCGAAGTATAGCCCATTTCCCAATGTTCCAACTTGCGCCCCTCATACGCCAACACAGAAGCAAGAAAATCAACGTCCACATTGTAACACGCCGCCCGACATTGTTCAAGGTCAGATTCCCGGTAATGGTCGAAGAAATCAAAGAACATTTCCGGCTTACGTGTTTCCCGCGCTTCAATGGCGATGTCCCAACGAACGCCGTTGTTCCACAACACGCCGCAAAGTTCATCTACCGGGTGACCGTCTTGATTTCGCAACTGGTCAAGCAGTTTTTCAAGGCTTTGAATCGTGTCTTTGGTCAGCTTCATCGGGTTCACCCTCTTTCGTCAGCCGCTTCCCTTATTGGGTGAGCGGTTATATTTTTGTCCCGTCCGGAAACTCAAACGCACACGGAACGAATTTCGCGCCCAATGATTCAGCTATGCGGGACAATTCATCAGTTGTGAATTTGTCCGTCTTCATTCTTTGGTTTAGCGATTGTCGCGATGTTCCCAAATCACGCGCCAATTCTGATTCGGTTTTATTTACAAACGCAAGCGACATTTTGATTTTCTTTGTGGTTTCCATTTCAATCCCCTTTCGGTCAAAGTTCTTTGACTTTTTACAGTTTAACATATTCAACTGACGTTGTCAACGCTTTTATTGACAAATGCAAAATATTTTGTACAAACCCCTTGGCATTGTCAACGAAATCGTTTACAATAGTATTCAGAGGTTGAAACAAGCCTACTACAAAAACGAAAAGAGGAAACCACAATGACAAACACAATGAACACGATTCAGACCAGCACAGAGTTCCACAAAGGCATTGACACCCAAAGCATAGTAGATATTCAGATGTTCAGCGACAACAACTGTCAACCGCGTGTTTATTTCAGCGGTGCGGGTGAATTTGATTGTTGGACAACCCCCGGCATTGGTAACCGCGCCGGAAATGTCCGCGTTCATCGGATTCTTGAAATCATTGAACACGGGCGTTGATGTTCGATTCGCCACATTCCGCGCACTTCCGGCGATGTTGCGTAAAGTCACGCTTGCAGTCAGAGCGGTCAACGTGGACGCTTGTAATCTACAAAAACGCCGGGCGGGAAATCAACCCCGCCCGGTGTTCTCTTTTTCTTAATCAATTAGTTCAATCGCGTCTTTGAGTTCTTGAATCGTCTTGTGGGTGTAGACCTTTTCGCCCGTTCCCCCGCCGCTATGCCCCATAATCTTATCAATCGCGGACTTGTTCGCCCCCGCGCTGTCAAGTTTGGAACGGAATGTGTGACGCGTTTCGTGAACCGTATGTTCCGCGCCGATTCGCTTCATCACGGCGTTCCAAAGAATGTAATATTGGGAAGTGCTGACTTGCTTTCCGTTTTCGTATGACAAGAGATATTCCCCGCCCTCATTATAGCGGCGTTTGACGATTTCGGCAATCTTTGAGTGAATCGGGACAATGCGCCCTTTCCCGGCTTTGGTTTTCACGCCGCCTTTCATCGTCCCCGCGTCAAGGTCAACATCGGCACATTTCAGCCCTAACAGTTCACTAATGCGCCAACCGCTGTACAGGAATATCAGCACGGAATCAACCCACGGTTCACCTTGAATCGCCCACAGACGCGTTATTTCGTCTTCCGTGAACGGTTCTTTGGACGTTTCCGGCACGGGGTCAGATGTAAGCAATTCGGCGTAACCCTTGTTAATAACGTCCAATTCAAGCCCCAAACGGTCAAGATG
>JAISLD010000003.1 GCA_031260665.1 Oscillospiraceae bacterium | reverse complement strand
TTGGGCGGCTATAAAGGAATTTCAAGGGTTCAGTAAAACTTGTCCGCTTTCACAGACTCGTCTTACAAAACTTTGTCGTTCAATTTTCAAGGTGCCGACAACTCCCGCGTCCGTTCCGCCGCTCTCGCAACCGTTCCCGCCGCTCCGTTGTCCGCTGCCGTTATTTGTGACAGCTTTAGCATTATAACACAATCGAGAAGGCTTGTCAAGTGTTTTTAGAAATTTTTTATATTTTCTTTGAGATTTTTTTGCTTCCTTATTATAAAGCGAACGCGAGTGCTTGACAATCTTTCGCAAATATGCTATACTCTTTGGCACGGAAAGGTGGCTGAGCTGGTCTAAGGCGCACGATTGGAAATCGTGTGTGGGCCAATACCCCACCGAGAGTTCGAATCTCTCCCTTTCCGCCACTTGACCCGACCTTACTATATAAAGGTCGGGTTTTGTTTATTTATTTCGCAAAACCCTTGACAAACGCTTTTCCGCGTGTTATAATACCAAAGTAAACGTCAAGTGAGTCACGCTCCCCCTGCCGAACACCTTGGTTGGGCTGTTTACGGATATCATTGCGTATGATATTTGTAGGCGCGGAGTGTCCGCGCTTTTTGTGTTCTATACGGGAGGTCTACTATCGCTACCAAAGAAATGCTCATCAACGACGCCATCAACGCAGCGGAAGTCCGCGTTGTCGGCAAAGACGGCGAACCACTCGGCATAATGCGCACCAGTGAGGCGCAGGCTCTCGCTGACCGCCAAAAGTCCGACCTTGTTCTTATCGCGCCCCAAGGCACGCCCCCTGTCGCCAAGATAATGGATTACGGCAAGTTTAGGTTTGAACAATCTAAAAAAGACAAGGAGATGCGCAAGAACCAAAAGCAAGCGGAGCTTAAAGAGATACGAATGGGGCTTCATATCGATTCGGCGGATATCACCGTCAAAGCCACCAACGCCAACAAGTTTCTCAAGGCAGGCGACAAAGTGAAGCTTATGGTGCGTTTTCGCGGTCGCGAGATGACACACCAAGGTTTAGGCACCGAGTTACTCAAAAAGTTCGCCGAAATCTGCTCGGAATTCGGCTCGGTTGAGAGCGCGTCTAAAATGGACGGACGTAATATGTTTATGATTCTCGCACCGAAAACCGCGGTTTTACCTAACGGCAAACCAAAGCAAGAGCAGGTGAAAGGTGGCAGAGTAGTAGCGCAAAGCGTCAGCCCCTCACTAAAGCCGTCCCCCGAAAAGAAAGACGACCCGACAACATAACCATCAGTAAGCACTATAAAGACAAAGGAGAAACAAAATGGCAAAGATTAAAATGAAAACGCACAGCGCAAGCAAAAAGCGTTTCCGCGTGACAAAGAACGGACTGGTTAAGTATCAAAAGACAAACCGCCGCCACCGCTTAACACAAAAGGCGTCAAAACGCAAGAGAATCAACCGCGTGGCCGGTTACGTTTCCTCGGCAAGCCGCAACTCGCTGAAGAAACTGCTGCCCTACGCCTAACTTTAATACAAAGGAGAATAAAATATGGCAAGGATAAAAGGCGCACTCGCCACAAGAAAAAGAAGAAACAAGATACTGAAGCAGGCAAAAGGTTATTGGGGCAACAAAAGCCGCCACTTCAAGCTCGCGAAAGAAGCGGTATGGAAGTCAGGGCAATATGCCTACGTCAGCCGCCGACTGAAGAAACGCGACTTCCGACGTCTGTGGATAACCCGTATCTCAGCGGGAGCGAAACAAAACGGAATGAACTACTCGACGTTCATCAACGGACTTAAACGCGCGGACGTTCAGCTGAACCGCAAAATGCTTTCAGAAATAGCGATAAACGACCCGGCAAGCTTCACGGCACTCTGCACCAAAGCAAAGTCAATGCTTTAAGCATATACGAAGCCCCCTCACTCAGGGGGCTTTTTCTTATGAAACAGCTCCTTGAACCCAACGAAGAGCAACAGCACAGCAAACGCTTTGCGAAGCCAACTTGGGTCAATCACAGCAAGCAAAAGCGCACCCGCAACCGCTCCCGCCGCTCCCGATATCGCCATAACAGGCAGCACTTTCCAGCTGATTAGCTTGTTCTTGGCGTGAAACACCACGGCAAGTGCCGCGATTGGGATAAAAAACATTATGTTGATTACCGCCGCCTCACCTTGCGCCACCCCGCCGAACACGGTCAGCCAGAGTATAAGCACGAATCCGCCGCCCAGTCCCATCGAGGCGGTTATCCCCGTTATCAAACCGATGATGATACTCATATGAACAGCGTCCTCACCGCACCCGCAATGATGAGTGCGCCAAACACACGGCGAAGCGCGTCCGTTGGGATTTTCTTGAGGAACAAACTGCCGACAGCGGCACCGCCGAGTCCCGCGGGGATATACGGGAGAGCGGCGGCTACGTCGGCTTGCCCCTTGATGATGTACGAAGTCAGCGTGACCAAGCAAAGCAAAAGCACAAACGCAACGCTTGTGCCGTGAGCTTCCTTCTCGGGCAAACCTGTCAAACGAAGAAGCGGCACAGCGACCACGCCGCCTCCCGCCCCGAACAATCCGTTCAGCAAACCGCAAGCCGCCCCAAGCATAACTTTAAGCAAAGTTTTTGATTTCATAAGATTGTTTTAACCAAAAACATCGCGATTACTCTTGACAAATGTCGCAATACATAATATAATCAATTCAACAGTAATTTTAGTGTCACTTTTGCCAACGGGTTCCCGCCACGCAAAATCGAAAGGAGCTGACATATGGGCATAACAGAGCTGTATTCGCTGTCGGGCGTAGCAGATGAAGCAATGCTTTCGGTGCGCAAGGCCTACGGCGACACACAGGTTGAACTCTCTTGCTTTATCACACCGTGGTTACCCCGAATGTTCTTGGGCGAAGCCGCGGCACTCAAGTGGCTGATAACAAACGCTTTAGTCGTTGCTCTCACCAACAGCCGCACAGGCGACGGTATATGCCTGATGATAAACGGCAATCAAGTGAGTGACGAGGACTACTCGCTCTCAATTCAAGTGGTCGGCGCGGATTTCGGCAGGCTCTCGATTGCCGACGCACGCGACAGCCTTCGTTTGGCACAGAAAATGGCGGAACGAATGGACGCACAGCTGACCGTGAAAGAAGCGCACGGCAAAGTCAAATCGTTTGACATTGAACTGATTCAGCTTGTGTCTGATTGGCAAAGCGCAGCCGTGGTTCACGACCCGACACAGAAGAAAATTCTTTTATATGACAAGAACAAGTTGCGCCGCAACTCGGTGAAAGAGAACTTCGCTTCTCTCGGGCTTCGTTATCGCGCAGCCGAATCAAACGCCGAGTTATTCGACGCGTTATGCGGCGAAGTCTTCACCCACGTGTTCACCCCCGAAGAAACGATAACGGACGTGCTGATGTTCACACTCGAGCAGGAAAATCCGCCGGCGATTATCTCAATGAAAAGCGAGAAGTCAAAGAAACACGACGGTGCGTCAGGCGAAGTCACGTTGCCGCTTCACTCGGTCAACATCGCCGCGGCAATCGAGGGCGCAGTCGCTGTTTAATCCGTAGTAGCCCGCAACAGGATTTCGTCACACTTTTGAGAACAAGTGAGAACAAGAGGAAAAAATGCTGAATACGTTTCAATATGACGACCTAATCATCGCCGAACTGAAAGAGGACATCGCCTATATCGACGCGGCGACAGAGTTTGTGATAGGCGACAACAGCAAAAGCGGCGCCGAGATAGTAGCGAAAAGCGACGGCGTTTTGAGTGGAATAAAAGTCGCGGAACGAGTGTTCAAGTTGGTTGACGACACGATTCTGTTCAAAAACTACCTCAAAGACGGCAAGCCGCTGACCAAAGGGGCGCGTATCGCGACAATCAGCGGCGACACGCACTCTCTGCTGAAAGCCGAACGCACCGCGCTGAACTTTCTGCAGCACATGAGCGGTATCGCGACAGCGACCGCCGCCTGTGTCGCCGCAGTCAACGGAACAAACGCCCGTGTGACCGACACACGAAAGACACTGCCGGGGCTTCGTCGGCTCCAGAAGTACGCGGTGCTATGTGGCGGCGGCAGAAACCACCGCTATGACCTCTCAAGCGGCGGCGTGCTGAAAGAAAACCACATCAAAGCGGCGGGCGGCATAACCAAGGCGGTCACGCTGTTTCGGCAAAAGCAGTCGCATATGACTGTGCTTGAAGTGGAAGTGACGAACTTGAAAGAGTTCAACGAAGCGTTGTCACTCGGTGTGCCCGTGATAATGCTTGACAATATGACTCTCGCCGATATGAAGTCGGCTTGTACTCTCAACAAAGGGCAAGCGGTCATTGAAGCAAGCGGCGGTATCACCCTTGAGAACATCGCGGCAGTCGCGGCGACAGGTGTTGACATCATCAGTATCGGCGCGCTCACTCATTCAGCGAAAGCGGCTGATATCACAATGCTAATCGCAAGTTAAATCAAAAACGCCCCTCAATGTAGGGGCGTTTGCTACAACTTGCACAATAATCAGTCGCAAATCGGTAAATTTTTATGAAAAATTTATAAAAACCCCTTGAAATCTGATGTGATTCGTGATATACTTAGACAGGTTAATTTGGGCAAGAAGTTACAAGGTCATTACAGGTGTAAAACATGGGCAAGAACATACTAACCGGCTACGAAGCACCGCTCCACTTGTTCCACGAAGGGAACTTGATGGAAGGGTGGAAATTATTCGGCTGTCACCTTGAAACAAGGGACGGTGTCAAAGGCGCGGTTTTCCGTGTTTGGGCGCCAAACGCCGACGCTGTGTCCGTAACGGGCGACTTCGACCGTTGGAACATCACGGCGCACCCAATGACGAAGTATGACGGCGGTATATGGGAAACATTTGTGCCGGGTATCCGCACGTATGACACCTATAAGTATGCCGTCACAAGCGCGCGCGGTCGCGTTTCAATGAAAGCCGACCCCTACGGCTTCCACATGGAAGTGCGCCCGTCAACAGGCAGCAAGGCTTACGACATATCGGGCTATGACTGGAACGACGACGACTGGCTGAAGAAACGCGCCGACACCTCGCCGTATTCTGCACCGATGAATATATACGAGATGCACTTTTCATCGTGGCAACGAGAGAGCGGCGCAGGCAAGTTCATAGGGTACAAGAACCTTGCCAAAGAGTTGATTCCCTACATAAAAAAGCTTGGGTACACTCACATTGAGCTTATGCCCCTCGCTGAATACCCGTTCGACGGGTCGTGGGGTTATCAAGGGATAGGATACTTCGCCCCAACGTCACGCCACGGCACTCCGCACGACTTTATGGCGTTTGTTGACGAATGTCACAAAGCGGGAATCGGCGTCATTATGGACTGGGTGCCCGCTCACTTCCCGAAAGACGAAGCGGGACTCTACGAGTTCGACGGTTCTTACTGCTACGAATACTCCGACCCGCTGAAGCGTGAACATCACGGTTGGGGAACACGGATATTCGACTGGGGAAAGAGTGAAGTCGTGTCGTTCCTCGTCAGCAACGCGAACTATTGGCTGACGGAGTTTCATGTTGACGGGCTGCGAGTTGACGCGGTCGCCTCAATGCTCTATCTCGACTATGACCGCAAAGAGTGGCGGCCAAACAAAGACGGCGGACACGAGAACTACGAAGCCGTTGCGTTCCTGCAAAAGCTGAACACGCTGCTCTTCTCAAAGCACCCCAATATCTTGATGATTGCGGAAGAATCAACGGCGTGGCCTATGGTGACGAAGCCTGCCGACGTTGGCGGCCTTGGGTTCAACTTCAAGTGGAATATGGGCTGGATGAACGATATGCTCGCCTATATGTCCACCTCCCCCGAGTATCGGCCGGGCAATCACAACAAGATTACGTTCTCGTTCTACTACGCGTTCAGTGAGAACTACATTCTCCCTATCTCTCACGACGAAGTGGTCTACGGCAAATGCTCAATGCTCGACAAGATGTCAGGTCCGCGTGAGTTCCGTTTCGCTTCGTTCCGCACGTTCCTCGCTTATATGGCGGCTCACCCCGGCAAAAAGCTGATGTTTATGGGGCAGGAGTTTGCGCAGTTCAAAGAGTGGAACTATCAGTCGGGGCTTGATTGGGGAGTAAAGAAGTTTGACGAACACAAGCAGCTGTCAAACTTCGTTGAGAACCTCAACGCGTTCTATCTCGGTTCGCCTCAGTTGTGGGAAAACGACAGCGACTGGTCGGGTTTCGGTTGGGTATCGGGCGACGACACGCAAAACAGCGTCATCGTGTTCATAAGAATCGACAAGAAAGGCGAGCAGTACATCATCGTCTGCAACTTCCAGCCGAAACTTCACGAGAATTATTCCTTCGGCGTGCCGATTCACGCGGTATACGACGAAGTCTTTACGACAGACCTCAAAGAGTTCGGCGGCGGCGGCATACTGAACGAAAAGGTTTCTTCAACCGAGATACCGCTCCACGGCAAACCGTTCTCTCTCACAGTCAAGGTTCCCCCTATGTCGGCGCTCTTCTTCAAACCCGGCAAACCGATAAAGACCGAGGCCGAACTCGCGGCGGAAGAAGCCGAGAAACCAAAGAAAAAGAAACCCCCTAAAAAATCTTAATAAACCGTATCAACGGAGGAAAATATGAACTACGTCAAGAAAGAATGTGTGGCAATGCTCCTCGCGGGAGGGCAGGGTAGCCGTTTATACGCACTGACCCAAAATATGGCGAAGCCTGCCGTTCCTTATGGCGGCAAATACCGCATTATCGACTTTCCGTTGTCAAACTGCGTAAACAGCGGTATCGACACCGTGGGCGTGCTGACACAATATCAGCCGCTCGTTCTGAACGAGTACATCGGCAGCGGTCAACCGTGGGGGCTGGACCGCGTACACGGAGGCGTGCACGTTCTGCCTCCCTACGAAACGGCAAGCGGCAAGAGCTGGTACTCGGGCACAGCAAACGCTATCTACCAAAACATTGCGTTCATCGACCGCTACAACCCCGATTTCGTGGCTATCCTCTCAGGCGACCACATCTACAAGATGGACTACGCCAAGATGCTTCAGCACCACAAAGACAAGAACGCCGCGGCGACTATCGCCGTGCTTGAAGTGCCGTGGGAAGAAGCGTCACGTTTCGGCATAATGACCGCGAACGAAGAAGGCACAATCACAGAGTTTGCCGAGAAACCCGCTGAACCAAACAGCAACCTCGCGTCTATGGGCGTCTACATCTTCTCGTGGCAGATTCTCCGCAAATATCTGATTGACAACGAGAACGACGAAGCGGCAAGCAAGGATTTCGGGAAGAACATCATTCCCGCAATGCTCGCTGACGGCAATCGTATGGTGGCTTACCACTTCGATTCTTATTGGAAAGACGTCGGCACAATTGATTCCCTCTGGGAAGCCAATATGGACTGCCTCAACCCGAATGTTCCGCTTGATTTGTACGACAAAAGTTGGCGTATCTATTCACGCAGCCCCGTTATGCCGCCGCATTACGTCGGCACGCACAGCCACGTTGAGAATTCAATGGTGAGCGAGGGGTGCAACATTCTCGGTTCGGTTGACTTCTCAATCCTGTTTGCCGGCGTGACAATTGAAGAAGGCGCGGTTGTCCGCGACAGTATCATTATGCCGAACACAACGATAAGAAGCGGTGCGGTGGTTGAATACTCAATCATCGGCGAGAACTGCGACGTCGGCACAGACGTTCGTGTGGGCGGCAGACCCGAAACGGTTGAAAACAAAGACAACTGGGGCGTTGCGGTTATCGGGCACAACGTGAACGTAAGCAGAGGGAAAGAGATTCTCCCGAAAGCAATGATTGACAACGACATCTAAGACTTGACCCCAACACGGAAAATATCTCGGAGGATAGTATATGGCTAATATGTCAAACGTAATAGGTCTGGTCTTTGCCGATATGCACGACTCGACAATCACCGACCTTACCAAAATAAGAACCATGGGTTCTGTGCCGTTTGGAGCGCGGTACAGACTGATTGACTTCGCTCTCTCCAACCTCGTCAACTCGGGTGTCAACACGGTTGGCGTCGTCACCAAGGCAAACTACCAGTCCCTGCTCGACCACCTCGGTCCCGGCGCCGAGTGGGATTTGGCGCGCAAGTACGGCGGGCTTCAGTTGCTCCCTCCCTATGGGCACATAGGCGGCGGTCTTTATCGCGGTCGTATGGAAGCACTCGCGGGAGTAAAAGGCTTCATTCAGCGTTCAACCGCCGAATACGTCATCATCGCCGACACCGATATCATCGCCAACATAGATATGTCGAAGGTTGTTGACTACCACATCGACCAAAACGCCGACATCACAATAGTTTACGGCAAGAAGTACTACCCGAACGAGCTTATGCTCTCAAAGACTGTGCTTTCTGTCGGTGAGGACGGTCATATCTATGAAGTCTTTGTTCGACCGAACCGTGAGGGCGAAGCGAACACCTCGATGAACATCTTTGTTCTCAAAAAGCAGTTCCTGCTCGACCTCATCACCGACACAAGCTCCCGCAACCTCTATTCCTTTGAGGTTGACGTTATCCAAAAGAAACTGAAAGAATACCGTATCTACGGCTATCGCTACACGGGATATTACGAGCAGATTGACAGCCTGCTGACCTACTTCCGCGCTAATATGGCACTCGCTGACAAGAGCAAACGCGACGAGCTGTTTGACCTGTCTCGCCCGATTTACACGAAACTGCGTGACGACGCACCCGCTAAGTACGGCATAGATGCGGCAGTGAAGAACTCGCTGATTGCCGACGGTTGTTCGATTGAGGGCGTGGTTGAGAACTGCGTGCTGTTCCGCGGCGTCCGTATCGGTCGCGGCACTCGTGTTCGCAACTCTATTCTGCTGCAAGACACGGTGGTCGGCGACAAGTGCGACCTGAACTACGTAATCACCGACAAAAACGTGACGGTCGGCAGCTACAAGTCGATGATTGGCACAGACGATTACCCCGTGTTTGTCACCAAAGGGGCGACTGTTTAACTCGGCTCGGTGCCGAGAGGCATTAAGTTAACAGACAGCGCGACATCAGCCCTATTGCCCGTCTGTTTGACAAGCAGTAACTTATATCGTATAATACTAATTGCGGCGTCACCCTATGACGCCGCAATTGTCAGTTTACAGGAGAACACACATCTATGAAACTCGGTATGGTCGGTCTGCCGAATGTCGGCAAAAGCACGCTGTTCAACGCTCTGACTGAGGGCGCGGCGCAATCAGCGAACTATCCTTTCTGCACAATTGAAAAGAACATCGGCACAGTCAGCGTACCCGACAGCAGGCTCGACTTTCTTGCCAATATGTATAATCCAGATAAGTTTACACCTGCAGTATTAGAGTTTGCCGACATCGCGGGCTTGGTTCGCGGCGCAAGCAAAGGCGAGGGGCTTGGCAACAAGTTCTTGGCAGACATCCGCGAGTCAGACGCGCTCGTTCACGTTGTCCGTTGCTTTGAAAACGACAACATCATTCACGTTGACGGCAGCATCAACGCTGTCCGTGATATCGAAACTATCAACCTCGAGTTGATTTATGCCGACATTGATATCCTGAACCGCCGCCTTGACAAGGCACGCAAAGCGGCAAAGGGCGATAAGACAGCGGCAAGCGAAGCCGAGTTTCTTCAGCGGCTTGCGGCGCACCTTGAGGAGGGCAAGTCGGCGCGAAGTTTCGGCTTCACGAAAGACGAAGCGGAGACGATTGCTTCCGTGCCGCTCCTCTCAAACAAGCCCGTCATCTACGCGGCAAACCTGTCGGAATCCGACTTCAAAAGCGGAATCGACGTAAACGCAAACTTCTCGGCGGTCAAACGAATCGCCGACGAGGAAAACAGCGTGGTCTTGCCAATCTGTGCCGCGGTGGAAGCCGACCTTGTGGGAATGGAAGCCGACGAAAAGGCGTTGTTCCTGTCGGAACTCGGCATTGAGGAGTCGGGGCTTGCGAGGATTATCAAGCAAGGGTACGCATTGCTTGGGCTTATCTCGTATCTGACGGCAGGCAAGCCCGAGGTGCGCGCGTGGACAATCAGGCAGGGCACCAAGGCGCCGCAAGCGGCAGGGAAAATCCACACGGATTTTGAAAAAGGGTTCATTCGTGCTGAAGTCACGGCGTTTGACGACTTGAAGCGGTGCGGCACAATGCAAGCGGCAAAAGAGAAAGGGCTGACGCGGCTTGAAGGGAAAGACTATGTGATGAAAGACGGCGATATCGTCTTGTTTAGGTTCAACGTGTAACACAATAACTGCTTCTTCACTTGTTGGCAAAGCAAAGATTGGTTAGCCTATACTTATGAAAAATTACGAGCAAATCCTCGGCAACTACACCAAGGGCGGCACACCCGTTAAGAATCTGTCACGTGCCGCCGCATTGTTCCGTGAGTGCGGCGACCCGCAAAACAAGCTGCGGTTCGTTCACATCGCGGGCACAAACGGCAAGGGTTCGCTTGCCGAATACACCGCGAACGCACTGACGTTCTCACACAAGCGAACAGGGAGCTTCACCTCTCCGTTTGTCCGCAATATCCGCGAACGTATCCGCTTGGACGGGGCGTTCATCTCCGAATGTGACTTCGCGGAGTATATCAACCAAGCCGACTATGCCGTCAAACGTACGGGAATAGTCGGCTTTTCGCAGTTTGAGGTGCTGACCGCCGCCGCTTTCCTCTACTTTTGCGACAAACAAGCGGACATCGTGGTGCTTGAGTGTGGCATCGGCGGTCTGCTTGACTGCACCAACGTCATCGGGGCGAGCAACGTGGCGGCGGCGGTAATCGCGGCGGTGGGGATTGACCACGCGGAGATTCTCGGCGACACCGTGGGTGAAATCGCCGCGAACAAAGCGGGCATAGTGAAGCACCGCCGACCGCTGGTTCTCTACCCAATCCAACCGAATGAAGCGAGAGCGGTTATCGCGGGCAAGTGCGCCGAGGAAGAATCGCGGCTTGTCACTCCGCGCCACATCGATATCACCGACGTGTCGCTGTTTGGCAACACGTTTTCATACAAAGGCGTGGCATATCACACCAAAATGGGTGGTATACATCAAATATACAACGCGGCGACCGCGATAGAAACGCTGCTCTTGCTCAATGTGCCGACCGACTGCATACGCCGCTCGCTTGAAGAAACGACGCTGCCCGCAAGATGTGAGGTGATATCGAAGAAACCGCTTGTCGTTGTTGACGGGGCGCACAATCCACACGGTGTCGCGGCGACTTGCGAGCTTCTCGGCGGTATCGGCGGCAAAAAGACGGTCGTGTTCGGTATGGTGACGGGCAAGAATTACGAAGCCTGTATCGGTATCGCCGCCAAACACTTTGACGAGTTTGTGTTCACCGACACCTTTGCCCCGAACGCCGTCCCCTCGCTTGACCTCGCGTGCGCCGCGAAAAAAAGCGGCATAAGCGATGCGAATATTCACGTTTTATCCAACGAATATTCAGCGAATGACGCGTTGTTGTTCGCTGAAAGCCGCAGCTCCGCATTGACTGCCGTTATGGGTTCGCTCTACCTTGCCTCTCAGATTGACTTTGAAAAGGAAACGTGATATAATGAGGGTTAAATTTCAATGTCAACAGCCGAGGCAGATATACCGAAAGTCATATCCCTCGGGGCGCAGGCGGGCGACCGGAAAGTCCTGCCGTTCCCGCAGGAGCGGGTCGGTGCCCGACGGGCAATAAGCTATAGCCGGTTAAACTCAAAACACTAAAGTGTTTTGAGTTTTCGCCGCGAAGCGGCGGCGCGGCTTTGCCGCGCACTGGCGTATCAGGACGGTTAAATCCGCTCCTGCGGAGCGGTAGCCGCTGAAA
>JAISLD010000001.1 GCA_031260665.1 Oscillospiraceae bacterium | reverse complement strand
AACCCGTCCAATCGCGCCGTTTCTATGCGGCGCGTTCTTTATTTTTCAACTCTGCTTGGTGTTATTTAAGGAGTAAAAATGATAAAAAATCTACTGCGTAACAGAACCGTAATCGGAATCATCTGCATTATCTTAGCCGCGCTTGTCGTGTTCGTGGCGACGCCGTTCATCGGCGAGCAGCTCGGCACGAAGAACACGGCGGTGTATACAAAAGTGGCTGTGCCTGTTAATGCCGTAATGACCATCGTGCAAGGGCTAATAGACAATTTGCCGATGTTGCTCGAAGCGGCGTTGCAACTCGTCCTTGGGCTAACCGAGGGGATATTGGCGGCACTCCCGCAGTTGATTTCCACGCTTCCTGCAATCATTACGGGCATTGTGGACTTCGTAATCGGCGCAATCCCGCAGAAAATGCTGATACCACAGGACGACAACCTATGCAAACCATGCACGATTTCTTGAAAAAAGCAGGGACATACTACATCGCAACCGTGGAGGGCGATACCCCGAAAGTGCGTCCTTTCGGCACAATCAACCTGTTTGACGGCATACCCGTCGCTTCGTGATATGTACGCCGTGAACGACGGCAACAGCGTGGTGTTCTATCTGAAAGACGCAACCGCGACGTTTTACACTTTCAGCGGTGAACCGACGACCGTGAAGTTTTAGGTCACTGCCGTGACAAGCAATAAGTTAACGTGAACACTTGCACATTTGTTCAATTGTTCAAATGATTCGCACAGGCAATAAGTTAACGGGATCACTTGCACATTTGTTCAAGTGTTCAAATGATTCACACAGGCAATAAGTTAACGTGAACACTTGCACATTTGTTCAAGTGTTCAAGTACGTGCCGAATATAAAAAAAGCCACTCCCACCGAGCGGCTTTTCGTTTTCATTTCATTTATCTGTTCTTCTCGCTTCTCGCGTAGAAGAACGTCCCGACCGTGAGACAAACCACGGTTATCGCGACCGTTGCAAGCGCGCTTACCACGGGGCTGAACATCACGACACTCGCATACTCCGCTGTTCCCGCGTAGATTACCGAACGAACCAAGTCAAGGCTGTAGGTCATCGGCAAAATGTGCGACAGCAGACTGAGAATCCCCGTTGAGTTTGTTATCGGGATAATCGCTCCGGAAAGAAACATCTGCGGCATTGTGATTAGCATCACAGCCATATTTGCGGCTTTGCGGTTTTTGATTAACCCGATGAACAGCATTGCGAGCGCGCCTGCCGACAAGCAGATTAGCGGCGAGAGCGCGAGTATCGCGAGAAACTGCCCGATTGACAGCGTGATTCCCATAAACGCGCCGACAATCAGCGTGCCGAGCATTGTGACCACCGCGCTGAACATCGAGCCGAGAATCTTGCCGACGACAATCGAGTACCTTGACACGGGAGCAATCAGCATTTCCTCGCTGAAGTTGTCCTCGTGGTCGTCCACCAGTGTCGCCACGCCTTGGCTTGTCGCCATAAACAGCATATTCACCATCATACCGACCAGCATAAACAGCCCGAAGTTGAAGCCAAGCCCTCCCGCCATATTCTGTGTGAGGTTGCCGCCGACCATTCCCATCATTATGATTGGCATTGCAAGCGACATTGCGAGTGTTGACGGCGACTTGAACGCCACGGATATCTCGCGGCAGATTATCGCCCATATTGTGCTGACTTCACGAAAGAAACGTGACGGTCTTTTCGTTGATTCAGTGTTACTCATAAATGTCATTTCCATTATGCAACCTCCGTATTGTTAGTTTCGTTTTCTTGTTCGTCAAGTTGTAAAAACTGCACGTAAGCGTCCTCAAGAGAGGGCAGGCAGACTTTCGGCGTTGGGTCAAAGGCGATTTGCCGCTTCATTTCTTCGGGTGAGCCGTTGAACGCGATTTTGCCGTGGTTGATGAGGCAGACTTTGTCTACGTTTTCGGCTTCGTCGATATAGTGCGTGGTCAAAAAGATTGTTGTGCCGTAAGTCTTGCGCACCGTGTTGATGTAGTCCCAGAGCATACGGCGGCTCATCGCGTCAAGCCCTTGCGTCGGTTCGTCGAGGAACAGCACCTCGGGTGTGTGAATAAGACTGCGGATTATCTCAAGTTTGCGCTGCATACCGCCCGATTGCTTCTTGATTGGCTTGAACAACGCATCTGATATGCCAACGATTTCAGCAAGCTGAGTCACTTGTTCTTTGTAGGCTTTCGGCATAAGATTGAAGGTGGGACGATAACCATACAGCCCGTACAGCGCGGCGTGGAAGCGAATGTTTTCTTCAGCGGTCAGCGATTTGTCAAGGCTTGGCTTCTGTGAGATAATGCCGATGTGTTCGCGAACTTTTCTCGCGTCTTTCCCGACATCAATCCCCGCGATTGTCACCTCGCCGCTTGTTTTCGACAGCGTTGTCGTCAGAATCGAGATGGTTGTGGTCTTACCCGCTCCGTTCGGTCCGAGGAACGCGAAGAACTCGCCTTGTTCCACCGAGAAGCTGATATCAGCAACGCTCGGCGTTTTCGCCCCGTTGTACTGCTTTACAAGATTGTTTACTTCTATAACTTTCATAATGAAACCTCCGTTTGATTTAGTATGAACGTATTATAACGCCCTTACTTAAACGGAGGTTAAACTTAAGTTAAACGGACTGTAAACTGCGTACCTTTTTCGATTTCGCTGTTTACGGTTATCCCGTAACCGTGCAGGTCAACTATCTTCTTGACTATCGACAGCCCAAGTCCGTTGCCGCCGAGTGAGCGGTCGCGCGCCTTGTCCACCTTATAGAATCGCTCGAATATATGCAGTTTGTCGTCGTCGGAGATACCGCACCCTGTGTCGGCAATTGTAACGGCATTGTCACGAAGCGTTATCGTTATCGCTCCGCCTTCCGGTGTGAACTTCACTCCGTTGACCAACAGGTTTATCCAGACCTGCGACAGCAACTCACTGTCAGCGTTGACGGTCGTGCGCTCTAAGTCACAGGTCAGCTCTATCTTCTTTGCCGACCAATGCGGCTCAAGTGTGAGCGCAATTTGCTGCAGCTGCTTGTCAAGCTGAAAGTCGGTTTTATTCAGCGGAATCTTGTTGTTGTCAAGTGTCGAGAGTTTAAGCAGGTTGTCGCTTAGGCTTGACAGGCGGCGGCTTTCCGCGATGATTACGTCCGCATAGTGACGCGCCTGTTCGTCAGTCGCCGACTCGCGAAGCAGTTTGGCGAATCCGCCGATTGAAGTGAGCGGCGACTGTATCTCGTGTGACACATTACTCACAAAGTCAGCCCGCATTGACTCCAGTGTCCCGAGTTTCTTTGCCATCTCGTTCATCGCTTCGGCGATGTCGTTGTGTGGCGCGTGAGGGTTAACCTCGATAAACACGTTGAAGTTGCCGTTAGCTATCTCGTTCAGCGTTTTCGTCAAATTGTCGTGCATATCGTTTATATTGTGAAGCTGTGAACGCCGAAGCAACGACATTATCGAGCCGAATATGACAAACAAAATCACAACGCCGACCACAGCGGAGAGCATAACGGTGACGAATTCCGACAAGCCGAGTTGCCCCACAAACAGCGACCCGACTGCCGTCGCCAAGGCAAGCGCCACAACGACGGCGACACTTGAGCCGACTTTCTTCAGCAACCCGTTCGCGTTTTTCACGTCGCCACCTCCAGTCGATAGCCAAGACCACGCACCGTGGTAATTTTGAAGCCGCTGGTTTCGGCAGGGAAGCGTTCGCGAAGCCGACCGATGTGAACATCGAGTGTGCGCTCGTTCCCCTCGAAGTCGTAACCCCAGATGTCCTCGATGAGCGAATCACGCGAGAACGTGCGGCTCGGCGAGCAAGCGAGCTTGAACAGAAGCTCAAACTCTTTCATCGGGATATTCTCGTTGTTGACAGTATAGCTGTTCTTGTCGACGGTCACGCTGCCGACTTGCACGATGTTTGACGCCTCAATGTTGTAGCGGCGAAGAAGCGCGCGCACCCGCATAAGCAGCTCGTCTCCCTCGAACGGCTTGGTCAGATAATCGTCAGTTCCCGCGTCAAACCCCGCCGCCTTTGCCGACAACTCGGCTTTCGCGGTCAGCATAAGCACAGGCATATTCTCGTAATACTTGCGAATCCGCCGCGTCAACTCATAGCCGTCCATATTTGGCATCATCAAGTCAACCACGCAGAGTTCGGGCACCACGTCGTCCATCTTAGCGAGAGCGGCGCGTCCGTCACGTGCTTCATACGGTTCAAAGCCGTCTTTCTTAAGCAACGCGCAAACGAGTTCGCGAATATTCGGGTCGTCGTCAACAACAAGTATCTTAGGCATAATTCTCACCTCAGTGCCAATCATACCACAAACCTTTACCGGTGTCAACCCCTCTTCACTCTAAAATCCTCGTTTCATATCCCTCGCAAACCGTGTCTGCAAGCCAAACATCACTAAGCACAGCCTCACCTTCGCTTGACTGCACATCAAAGTTTACAACAATTCCGCGCTGTGTTTTCGGCAAATCAAGCACCTCTTGGCTCGCGAAAAAGTTGCCCGCCGAATACACAATCAATGCCTTTCGCCCCGTTTGCGTGACCACCGTTTCGACCGGCTGAACGCAGTGGGTGTGGCTGCCGTAAATCACGTCCGCGCCGCCGTCTGTCAGCCGTCGCGCGATTTCTCGCTGAGTTTCTGTCGGCTCATCTGCGTATTCAATTCCCCAATGCAGCGCGATTATTACAAATTCAGCACCCGCCTTTTTCATCTGCCGAATATCTTGTAAAATCTGCGGCACATCGTCTGTCGTATCTCCATTGAACCGCCGCATTGCCCACTCGCCGCCGTTCATGCCATTATCGAGCGCACTCCACGCGACCACGCCGATTTTAATTCCGTTCACATCTATTATCGAATATTCATTATATTGTTTTTCGTTTTCATAGGTTCCCGTAAAATCAATTTTTGCTTTAATTAAACCATCTCGCGTTGACTTGACGCCCGCGAAACCTTGGTCTAACGCGTGATTGTTTGCTGTAATAAGATAGTTTATTCCCGCGTTTTTTATCGCCGCAAGAATTTCAAGCGGGAAATTAAACCGTGGGAACTCGCTTATTCTCTCGTTTTCGCCGTACGCGTCAACGGGACCCTCCAAGTTTGCAATAAACAGGTCGCGACTTTCCGCAAAATCTTTAATCGAAGCGAACATCTCTGTAAAATCATAGCTGTTTGCGCCCGTTCGTGCGTGTCGCGTGACGTTGTCGTGCAGCATTATGTCGCCTGTTAACGACACTTTCGCGGTTTTTACAACGCTTCTGCTTTGTTCCACGAAACCCCAATCGTGCCATGTATATGTCAGCTTTGCTTTCTTAGACTTTTCTGTGTCTGAATAATCGCCCTCGATAGTAGTCAGCGTGTCGCCGCTTATTTCAAACGAATAAATCGGACGCGGCAGGTTTGACGAACACCAGAGTTGTTTTCCGTAACCGCCGCGAATTGTATACAAAAACAAATGATTTTTCGCCTCGGTGTCGGTGTTGTCGGCGGCAAACTCACGGCCAAAACTGTACGATTTCCAGAGCGAAAACAGGCAGTCGATATTGCCGTCGCGGTCAACATCGGCAAGCTGAAAATCGTCGACAAACCAGTATTTATCTGATTGCCAAATGATTGTGCCGTCCTCGTTGGCAAACGTCAGCAGACCGTTTTGCAAATCATATGTGTGATTTTCCGCGACTTCCGTCTTGCTGTTTGGCGTTGCGCTTTGCTTCAACACACGAAACTCATCGGTGTCGCCGTATTCACGCCCGCAACCCGTAAACAAAGCAATCGCCATAATAAATATGGCGACTGCTTTTTGTGTAAAATGTTTGCTCATATACTTTTACTTTGTCGCGGTGAACGACTTTTTCCAAGAAGCAAGCGGCGGCAACTTGCTTTTATCCTCATAACTGTTGCGAAGTATCTCGTGCCACTCCTCGTCGGTCATTCGGGTCTGTGATGCGAATTCATACTGCGAGTAGACAACGCCGCGTCCCAACGCCACCTCGCCGTCACGGCTGAACGCCACGTAAATCATATTGGCGTAGCCCGTCGCTTCCTCAAGCACGTCGCCTTCAGCCGAAGTCGCAACGTCGGCGATTACCGCGTCGGGGTGATAAGCCAAGAACGCGTCTTTTGCGAACCAACCGTCAGCCCAAATCTCAACTTCGTCTTTCTTTGCAACGTCCCAGATATGCTCAAGCTCCGCGCCATACTGCCGAATAAACTCGTACTCCTCGTTGGTGACGTACTCGTTGTTCAGCTCCTTTTCGGCGATTGTTTGCAACGTGGTTGCAATCTGGAACAGCTTGTCGAGTGCCGTGTTTGCGCCGTCTGTTATCAAATTGGCTTTGATAAGCCCGTAATTCGTCTGCTTAACGAGTGTGGCAAGACGTGCGTAGACTTCGGGGTTCGGCTCAACGTAACCGCGGTCGTCGGGAGGAGGAGGGGGTTCTTCACCACCGCCGCCTTTCTCTCCCATCGGCTGCTTCGCGTAGAGAATCGTGTCGTGCTTCAGCTCCGTCCAGTTGCCTTGAAATGTGTTCAGTTCTTTATCAGTCCACGCGTTGTTTTGCATAAACGTGGGGTAGCCTGTGCGGTCATAGTTTCCCGCGAGAGGGCGCAGCATATTGAGCCACGACCAATAAAGGTTAGAGTTCCACGTTGATTGCGGCAAACCGTTGATGTAGGTCTGCACCTTGTTTAAGTTCTCTTCGTAGGTTGGATACTTGGAAAGGTCGCCCTCCGCTGTTAGGATAGCCAGTGCTTCTTTAGACCCAAGAGCCGCGGGGATATCAAGTGATTTCGGCAACAACCTGCCTACCGTGTCGCGTTCAATCAGCTTTTGGAACACAGCGGCGTCAAGTGTGACGCGTTGCCCCAAAAACCTGAACCCCGTGATTGCCTTGTCGCGGTCGGGCTGAAGCTCCGTGTCATAAATCGGAACAGAGTTGACGGCAGGGGGCGGCAGTTTGCTAATCTCCGCGAGTGTCGCGTCAAAGTTTGCCGTGTTTGTCACAGCCTCAAACGCCGTGTTGCCGCCTAAGATGTCGGAATAATCAATCGGTGTGATATCGTCACATTCACCGACAAAGAAGTTGATTGTTTCAAAGATTTTGCTCCAATCAGCGGCGTTTTGCTCTGACTGAAGCGCGGATGTGATAAGCAAAGCGGACTTCACCTCGTCGGGATAGGCGGAACGAAGCGTGAACTGCCCGTACCACATTGTCGCCTTGAAGTACGCTTCAAGCTCTGGTGTCTGCGTGTAATGCCCGCGCGGAGTGTACTGCGAGTAGTCAATCTGGAAAGCCTCGGTGAAGTTGTCAAACTCCTCGCCAAAGTTCACAATAGGCGAAGGAATCATACCTTGTTGCCCTTTGATGAGTGCAAGCTCCTCCGCAACCAAGTCGGCGACCTCGGCTTTCACCGCGAACGTGTCGTCAAGCAGCTTGCTTCCGACAGAGAAGAACGCCACGTTGCGAAGTGCCGCGTTCTCAAACTCTGTGCCCTTCAGCTTCTCCAACTGTGCGTATGAATCATCGGTCATTTGGGTAGACAACCGCTTCAAAGACGCGTTCAGGTTGTTTTGCTCCACGTCTTTCAGCACATAGTCGTACATCAAGTGGAACGAGTGAACAGCGGAGTCAACCGTGATGAAACTCGGCACATAATTGTAGCGGTTGCTCTCATACACGCTGAAGTATTCGTGCGACTGCCAATCACCGTCAACAGCAAAGCCATTCTTAACAATCAAAGCCATAACATCGGGCGTGAGGTCGCTTGCAAAATAATAGTCGCCCACTTCATCGGTGCCGTAGATGTATTGATTCCTGTTCACTATGTTTGCGATGTTCGGCTGAACCTCAGACGCGGGGACGTTTGGCTTGACGTTTGACTCATAAGCGTCATACGCAAGATAAAGGTCTTTTACCCCCGCGAGGGTCTTGGCAAGTGTGGTTGAGTACTCGCCCGACTCTGACGGCGTGTTGCCGACACCCTCAACGGTGGTGTCGCCGCCGCTTTGGTCTTTGCCTGTGTTGCAGGAAGTCAGCACGAATGTGCAGGCAAGCAAAAAGGCGCAGGCACGATTTTTGTATCTCATTTTATCCTCCATAATGTGATTTTCTTAAGTATAACACAAAATGAAGGGAAAGTAAAGGGGTGATATATACCATATATTTCATATCATTTGTCAAGGAATTAAAATTGTTTTTACAAAAAAAGCGGCGCGTCCGTGAAAAAACGCGCCGCTTTTATTTGTTTTATTCGTATTCAACCACATTGACCCAACTTGCGAGAAACTCACGCTCTTCGGCTTTTGCCTTGACACTCTGTGAAGCGGCGACAATCGGCAGCCACTTCTGGATAGTTTGCCTTGCAATGTCAGCCCGCTTTGAATATCTCGTGAGGTACTCCTCGGCGAGGTCGTGGTTACCTTGCAGGTTGAACAGCAGATAGGTGCGTGCCGCGTCAGCGGAAGCGTTGCCTTGCGTTGCGTGCGCCCAATCGATGATATACGGCACACCGTCGGGTGTGATGATGATGTTGCTTGGGCAGAAATCTCCGTGGCACATTTTCGTGTGCTTCGGCATACCGCCGAGCCGCGTTTGCAGTTCATACCGCGTCGTCGCGTCAAAGCAGGTTTCGTTAATCTTTCGTTTCATTTTATCGTGAAGTTTGTGCAGACCAACGCCCTCTTTCGACTGTATCGTTATCTGCAAATCAATAAGCGCGTGCAGATACTCGTCTTTCTTGTCGGGGCTTGTTTTCATCAATTCCGACATTGTTTTCCCGGGGATATACTCGGTGATGATTGCCCACGCTTCTCCACTTGATGTGGCGACTTTTGTCACTTCAAGGAGCTTCGGGACATTAAGCCCGATATCACTGCCGACAATTTCTTCAACACGCGCAAGGTTCAGTGCTTCGTTCAAGATGTCAGATGTTTTGTATCCACTCTCGAATATCTTTATGGTTTTGCCGCCGTCACGATAGATAGTCTTGCCCTCACGTGCAGCGATTGTTTCTTCAAAAACTGATGTTGACATATCTCACACCTCCTCGTGTTTGCCGTAATAGGCGTTCAAATACAACTGCTTTATCTCAGCGATAAGCGGATAACGCGGGTTTGCTCCCGTGCATTGGTCGTCAAACGCTTTTTCCGACATCTCGTCAAGATTCTCGAGGAACGCCTTTTCGTCAATGCCGCTCGCCTCAATGCTGTCTTTTATGCCGATTGCTTTCTTCAGCTTTGTTATCTCGTTGAGAAGCAGGTTCAGCTTGTCGGTGTCAGAGTTGCCGCCGAGGTGAAGCGAGTCGGCAATCTCAGCGTAACGGGCAAGTGTGTGCGGGTGACCATACTGCGGGAACGTGCCCAT
>JAISLD010000014.1 GCA_031260665.1 Oscillospiraceae bacterium | reverse complement strand
AACAACGTCGAACTCGGTCTTTTCTTCAACGACTGCCGCTGTCGCGGGACCTGTTGCGACCATAGCCGCCGCCGATACGCCGAACTCTTCTTCGAGAGCCTTAACCAACTCGTTCAGTTCAAGAACAGTCAGCTTCTTCACTTCTTCCACAAGGGAAAGCACTTTTTCTGTTGCCATTTTAATTTTCCTCCTCAAATAAAGGTGTGTAGGTGCGTGAACACATAATAAAGTATGTCACGCTGATTTCTTTTCGATTTCGCTGATTGCGATTGCAAGGCTTTGGATAGGCGACTGAAGCACGAAGAGCAGTTTCGCCACGAGGACTTCTTTCGACGGGAGCTTCGCGTACTCGATAACGGTTTCAACGGGGACTGCCGCTCCGTCGATAAACCCGCCTTTGATGTTGAAGATTTCTTTCAGTTCTTCCGACTTCTCAAACAGAATCTTCGGCGCGGTCACCACATCGGTGTCAGACAACGCTAACGCTGTTGTGTTCTCAAGCAGGTCGTCGAGTCCTGTGATGTCTGCTTTGGCAAGAGCGCGCTTCAGCAGCGAGTTCTTCACTACCGCATAGTCAACGCCGCTTTCGCGGAGTTTCTTGCGGAGTTTAGTGTCGGCGTCAACGGATATCCCGCGATAGTCAACCAGCACGCCGCAAACGCTCTTCTGCAGCTTCACCGCCAAGTCGTCCACTTTCTGCTGCTTTTCCAGCAGAATTTTCTCGTTAGGCATTTGGTTCTCCTTTCTGTGGAAGATAGTTTATACGAAAACAAAAACGCCCGAAACGGGCGTCAGTTACAGACCAAGTGAGTCTAAACAAGTCGCTCCGTTTCTCGGCAAGCGGGGCACTCCGCCCACTTACGCGGCACGACAGCGCACCGCACTTGCTGTCTGTGAAACAGCCTCGCTATTATACCACAACGAAAACACTTTGTCAAGCCCTCGCTCCGCAACTTTTGGAGGACACCCCTTGACGTGCCGCCCATTTTGTAGTATAATTGTGTTACCTTTATGTGAATTGTCTATCAACTAAGGAGAAAGCCTTGTTTGACCCCCAGAAGATAATAAAAGCCGAGGTGCGACAGCAAAACGGCAAGATGTTCATAAAAGCAACGGAGTACATATCGTTCGGTTTCACCGAGATAGAGGATAAGCGGATACCAAGTCGGCTTATGGTACGGCAACCGGGGCTGTCGATTCTGTCTCGCGGCACCCACATGAATGTCGTTCTCTACGCTAAAAACGGCGACAGGCTCGCCTATGCCTCACAGGTCACGATGTCTGAGGAATTTCAGATATCGCTGACTATAAGAATGGCCACCGAACAACTGCTTCCCGAGAGAAGATACACCTACAAGGCGACTTGCGAACTGCCTTGCCGAGTGACCGAACTGACAGACGAGAACGGCAAGATTACCGACTTTGACTTGGGATACGACACGGTGGCAACCGACATAAGCTCAGGCGGGCTGTTCCTCGCGGCGCCGCGTGGGCTTGAAATGGGAGAGGGCGACAACATAAGGATAGTCGCTCCAAATATGCTCGGAGTTAAGTTTGAGGCGCCGCTGCAGATTCTTCGGGTGCAGACAGACGGCTTTGAGATAGAGGGCTACGGCTGCAGATTCACAGCACTCACCCCAACGAAGAACCACATCTTGTCACAATACATACTTCAGCTTCAGTATGACGAACGGCGCAAAAGACTGGAAGAGCAGGAACAATGAAACCCGTTTATTCCTTATATAAACATACATACTAAGGTCACCTATGAAACTCACTTACACAAACAAGTTGCGACTGTTTTTGATTCCGTTTGTGGTTATCCCCACCATCGTCGCCGTATGTATCGGCTTCGGTGAGTCGAACAGGGTATCCGACGATATCTTAGAACGCCAAGCATCAAGTGTGGCGCGTGGCTTTTCGGGTCGTGTTCAGGTGGTGACCGACGAACTTATGTCGCGCGCCAAACTCGCCGCGTCAATGCCGCTCATCTCAGACGCGGCACGCGGGCTTTACGCACAGCGCAAAGACGACGTTGACTATCAACTGCTGACAATAAAGAAAAACGCGCCCAATTTGCTTGACCTCATTATCACCGATGTATCCGGTGTGGTGGTCGCCGATATCGGCTCGCGTCCCGGTGGCGCAATCTACAGCGGGTTCTCCTCCGAGATAACGGCTCTCGACAAGAACGACGTTTACATCTCAAACATCACACCGAAAAACAGCGACTACGATGGCAAGTACACAATCAGCGTCGCCGCCCCCGTGGTCGTTGGTCCCACGACCTCGCGGCTTCTTGTCGGGTATGTGTTCACTGTATCAGAAGTCACGGATATACTTGCGGCGACAAACGGCTTTGAAAACGGCAGCTTCTTTGTCTGCGACTCACTCGGTAACGCGGTAGGTGTTGGCGGCACAGAATTTACACGGAGAGAATCGCTGAAACCCGAAGTGAAGAACCTCCCGACACTGAAACTCTCCGCTGACGACTACGACATCGCGCACAGCGGAGGCAGCCTGTTCATTCGCGGCACTATCAAGGGCACAAGCTGGACGTGGCTTGCTGAAACATCAGACGGCGGGTTCCAAACCGCGGCGATTCCTATAACCGTTGTGACTTTGGTCGTGCTTGCCGCCGCCGCAATCGCTCTCTACTTCGCGTCTTACAGGATAATATCGCCTGTCGTGACGACAATCAGCAATATGGACGACAGCGACAATCTTCCCGCCAAGCTGACAGGCGAAGCCAAGCTCATTGCCGACACCTACGAGGTTCTGAAGAAAAAAGCGGATTCAGGCTATGAGATAACGACGGCTTCGTGCGAGATTTCGGGCAATATGCTGTTCAGTTGGGTGCCGAGCCGCAAGAAGATGTATCTGACCGACAACTTTGTTCACGAGTTTGAACTGCAGCCGGAGAACTGTACGCTGACAGAAGGCGGCTTCCTTGAGTCGCTTATGGAATCAGCGGATGCGCAAGAATATATAAAAGAACTTGAGAAGATTCTCGTCAAGCACACCGAATTCGCGACAGAATACAGAATCCATTCGGCACAAAGCGGCTTGATATGGTGTTCGCTGAAAATTCGATGTATAGTTGACCGAAGCGACAACCTTACGGGTGTGGTCGGTGTGGTGGCAAACATCGACGCGGAAAAGAAGATGTCGATTCAACTGGCAAACAGCGCGTCTTACGATTTCTTGTCGCAGCTGTATAATCGCAGCACATTCGAGCGTGAGCTGAAGAACGAGATTACACGCAGTATCCGCGCACGTTTCGCGATTGTGTTTATCGATGTGGACGACTTCAAGCATATCAACGACAAGTACGGGCACACGGTCGGCGACGAAGTTATACGTTTCGTTGCGAGAACGCTGAAAAACGCGGTCGAGGGGTGCGGCTTTGCCGGCAGGTTCGGCGGCGACGAGTTTATCGCTTGCGTAACCGACGACCACATGATTAACAACATCGATGAACTCGGAAAGAAGCTCATCTCGGTGTTCCACGAAGAATACCGTTCGGGTTCCACAAACATCGCGATTAAAATCAAAATCAGCGTGGGCATTTCGCTCTACCCCGAACACGGACGCGACAGCATTGAGCTGATTGCCGCCGCCGATAAAGCAATGTACATAGTGAAGAAACACGGCAAGAGCAACTATCGCATATACAGCGAGAACGATTCGGGAGAACAGGTTCTCCCTTAATGACACAGTGATATATAATTGACGGAAGAAGTATGGCAAAGATTATCGCGTTCACTAATCAAAAGGGCGGTGTCGGCAAGACGACCGTCTGCGCTTCCGTTTGCGGAGTGCTGAATTCCCTCGGAAAGACAGTCCTCGCCGTTGACCTCGACCCACAGGGCAACCTCGGGTTCTCACTCGGTGCGGATAACCTTGACGACAGATACACGATATACAACGTGATGAAAGGCGAAACGGAACTCTACAACGTCATTCAACACACCGAAACCTGCGACGTTGTGCCGTCAAACATCACGCTTTCAGCCGCGGAGATTGAACTGACGTCACTTGGACGCGAACACATACTGAAAGACGCACTCGACACGGTTTATGCCGACTACGACTACATCTTGATTGACACGCCCCCTTCGCTGTCGATTCTCACAATCAACGCGTATGCCGCCGCCGATTGGCTGATTATCCCGCTTCTCCCCGAAATCCTCAGCTTGCAAGGTCTGTCGCAGCTGAAAGAAACTATCTTCGCGGTGAAGAAATATTACAATCAATCGCTTGAAATTCGCGGCATTGTGCTGTCGAAGTATAACGCTCGCTTGATTCTCACCAAAGAGGTGGAAGAACTCGCGAACATTGTCGCCGAGCAACTCGACACCGATGTGTTTGACATAAAAATCACACAAAGTGTGACGGTCGCTGAAGCGCCGGCACACGGGAAAACGATTGTTGATTACGCGCCTCGCTCAAAGTCGGCAGTTGAGTTTAAGAACCTCACTTATGAGATTATCGGGCTGGAACGTCCGCGTGAAACCGTGAAGAAGCTCGGTCGCGGTCGTCCGCGCAAGTATACTCCGTAAACGAAAGATTCTACACAATGTCAAAGAATATAGATAAATCAAACCTGATGAAGCTAATCGGCGCGGAAAGCCCCGATGTGCCCTCACTGGGCGGCAGACGAAGCGAACCGCGTTCTCCCGGCAAGCCGCCCGCTTCGATTGAACCGACTGAAGAAGCGGAGCCGCTGAAGAAGAAAAGACCACCCAAGACAGCGGTCGGTGGCAAAGGTCTGGCTGATTTTGTCGCCGCACCGAGCGCCAACCCCGTTATGCGAAACATCAAGCCGACTGAACCGCGTGTTGAAGCCAAAGTCGAGCAACCACTCGCTTATCACATACCAAACGGACTTTCGCGGCAGATTCTCGACCTGCCGTTTTATCTTTTCAACGAACAGTTCGGCGAGATTGCCGCGAAGTACGCGGTCTGCACCTGCGATATCTGCTGCGAGCGTTTCGCGAAAGCGGCGGCGGAGCAATCGGAGCATAAAGTTGTGTTTATAGGTAGTGACGACGACTTGAACGAAGCAGACGCGGCTATCGCCGAAGCGCGCCCCGATATGATTCGGATTCTCACAAAACTTTGTATCGCCGCTAAATTCAAGCCGTTTCACGAGCGGAACACTTGACAATCTCGTTCGTTTGTTGTATTATATAGGTGGCAACAAAAACTGCCAAACATACCGCAATTCTTCCTTAAAGGAGTATGATTATGAAAAAAATCGGCGTACTTACAAGCGGCGGCGACGCGCCCGGAATGAACGCGGCTATTCGTGCCGTGGTTCGTGCAGGTCATAAACGCGGTATGGAGGTTGTCGGCGTACTTAGAGGATACAACGGGCTTATCGGTGGTGAGCTTCGTCCGCTTGGCGTTCGTGATGTCAGCGATATCATTCAGCGTGGCGGCACGATTCTTTACACTGCTCGTTGCGACGAATTCCGCTATGAAGAAGGTATCCGTAAAGCCAAAGCCACCTGTGAAGCCAACGGCATCGAGGGAATGGTGGTAATCGGCGGCGACGGCTCTTTCCGCGGAGCGGCTGACTTGTCGGCACACGGTATCCCCTGTGTCGGTATCCCCGGCACAATCGACAACGATATCTCAATGACTGAATATACAATAGGGTACGACACCGCCCTCAACACCGCAATGGAACTTGTGGACAAACTTCGCGACACCACTCAGTCCCATGACCGTTGTTCCGTGGTTGAGGTTATGGGTCATCGTGCCGGGTACATTGCGCTTCACACGGGCATTTCGTGCGGTGCCACCTGTATTCTCACCTCTGAAATCCCGTTCACGGGCGATGACGTAATCAACCGTATCAAAAGCACTAAAACGACAGGCAAGCACCACTTTATCATTGTCGTCAGCGAAGGCGTCGGCGGCAGTGAAGAGCTTGCAAAACGTATCGAGCGTGAAACAGGCGTGGTCAGCCGCGCAACAATCCTCGGTCACGTTCAGCGTGGTGGCTCACCCACGGTGAAAGACCGCGTAGCCGCGACTCAGCTTGGCTATTACGCCGTTGACCTCCTCTCGCAGGATATCGGCAACAAAGTAGTCGGCTTCCAGCACGACGAACTCGTGAACTTTGATATCCAAGAAGCCCTCAAGATGAAAAAACCCTTTGAGAACGACCTCTACAAGATTGCTCTTGAAGTCAGCATTTAATCCGCAACCACATAAATAAAGGCGAAGCCCGACATTGGGCTTCGCCCTTGACCTTTTCGGGAATCTGTTCAATGACAAAACAACGGAAATCATCAAGCGGTGGCTTGATGAGTATGTTCTCGCGTTCCGCCGCGGAACTCAGCCTTGGCAAATCGGGCGGCGGCACAAAGGCACTCGCGGTGACGGGAATGTTAATCGCGGTGTATGTACTCCTTGAAGTGTTCGCTCCTATCAACACCGAGTGGTTGAAACTAAACTTCGGGTTTCTTCCGCTTGCGCTGATTGGTGCGCTCTATGGCCCTGTCGTCGGTGCGGTCGCCGCGATACCGTGCGACATACTCGGCGCGCTCTTCAAGGGCACGGGAGTCAACTTCGCGTTCACACCGATTGCGATGTTCGAGGGACTGGTCTACGGGCTTCTGCTCTACGGTCGTTTCTCTCGCCGTGAACTCGCTCTTCGCGGTGCGTTCGCTCAAGCGATAGTCGTCATAATCAGCCACATGATATTCAACACCACAGCTATCTACTTCTTCTACTACTTCGGGACTGAAAAGACGTTCTGGTCGCTTTTCGCGGCACGCGCAATCAAGAACGCGATAGAACTGCCACTCGACATTCTTCTTCTCACAGCGGTGGTTCTGCCGCTGAAAGACTTTTACTTCAATAGACTTAACTAAACAAAGAAAGAAACATATATATGACAGAAAACACATTCGGGATAATAGGCGCGGGCAACATGGGCGGCGCGTTCGCAAAAGCAGTTGCCGAGGGTGGCAAGGTGAAGTCCGTGCTGGTTTACGACAACGACGCGGAGAAAACGGCGGCTTTGCCTTGTGAACAAGCCGATTCCGCTGCCGACGTGGTTCGTCACGCCAAATACGTGCTGCTGAGCGTCAAGCCGCAACAGCTTGACGAACTCTTGACCGACATAAAAGACAGCATTACAACGCAAACCGTGCTTATTTCTATATGTGCGGGCGTGTCGGACACTCGGATTAAAAACCTCACCTCACCTGAAACCAAGGTTGTGCTTGTTATGCCGAACACACCTGCCACACTCGGCGCGGGCGCGTCGGCATACGCGGCAGGCACAGGCGTGACGAAAGAAGAACTTTTGTTTGTCAAAACGCTGCTTGACTCTTGCGGCGTGTCGGAGGAGATTCCAATTGACAAGATGAAAGAAATCATCGCGGTAAACGGCAGCTCGCCCGCGTTTCTTTATCTGTTTGCCAAAACTGTCGTCGATTATGCCGATTCGGTTGGCATTGACCGTGAGGTTGCGCTGAAACTCTTTGCACAGACGTTGGTCGGTTCGGCGAAGATGTTGACAGACAGCGGCAAGTCGCCCGAAGAACTGATAACGCAGGTTTCGTCACCCGGTGGCACGACCCTCGCGGGGCTGTCGGCACTTCGTCAGCATAGCTTTGAAGAAACGATAACAGCCGCTTGTGCCGCTTGCACAAGCAGAGCGTACGCACTTGGACAAAGCGAATAAACGAGGTAAACATGAGTTTTCAAAGCCAAATCGGGGCGATAATCAGCGAAGTGGAGAAGGTGATAGTCGGCAAGAACGAAGCCGTCACGCTCCTCGTCACTGCCCTCCTGTCGGGAGGGCACGCTTTGATTGAGGACGTACCCGGTGTGGGGAAAACAACGCTTGCCAAGGCACTCGGCAAGGCGGCGGGGCTGACTGCGGTGCGCGCGCAGTTCACACCCGACGTCACCGCGTCTGACGTCACGGGGTTCAACATCTTCAACAAGAACACAGGTCTGTTCGAGTTTCGTCCCGGCTTTGTCAACACCAATATATTGATAGCCGACGAGATAAACCGCACCTCCCCCAAAACGCAGTCCGCTCTCCTTGAAGCAATGGAAGAACGCACCGTGTCGGTTGACGGCGACACCTACAGTCTGCCGTCGCCTTTTATGGTAATCGCGACGCAAAACGAACTCGGTTACGTTGGGACTTACCCACTCCCCGAGGCGCAACTCGACCGTTTTCTTATGAAAATATCTATCGGATACCCGAATATAAACGATGAAACCGAGATTATCCGTTCACGTCACGAAGGTAACCCGCTTGTCAAGATAAGGCCCGTGATGACTTGCGATGAAATGAAAAGCGGTATCGAAGAAGTCCACTCCGTTGTGGCTGACGTGTCGGTCTGTCGCTATATCGCCGAACTGGTCGCCGCTACACGAACGCACAAGCACGTTGAACTTGGCGCAAGTCCGCGTGCCGGGATTCTGCTTATGCGTGCTTCACAAAGCCGAGCCTATATGAACGGACGCGATTTTATCACGCCCGAGGACGCGTTGTCGCTTGTGCCTTACGTTTTGCCGCACCGCATCCTCTTGACCGGCGAAGCGAAGCTGCGTGGTGTCACCGCCGCCCAGATACTGCGAGATACCTCACGCTCCGTTGTTATCCCGTACAAATGAAAGAGTTTCGTATATTCTATATCGCACTTGCCGCGATGATGTTAGTTCTCGCCATATGCTACAACGGCAAGCTGACCGCCGTGCTGCTTGTCGTGTTTGTCGCCGTGCCGTTCTTGTCGGCGATTCCCGCATTTGTCGCGTTTCGTTCTATATCAGTCTACGCTAACAGGCAAGCGGCGACAAGCATAAAGCGCGAGCCGTTCACGCTGGACGTGACGCTTGACAACAAAACTCCGTTTGGTTTGACCTCCGTTAAACTCGCGGCGTTCACCGTGAACGGCGGCGTGACCGAAACAAAAACGCTTTTCGCCGATATCGCTCCCCTTTGTGCCAACATCATATCGCTTCCGTACACGTTTCGCTTTCGCGGTCAGTACACAGCGGGGATATCCGAGATAACCGCGTATGATTTTCTGCGGCTCTTTCGCTTCAAGAAGCAAGTGTCGGCGTTCTGCCTTATCACCGTGCCTCCGCTTGAAATCGCGCCACCCGAACTTCCAAGCTCCGAGGGGAGCGAGCAACCGACCAAACTGCGTGCGCTCCGTGCCGACGTTGACTTCTCGTTTGTCCGTGAATACCGCGACGGTGATTCACCAAAGAAAATTCACTGGAAACTTTCGGCTCGTGCCGACGACTTGCTTGTGAAAGAGGGCGACGCCGAGGAAGAACGCTCGCTCACCGTTGTGCTTGACTTTGTGCCGCCGCTGACCGGCGACGGTGAAGCGTTTGCCACGAAATTCTTGCCTTTGACAGAGGCGCGGCTTACTGCGGCTGACGCGGTTATCGAGGCGGGGCTTGCCGCTGTACGCGAAACAGTTGACTACGGATTCGCCGCGCACGTTGTGTTCGGCACCGATGAGTCGATTCGGTGTGAACGAGTGGACAGCAGCGACGGCTATAAGGACCTTACGCGACTGCTGACTCTTTGGAGAACCGCCCCCGCTAACCGCGCTCTCCTCTGCGATAAAGCGAAAGACTGCGGCAACGGAACGGCTGTCTTTATCACCGCGTCACTGGGCGGCGAACTCGCCGCGATAATGTCGCAAAGCCTCAAGGGTTCGCCTGTGCTGCTGTTTGCGGCCGACAAAGTGGGCGAGAAAACTGAAGAGATTTTTATAAAAAGTGGTATTCCGATTGAGCGAATGAGATTGTATGACTAATCAAAACTCCGCCGAGGTTCGCGGCGCGTTGTTTCACCTATTGCTATACTGTGTCGGTTGTGGGGCGTTTTGTGCCGCCGCAGTGAATATCTATGGCGTACCTGTCGGGGGGATTGGGGTGATTTGCCTTGCCGCAATCTGCTTTGCCGCGTTCTCGGGTTTGTTTGTGCTGATAAAGCCGCTTTACTCTGTGCCGCTTGCGCTCGTGGTCGGGGGCGTGGTGTCGCTGATGAACATCGACAAACTGAGAAGCGACCTCGGCTGCCTGTTTGACTTTCTTATGCTTAAGCTTGACAGCCGCCTGCTCTATACATCGCGGTTTGCCACATACACGAAATACGATTTTGAATACGGTGGTGCGCTGTATGACGCGACGGGTTCGCTGTCGCCGCTCTTTGAGGGGGCGCACGGTGGTGCGCTTATTGTCACGATATTTGTGGCGCTTTTGTTTGCACTTGCGGCACGAAGAAAGAACGTCGGCACAATGCTTGTCTGCACGTTTCTGATGATGATTCCCGCGTTTGGCGCGGAGATTGCGCGTTTCACGCCCGAACTCGCCGTCTTGGTGACCGTGATGTTCGGGCTTTACACAATGTGGGCGGCAAATCCACAGAACGCTTCGGACAAAACCGAAACGATAAACGGCGGCTTCCCGGTCAAACGCTCGCACATATCGGGCGCGGTCACCGTGATGACAATGGCGGCGGTTTCACTCGGCGCGTTCTCGTTGGTGCTGTCGGGCGACAGACTTGAGCGATTCACGGGGGCGTTTAAGAACACGGCGATGTTTGCGCAAAGTATATTCAGCGGTGAGAGCGCGCCAAAGGGAACCGCCCCCGACACCAAAGGTTACTTTCCGAAGGTGCGTGAGTCGGTCGTCAGTCTTGACGCGCCCTCGCTGTCCGACACGCCTGTCCTTAACGTCATTTCCTCGTCCGCAACACCAAGCGTCTATCTTCGCGGCGGCATAACCGTGGCGTATGATTCAGACAAAGGTGTGATGACGACAGACATAGGCGGCACAAACGAGCGCGAGCTTCAGTCGCTGATGAAAGTCTATTACCCCGAACTTGAAACCGCGTTCTTTCAAGCGGCGGAGAGCGCGATAAGCGGAACGAAGCGGTTTTCCTCCGACACAATCACGACAGAATACCTGAAGTCGCTAAGCAGCGTGGTTCTTCCGTCGATAATGGCTTATCCGAACTACGAGGGGGCGAACTACAGCCGCAAACTCGACACAATGCTGTGGGCAAACTCGTCGCAAAACAACAAGAGCTTTGAGTACAGCGCACTACTTCCGTACACGATGACGTTTGAGGAGTATGACAGTTTGGCGAGCCACGCCACCTACGTTATGTCGCGGATATCACCGACTGAACTCGCTGAACTCGCGGCTTCGGGAGTGAGCGAAGCAACCTTGCAACGTGATTATGGCTTGACATACGATTACTTCGTGACGTTTCGCGATACCTCGCGGTCACGTGGCGTTATGTTTTTATTCGACACACGCGACTATGGATACAAAGCGGCGGAGTTTCTGTCATTGTCGGCAAAGTATCGTGCGCTTGTGACCGATATATACTCGCAGTATAACGAGAGTGAAGAAGCAAACCTCGCAAAACTTGACTTTGTCATCACAAACGGGGACGACATAACACCGGCGCAAAAGGCCGACCGCCTTATGTCGATGTTCAGAAACGATTACAGATATTCGCTTACTGCCGACAACAAAAGCGGCGATAACACGCTTCTCGGCAACTTCCTGTTTGAAACAAAGTCGGGGCATTGCGCACTTTACGCCGCCTCTATGACCGAGTATCTGCGGTACATCGGGTACACGGCGAGATACGTCACGGGGTATTCAACCGCAACCGCTGACGGAGTGAAGCGAGCAAACGGAAGCGTGACGTTCACGCTGAAAGAGCGCGACTTGCACGCTTGGGCAGAAGTATACTATCCGTATATAGGGTGGATACCGTTTGACCCGACGCCGCCGTTCAGTTATGAAGCGCTTGCCGCTGAAAGCGTGAGCGCGGCACAAAGCGAATCACTCGGCACCACGGTTGACGACACGGCTGTCACGACAGCGCCACCAACGACTGACGACAACGGCGACACGGTGGTAACCACCGCACCGGTGACTGAAATCACGCCGATAACCACGCCGCCTGTGTCAAAGCAGGTGTTCGGCGCAATCGCCGACCTTTGGAACAAAACGGTGGTCAAGTCGCTTCGGTCGCCTCTGTTTATGGTGTTCCTCGGGGTTATCGTCATCGGCGTCGTCTACTTCGTGATACTCCCGATAGGTGGTCAAGAGAATATCCTCAGCAACCCGCGTTCGATTGTGCAGTTTCACATTATGCTGAAACTCTATCGGGTAATGGGGCTTACGCCACGACCCGACGAAACCTATCAGCAGTTTGGCAAACGTGTGGGATTCACGTTGCGGGTTGCGGAGCTGTATGAAGTGCAGTCGTTTTCAAAAAGAGAAATTACGAAGGAAGAATATCAAGAAGTGAACGCCTTTGTTCGTCAACTCTATGCAAAGGTGATGAATCGCTCAAACTTGTATGAACGAATACTCTGTCGGTATTACCTGTGGGTGGCGTTCGCGCCGAATAAGACGCCGAGGTTTACTTCCGCGGCAAAGGCAACGCCCGCGTGGGCGAGAAGTGACCGAAAATCGATAAACGAGAAAGCGGACGACCTGAAGAAATGGAAAGGTTGGACGGAATGGAAGGACTGGAAAATCTATAAATTGTTGACTAAACGCAAGGATAAATAATAAATAATAAAGGAGTAATCACTATGCCGCACATCGTAATCAAAGCCGTTGAGGGAGCAACCGAAAGGCAAATCGAGGAAGCCGCTATTCAAATTGCCGACGTGATTCACAAGACACTCGGCAAACCCGCAAAGTATATTTCGGTGTCTTATGAGGGATATGCTTTTGGAGAATGGGAGGGGGTTTATAACGAATTTGTCAAGGATAAAGACAATGTTTTTGTGAAACCCGGCTATACCAACCCCAAGACGTTCAGCTGAATATAAAGGAGCAACTATGAGTATCTACAACATCACGGTGAAAGACGCGGCGGAGCAGGACGTTTCGCTGGACGTTTACAACGGCAAGGTTCTGCTGATTGTCAACACCGCGACACATTGCGGCTTCACCCCGCAACTTGCCGGGCTTCAAGGTCTGTACGAGAAATATCACGACAAAGGTTTCGAGGTGCTTTCGTTCCCTTGCAATCAATTCGGCAAGCAAGCCCCCGGCACCAACGCCGAAATCGGTGAGTTTTGCTCGCTCAAGTTTCACACCACGTTCCCGCAATTCGCCAAGATTGACGTAAACGGCACAGACGAAAGTCCGCTTTATGCTTACCTTAAAGCAAAGCAAGGCGGTGTGATGAACAGCAACATCAAGTGGAACTTCACAAAGTTTTTGGTCAACCAAAGCGGCGAAGTGATTGCGCGTTTTTCGTCAGCCAAGAAGCCCGAAGCAATTGAAGCGGAGATTGAAAAGCTGTTGAAGCTGCGTCAATGAAACTTGTCTGTAAGCACGAATAACAAAGCCTGAGATCGGTGAAACTTCTGCTTGTCATATTTGCCGTTGTGGTTTATATTTGTGCCGTATATCATAGACGCTGTGGCTTTGACGGCAAAGTATTTAAAGAAAAAGCTATCCGCTGTCACGCCAAATATGGGCGGCAAAGATTTTCTGTTGAAATAAGATATACTGCGGGTTGATATGCGAATTACAGCGGCAATCCTGCTCGGTGCGGTCGCCTTTGCTTTGGCAACCGCACTGATTGCAATATACTGCGTCACGACAAAACAAAAGCCGAATATCCAAACGCCGCGACTATTTTGCGTGCGTTTTTTCGGCTTGTGGTATGCGTTGGTCGCTGTGTTTGTGATATTCAAGCTCGGCACAATCGGGTTTGTCGTCGGTGGTCAAGTACAACCTATGCAAACTGCGCACGATTTCTTGAAGAAAGCAGGGACATACTACATCGCAACCGTGGAGGGCGACACCCCGAAAGTGCGTCCTTTCGGCACAATCAACCTGTTTGACGGCAAGCTCTGGATTCAAACGGGCAAGAAAAAAGACTTCGCAAAGCAAGTCGCAGCTAACCCAAAGGTTGAACTCTCCGCGTTTGACGGCACCACATGGATTCGCGTCGCAGCCACGTTAGTCGAGGACAACCGCACCGAAGCACAGGAAAGCATGTTGACGGCATACCCGTCGCTTCGTGATATGTACGCCGTGAACGACGGTAACAGCGTGGTGTTCTATCTGAAAGACGCAACCGCGACGTTTTACACTTTCAGCGGCGAACCGACGACCGTGAAGTTTTAGGTCACTGCCATGACAGGCAATAATTTAACGTGAACACTTGCACATTTGTTCAAGTGTTCAAATGATTCACACGGGCAATAAGTTAATGTGAACACTTGCACATTTGTTCATTTGTTCAAGTGCTCAAATGATTCACACGGGCAATAATTTAACGGAAACACTTGCACATTTGTTCAAGTGTTCAAATGTTCAAGCACGTGCCGAATATAAAAAACAAAAGCCACTCCCACCGAGCGGCTTTTCGTTTTCATTTCATCTATCTGTTCTTCTCGCTTCTCGCGTAGAAGAATGTCCCGACCGTGAGACAAACCACGGTTATCGCGACCGTTGCAAGCGCGCTGACCACAGGGCTGAACATCACGACACTCGCATACTCCGCTGTTCCTGCGTATATGACCGAACGAACCAAGTCAAGGCTGTAGGTCATCGGAAGTATGCGCGAAATCACCATCAAAATCCCTGACGAACTGGTTATCGGGATAATCGCGCCGGAAAGAAACATCTGCGGCATTGTGATTAACATCACAGCCATATTTGCGGCTTTGCGGTTTTTGATATATAACAGTAGTTTTATTTTCCCTTGCGGGTCAAACACTCGTACAGCATCACAGAGGGCGAAATAACAGCATTAAAAAATGTCATCGTACTCACAGCCGCCTGACTTGCAAAGAAAAACCTTCCGCAAGCTGTTCAATGGTTGCCGCAAGGTTCAAAACGCGGTCTTCACCGTCCAACTGTTTATATGTTTCTTATAACAGAGGATAGAGATATAGCCGTTTAACTTAAAAACACTAAAGTGTTTTTAAGTTTGGGCGCATACGCGCCCACGCGGCAAAGCCGCGAAACGGCGTATCAGGACGGTTAAATCCGCTCCTGCGGAGCGGT
>JAISLD010000038.1 GCA_031260665.1 Oscillospiraceae bacterium | reverse complement strand
CTAACATAAAACAATACTAACAATTTTTCAACATAATTTGCAAATTTTAATAAAGTTTGCAAAAATAAACAAAAAAAAAAAAAAAAAAAAAAACGATTTTTGTGCAACTTGCACAAAGGTTTTGTGGAATATTGGCAGTTTGTTTCAGTAAAGTATGTTTGCGACTGTTACGTTACAGAGCCAACACCGACCGAAACAGAAGTAATATAGTCAATCAACCGGGGAAATAGCAAGCTATTTCTTTGTGCGGCAAGCCGCACTTCGCCGCCGTGGGGCTATATCAACAAATACTCCACCGAATCAGCCAACGCGAGTATCGACGCACAGATGATATCTTTCGACGCACCGACCGTAGTCCAGACATTCGTGCCGTCCGTGCTTTCAATCAGCACACGCGTGGTCGCCGCCGTGCTGCTGACCGTGTCCACCACGCGCACTTTATAGTCGGTCAGGCGCATTTGCGTAATTTTTGGATAAAACTTAGCCAACGCTTTCCTCAGTGCCTTATCAATAGCGTTGACAGGTCCGTCGCCCTCGTCCGCTGTTATCTCAAAGTCATCGCCGACTTTCACTTTCACACTCGCCGAAGCGAGTGCAAATCCGCCGCCTGTTTGCTGCGTCGATATTATTTTATAGTCAGCTATCTCAAAATGCGGCGTAAACTCGCCCTTTTCTTTCAAGACCAGCAACTCAAAGCTCGCGTCCGCCGCCTCAAACTGAAAGCCGTCGTTTTCAAGCGACTTCACCTTGTTCAGTATTTTCTGAACAACCAAGTCGTTCTTCGCGAGGTCGGGATAGATGTGACGAAGTTTCGCGAGGACCGCGCTTTTCCCCGACATCTCGGAGAGAGGGAACGAACGGTCGTTGCCAATCAGCGACGGTTCAATATGTTCAAAACTTCGCGGCAACTTGCGAACGCCGTCTGCGTGCATACCGCCCTTGTGCGCAAACGCCGAACGACCGACAAACGGCTGACGATTCGGCAAGGCGATGTTAGACAGCTCGGCGACACGGCGCGCTGTGTCGGTCAGGCGCGACAAATCGGGCACGCACCGGATGTCAAGCCGCCCCTGCAAGTCTCCGATAACGGTGGATAACGCGGCGTTGCCTGTTCGCTCACCTATGCCGACAAACGTGCCTTGCACCTGCGCCGCTCCGCTTAAAACAGCGGCGATTGTGTTAGCGACAGCACAACCCGTGTCGTTGTGGCAGTGTATCCCAACGGCCGTGCCGAGCGTCTTGACCACCTCGGCTGTTATCGCGGACACTTCAAACGGGAAAGAGCCGCCGTTGGTGTCGCAAAGCACCAGCGTGTTCGCTCCCGCGCGCTTCGCGGCACGCAGGCAAGCGAGAGCATAGTCTTTATCTTCTTTGAAGCCGTCAAAGAAATGCTCGGCGTCGAAAAAGACTTGCCGCCCGTTCGACACAAGGAACTGCACCGAATCGGAGATGATGTCAAGGTTTTCTTTCAGTGTGCAGCCGAGAATCTCGCGGACGTGAAGCACCGACGTTTTGCCAAACACGCTGACATACTCGGTGTTCGCGGTGAGAAGCGACAAAAGCCCCGTGTCACTTCTCGCGGGGCTGTTTTTGCGCCGTGTTGAACCAAACGCGACTACCTTGCTGTTTTTCAGCGGCAGTGTCTTTACGCGGTCGAAGAACACGCGGTCTTTGTCGTTTGACGAGGGATTGCCCGCTTCAATGAACGGTATGCCAAAAGAAGCGAGTGTCCTCAGAATCTCAATCTTATCGGACACCGAAAAGCTGACGCCCTCGCCTTGCGCCCCGTCACGCAGGGTTGAATCAAGTATTGTTATCATTCAAGTGTCAGCATAGGCGAGGTGATGTCTTTACCTGCGGGTGTCATCGGGAGAACCGCCATATCCGTGTCAATGACACATTCAATCAGCACGGGCTTCCCAAGTGACAACGCTTTCTCGAGTGAGGGGCGTATGCTCTCCGCTTTGTCAACAAGAAAGTACGACAAGCCAAAAGCGTCGGCAAGTTTGCCGTAATCGACGTTCGGGTGGTTAGGTTCGGCAAGTGTCGTCTGTGAATATCTTTTCCCGTAGAACAACGTCTGCCACTGCCTAACCATGCCGAGAACCGAATTGTTGAACACAATCTGTACAACAGGGAAACCGTACTTCGACAAGGTGAACAACTCGCCGACATTCATCGCGAAGCTGCCATCCCCCGCGATGTTGATGATTGTTGAGTCGGGTTTGCCAACGGCCGCACCGATTGCCGCACCAAGTCCATACCCCATTGTGCCGAGTCCGCCGCTGCTGACGAACGAACGAGGCGAGCGATACGTCAGATACATTGCCGCCCACATTTGGCTTTGCCCCACCTCTGTGGTGACGACAAAGTTGTCGTCAAGTATATCGTCAAGGGTTTCAAGCACGGCTTGCGGTGTCACGGGGTACTGCGTTGTTGCAATCTGATGAATGTTCAGCTTCCTGTCACGTCTGTATTCGCTGAACGAATCAAGCCACACATTGCTCGTCTTTTCTTTAATGAAAGGCGCGAACGCGGACAACACGTGCTTCACGTCGCCGAGAACAATCGCTTCGGGAATGATGTTCTTGTTGTGTTCGGCACTGTCGATATCGACATGGATTACGTTTGCGTGTGAAGCAAACTTTTTCGGGTCGCCGATAACTCGGTCAGAGAACCTCGCCCCGAGAACAATCAGCAGGTCGCACTCTTTGATTGCTTTTGCCGCCGCTAACGTGCCGTGCATACCGAGCATACCGATATAGGCGGGGTCGCGTTGGTCAAACGCGCCTTGCGCCATAAGCGACGACGACACAGGCGCTTTTATCTTCTTCGCGAACTCCGCGAGCTGTTCAGACGCGTTTGACGAGATAACGCCGCCCCCCGTATAAATAAACGGACGCACGCTCTCATTTATCAAGCTGACCGCTTGCTCCACTTGCTCTCTGTTCAGCTCCGGCAAGGCTTGCTCTATCGGTGCGCGGCTCTCAAAGTCGGTGACAGCGGCGGTTATGTCTTTCGGTATGTCAACCAGCACAGGTCCTTTGCGCCCGCTGTTCGCGATACGAAAGGCGTTACGCAGATTGTCGGCAAGGTCGTCGATATCGCTGACGAGATAGTTGTGCTTTGTCACGGGCATAGTTATCCCCGTGGTGTTGACCTCTTGGAAGCTGTCTTTCCCGATTAACTTCCGCTCAACATTGCCCGTCAGCGCAACCAACGGCACGCTGTCCATATAGGCGGTGGCAATCGGCGTGACAAGGTTTGTCGCACCCGGCCCGCTGGTTGCAAGCACCACGCCCACTTCGCCTGTCGCTCTCGCGTAACCGTCCGCCGCGTGACCCGCGTGTTGCTCGTGCGAGGTCAAGAAGTGGGTTATGCGGTCGCTGTTCTTATAAAGTTCGTCGTAGATGTTCAGCACCGAACCGCCGGGATATCCGAATATGTTCTTCACGCCGTGTTCGGCGAGGGTTTCTATTATGATTTGGCTGCCTGTTTTGTTCATTGAAGGGTTTCCTTTATATATACTCCTTAATTAGTTAAACTTTCAGTTTAACCTCCGCCGCTTCGCGGCGGGCGGGCGGCTATGCCGCCGAGTTAATCCGCACACAAGTGCCACACACAAAAACCCGGTGAGTTTTTATGTGGTTACGCAGTATAATTACAAAAGGGAACATTCTCGGAATGTTCCCTTTTCTGCATAATACTTATTCCGCTGCTTGTTCTTGTTCGGGAGCAGGTTGTTCGGTTTGTTCGGGTTCAGCCGTTTCGGTCTGTGACTCTGCGTATTCAGCGGCGTTCTCCGCTTCACGGCGGCGAATCGCCTCTTTGATTGAAAGGCTTACGCGGTGCTTCGCGTTGTCAATCTCAATGATAACAACGTCAACTTCTTGCCCCTTGGTGACAAACTGTGCCACGTTGTTCACGCGTTCACCGTTGGTCAGCTGTGTGATGTGGATAAGTCCGTCGATACCGGGCACAATCGACGCGAACGCGCCGTAAGCCGTGATGCTGACGATTGTCGCCTTGACTTCAGTGCCGGGGTGGTATTCCTCAACAAACTTTGCCCACGGGTCGTTAGACGGGTCTTTGTATCCGAGAGCGATACGGCGTGTTTCGGGGTTGAAGTTCTTGATGTAGACATCAAGTTTGTCGCCGATTGACACCACGTCGGAGGGGTGCTTAACTCGTTCCCACGAGAGTTCAGACAAGTGAATCATTCCGTCAACACCGTCAAGGTTGACAAAGACGCCGTAGTTCTCGATAGACTTCACTTCACCTGTGAACTTCTTGCCTATCTCCACGGTTTCCCAGAACTTGATACGAGCCGCTTCGTTCACTTCGCTCATCGCTTGACGAATTGAGCCAACGACACGACCACGCGCTTCGTTCACTTCGATTATCTTGAACTTAACTGTTTTCTTTACTAAGTCCTCAAGTTTGCCGCCACGACGAAGCCCCGTTTGTGACGCGGGGATAAACACCTTTGCGCCGTCACAGGTGACTACGACGCCGCTCTTCACTGCCGCCGCAACCACACCGTCGAGGTTCTCGCCCGTTTCGCTTGCCTTTGCAATCTTTTCCATGCCGAGTGCTTGGTCAACCTTCTTCTTCGAGAGGTAAACCACGCCGTCATTGTCGTTGATTTGCGTAACCACGCAGTCAACCACATCGCCCGGCTTCACGATGTCCTCAGGCAACTTATCAGGGTCATTTGTCAGCTCGTCCGCGGGTATGTAACCCGTGTGCTTTGTTCCGATGTCGACAACCGCCGCGTTCTTCTCCGCAGAAATTACCGTTGCTTTTACGCGGTTTCCGATGTAGACCCGCTTACAGGTTCGGTCAACCTCCGCCATAAAGTCAAAGCCCTCGTCGTTGTCAAGGGCGTTGTTCCCCAGTTCCTCGTTCATTCTTAGATGAACCTCCTTAAATTTATCCCCGGGCGTCGACGCACCGGCTGTGATTCCTATTTTAAGCGGATATCCTTTGCTTCGGTATTCCGCGATAATGTCGTCAAGGTGAAGTGCTGTTCTTAAGCTCTCGCTTCCGTCAAAGAGAACCGCGTGGGTGTTTGTTACGCAGATATCAAAGAGTTTCCGCGTATTGCTGCTGTGTCTGTCCCCGACAATCAACATCGCCGCACATTCGTGCGACAAGGTTCTTGCCTCTTCCTGCCTTTTTAGAGTAGATATACATATTGTATCAAAAATTTTCACATTTGTACATAGGTTTTTCACTGTTTCAACAAAGTTTGTACGTTTCGCCAAATCAAACGTGGTTTGAAACACTAAAATTGTGTTATTTGCACAAAAAACCTCTTGTTTCTCAAGGGTTGCTCTCACTTCTTTGGCACTTTCAGCGACTACAACCTGCGCTTTCGGGTCACACCAACCGCAAACACCGATGATTTCGGGGTGATTTCGTTCTCCCGCGATGATAATTCCATACTCCCGTGAAGAATATTCCGCAACAATTTTGTGTATTTTGGACACATACGGGCAAGTCGCGTCGATGATTTGTAACTTTAGTGACACTGCCGCGTCGTATGTCGCCTTTGGTTCACCGTGACTTCGTATAATCAGCGGCTTATCAATCGGGCAATCCTCAAGGCGGCTTATGCTGACCGCACCCTTTGCGGCGAGAGAATCCACCGTATCTTTATTATGGACAAGTTCGCCGAGGATAAACGCGCCGCCTTGCTCTTTTGCCGCGTTTTCCGCGATTTTCACCGCGTTTTGCACACCGCCGCACATTCCCGCGGTCGCCGCGAGGATTATCTCATACTTCAGTTTCATCTTTGCTTTCAATCATATATGGAAGCACTATCTTAGTTTCCACAAGCATTTCCGATTGCAATTGACGCAGGCTGTCGGTTATCAGTGCGCAAACTCGCCTTATCTCCGTTCGTTCCGTCGCCTTGACCGCAATCGCTTCCGCCGGGATTATCTTCCCGAACGAAACGTAGGCGCGGTTGTCTTTGTAGACTATACAGCACGGGAGAACAGGCACGTTTGCCATTCCCGCAATCAAAGCGATTCCGCTTTTCGCTTTCGCAATCGAGCCGTCTTTCGACCGCGTGCCTTCGGGGAATATGACGAATATCCGCCCCTTCTTGAGGTCAGACACGGCACGGTCAAGTGCGCCCGTGTCGCCTGCTCCCCGTTCCACGGGGTAAGCGCCGCAGTAACGGATAAGGAGAGCAAACATCTTTTTCTTGAACAACTCGGCTTTCGCGATAAACGAGAACTTGCCGTTCACAAAAGCGGCGATAAGCGGCGGGTCGGTGTAACTCTGGTGATTCGCCGCAATGATAAAGCCGCCTTTATGCGGGTGCTTCGGGATATTCTCCTTGCCGAACACCACGGCGTGCCATTTCAGCCGCATATAAATTGAAACAAAGAACCTTAATATATAATACATTTCACTTCTTCTTGTTGATAATATCAAGCAACCGCTTCAGCGACTGCTCTCGCGTCAAGCCCGTGGTGTCAAGCAGACTTGCGTCGCTTGCTTGCCGAAGCGGTGCTTCTTTGCGGTTGCTGTCGTCACGGTCACGTTTGTTTAGGTCATTCAGCACCTCGTCGAACGTCACGGACGAACCTTTCGCCGCAAGCTCGTCGAATCGGCGAACCGCCCGTTCTTCGGGCGAAGCGGTGAGAAAGATTTTGACGTCGGCATTTGGCAGAACCACCGTGCCTATGTCGCGGCCGTCCATCACCACATTGTTTTGCTTTGCCAAGTCGCGCTGCAGGTCAAGCAAGAACGCGCGTACCTCGGGCAGCGGCGACACTCGGCTTGACATAGCGGATATCTCAGGCGAACGTATCGCTTCCGTCACGTCCTCACCGTTCAGCGAAACCCGCTGCGCAAAGTCTTTAAGTTTCAGCTTTATGTCAATCTTATCAAGTGCGCCGACAGGCTCCACGCCGTTTCTGTGACAATAAAGCGCGACTGCCCGATAAAGCGCGCCTGTGTCGGCATAAACAAAGCCGAGTGCTTTCGCCGCTTCTCGCGCCAACGTGCTTTTCCCCGCACCCGCAGGTCCGTCGATTGCAATGTTAATCATTCTTACTTAAATATACCCCTATACTTCCAAAAGTAATCCGCTCCGCTCCAAACAGTCGCGGCAGTCGACAGATAAATGAGAACGTCGCCTGTCAGCTTCACCCAGTCTGCACCAGACCAAAAGATGTTGAGTGCAAGAATCGCGATGATTGCAACCATAGTGAGCGCGGTTTTCAGTTTGCCGGGGAAATCGGCGGCTATCACTTTGCCCGATTGCCCCGAAGCCGCGAGCCTTATCCCCGACACGAAGAACTCCCTTGCGGCAATCAGCGTGACAGCCCACGAGGGCGCAAGCCCTAACTCAATGAAACAAATCAACGCGGATATCACCAAGATTTTGTCGGCAAGCGGGTCTAAAAACTTGCCGAGGTCGGTGATAAGGTGATACTTGCGGGCGACTTTGCCGTCAATCAGGTCGGTTATGCTTGCAGTGGCAAACAAAGCGAGCGCGATGATAAAGTTCCCGGCAAGTAACGCCCAGACAAAGAACGGCGTCATCACCACACGAAGCAGCGATAGTTTGTTCGGCAGATTCCAAACCGTGGCAGGTTTGTCGTTTTTATTCATTCAGCAATTGTTCCTATCAAGTTGTTTCCATCTGTTTCGATTATCTCGACGTTCACGAAGTCGCCGATGTGCAGTTTATTGGTTGACGTGAAATAGACAAGCCCGTCTATCTCGGGTGCGAAGTGATAGCTTCTCCCGAAGTAAACCTCCGCGTACTTGTCAAACCCCTCGCATACCACCTCAAGCGTTTCACCGATTAAAGAAGCCCAGTATGCCGTGTTGCGAATCTCCTGCTGCTCTATAATCACATCGCGGCGATGTTCACGCTCGTCTGTGTCAATCTGCTCCGCGAATCCTGCCGCAGGTGTGTTCTCCTCCTCCGAGTAAGCGAAGCAGCCTAGATGTTCAAACTTTATCTCCTCGGCAAACTCCGCAAGCTGCGTGAACTGCTCGTCTGTTTCAGCGGGGAACCCCGTGATGAACGTGGTTCTAAGCACCAACTCGGGTATCTCACGCCGCATTTTCTTTATAAGCGAAGCGAGAGCGGCACGGTCGCCGTGTCGGTTCATTCTCCGCAGAATCACCTCGTCACAGTGTTGAAGCGGCATTTCAATGTACGGCAAGACTTTGGCTTCTGTCTTTATTGTTTCTATAAGCTCGTCCGTCATTCGGTCGGGGTAACAGTAGAGCAACCGAATCCATTTTACGTCGTCTATCAAGCAGAGCTTATGAAGAAGCTCCGTCAGTTTCAGCTGACCATACAAGTCCTCGCCGTATCTCGTGGTGTCTTGCGCTATCACCACCAGCTCGCGCACACCGCGTGAAGTGAGCGACTCGGCTTCAGCCAAGATGTTCTCGATAGGTCGTGACCGAAAGCCGCCGCGTATCAGCGGAATGGCGCAGTAAGTACAACGGTTGTCGCAACCATCGGCAATTCGTAAGTATGCGTAATGCGGCAGTGTCGAGATAAGACGCTCACCCTCAAGGTTAAGCAGAGCGGCACTCGCCTCAAACGGCACGCCTTTTGTCACCGCTTCAATCGCCGCGACTATTTGGTCGTTCGCTCCAAGCGGCAACACGCAGTCCACCTCGGGAAACTCATCTTTCATCTCGCCGCCGTATCTCTCGGCAAGACAGCCCGTCAAGATGATATGCTTGTTTATGCCGTCGTTCTTGCGTGATATTGCCTCGAGTATCTCCTCGATTGCTTCCTCTTTCGCCGACTGAATAAACCCGCAGGTGTTGATTATCACCACGTCTGCTTTGCCCGCTTCGTCAACAAGTTTGTAGCCCGAAGCGGTGATTTTGGCAAGCATTATCTCGCTGTCAACTTGATTCTTGGGGCAGCCGAGGGACACAAGTCCTACTTTAGTCATCGTTTTGATTCTTCATCGCTTTCAAAATATTGTCCTTGTTGTAACCGCGTCTTATCAGCGCGCCTAAGGCACGGCGGCGGTCGGCTATGTCAAGGAGGTCATAGCCGTCGAGTAACTCGTTTATGTTTGCTTCGATAACTTCATCGTCTATCTCCGCGACTACATCAATGGCGACGTCGCGGTCTATTCCGCGGCTTTTCAGCTGAAACAAGATTGCCGACTCGCCTTTCTTCTTGTAGAGCAGTCGCTCCGTCAACATCTCGGCGAGTTCGCGGTCGTTTATGTAGTTGCTTTCTTTCAGGTAGGCAACCGCAGCTGCGGCGTCGTCTTCGCTGAAGTTCTCGGTCAGTTTGGCGGTCAGCTCTTTCTCGGACAGCGGCTTTCTCGCAAGCAGCTTTATCGCGTAAGAACGTGCGTGAAACTCACTGATACCGGAATCCGTTTCCATAGGCTTGTACTCCATCAACCCTAAGGCACTCGCTTAATTAAGACGAGTCTTTACAACTCATCGGGAGAGAACTCCTCAAAATTCTCCTCCGTGTCAACAATCAGCGTTTTCTTCTTGGTCTTGACAGGTGCGGCTTCGGTTGCGGGTGCGGCTGTTACTATCGCCGCTTCTTTCGGTATTTCTTCTTCTATCTCACCGTTACCCGACGACATCTCGCGGATTTTCGCTTCAATCTCATCACGAAGCACAGGGTTCTGCTCCAAGTATTCTTTCGTCTTGTCACGACCTTGACCTATCCGTTCATCGCCGCAGTAATACCACGCGCCGCTCTTCCGGATAATGCCAAGCGTTGTCGCCGCGTCTACTATCTCGCCGATTTTTGAGATTCCTTTGCCGAAGATGAGGTCAAACGACGCGGTCTTGAACGGAGGGGCGACTTTGTTCTTCACCACCTTGACGTTAGTCGCCGCACCGATTATCGTGCTGCCTTGCTCAATCTTTTGCCCTTTTCTCACCTCGATTCGCACCGAAGCGTAGAATTTCAGCGCACGACCACCGGGTGTGGTTTCGGGGTTGCCGTACATCACGCCGATTTTCTCGCGTATCTGATTGATAAATATCGCGACCGTGTTGGTCTTGCCGATAACGCTCGTCAGCTTGCGCATTGCCGACGACATAAGCCGTGCCTGAAGCCCAACCGTGGTGTCGCCCATCATTCCGTCTATCTCCGCCTTAGTCGTCATTGCGGCGACGCTGTCAAGCACAACAATGTCAACCGCACCCGAACGCACAAGGCTGTCGATAATCTCAAGCGCTTGCTCACCGCTGTCGGGTTGCGACACAAGCAGCTGGTCGATGTCAACGCCGAGCGACTTGGCATACTGCGGGTCAAGGGCGTGTTCAACGTCGATAAACGCGGCAATACCGCCCGCTTTCTGCGCCTCGGCGACACAGTGAAGTGCTACCGTGGTTTTGCCGCCACTTTCGGGTCCGTATATCTCAATGATTCTGCCGCGTGGCAGCCCGCCGATACCGAGAGCAAGGTCAAGAGTGAGCGAACCTGTCGATATGGTGTCGATATTCAGCTTCGCACCCTCATTCATATACATCACCGCGCCCGCGCCAAACTTCTTCTCTATCTCGTCCATTGCGGTGCGAAGTGCTTTTAGTTTTTCTTCTTTTGTCGCCGACGGGTCAGCCGCCGGTTTCTTTGATGATTCTTTCTTTGCCATTGCTTCTCCTTAACTTGTTATAAAATTCATACAATTCATTTTGCAGAGATTCCGCTCCCGCGGGGGCAAGGGCTTTTCGGTCGCCCGCCTGTGCCCCGAGGGGTATGACCTAATGGGTTATGCGTTAAATAGTCAGTTACACAATCCGTTTCTTTATCGTCAATGCCGACACGTTGGTGACATAGGTTCTGTCTTTGCAAACGACAAACGCACGCGGCATATCGTACGAGCAGAGATAAATCTCGCCGTGTCGCTGTTTGCCGCCGAGAAAGTCGTTTATGCTTCGCCTCACGCTCACTCGTTCAATGTCAAACACGCCCTCTATGTCGCTTTGATAGACGTTGACACCGCCCCCGATATGAACCGAGATGTTGTTATATTTCATACGGCTCAACCGTACCGCCTTCCACCTTGAACACCTTGAGATTGCCGCCGCCGAACTCGTGTTCGTTGCACGACGTCACAAACACCTGCACTCCCTCAAGCCGACTTGTGAGAAACTCACGTCTGTTCTCGTCAAGTTCCCCCAGCACTTCGTCAAGAAGCACAACGGGGCGTTCACCGCCGAGTTCTTTTATCAGCTCCGTTTCCGCGAGTTTCAGCGCAATCGTGACGCTCCGTATCTGCCCCTGTGAAGCGTACAGCTTTGTGTCGCCGCCGTTTATCGTGAACGTGATGTCGTCACGATGAACGCCGTATTCAACCCGCCCACCTGTGCCAAGCAAACTGATTTTGTTGATATACTGGGCATAAAGCGCGTCTTTGTCGGTCATATCAAGGTCGTCTATCTGACCGAACACACTGCTGACGTATTCCATATTGAGTGTTTCACGATAATTCGTAAGCTCGCCGAAGATACGAACAGCGTGGCTTTTCAGCCGATTGAAGTACTTCAGCCTGCCGTATGTGAGGTTAAGCCCGGCACGCGTCAATACTTCAAGATAACTGTCGAGCAAATCTTTGTTATATTCGGCGTACGGCACTTGCCGCAAAGCGTTTTTGTGATAGATAATCTGTTTGGCGTGCGCTTTTGTATGAAGCGAAGCGACACGGTCGATGTAGTCGCGGCGAATGTCGGGCGCGCCCTTGACGATAGCGAGATGTTCGGGGACGAATACGACGTACTTCATCTCACCGTATATCTCCGCCGCCGATTTTCTCGGGATACCGTCAACTGAAACGGAAGCCAACTGCTTCTCGGGATTTATCGAGTAGGTCACGTCCGTTTGTTTGTCGCCGAACGCGTCGAACGACACCTTGGCGTTCACTTCGGTGCGCTCGCTTGACAACGCCTGCAAACTGCGAATGACACGCGGCGCGGCGCGCCGAAAACCAAACCCAAAGCAAAGCGACACGGCTTCAAGTATGTTCGTTTTTCCCGCAGCGTTCTTCCCGAAGAACAAGTTGGTACCCGACGACGGTTCAAATGAGAATTCGCTCAGGTTTCTGAAGTTTTGCCCTGTCAATTCTTTTATTATCACTTTATATTTGTTTCTCCGTCACGCTTATGTTGTAGTCGTCAAGTGTCACACTGTCGCCTATCCGTACTTTCTTGCCTCTTTCAAGGCAGACCGCGCCGTTCAGCGTCACTTTCCCCGATTGAATCAGCTGTTTTGCTTCGCCGCCCGTACAGGCGCGCGACAGCTTCAGCAGTTGCTCAAGCTTGATGTGCGGCGGTGTGATTGATATGA
>JAISLD010000034.1 GCA_031260665.1 Oscillospiraceae bacterium | reverse complement strand
CGATTGTCGGTCGCGTTTGTATGGACCAAACCGTCGTTGATGTCAGCGGTGTGCCGTCAGTCAAACGCGGAGATGAGGCGCTTATATACTCAGACAGGTTCGACAAAGTTTCAATCAATCGCATTGCCGACCGCCTCGGCACTATCCCCTATGAGATAACCTGCGGCATAAACAAGCGAGTGCCGCGGCTTTTAGTTGATTAGTCAGTCAGCTAAATCGCGTATCGCTTCGGCAAGACGAGCGGGGCAAGACGTGCCTTTGTTGCCGCAGGTTATCCCCGACAGCTTCTTCACCACCTCGTCTTTGTCCATTCCCTCAACCAAAGAAGCCAGTCCCTTTAGGTTGCCGTTGCAGCCGCCGCTGAAGTTCACGTCCTTCACTTTGCCGTTCTCCACCACGAAAGACAGCAGATAGGGACAGATACCCTCGGGTTTAATTTCATACTTCATTGTTAAACTCCTTGTAATTCAGACCGCCCCTTGTTTAAGGGGCGGCTTTTGTTTGGTGTCAATCAGCTGCTTCTTTGCTTACGATGTTTGTGCGCGCATAGTCGAGGAATTGGTCAAGTTGCAGCGGCTTCGAGTAGTAATATCCTTGATAGATGTGGCAGCCGAGTTCGTTCAGCTTGTCGATTTGCTCGATGTTCTCGACACATTCGGCGACGACGTGGATATCAAGGCTGTTTGCAAGGTCGATGACCGACTTCACGATGTTTGCCGAGCTTTCGTTCTTGTGAATGTCCTCAATGAGGATACCGTCAAGTTTTACGGTATCAAAGTCGTAAGAACGGAGGTAAGTGAGCGAGGTGTGCCCCATACCAAAGTCGTCAATCGCAAGACGTACTCCGATTGACTTGAGGCGAGCAAACACCTTGTTGATTTCGTCCGATTCCTCAATCGAGATGTTCTCCGTCAGTTCTATCTCAATGAGGTCGGGGTTCATCTTGTGTTCCCTCAGTTTTTCCTCAAGGATATTGAAAATCGTTTCGTTCTTCAGCTGAACAGGCGAGATGTTGATTGAGATAACAAGGTCGGTGAAGCCGCAGTCGAAGATACGTTTGCAGTCGTCAAGTGCCGTGGCGAAAATCCATTCGTTCAGTTTGTCGTCAGAGCCTGCCTCTTCTGAGATAGTGAGGATAGCGTACGGTGGTATGCTGCCATAGCGTTTGTGCCAATAACGCAGCAGGATTTCACACCCGAAGAGTTTGCCGTTGCTGCTCACCTGTTGGCTGGAACACCAGCGACAGGTCGTGATTCTCGTTTATCGAGTAGTTGAGGTCGTTTGCGATTGAGCGCGCAAGCGAGCCTATCTCATCGTGACGAGTGAGCAAAAGCGGCACGCGGTTGGTTTGAACATACTCGATTTCTTCGGTCAGCCGTTCTATCATATAGATGTTGCGGCGAACACGCGCGTCCTCACTGAACCGAACGAACGGCATATATATAAGCACACCGATTACAATGTTGATTGCTTGCAGAACAACCGCCGACCAACTGTCGGTCGCCATAACGCCGCTGACAAACGGCGGCATTGTCCACCCGACTGCGTGAATAGGCAGCGGCACAAGCCCAAGCGCCATTGCCGCGTAGGTGGTAAGTACAAACACGAGAGGTACGCAGATAAACGGGATAATGTAAAACGGGTTAAACACTATCGGCAAGCCGAAGATTACCGTTTCGTTTATGTTAAAGATAGCGAGCGGGATTGACGCCTTCGCTATGCTTCCCGACACGCTTTTGCGGGAGAACATCAGTATCGCGATGACAAGGCAAAGCGTTGCGCCGCAACCACCAACGAAGATAAACGAGTTGACAAAGTCGCTTGTGAAGATGTTTTCAGGTTGAAGTCCCTGTTCAACGGCCGCAATGTTTTCGTTTCGTTCGGTATACCAAAGCGTAAACGCGATGTTGCCGAGCGCGTTTCCTCCGTGAACACCAAACACCCAGAACAAATCGGTGAAGAACACGAAGAGTAACATTGACCCAAGCCCCGCTTCATCAACCGACATAAAGAGTTTGCGAAGCGAGTCGTAGAAGAAATCGTGTATGTTAGTGATACCGAGTTTCGTCAGAATCTCGGCGATGATAGAGAACAGAATGAGGATAATGGTACACGGTTCAATCGAGAAGATAGCCCGTGTATACCGCGACCCGTCGCTCTCTCCCTGCACCGCTTTCAGCTTGAAGATTCTGTGGCTGTAGAGAAAGAAGTAGAGATAGGTGGAGACACTTGAGATGACTATCGCAAGGAGAATCCCCTGTGAACCTATGCTGTTGAACGAAACGCTGTTGTTGTCAGTGTTGGTGAGCGTGAAGAACGCCGTTAATGAGGCGATAACGGCGGCGACACGACCTGCACGGTGCCCAATCTTCTTTTCAAGCCGATTGTTCAGCGTTTCCGCTAACGTGTACGGCACAGCGATAAGAAGCATAAGCGACATTATGTTCAGTGTCGAGTTGCTGATACGCGACATAAAGTTCTTCCAGTTCTCACCGAACACGCTGACCATAAACTCGTTGTACGCCAGACTCGGAAACGAGTTTATGATGAGGGCGAACGCCCCGATAATCATAAACGGCATCATAGAGGTGAGCGCACCGCGTACCGCCGTCATAAAGGCGTTTCGCGAAAGCATTTCAAAGAAGGCAATGACAGGGTTTATTTTCTGTTCTTCCAAAGGATTCTTTCTCGGAGCCATTGTAGTTCTCCTTTTTATATGCTTTTTAATATGCTTTAGGGTTTAACCCCTTTTGTATAGCCAAACACATACAGTTCGTCGACAGCCGTGCCTATGCCGCCGAGTTCCACTCGGACAAACCCGGGTTTCATCTCATATCCCGCCGCGAATTCTTCAGTGAACAAATCTTCGTCATTGAAACTTGCGTTCAGCGAGTCGTACGCTTCAACCGACATTTGGTTCACGTCCTCGTCAAACTCGGCGGTTCCGCTTTTTTTGATAACGCCATCCACCGTCACTTGCCACGTCCCGCTGCTGAGGACTTTCAGCGAGATACCGCTGTCCTTGACACCCGGTCGATACCCGAACGTCAGCTTGACATAGCCGCCGAGTGCCGGGCGAATCTTCAGGTCAACAGCGCAGTTGTACCAGTGTCCATCCCCGATGTAGACCGACGACACCGCGGACTTGCCGACTAAGGCGGGGTTTTCGTCGTCGCCGTAAGTCACTTCGGCAGGCTGCACCGCGAACGTCCCTTGCTCCACCACGCCGTAACGCGGTGCGTTCTTGTTCAGCTTGAAGAAGTCGTCGTCATAATCAAAGTCGTCGTCATACGGGGGGATAAGCCCGTCAAAGTAGTACCCGTTGTTGATGAGATACGGCTCGGGAAGTTCAACAAACTCGTCTATAGGCTGGGCGTCGTCAAGTGTGAACGAGGTCACACGAGTTATCGCTTTCGCGGGAACAGTGAGCGAGTAACCGTAGAGGTCGTCTTTGTCGTTTGGATAGAACACGTCGTCCGTTATATCATAGAGGTCGTCGTCGTAGTCGGCGAGGAACAGCGTTTTCTGATATCGCAGCTTTTGTTGGTCGCCCAAGCTGTCGGTCAGAAGCGTGACGCCGTGGGTTTCATTGGTCGGGTTCACCACAAAGAACAACTCGTTGTCGTCCGTTTTGTCGTAAAGCAGAAGATAAATCAGCCCGTCGTCTGTCTTGCTTGTCGTGACGGCACGGTATTCGCCGTGATTGGTCACTCCGCTGATAAGCGCCGTGGTCCAAGCGCTTGGGTTCACGAGATACTCGCCGCTCCACGGTTCACCGCAGCCAAGCAAACTGCTTGCGTAGTCAACCGCCGCGACGGCTGTCAGCAGCTTGCCTGCCGACACCGATATCGCGCCTTTCGCGCCTATCTCGCTTGCAAAACGTATCGCCGAGGTGAAAACGTCGCTGTCGCCCACGCCTTTGTTTCCGTTGTAGTTGAAGCTCACATTGAAAAGCGAGTTCGCGTCAGCGGCAAACTCCGTAAGTATCGGCGTTTCGTGTATCGCGTCGATGTTTGTAAAGCCGAGTTCACCGTCAGGGGAGAACATGCTGATTAGCAGTTCTTCGTAGACATCGGGTGTGTCGAGCTTGAAGTCGTCAAGCAGCGGCAAGTCATCGCCGTCAATATAAGCCGTGAATCCGCGAAACACCTCGCCGCTTACGTCGCCAAGTCTATACTCCGCCACGGGATAGTCGTCGTTGATATCGGCGAACGGATAGACGATAACGGGCATACCGCCGCCACTTGGTGCGGTTTCAACAAGGTCGGGCGTTGAGTTGTCAGCGGCAGGCGTGGTCGGCCCGACAAAGGCCGTGGTACCCTCGCTTTCGGTTCCTTGCCCTGCTTTGTCGCAAGCTGTGATTGAGAAAAGAAGCGCTGTGGTAAGCAGAAGTGCCGTGAATCGTTTGAATGTCATAAATAATCTTTCGTTTATAATTTTTCGTTTATTCGCCGCGCCACACGGCGTTTTCTTTGATACAACGCGCAATGACGTTGTAGGCATTTGGCATAAGGTGCACGCCTTCGCCGTTCTCCGCGTCAAACTTTGGCGCAAGAGAGCCGTTCTCGGATAACGGCGAGTAGATGTCGATGTACTTGACGTTCTCGTAAGCGGCGGCGGTCACTTCAAGCGCGCGATTAAAGTCGCGGATACGCTCGTTGTCGGTGAAGCCGCTTTCCGCCATAACAGGCGTGATTGACAGCACAGCCACGCGTTCTGCCTTGAAACCCTTGAAGATATCACCGTAACTCTCGGCGAATTCCTCGGCTGTCACCATATTGACATCGTTCAGCCCCATTGACAGCACGAGTATCCCGGGGTTTGCTTTCGTCACTTCTTCGGTCAAGTCTTTGCCGCCGTTGTAGTCAAACAGCCGATAGTTTCGTGCCGCAACGCCGCCCTCCGCAAAGACGCGGCTCTTTGGTACAAATCCGTATGTATGAAACCCCGTCATTATGCTGTCGCCGCTGAACATCAGCGACTTCAGAAACTCCGCTTCTTCTTCATTCAGCGGTTCATCGCTGACCGTGACGACTTCGGCGTCATAGTCGTCGTCGGGGAGCAGCGACTGAACTTCAAGCGGCTTGGTTTCACCGCCATCGCTCGTATCGGCAAGCGAATTAGTCGGGTCAAAGCTCGCTGTTCTCGCGGATATGTCGGTGCAGGAGGAAAGCAAAGACACGGCTGTCAACAGACAAATCAGATTACGATATGTCATCGGCGTTCGGCAAGACGTGCAAATCATAGCGGAATATCTCCGCTCCTCTCACTGTCGCGATTGAGTAGCGTTTGCGAAGCCGCTCAAGTATCGGGGCACAGTTTTCACTTGACACATCGTGAAGCATAACGATGTACTGTGAGGTGCTGTACATAGAGAACGAGTCGCTGATACGAAGCGAACAGCGTATCACTTCAGAGAAACGCTCCATCGCTTTGCGGAGAATCAGCTTGTCGGGCTGCTGTCCGTACAAATCTGTGAGAGTGAGGAGGAACAAGCTGACCTTTCGCTTTGAGCGTTTAAGCTGGCGTTGTTCCACACGAACTATGCTCTTAAACACGTCTAAGCTGCAACAGTACGCGCCGCTTGTCGCGTCGTCGTTCAGCGTTCGCATAACGGTGCTGAAGTCAGCCGCTTCGGTCTTGCTTTCAGAACTAAGCGCACCATAAAGCAGGCGTATGTCCTCGGGCGGCAGAGTGCCGCGTTTTGAGGCGAATATCTCCTCGATAAAGTGGTAGTGCGACGTTACTTTGTCGAGGTTGCCGCGGTTGGAGTAGGTGGCAAGCAGGGTTTTGTGGAAATCTATGTTCAGCGGGTCGATATCAAGCGCCTTTTCACAAAGAAGCGCGACTTCAAGCGGAAGCCCCAGCTTGCTTGCCGCGTCAATGCCGACGACCATTATCTTTTCGTAAAGCGATTTGTAGTACGAGTTGCTCGGCACCACCCACGTTTCGTTTGAGAAGTGCGGCAGATAACCGCCTCGGTATATCGTGGTCGCTTGTTTGGCAAGAAGAAGCCGCTCGTCGTCGTCTTTCGAGTCGAACGCCTTCTTGCAGATGTTTTCAAACTCATCGGCGTCGATAACGCAGTCGATATGTCGGTTAAGCGCGTAAGAGCCGTGTGTGTTGACGATTATCTCTCCCGGATACAACAACTTGTCAAGTTCCGCACGCAAGCGGTGAATCTGTGTTTTAAGTGCGCCGAACGACGCGTCTTTCCCTTTGCCCCAAAGAAGTTCAATCAGTTCTTCCTGCGGCAAGTCGCGTCCGCGAAAGACTATCATATACTCCAAGATAAGCCACGCCTTGACTGAACGCCGCGTGTGTTCGTTGACGAACCTGCCGTTATACGAAACGGAGAATTCGCCAAACATAGTGAATTCAAGTTTTGACATCCAAATGCCCCATTACCGCAAAGCCGCGAGCCTTTGTTTATGCACTTATGCGGTTACAAAATTATTTCATTTTTATACAGTCAAATTATATCAGACTTACGCCTAAATGTCAAGCATGTGACCAAACAAATAACACTTTTTATGCAATATGCACAAAGAACACTGAATGTTTTTTATTAAACTAACTGTTTAGTGTGCTTTGCCGCCTTTGCGGAGGCGGCAAGGGCTTTCCGGTCGCCCGCCTGTGCCCCGAGGGGTATGACCTTCGGTTAAAATAGCAAAAGCACCGCTGCCCCGTGCCGGGGCGGCAACAAGCTGATGTGACAAGTTGCTTGACAAACAAAAGCACCGCTGTTTATAAGCAACGGTGCTTGTTTCTCAGTAGATTCTGTTTCCACAGAAGAAGTTGCTGATATAATACTGTGTGGTGATATCGGTCGTCTTGACGTTCTGCCCCTCAAACGGGCAGGTGACCATTGTGCCGCCCCCGATGTATATGCCGCCAAACTCCGCAAACTCGCTCTCCTCCGAGAAGAACACCAAGTCGCCGGGTTTCAGCAGAGATATGCTGTTGATTAGCGTGCCATACACTGATTGGTCCTTGACACCGCGTGGACAGCCGAGGAACCCGTTTTGCCGAAGCACATAGTAGATAAACCCCGAGTTGTCGAACCCTGTTGCGGGGCTGTCGCCTCCGCTGATGAACGGCAACCCGATTAGTGACACCGCGGTTTGTGCAACGGGGTTGCTGTCGTCCGCCTCGATAGGCTGAACATCGGGTGCGACGGTAACGCCTGTTTCGGGGAAAAGCGTCACGGTCACAACGTCGGTCAGCTCAAGGGATTCGGTCGTCACGGTGCCGCCGCCCTCAGACGCGGGGAAGCCGCCGCTTTCGGGACGGTAAACGCCGCACGACGTAAGAAGCGTGACCGCTGTAATCAAAAGAAGTATACGTTTCATTGTTTTTGCCTAACATCATAATTTGGTTATTCAATCGAGTGGCTGCTGTCTTTAAGCACGCGGTGGATATCGCGTTCCGTGTCGCGGATAGCTGCGGTTTCTCTTTTGTCGTAGAGTTTCTTTCCTTTGCAGACACCGAGAAGCACCTTGACGCGGTCGCCCTTGAAGTAAACCGACAGCGGTATAATCGCGAGTCCGTCTTGCTTTATCTTGCCGAGAAGTCGCAGAATCTCTTTCTTGTGCAGCAGCAAACGGCGGCGGCGAAGCGGGTCGCGGTTGAAGATGTTGCCTTTCTCGTAGGGAGAGATATGCATACCCGTGATGAACATCTCACCTTTGTCAACACCTGCCCACGAGTCTTTCAGGTTCACCGTGCCTGCCCGAACAGACTTGACTTCCGTGCCGAACAACTCTATCCCCGCCTCAATGGTGTCAAGGATAAAGTATTCGTGTCGCGCCTTGCGGTTCTCGGCGATGGTTTTGAAAGAATCTTTAGACATATTGTCGCATCAAGTCGAATCTACTATAATAAAAGCAAAGAACGCGAAACTGCGTTCTTCACTATGGAGCGGATTACGGGGCTCGAACCCGCCACCCTCAGCTTGGGAAGCTGATACTCTACCAAATGAGCTAAATCCGCAATGCGCGTTCGTGAGTAATTATAGCACGTTTTGCCTTGGCTGTCAAGCCTTGACAAAGAATTTTATATATGGTAAGATAAAGTGAAAATCTTTTGAACAGATTACTATTACTATACAAAGCAAATATCAGCTCCCGCGAGAGCGGCAAGGGCTTTTCGGTCGCACGCCTCTGCCCCGAGGGGTATGACCTTCGGTTATATGCGCTATAGCCGTTTAACTTAAAAACACTAATGTGTTTTTAAGTTTGGGCGCATACGCGCCCACGCGGCGAAGCCGCGAAACGGCGTATCAGGACGGTTAAATCCGCTCCTGCGGAGCGGTAG
>JAISLD010000023.1 GCA_031260665.1 Oscillospiraceae bacterium | reverse complement strand
GGTTAGTTTATTTGCCTCTCGGGCACCGAGTTTTCTTACGGAATAGTTTGGGTATAATATAGTAGGTTGTCGGTTAGTTTATTTGCCTCTCGGGCACCGAGTTTTCTTACGGAATAGTTTGGGTATTCTGCGTATTGACAAAACTTTTGTTTTCTGCTATAATGAGCATAACAACGGAGTTAGCCCCCTGCACTGCAAGGGGTTTGCTTCGTTTGTTTGTTTTAGATATAATAACAAAAGGAGAAACAAACAATGGCACTTGCAGAGAAAACCTACGGTTCAAAGGCGTTCACCGAGAGCGTGATGAAAGAACGTCTGCCGAAATCAACCTTCAAGGCACTGAAGAAAGCGTTCGAGGAGAACAAACCTATCCCCGCTGAAATCGCCGATATCGTCGCTTCCGCGATGAAAGATTGGGCGACAGAGCAGGGCGCAACCCACTACACTCACTGGTTCCAGCCGATGACGGGCATCACCGCCGAGAAACACGACAGCTTCATCAGCCCAAACCCCGACGGCACCGCTATCTTTGAGTTTTCAGGCAAAGAACTGATAAAAGGTGAGCCTGACGCTTCGTCGTTCCCGTCGGGTGGTCTGCGGGCAACCTTCGAGGCGCGTGGTTACACCGTGTGGGACCCGACGTCGTACGCGTTCGTCAAAGACGACACGCTCTATATCCCAACCGCGTTCTACTCTTATTCGGGCGAGGCGCTCGACAAGAAAACGCCGCTTCTTCGTTCAATGGACGCGGTGTCAAAGCAGGCTGTCCGTGTGCTGAAGCTCTTCGGCAAAGATGACGTCAACAAAGTTGTCGCGACGGTCGGTGCTGAACAAGAGTACTTTCTTATCGACCGCGAACACTACGCAAAAAGAAAAGACCTTGTGCTGACAGGGCGCACGCTATTTGGGCAAAGCGCGCCAAAGGGGCAGGAGCTTGAGGACCACTACTTTGGGACGCTGAAGCAACGCGTATCCGACTTTATGAAGGACCTCGACAACTCGCTTTGGGAACTTGGTATCCCCTCAAAGACAAAGCACAACGAAGTTGCGCCGTCGCAACACGAGTGTGCGCCCGTGTTTGAATCGGCGAACCTCGCGGCTGACCACAATCAGCTGACAATGGAGCTGATGAAAAAGATAGCGAAGAAACACGGCTACGCTTGCCTGCTTCACGAGAAGCCTTTCGCGGGAGTGAACGGCAGCGGCAAACACGACAACTGGAGTTTGTCAACCGACAAGGGGCAAAACCTGCTTGACCCGGGCAAGAACCCGATTGACAACGCACAGTTTTTGACGTTCCTTGCCGCGATTGTCGCCGCGGTTGATGATTACGCCGTGCTGCTTCGCTTGTCGGTCGCCACCGCCGGCAACGACCACCGACTTGGCGCAAACGAAGCGCCGCCTGCCGTTGTATCGATATTCCTTGGCGAAGAGTTGCTTGACGTGGTAGAAGCGTTAATCGAGGACCGCGACCCACTCGACAAAAACAGCGTGTTCAAGGTGGGCGTGTCGTCGCTGCCGTCGTTCCCGAAAGACACAACCGACCGCAACCGCACCTCGCCGTTCGCTTTCACGGGGAACAAGTTTGAATTTCGTATGCTTGGCTCCAATCTCAACATCGCGGGGCCGAACATCATTCTCAACACAATCGTCGCCGAGAAACTTGACATCTTTGCGGAACGGCTGGAGAAAGCGGAAGCCTTTGACGAAGAACTGAAAGCTCTGCTGAAAGAAACCTTCAACACACACAAGCGCATCATCTTCAACGGCAACGGTTACGACGACAACTGGCTTGAAGAAGCCGCAAAGCGTGGTCTGCCGAATATCCCGAACGCAGCCGAGGCAATCCCTCACTTCAAAGACGCGGAAAACATCAGAATCTTCACCAAACACGGCGTGTTCAGCGACATCGAAGTTCACTCTCGCACCGACATTCTGATTGAAAACTATGTGCGTACCGTCAACATCGAGGCTCTCACGGCAATTGATATCGCACAAAAAGAGATTCTGCCCGCGTGCCGCAAGTATCAGCTTGAGCTTGCAAAGCTAATCAAGCTGAAACGCGGACTTGACATCGGCATTGACACCACTATCGAAGCTGATTTCCTCCGCACCCATTCCGAAGAAACCGACAAACTTGCGAAAGCGATTTGTGCGTTGACAGGCGTTCAAGTTGAAGCGGTTTCGGTGACGGAGATTGAGGAGCAAGCGAAGTCGTATCAAACAAAGGTAATCCCCGCGCTCAATCTCCTGCGTGAGATTGCCGACGGGCTTGAGTGCTACACCCCTGCTGAATACTGGCCCATCCCGACCTACACCGACATTCTTTTCAGCGCCAAGTGATTTAGTGTCAACAACTTATAGTCAATCAACTGGGGAAATAGCAAGCTGATTGCCCATACGCCGTTTCGCGGCTTCGTCACCGTGGGGCGTCTATATCCGAAGGTCATACCCCTCGGGGCACAGGCGGGCGACCGGAACGACTCAGTCGACGCCCTTGCCGCTTCTGCAGGAGCGGAATCTCCGCAAAGCAAATTGTTTAAGTTGTTGACATTACTGCGTAATTAGTTATAGCCAGTTAAACTCAAAACACTAAAGTGTTTTGAGTTTTCGCCGCGAAGCGGCGGCGCGGCTTTGCCGCGCACTGGCGTATCAGGACGGTTAAATCCGCGCCGTAGGCGCGGCAGT
>JAISLD010000025.1 GCA_031260665.1 Oscillospiraceae bacterium | reverse complement strand
CTCAGGCGACAGCACCACACCATACACAGAGTGCGACATTCCCACACCTTGCAGTGTTTACGGAAAGACTAAGCTTCTCGGTGAAGAATACGTCAAGACGTTTTGCAAGCGGCGCTTTATCATTCGTACCGCGTGGCTGTACAGCCATAAGGGCAAAAACTTTGTCAAAACGATAGCAAGACTTGCAACGACAAACGGCGAAGTGAAAGTGGTGAACGACCAAGTCGGAAGTCCCACGAATGTCGCTGACTTGGCTCATCATATCTTCAAGCTGATTGGCACAGAAGAATACGGGACGTATCACGGGAGCGGCAACGGCGAGTGTTCGTGGTATGACTTCGCCTGCAAGATAGTTGAATACGCGGGCATTTCCGCAGCAGTAACCCCTTGCACCACAGCCGAGTTTCCCACACCGACCAAACGCCCCGCGTACTCGGTGCTTGACAACTTGATGTTCCGCAGTACAGTCGGCGACGAGTTTCGTCACTGGGACGAAGCGTTGAAAGCGTTTTTCTTAAATAAGCCAACGTGATACGTTGCTAAATAAAACCCCCACGTCAAACGGCGTGGGGGTTTATTTACAACGTATTCAGCAGCTTCACCGTCAAGATATCAAGCGACCTTTCCGCTTTGACAAACTCGGCGAAATGCACATTGTTCGCGATGATATCAAGCAGTTTTTTGTTGCCGACACTTAGGCTCACCGCGGACAACTCGCTCAACACACTCTCCGCTTCCGCTCTGTCCTCCGCTTTTATCGCCGTTCGCAACCGTGACAAGGCTTCTTCATCTAAAGTTTTGACGGTTACGGCGACTTGCTCGCTTGCCTGTTCACGCGGCAAAGCGGCGGTGATGTTTGTCGTCAAACTTTCAAGCGACTTGCAGAACTCGCCGAGCTTTGCATCTATTGCCGCGACATCGCTTTGCTTGCCCGCTTCCTCAAGAACAGCCGCTTCTTCGGACAATCGTGCCGCTCCGATGTTTCCTGCCGCGCTTTTCAGCGAGTGAACGTGCGTTATGAAAGTCAGCAAGTCGGATTCGGTTTGTTTGTTTCGCAAGAACTCTAATCTGGTCGCCGCGTCTTTGCAAAACAGCGACAGCACCTTGGTGTAAGTCGCGGCGGAACCACCGACTGCCGCAAGCCCGCGTGCTGTGTCAACACCATCGATACGGAAGTCAACCATGTCGGTTTTCTTCGTGGTTTCAACAGGGTGTTCCCACTTGCCTTTCGGAATCCACCGCTCCATTGTGTCGTTCAGCTTGCTTGTTTCAATCGGCTTGGACAGGTAATCGCTGAACCCGTTTTTGAGGAATGTTTCCTTCACACCAACCACCGCGTTGGCGGTCAGCGCAACGATAGGCACCGCCTTGAAGTACTCGCCTTCCACTGCGCGTATTCGGTCGGTCGTTTCCATTCCGTCCATACCCGGCATCATGTGGTCCATAAATATGATGTCATAGCGGTTCCCCTGCTGCAACAGCTGAAGCACCTCGCCTCCGCTTAGGCAGGTGCTTATCTTTGTCTTATACGGTGAGAGCAGCCCCTCTGCTACCTTGAGGTTCGTCACATTGTCGTCAACAATGAGGACTTTCGCTGTCGGTGCGGAGAAGCGGATATCCGTGTTTTTGGTGCGTGTGTAAGCCTTTTCTGATATCTTGCCTATCGGTTCAAAGTTGTTGCAACCTTGAATAAACGTCGCGGTAAAGACCGAACCTTTGCCGTATTCACTCGTGACCATCACGTCGCCGTCCATTATGCGGCAGAGGTTTTGCGTAATCGCAAGTCCCAGCCCCGTGCCCTCGACGTTTTTGTTGCTTGTGCCGTCAAGCCTGGCAAACTCACCGAACAAGTTGCCCATATCCTCCGGCTTCAAGCCAATGCCGCTGTCCGCGACAGAAAACGACAACCGCACGGAGTTGTCGCCCACTCGCTTGAAAGTCGCGCTGAATTTGACGAAGCCGTTGTGCGTGTACTTAGCGGCGTTTGAAAGAAGATTGAGGAGAATCTGTCTGGTTCTGGTTTCATCGCCGATGATTGACGCGGGGATACCCTCGTCTATCTCCGTCATAAAACTTATCGGTTTTTCACCGATATAAACGTGAATGATGTTAAGCACATCGTTCAGAAGCGACGCCATCTCATAGGGTGCGGGGTTCAGCTCAAAGTTGCCGGCTTCAATCTTCGAGAAGTCGAGTATATCGTTGATTATTGAGAGCAGGTTGTTGCCTGCCTGCCCGATTTCACCGATGTATTCAAGTCCCTCGGGCTTGCCGTACTCACGTTCAGCAAGCTCGCTCATTCCGATAATCGCGTTCATCGGGGTGCGTATCTCGTGGCTCATGTGCGCGAGAAACGCCGACTTCGCCTTGGTTGCTTCATCAGCGGCAAGCTTCGCGTTAACTAACTTCGTGTTGTCGTAATAAAAAACGATTGCACCACGAAAAGACCCCTCGCTGTCAAAGATAGGGAACTGCTGCACTTGATAAATTCGCACATCGCCGCTGCCGCCTATATCAAGCTTGATATCTTTTGAAACCGTACCCCTTTTCTCAATCGCTTCGTTCAGCATTTCTTCCGCTGTCAGCAAGTATTCTTGGTCGCCGAACATCTGATACAGGCCGAGAAGCGACATTCCGTCAATATATTCAAAGTTTGGCACGCCGATTTTCTTTAAGAGCGACTCGGTGCAGTAAGCAACCTTTACGTTTTCGTCGAGAAATATAACGTAATTCTCGCTTTTCTTCATAAAGTAGGTGAGAAAACGCTTTTGCTTTTCACTTTCAGCCGTCACCTTCTCAAGCACACCCATTCTTGCGTTGAAGTTGCTTTCTATTCCCGCGATAATGCGGACATTTGACGCAAGCTGTCTGCTCTGCTTGCGAACCTCGACGGTGAGGCTCGCGTTCTCTTGACGAAGTCGCTCAAGCTCTTCGGTCAAGATGTCGGTGCTGAGTGAATCACTCATTGTGTACCGGTCCTTTGCGGTAGTATAGTTTACGCTTCGTCTAATATGCAGCTGATAAGCGTGTAGTTGTGCAGGCAGTTGATGAGGTTGCCGTCTTTGTCGGGTACGGGGCAGATTTCAGAAGCGGAGTAGCTCATAATGTAGTTGACGGGCTTGTCACTACTTTCGCTCATTCGCTTGTTGTAATCCGCGAACTTCTCAAGCTCCGCGAAATACTTGCTGCCAAGCGACCACGAACGTGCCGCGCAACTGTAGTTGATAGTGTTGCGGATTCCCTCGCGTTCAAAGAACGCGGTCACATCGGCTGAACTTTGGATTGTTTCGTCCGCGTCAAGCAGAGCGAACGAGATTTTCTCGCCCACAGGCATATTCCCCGCGACCAAAACGCTTGACGGGTCGTCTTTCACGGTGTCAAGTATCGCACGGACTACACGGACGCCGTTCTCGTACACAACGACAGACGGCACCGCGTAGAGCTGCGACAAACTGATTTCGTTGTTCTTCACCAAGCCGAGTTTGCGGAGATACTCGAGTGCCGGTATATCGTTGACTGTCTTTAGTATCGGTCCTTCCGCGTCGGTGATGAGCGCCAAATCACGCACGAGTTTCTCAACGTCAAGCGAGGTCGTGACCTGAAAACGCGGCTTGAAGTCGCCATAAAACGCGATAAACGCCATCAAATGTGTTGACACGGTGTCGTTCAGCGTCACAAAGCTCTTGTCGGTAGAACCCGTGGTGTTCCACGCGAACGAGCCAAACAGCGGAATGTCGGTGGTGACTTCGTTCGTCAAGTCCACCAAGTCGTCGCCGCTGAAACTTGGGTTAGCTGACATACAAATGAAAACCATCTTCGGCTTTTCTTTTTCTTGAAGCCGACTGTACAGGTCGGTGACCTCTGCGGTCACTTCCTCGTTCGTTTTGTCTTTTATCGACAGTGTTTCGGGGCGGAACTCCACGTCGTCGGAGGTCAGCATTGTGACAGCAAGCGAGAACTCGCCGCTTTCACCACACGAACCCGAAAAGGTGGTGGTGCCGCCGACAAGGTCGAAAGGAAGCGCCGCGGTCACCGCTTGATACGCGCCGCTGTCTAAGTATTCGTTATAAAACACAGTTAAGCCAACCGTGTTCTTCAGCATATTCTGCTCCGGCTTCAGCTGCTCCAGTATCTCTTTTGCCGCCGCTTGTGGGTCGTCAACTTGGCTTGTAAACGCCGTATACACCTTAATCATAGTTGTTTCTCCTCTGCCTGTTGGCTCATTCGAGTACACACCAAAGTATACCCACCTTCAAGTATATCACAACTTTGCAAAGTAGTCAAGTATTTTTTGTCAATCTCGCTTCACAGATAGCCTCACCGTGACGGTCGTCATTTCATTCGGCACGCTGTCGATAGTTACTTTGCCGCCGAGTTTCTCCGCAATGGCTTTCGCGAGAGGAAGCCCCAGACCATAGCTGTCCTCCTTGCCTGCCGAATTTTCCCCGCGATAGAACCTCTCGAACACCATCGGCAAGTCTTTCGCGGCAATGCCGTCGCCGCTATTTCGTATAATTATTTCGACAAACCGCGCCGACTTTGTAAGCAGAAGCTCTACGCTTCCACTGTCGTTTGCGTACTTCACCGCGTTGTCCAGCAGGATTGACAGAAGTTGTTTCACTTTGTCGCGGTCGCTTGTCGTCGTCGCATCGTCAATCTTTGTCGTGACTTCAATCTGCTTTTGCTTGATACGGGCGGCTTCTTCGGATAACAAATCGGTCAGCACTTCGCTGATACTGAAAGTTTCCGCTTTTGTTTCGTGTTCCGCGTCCATTTGCGCAAGCAGAAGAAGCTCTTTTATCAATCCGTTCATTCGGTCGCACCCCGACTGAATCCGTTGCAGCCACTTCATCTGGCTCGCGACTGTTTCATCAGGGCTTGCGGTCAGCACGCCAATGTTGCTCATTATAATAGTGAGCGGCGTTTTCAGCTCGTGTGACGCGTAAGCAACGAACTGCTTTTGCTTCTCCCACGCTTCTTCAGCGGGACGCACGGCTTTGCGTGAGAAGAACAGACTGATAAAAAATATCAAGATAATCACAACGACAGCCGATATAGCAAGCAGCCGACCGAGCCGCGTGGTTGCTTCACGTGAGGTCGTCACATCTAAGAACGCCGCTTTTGTTTCCACGTTTGCCGTGTTTATCACCGCAGATTCATCATTGTCAAACTCTACTTTCACCTCTATTTGTTCGTCTGAGATGTACTTCCAAATCCTGCCACTCAGCTTAATCTCACCTGTTGCTCGCTCGCTCACTGCCTTTGCGGCTTCTTCATAGAAAGAGTCGGGCTTTGTTACAGACGACGATTTATCCGAAACGCCGCCTGCTTTGTCTATCATTATGACAAACGAGGCGGTGAAACTCTGCGTTATGCTTTCGGTGAAACTGCCTTTGTTTGAATGATACGAGTCGAATATCTCTTCAAGCTGCTTACTCTCGCCGGTTCGTTCATTGGTCAGCGTTATAACGAAAATCGCGGCGAATGTGACGACGACAATCAGCGAGGTCAGCGTCATACATAAAAACAGTATTTGCGTCTTTAGTTTCTTAAACAATCCTCTATCCTTTCAATACATAGCCGACATTCCTTATAGTATAGACGGAACAATCCGCGTTCACTTGCTTCAGCTTCTTGCGTAAGTTCGACATGTGAATCTCAACGTGGCTGTCCTCCGCGTCTGTTTCATAGCCCCACAGCTTCTCGATAATCGTTTCCTTTGATATCGTCATCTCCTTGCTTCGTATCAGCAGCTCAAGTATCTGGCTTTCCTTTGGAGTCAGCTTTGTGTCCCCTTTGGCTGAAGTCAGCATAAGTGTGTTTGGGTTTAGTTCTATTCCTTTGAACGCAAGTATCCCGTCGGGGAACAGTTCTTCTTGCCGTCTGCCGAGTGCGCGAAGCCGAGCAAGCAGTTCGTCATAATGAAATGGTTTCGCTAAGTAATCATCGGCACCCGCGTCAAGCCCCGTCACCTTGTCCTCAATCCGGCTCTTTGCCGTGAGGAGAAGCACAGGGGTTTTAACTCCGCTCTTTCTCATCTCACGCAGAACCGCAACGCCGTCTTTCTTCGGCAGCATTATGTCGAGAACAACGATGTCGTATATCCCCGACAACGCACAGTCAAGCCCGTACTCGCCGTCAAAAGCCAAGTCAACGCTGTAGTTGTTCTTCTTCAGCACTTGCTCGACCGCTTCGGCGATGTAACGCTCATCTTCCACGAGTAGGATTTTCATGGTAACACTTCTTTCTAAATTCTTTGGGAATCTTAAGGTTCGCTAAAGGTTCACACGCTATAATAGCACCAGTAGAGCAAAAGCACTACAAAACAAAACACGAAAGAGGTACAAAATGAAACGGAAAACATTGGCAGTAGCAATCGCAGTAGGAGCGGCAGTGGCAGTAACAGGCGTGACGGCGTTCGCGGCAAACGGGGGCGCGTTGCTTAAAGACGTCATAGGCGAAGCGCCAAGCGAAGCGGAAGTAACGAGTGCGGTTCAAATCGGCGGACTGAACTTTGACGAGAACGCCACGGTTGACGTTGACGAGAACGGCATTGTGGCGGTAAGTTTCGGCGATGAGCTGACAGACGAAGAGAAAGCGGGCGCGATAGAAGTCGGCGGGCTGAACTTTGACGAGAACGCGAACGATATCTCGGTGGACGTTGACGAGAACGGCGGCGTGGCTGTCACCTTCAACTACGGCGACAAAATCACAGACGAAGAACAGGCAACCGCGGTTCAAATCGAAGTGCCGAACATTGACGACAACGATGTAACGATTGATGTTGACGAGAACGGCAACACGACTTTCACTTACGGCGACAAGCCGACAGAAGCCGACAAAGCAAACGCGATATTCGCGGAAACAATCGAGGGCTAAGCCCCTTGCAGAGGCCGGCAACAAGCTAATGGGCTAAGAAGCCTATAAGCACATATCAAACAGCTTTCTCCCCCCCTATCGGGGGAGAAAGCTGTTTTACTGATATCCGCCCTCTCCCCCAAGGGGGAGAGGGAGAAAAGCATCACAGCGAAGCGGAGAGATATTTGCGTGGTGTGTTGAACGTGTGTGTCATCGTGCTTGTTACGGTGTGGTACTGCTTCAAGTCGCCTGAGTAGACCACGCCGCCGTTTAAGCGAAGAAGAGTCTGCGGTCGCACCAACCCACGCGGTATCCCAAGGTCGAAGATTCCGCTCTCGTGAAGAATGTGATAGACAAACTCGGAACAGAAGAAACGCGTGTTGCTGTAGTGGTCGATTCCCACCAAGTTGCCCGCGAGTCCGAGGTAGTTGTAGCGATATGTATCGGCGTTGAGGAGAAAACTTGAGGTCAAGCGGCGGGCAAGGTTGTATTGCTCTTCCGTGACTTTGATTTCAATGATAATGCCGCTGAGAGAGCGAAACCGCTTGTACAGACCCTCGCCTATGTTCTCAAGTTTGAAACAGCCGATGAACGGGTTCCACGCACGCCTGCGCCCGAAACTGAACATATAAGTCAGGTTTTCGTCGAAAGACAGAGCCGCGTGGCTATATGTGTCGCCCATAAATCGGCGGATTGCCCTTGACAGGACAGTCGGGCTTGCCGATAGAACGATGTACATACTCTTAGTTTGATTCATATATGATGTGTCCTCAACTTTGTGCTTCATTGCTGTGAGTGACTCTCGCGACTGCCGTTTCAGCAGCCTGCCCTGTTGGCTTATTTGCCTGTCGGGCACTGACACAATCATTATAGCACAAAGTGAGAGAACAATCAAGAGGGGGAGGAGGAGTTGTTCTTCGTTGTCGCTTGTTTGACAGCTTAGGCATAAGCAGGCAATAAGTGTCAAATATCTGTGAAACATTGGCGCAAAATCCCAATATATCAGACTATGCGGTTGTCGAAAGCGCTCTTGTGATTTCATCACGGCTGACGTCGTTGCTTGTTGTGCCAATATACCAACTTTCTTATGGGCCGGTGAAAAGCCGAAATTTTGCACAGGCGCAGGCAAAATCTATGCTTTTGCCTGAAAATTTATTTGAACAATATTATCGCGACAGCAAAAGAATATCGAAAACAACACTTATCATTACGGCAAAAAGCAACACTGCCTATAACATTAAAAGCAGGCTGTCAAAAGCAAATGTGAGAGCTTTAGTTGTTGCCAGCGCGCAAGAAATTAGGTCTGTTAAGCAGTCGGCACAACTTTATCAAGCACTTTATCAAGCACTAATGGCAGTAGATACCTCCTTCTTGATTCTATAATGAGTATAACTTGCAAATGTATGGATTTTATGTGGGTGCACAATCTTTTCAAAAAATTTTTACTCCGCCACCGTACCCCGCAGCAAAGATGAAACTGTACTTCCCACCTATCAGATTTAGTATAGCTGATAAATATATGGAAATTATGCGGATTAACAAAGATGGTAAAAAAAGCGGGACGCTGTTTAGCTGTACACCTATTGCACATAATCCGCGCAAAAGAAAAGTCACACCGAGCGTCAGCATTAAGCCTCCACGGAAGTCGTAAGAAAGATACGAACACGCGAGCATTTAGGCAAATAAAAAAGCCCGTAGCACGGCGATTGCGCCGTGTTATGGGCTTTATGCGTTCCCTTAGTTATTATGGAGCGGAGTTAAATAACGTACCCTTTCGTAATAGTGACTAACAACACTCCCCGATAATCTTCACGAGTACGCGCTTGTCGCGCATACTGCCAGCCCGGCTCGGGTCGTCAAATTCGCCGTAGAAAATCTGTTCCCAAGTCCCGAAATCGAGATTACCATTCGTGACAGCAAAAACAACTTCACGTCCCATAACGGAGCGTTTCAAATGTGCATCGGCGTTATCCTCGTAGCCGTTATGGTCGTACTGGTCGTAGGGTTTCTCTGGCGCGGACACTCGTGTCACGTTTTTCAAGCCAATCAAATGCAGACCGTGTGACACGAATGTCCTCGTTGTCGTTGATGAACACGCTCGCCGTGATGTTCATCGCGTTCACAAGGCATAAGCCCTCGCGGATTCCGCGTGACACAGGTGTCCTCGGCAAGCGTAGCTTCAATTTGCGGCGTGATGTTGATGTAGGCGCGGCGCGTTTTGGTGTGGAAGTTTAATTCTTTGCGATATGATTTCACGTTTCGTCCTCCTCCGAAGTTTTTATATCCTCAATATAGCCTTTTATCGCGCCAACGAAAGCCGTATAAGCGTTATCCGCAAGCAGAACCTTTGCGGGGAAACTCGGACGCTTATCAATTCTCGCTTCCGGTATGCGGAAACCGGGTATCCGCTCAAGTTCGTTTTTGAACTTTTCCCGATATTCAGGCGTATTAAACGGGGGTTTCATATATTGGAAATATATCTCAATAGTCGTTGATTTCAGACTGTACACCGAAAGCAACTGGTGTTTTCTTTTTCCGATATATTCGGGAACAAAACTCGCGTAAGTTTGCCCTTTTCCCCACCATATTACACAGCCAAGCGACTCGAACAATCGCAGTATTTTACGGCACAAATCGGCGATTTCGCCGCCGCTTGTTTTTGCCGTCGCCTGTAAAAAGCTGTCCTCGTCCCATTCGGCTGACGATTGACGTTTTGCTTGATTTGCTACGGCGGTATTGCCGACGATATTAGGCACAAGGGTTTTCAGCCCGTCCTCGGAAAGAAACTGTTTTATTTCAAGCCCCAAAACTTCGGTATCTCGCATTTGGGAATTGAGATACTCGATTATGCGCTGTAAAGACGGCGGTATATGGTCGGCGGCGAACATCAGCCGTATTCTCCCTGCGCGGAGATTGACGCTTACTCGCTGCCAAAAATCATCTTCACCGTCAGGCGGCACATCCAAGTCGGCAAGCGTAGCCGCTCCGTCATTTGCCGTATTGCTCTCATATTTCTCGCGGATAAGCTCAATCGGCCAATATTGCACCGCATTTGCCGCATAATCAAGCATTTGCGCCACAACTTCTCGGCGAATACGCGTGTCCGTACTGCGCTTGACTTCAACGAACGTGGGGATTGCGTCTTGGTCAATGAATAAGTGGTCAAGAAACCATTGCGCGTTGCTGTCCTGCTCTGAGGGAACGCCCATTTCGCGGGATACGAGAATCCACTTTCGGGGATTATCGGAGTTTATCTGCTCGCCCGCGAGAATGTCGGGGTATTTCTCAATAAGGCGTTGGAACAAGTCCTCGTCTGAATACGGAGTTTGCGACAACGCCGTCAGCTTCCCGCTATCTTGCAGGACAAATATTTTACCGTTCATTTCGTTTCCCTCCTGCCTATCGTGCTTTCAAACTTCTGATTTCGGCTTTTTGCGCGTCTGTAAATCTTCGTGTTTCAGTCATTTCACACCTTTACCTTAAACTCACGCCAGTCGCGCACAGGCTTTCCGCTGAAAACAACGTCTTCGTCCAGAGCTGCGAAGTGTCGTTCGCCGCAATGGATTTTCTGTTTTTCCTCGCCGCGCAAGCCCTCAAGCGTCGTAGTGCCTTTGGTTTCAAGCACGAAGTACAGTTTTTCTACGCCGTCTTTGTCGAGATACACCGCCCAATCGGGGTTATATGTCCCGATTGGCGTTTCAATCTTGAATTTCTGCGGAATCTTGAAAAACATTCGCACGTCGGAGTCGTCGTCAAGAGCGACAGCAAACGGACGCTCCACGGTGTCGCTGTCGTAGATAACGTAGTCGTAGACGCTGTGCTGTACGTTGACTGCGTTTTTGTCCAAATAAGCGATAAGTTCTTCACTGTCGAAAATCTCCTGCAAGTAGTATTCCTCGCCGGACAACCGATGATAGCATATGCCGTCAATCTCCATACCATTTTGCACGGCTTTCACCGTTTCGATAAACATTTCAGCCATTCTCTGCGGGTTATTGAGATAATCGGCGACACGTCCGCTTTGCGTCAAAATATCCGCAACTGTCGTCTGCAAAAGAAAGCACTCGTTATCCACAACGCGCAGAAATTCGGGCAGTTTATGCCCTTCGTCGGCTAAATCTGTCGTGCGGACGCTCGTTTCAAAGCCGCTCACGCCCGCGTTTTGCACGTCGATATTCGCCGTCTGCGTGACGATACGCGCTTTCGGGACGCTTTCCATAAGTCGCAACTGCTCTATGCAACGCGCTACAAGAAGCGGCTCGTCAATTTGGACGCGGTACGCCGTGCGCCCCTTGATTTTCTCCCAAAGCGCGAGAAATTCCGGCGATATGAGGACTTGCTTTTTCAGTTTCACGCGCACCTCTTTGGACGCGTCGTGGACTATCGGGCGTGTGTTCGCCTTGCTTATGACGCTCTCAAATTTTTCACGCGCCGCCTCAAATTTTGCGGGCAAATCAAGCGTTCCCGCCGCAAGCGCGGCTTTCATCGTGTCCTTTATCGTGCCGCTTTTGGTAACATAACCTTTCTTCTCAAAGTGCGTCAAAAGCTCCGCCGCATCGTTGTAGCTGACGATTTGCTCCACTTGCGCCGTTTCGGTGTAGGTTATCGCCGCGACTTTTTCAGCGGTAACTTCCGCGCCCATTTGCGCAGCGGCTACAACTTTTTCGATAACAGGTGCAAGGGCGGGTGATATTATTTCAACCGGAGGAGCGGGAACAGGCACGGCTTCGGCGGTTTCCGTCTGTTCCGTTTTGCTCGTTACCAACGCCGTTACATAATCGGCGATTGCCTTTGCCTCATGCTCTGTGACTTTCTTTTCTTCCGTCACAGGCGCGGTGAACGTCAGACCGCTGAACAAGCTCAACTGCAACACGCCGAATTTTACGCCTGTTTCGGCTTCAATTTCTTTCTGCAAATTTTCCGCGAACTCCGCGAAACTCTCATTCGCCATAACGTGCAAGATGTTGATGTTTCTGTCCTCAATGCGTTCGCCTTCTTGATTGACGCACAAACGCAAGCCCCGCCCGACTTTCTGCCGCGCCGTAAACGCACTCTTCTGCTCAATCAACGTGCAAACTTGGAACACGTTGGGGTTATCCCAACCCTCTTTCAGCGCGGAATGACTGAATATAAAGCGGAGAGGGCAGTCGAACGACAACAGCCACTCCTTATCTTTCATAATCGTATTGTAGGTATCGTAATCGTCAACCGTATCGCCTTTTGTATTCTTATAAACGCCTTTCTTGTCCTGCGAAAAATAGCCGTTGTGGACTACGGACACATCAGCCTTGAACCGTTCCCGCAACGCGGCGAATTTCGGCAACGCCATAAGTTCGGCGTAGCAATCCTCAAACATCACGGCGTAAACTCCTTTTTCGCCCTCAATGGTACGGTATTTGCCGACTTCATCAATAAAAAACAGCGACAACACCTTGATACCTTTTTCGGTGTAGCGGAGTTCTTTTTCTAAATGCGCTTCAATCGTTCGGCGAATTTGGGCGCGTTTAATCAAGGCTTCGTCTATATCGCCCATCGCTTTGCTGAGTGCCAGAATTGTGCTGTCGGAAAACTCTATGCCCTCAAAACCGGGCGTACAGTCAATCCCCGCTATCCCATAGCCCTTGTATAACTCGCGTTCGCCGGACAGGGTATATAAATCCGCGCCGGGTTTAACCGTGACGACTTTCCGCGTCACACCACTCTTTTGGGTCTTATCAATCTCCACTTTCGCGCTAAAACCATTATCCATATTCACGCTTACAAGCCGAATATACGGGCGATTGAAGTCGCTCTCCACTTGATTGCTCGACACGCAAATCTGCTTAACGAGTCCCATTTGATACGCGTCCACGGGGGTCAGACGGAACAGCAAATTGATTTTCTCCTTATGTGTCGCCGAATAGCGGAACACGCACAGCGGATTCAGGGTCGCAATCGCTTCTTTCGCTTTGGGCGTGTTGTCCACGCTTTGCGGCTCGTCTATAATCACAATCGGGCTTGTGGCTTGAATAAGGTTAATCGCCGCCGCGCCCGATAGTTTGTCGTGTTCTTGGTTGATGACGTTTTCACTTTTCTTGAACGCGTCAATGTTGATAATCATAATCTCAATGTCGCTCGATGTGGCGAACACACGCACCGCCGACAGTTTTTTACTATCGTAAATAAAGCAGCGGCAGGGCGCATTATCATATTGCTCCGCGAAATGCTCCGCCGTAATCTGAAACGACTTGTAAACACCCTCGCGGATAGCGACGGACGGCACTACGACGATAAACTTCGTGAAACCATACTGCTTGTTAAGCTCGAAAATCGTCTTTGTATAGACGTAAGTTTTGCCCGTACCTGTTTCCATTTCCACGCAAAAGTGATTGCCCGCTAAATCGTCCGTGAGGGGCAAACTATGCCGCTTTTGAACCTCGCGCATATTGTCGGCAAGGTGTTCATCGGTCAGCGTCAGAGCGTTGCGAACGCCAAGCCCGCCATCTATATCCAACTGCAATTCGTTCGTGATGGTGAACGTATCCCGCCGTTTATCTTGTCCGCGAAAAAGGTCAACGACGGCGTTTACTGCATCCGTCTGAAAGGCTTGATTTTTGAATTTAAGTTTCATCGTCACCCTCCGTTCCCGCTTGTTCCGCGAGGTTTATAACTTCCTCAATTTCTTCGATAAGTTCCTGCTCGGACGGCAGATAAAGCTGATACTTGCTCGTCAAAATGTTCGTGTTGTCCTCCGGCAGAGAAAACTTCACCACCGTATCGTTTTTAGCCGTACAGAGCAAAATTCCCACGGTCGCGTTCTCATCGGGCAGTTTCTCTACGCGGTCAAAGTAGTTGACGTACATTTGAAGCTGTCCTAAGTCCGCGTGAGTGATTTTTCGGTTCTTTATCTCAATCACAACAAAGCAGCGGAGCAGGCGGTTATAAAACACTAAGTCTGCGAAAAACTCGTCATCTTCAAGCAAGAGTCGCTTTTGTCGCGCAACAAACGAAAAGCCGTTGCCCATTTCAAGCAGAAACTCCTGCAAGTGCGTAATCAAAGCCGTTTCAACGTCTTTTTCGTAGTACGCCGCGTCGCGCTTCAAGCCTAAAAATTCAAGTATCATCGGGTCTTTGATAATCTCTGTCGGCGTTTGCGGGATTCGTTGTTTTCTTGCGACCGCGACGACGCTCTCCTTGTCGTTTGACATAAGCAACCGCTCGTACAAAAGCGAATTGATTTGCCGCTCCGTTTCGCGTCCCGTCCAAGCGTTGTTTACCGATTCAAGCTCGTAATACTCGCGCTTGTAATCGTCGTCAATGCGAATGAGCAGACGGTACTGTGACCAGTTTAATTGCGGACGTAGCTCGTTCACTATCGGATAAACCCTGTAAAATTGACGCGCCAATTCCAACTGACGCACGGAAAACCCACTCCCAAACTCCGCTTCAAGGTTTGCCGCTGAATTTTTAATGATGTATTTTCCATACTCGGCGCGGTCTTGTCCTCGCTGTTCCTCAACGAAAATGCGTTCGCCAAGCCGCCAGTACATCTGTACCCTGACAAACTCAACGCTTTTAACGGCATTGTTCCTCGCGTCCAACACAATGCCGCGCATATCCGTTAAAAACATTGAATTAAGATTGTTTAGCTCGTTCATTTTTTACCGCCTCTCAATTGCGAACGCGTGCGTTCGTAATTCAATTTATAAAGTTTTTATCGTTATGCCCTTGTCACGCAAGGTCAGTTTGACGTTGCTCTTATCCGTCGAGTTATCGAAACACTGGTCGGCGAAGATAACACGCCCCGGCGCGTATTCCGCGAGAGCTTCCGCGTCCTCCGGCGTGAAGTGCTGTGTCAAGCATACGGCAAATTTCACGTCCCGCCGGCATTTTCGCTTCGCGAAAACGGCGCGTTGCGCCGCCCTTGTTCGTCGGGTGCATTGCATACGCCGTAGACCGTTTTGCCGTTGATGTTGAGCGGCAAAATCGGTTCGCACAAGTCCTGCCCCAATTTCAGCATAACCTCATAGACCACATCGGTATCGGAGCGGTCGGCTTTGAGAATGTCGATATGCTCGTACAACCGTTGCGTGAACAGCGTCACCGCGTCGTCGCCGCTGATGGGCGAATCGTCCCACAGTTTAAGGTTGCTGCTGTCGAGCTTGAACACACGGAAACCTGTGTCCAATGCGGAATTCGGAGTTCGGAATTCGGAATTATCGCCCAAAGTCAGCTGTTTTTCGTCCTTTCTATTCCGAATTTCGCATTCCGCATTCCGAATTTTCAAAGCCGCGCGCCTAATCCGCTCTTTGCCGATTTCGCAAATGTTGGCGTAACCCGCCTTTGCCGCTTCGCTTTTCTCGTCGCAGACTTCGGGCAGTTGCACAAGCGCAAATCGCCTGTTGCCACCGTCCTCGGCGTTAAGCTGCATAACCGCGTGGGCGGTGGTTGCAGAACCGGAGAAGAAGTCAAGAATAATATCTTCGCCACTTGTGCATAAATTAGCGAAAAACTTAACCAGTTCGACAGGCTTAGAATAATCAAACAACTTGTTTAAGCCCAATTCTTTCAATGTCAATGAACCCTTTGCCGTTGTTCCGATTTCGTCCAATAGCATAGTGTCATACGGAATAACGGAAGTCCCCGCTTCAAAATTCCTATATATATCGTATCTATCACCCTTTTGAACGGCTTCCAACGCACCATTTTTCAAAAGTTCGTCAGCTGTTTCTCTACCAATGCGCCACCGTCCCTCCGTGCCGTCCTCTTTGATAGGATAAATATCAATACCGTTAATGGTAATCGGATACCACATAGATGGTCTATCTTCGCGGCGGTCTGCTTGCCCCCATTGGCGCAAATTTTCGCGCCTACCATCATTTGTGCGCTCTATCATCTTAAACGACAAATCCGAAACGTGTTTACCATAGCAAAGAATATACTCGTGTGTAGATGATATTGTTGACGTAGTGCCAACTTTACCAAGTTTTGATTTCCAAATGAATTGACATACAAAGTTTTCTTCACCAAACACATCGTCGCAAATAATGCGAAGATTCCGCACTTCATTATCGTCAATGGATATGAAAATCACACCGTCGTCGCGGAGCAAATTCGCCGCAAGCCGCAAACGCGGGTACATCATATTCAGCCAGTTCGTGTGGAACCGCCCCATTGTTTCGGGGTTGCTCTTGGTGGTCTGCTGTGTCACCTCTTTATATCGCGCAAGCGGGTCGGCGAAATCGTCGGCGTACACAAAGTCGTTGCCTGTGTTGTACGGCGGGTCTATATAAATCATCTTCACCTTGCGATAGTAAGAAGTCTGCAAAAGTTTCAGCACTTCGAGATTATCGCCCTCTATGTAGAGGTTCTGTGTCGTGTCAAAGTCCACGCTCTCGTCGGGCGCGGGGCGTAAAGTTCCCGCCGAACGCTTGGCGGCAAGGCGCAGGGCTTCGGTTTTGCCTTTCCACCGAAACTCGTACTTCTCAAAATCGTCGGAGATGTACTCGCCACAAAGGTTCAGCAGCTTGTCAATGTCGAGTTTGCCGTCCGTGAAACACGACGGGAACACCGCGCGTAGCTTATCGCGCTCGGCGGTTTCTATGTCAAGGGAAAGTCCGTCTAATTTTTCGTTATCCATTGTGATT
>JAISLD010000021.1 GCA_031260665.1 Oscillospiraceae bacterium | reverse complement strand
CCGCTTCGCGGCGGTCGCGGCTACGCCGCCGAGTTAATCCGCACACAAGCGTAACACGCCGCTTCGCGGCATTGGCACTTCGTGCCGCACATAAAAACTCGATGAGTTTTTATGTGGTTACGCAGTATAGCAGGTTAAATTAAAAACGCTAAAGCGTTTTTATAGCCGCTTTCAGCGGCTACCGCTCCGCAGGAGCGGATTTAACCGTCCTGATACGCCAGTGCGCGGCACAGCCGCGCCGCCGCTTCGCGGCGAAAACTCAAAACACTTTAGTGGTTTGAGTTTAACTGGCTATAAGCAACGTGTCGCTTTGGCTTATTGCCGTCACGGCAGTGAGGGCTTGACCTTCGGTATATGCGACTAAGTTGTTAACATAGTATTCCCATTTTGCAACAAAAAACGCCCCCCGATTATGGGGGCGTTGCTGTTTGTTTTGCGTTATTTCTTGCTGCTGTCGTAGGAATCAAGCGACGCAAGAAGAATATCTTCGTTCACCAAGAGAATGTCGCCGTGAATCTTTGCGCTGTGAGCCACACCGTTGAAGAACTTTGTTTTTTGGAACGTCGGGAACTTCTTTTCGGCACTCAGTATGTCAAGCTCATCTACCGCGACGACTTCATCGACGACAAAGCCAAGCGAGTGTTGGTCGTCGTTTACAACCACAACCATTTCGTTCACGGTTTCTTTGAACTCCTCGGCGGTTGAGTCAAGCTCATCGAAGAAGGTGTTCGCGCTGTTCTTCAGTGCCGTATACGCCACACTGTCGAGAAGCTGACCGTAGTTGCTCTCTTTCGTGTTCGTCACGGTGCGGAAGAACCGTTCGGCAGCTTGGTGAAACACGCTGTGGTGCGACAAAAGCTCTGTAAGCGCCGAAGCGCTGCCCGACAACGACGAGCTTTTCTGCTTCGCTTCAGCCCACGCGCCAAACTTGCAGGATTTCTGTGTGAACGCCTGAGTGAAGCGTTCGCCGCTTGTGAGGTGGCGTTCAAGGTCGGCAAGCCACGCCGAGTGAATAACCTTGGCTTCGGCAAACGCTTCGACATACGACTCGACCTCACTGTCACGCGATACCACACCGAAGAACTTCCTCAAGTCGAGAATCGGAAGGATATCGCCGCGAAAGTTCAGCACACCGCGAAACTCCTCGGGTGCGGAAGCAACAGGCGTGATTGTGTCGGGAATCTGCACGATTGAGGTGACGATGTGGCTGTTGATGGTGTAAGCAAGGTTGTGAAGCTTGAATACAAGCCACGGGAGTTCTTCCGCGACTTCTTCTTCTTCAGGCAAACTGTACGGATTCATTATGACTCCTTTCATTATGACTCCATATATATCACAGGCAAAGTTGCCTATTAGATACATCTTCAGAGTTTACCGTATCAGTATATCATATTTGCAGAACTTTGTCAACATTTTGGCGAAATCTTTGTGTAATTTGTTGAGCAAGCACAGATTGCCTTGTATTTGCTTTAAGATATTCCTCTCCTGCGGGAGCGAAGGGCTTTTCGGTCGCCCGCCTGTGCCCCGAGGGGTATGACCTTCGGCATACGCGTTTCAGCGGTTGACATTGTGTGAACGAACACGAACAGGTTACTTAATATCAAGCACAAGCGACTTGAAGTGTTCCCCTCTTTCCTCAAAGTTTTTATAAAACCCATAGCTTGCGGCGGCAGGCGACAGCACGCACCGCGATGTTGTGACCTCAAGCGCATACGCCACCGCTTTTTCCATATCGGCGGCGAAGCGGACGTTAAGCACATCTTTCAGCGGCTCTCCGATGATTTTGCCTGTGTTCGGCAAGCAAACGAGGTTTTTCACCGACGATGTTGTCAAGAACTTTATCAGCGTGTCGTAAGAAATTCCTCGGTCCATACCGCCGACAATCAGCGTGTCGGTATCGGGGAAAGTTTCGAGTGCCATTATCGCGGCGTTTGGGATTGTGCTGATGCTGTCGTTCACAAAGACGCGTCCGTCACGAATCCTAAGCTCCTCAAGCCGGTGCGGCAAACCGACAAAGCTCTCGAGATACTTTGCCGATATATCAAGCGAAACATCGGCGGCTTGCTTCGCGGCAAACATCGCGACAGCCGCGTTCAGCTGATTGTGCCGCCCTTTTGCCCCCGATGTGACCGCAACCGACTCACCGACAATCTGCTCCGGTGTGATGTCGGCGTTTTCTTCAAACGAACAGGTGTATTGCCGCGACAATGTGCCGCAGGTCAAGCCCACGCCGCGGATTAGCACATCGTCGGCAGTCTGATAACGAAAGATGTTCTCTTTCGCCGACTTGTACGCGGCAAAGTCTTTGTAGTGGTCTAAATGTTCTTCAAGAACATTCAGGAGTATTGCAATGTGCGGCGAATGACACGCGTATTCAAGCTGATGACACGACAACTCGCATATCAACACAGAATCATCGTTGAACCGCGTCAACCGCTGAAGCGGAGGAACGCCGATGTTTCCGATAAGAAAGGCGTCGTTGCCGTGCTGCTTCAGTATATGAAACAGCATTGACGATGTGGTGGACTTGCCTTTTGTCCCTGTGACGCCGACGACGTTGCCACCGCAAAAGCGAAGCAAAAGCTCTGTTTGTGAGCAGATGTTACCAAAATCTTTTCCAAAGAGCGCAACACCGGGAGACTGCATAACTATGTCATAATCCTGCATAAAGTCGAGATATGTTTCACCGAAATGCGTTGCTTTGACGAAAGACGGCACGTCTTGCTCGTTCACGTCAGCCACACCGACAAAGCAGTCGCAGGAGCGAAGTATCCGAAGTGTCGAACGTCCCTCACGTCCAAGACCCAGCACCAGCACGCGTTTGCCGCTGAAGAACCCGCGTATTTGTTCAAGCGCGGACATTCCAAGCGGAAAGTATCTGATGAACTCGTTTGGAATGAAGTGCTTGCCGTTCCACTTGTCGTCGATATCAGGTGAAAACTCGCCTGAATAATTTTTGCATATTATCGGTATATAATCGCGGTGCTGCAACGTGAGGAAAAGCGCATGGTTTATCTCCTCGTAGGTGCCGACACATTCAAACGGCTTGACTTCGTTTGGTGTGAGCAGCCCACGCAAAGTCCGCTCCATTGTCGGCTTTTGAAGCAGGTTCTCACCAAAGATGTTCTCAAGTTTCTTGTCGTCAAGAAAGGCGGCAAGCATAATATAGATGTAGAGGCACTTGGGACAGTCACAGCACCACTTGTCGGCCTTTGAACCCAAGTTGCAACTTAAAAACGCCGTGAAATACCGCTCGTGTTTCACGAACAGCTTCGTTATCTGCCACTCAGAGAGAGGGCGCAGCAAGCTGAAATATCGCGGCGCGTTATCGTAATAACTCGCGATGTATTCACGGAAATCCTGCTCAAACTCTGTGCTTTTGCTGTACTGATGGTTCACCCCGTCTGTGTTGCCCTCGTCGGCACTCGATTCGTTTGACAACACGACATACTTTTTCCCATACAACGCGGCGCAGATGTTCGCCGAGAACGCCACTACAGCACTAAACGGCGTGTGCCCGTTCAGTGCGCCGTCTTGGTTCATCTTGAGCAGCTCGGGGCTGATTGTCCGTTTTGCTGTGATGATGTTGTTATCGGCAAACCCCGCGAGTTCCGCGGTCTGCTTCGCTTTGCCACGCAGGTTGACAAGATAGGCAAGGTCGTGTTCGCGTGTTTCTTTCAGCAGTTCCATTGTGACAATGCTGTCTTTGCCGCCCCCCACGGGGATAAGATTGCCGCAGAGTTTTTTATCCAAACAGGCTTTCTCAAAAGTTTGTCCGTTTGAATGAAAGCGAATGAAGTCGTCACTCGGTGTGATGTTGTTTCGAAAGAAAAACTCGCCGAGTCCGTTTCGGTATAGTTTCTTCCAGAACAACGCGGCGCTGTCGTCAAGAATACCGCACGATATCACGACATCTTTGGGGCAACAGGCTTTCCAGTAGCTCACGAGTTCAACCATTCCCAAATCAAACACGGCGCGGCGAAAGAACGCCGTGGTCGGTATCTCTCTGCCGAAGTCCCACGTTGGCGCAAACTCGTGTCCGTTCATCTCAAAGCGGTAGGTCACCGTGCCGCCGTTTATCTCAAAGGCTTTGTAATGAAACTCCATATATCCTCATTATATAATGATATGCCGATTAAGCGGCATATACCGAATAGAATATCATTATATCATATCGCAGATATGATATAATTGCGCATAAAAGGGCGGTTGCTTCAACGGGGCGAGCCCGTGCGCAAAGCCCACGCTTAAAAAGATATACTGTAGCAGAGCTATTAACATTATATCATATCGCAGATATGATATAATTGCGTATCAGAGGGCGGTTGCCCCAACGGGGCGAGCCCGTGCGCAAAGCCCACGCTTAAAAAGATATACTGTAGGCAGAACTATTATCATTATATCATATATATGTTGATAAATGCAACGCTATATGATATAATTGACAATGTATACTTCTATTAAGGACACGATATGACATCACGCGAATTTCTCGGTAAGATAAAAGAATCGCGGTTGACAGGCAAGGAGTTTCTTCACTTGCTTGGCAACACACGGATAAGCACCGCGGATTTCAACGAAATACGCGACAGCCAGAACCTCACAACCGAACGATTGATACAAATTCTCGACAACTCGGTGTTAGATGAACACGACTTCGCCGTGATACTTGAACAAGCGGCGAAGTTCTCGAAGATGAAGTTTGAGCTACCCGGTTCGCTTCAACGCGCTTATGACGAACCTATGAAAAAGCGGCAGGGTTTAGAACATCACGCGCCTGTTCTCCACACGCCAACCCCTGAGGAAATAAGCCAAACATCACGCGGATTCGCCGACAAACGGAAACTCCCCGAGAACGAAACGGGCGACATCAGTTTTGATACTTCGTCAATCAACGTCACGCCTGCTGACAAACGAAAGAACGCGTTTGAGAACTATAAACAAGAAGAAGCACGTGACAATTCAACTCTACGCAAAGCCGCGAAGAAGCCAAGGCGGCTCTCCCGCGACGACAACCCTTATGAATCTGACGACGTTGATTATGACGACCCGCCTCGTGAGCTGAACCTAATCTACACAATCATCAGCGTGGTCGTCGGGCTGTCAATGGTGCTTGCCGTGTTTGTGATGAATATTGACGTCGCCACCACCTCGTTTCGTGACGGGGCAAAGCCACGCAAAGCGATAACCTACACCCAACCCGCGACCCGCGAGTCATACGCCGAAGCGATACGCGGCTTCTCACTTGAACGCGACACCACAGGCGTGACAGCCGGGCGTTTTGTGACACAAAAGCAGCCACAGCAGCAGACCCTCACCGACTTTGTTCAAACGAGCAAGTATATATTCAACGCGACCGACAAGAAGTCGCTTCGTGTTTACGCTCCGCTTTCCGCTGACGTGAACTTGATTGCACAGGAAACCTTTGCCGACGGTTTGTATGGCGTGCTGCTTCTGAAAGACCGCCTGTTCGCGGTGAGCGGCGGCAAATACGCAGACTTTTATGAGGAACAAAGCGGCGAAACCGCGACAGACAGAGACTCGGCAGTCGCCGTCAACTATGAACGCGACTTCACGTCTGTTCGTGTTTACGACGCGGTTGACTTCGCTTTGATTTACGAGTTATCTATTGACGGAAGCTTCAACAACCTGCTCTCCGGCAACGACACGGCGTACATAGTCACGGATTTCCGCGCCGTCACGCTTCAGTTTCCGTTTATCGAAAAAACTTATATCCCAAGCATATCACGTGACGGCGGCGCAAGGTTGCCGCTGACTCACAGCGAGATGTTCCTGCCATACGGCACGGACAACGCCTCGGTGACCGTGACGGCGAAACTGGCGGATGAACCGCGTGTTTTCGGCGTCACAGGCGGCAAAACAGCGAACGCCTGCGTGTCAAACGAGAAGATTCTGCTTTTGCAACACAGCAAAAGCGGCACCACACTCGTGCCGATTGACACCGCCGATATGACGGCTTCGTTGTCAACCGACTTTGACGGAGATATCATAGCCGCTGACTTCAGCGACAATGTTTATCGTGCCGCAACATCTCACACGCTCTATATCCTCGACAATGAGCTTGATATTAAAGGCGAAGCGGTGGCTATCGCGGGCGCGGAGGACGTGAAGGCGGTGCTTTTGTGTGAGTCGCAGGTTTACTTTGTCGGCAACGCGCTCTATATCTTTGACACCGCGGAACTCGGCGAGCCGCTGCCCACCACGATTCAAAACGAAGCGGTCTATTCGGTGAAAGGCGCGGCGTTTGGGCCAAGCCGCTTCATTGAATCGACAGGCGACAGAATCGGCGTGTTCCGCAAAGATACGGACGGCTTGAAAGAAGAAAACGCCGTCAAGGCAAGCCTGTTTGACGGCGACGCGGATTATTTGGTTACTTCCGTGGCGGAGAAAACGCCGCAAGCACTATACGCGGATTTCGGCACCGGGCTTGTTGTCGCGCCTTTCTCCTACAACGACGGTTTCTCGAACGTCACGGCGATTGCCGCCTACAAGTACGTCGAAAACGGTGGGTTTATTCCGCTTGGGCTTCAAAAGTTCTACGATTATCCCGATGTTGACACGGTGAGAACAGCGGTGTTTGGCGGGCTGACCTATACGTTTATCGGCGACAGAGTAGCGGTCGGTGTGGTCGCTGTCACTGAATGGAAACCGTATGAGTAATTAAGCAAACAGTGAAGCAGCAATGCCCCTCCCCCACCAAAGGGGGAAGGGCATTGAATAATCACTTAACTGTTTGAGATAATTCGGTTGGAAACGAACTCTTCTATAAAGAGTTCGTTTTCTTTTAATTCGTCTTTGCGGTACTCCTCAAGCTGATGTTCTTCCAATTTTGACAGCGTTTCGGTGTCTTTGGTCGCTTCAATGACGACGTTCAGCTGTACCTCAACCTCGCGTTCTTTCCCGATGATTTTGATTCGCTGTTCCTCCGCTTTGGCTTGAAGCGAAGTGACAAAGCGTTTGCGCAAACCTATCTCGTTCGGCTGTGACGTCCCCCCCGTGAACAACAGGCGTATCCCGTCGTTCTCGCGTTCAACTTGAGCGAGTATCGCTTCAAGCTCGCGGTTGAGGGCATTCAGCTGTGAACGCAGCTCGCCGAGGCGATTTTTCTCGCTCTCAAGCATTTGCTCGCGGTATTTCTTCAGCCGAGCAAGTGAAAACGTAAACTTTTTCATTTTGTTTTTCTCACGAGATTGCTCGTTTCAGCATACGAACAGTGTCGTTCAAGTCGAACGATTCTTTCACTTTCTGGGTTAAGAACCCGTTTATGCTGTCCATTTTGCCGATTGCTTCATCGAGAGCGGCGTTCGTGCCTTTCTTATACGCGCCGATTGTGATAAGGTCGGCGTTTGTTTCATATAGAGCCATAAGGTTCCGCATACGGTTCGCCGCGTCTTGGTGGTCTTGCGGGCATATTATCGTCATCAGTCGCGACACACTGCCGAGTACGTCAATCGCGGGATAATGGTTTCTCGCTGCGATTTTCCGCGACAACACAATGTGCCCGTCAATGATTCCACGCACCGTGTCGGCAATCGGCTCGTTCGTGTCGTCGCCTTCAACAAGAACGGCGTAAATCCCTGTTATGCTGCCGATTTTGGTTCGTCCCTCGCCCTCAAGTTCAAAGCAACCCGCTCTCTCAAGGAGTTTCGGCATTGCCGAATAGATTGACGGCGTGTAACCTCTCGCGATTGGCGGCTCGCCGATTGACAGCCCCACCTCACGTTGAGCCATAGCGAACCTTGTGAGGTTGTCCATCATCAGCAGCACGTCTTTGCCTTGCCTCATAAAGTATTCGGCTATCGCCGTTGCGGTGAGTGGACATTTGTTTCGCATCATCGCGGGTTGGTCAGACGTGGCGACCACAACGACAGACCGCGCCATTCCCTCGTCGCCCAAATCGTTCTCGATAAACTCGCGGACCTCACGCCCACGCTCTCCTACAAGAGCGATTACGTTGAGGTCGGCCTTGACTTTACGCGCAATCATTCCCATAAGCGTCGATTTACCGACGCCCGAACCCGCGAATATCCCGATACGCTGCCCTTTGCCAAGTGTCAGCAGTCCGTCAATCGCTTTCACTCCAAGCTGAATAGGCTCGGCAATCTTCGGCCGAGTGAGTGGGTTGGCAGGGATTCCCGTTATCGGGAACTCGCCTGTGTATTCAGGCATTGCGCCGCCGTCAAGCGGATTGCCCACCGCGTCGATGATACGACCAAGCAGTGACTGCCCGGTTTTCACCATCAGTTTGTCGCCCGTGTTCTCAACTCGGCTGCCGGGTCCTATGCCCTCAATGTCGGTGTACGGCATAAGAAGCACGTTGCCTTGATTGAACCCCACGACTTCTGACAGAATGTGTCCGCTTCCGTCTTTGGCGTATATCTTGCAGACATCGCCGACATTGCAGACAGGTCCTGTTGACTCAATCGTCATTCCGATGAGTTTCTCTATCTTGCCCTCACGCCGAACCGAGTCAAAGTCGCGGAGTGCCGTTGAAAAGCCTTTTAAGTCCAAATTGTGCCTATAAATGAATGTTTACGGCTTCGTGTTCCTGAATTTTCCTTTACCGAGCATTTCTATCATCTCAAGTTGAGTTTTCATCGACATATCGACGCTGCCCTTGTCGTCCTCGATAATCACCGTGCCGCGAGCCGCGTCTTTCAGTATCTCAATCTCAATCGTTTGCTCGTCACGGAAGCACCGCTTCAGAAGCTCAAGGTCGGCTTCGGCTGTTTCGTCTGCGTCAAGTTTTGAGATACTGACGCGAACAAACTCGGCATTTCTAAACTGCTTTGCTCCTGTTTTAAGCATTTTTTGAATGACGTTCTTGTCCTTTTGCTTTAGGCTGTCCTCTGTAACCTTTGAACAGATTGTGAACACCAAATCAAACAAGTCGTGCTCGTATTCTTTGTATATCTCGTCTTTTGCTTTCGGCACTTCGTCAAGCAGGACCGCAAGCTCTTTCAGTGCGGCTTTGCATTTGCCGAGTCCCTCACGATAACCTTTCGTGTTGCCGTCGTCGTATCCGTCCGCGTATCCCTCGGCGCGCGACCGCTCCATCATCTCGGCGGCTTGTTTCTCCGCTTCAATCTGTGTGTTTACCGCTTCGCGTTCCGCGTCGATATACATTGCGCGTAGTTCCGCCTGCGCTTTCTCAATCATACCACGCGCCCGCGACTCGGCTTCGTTCTTTAGATACTCGCCCTCGTTGATGTACGACTGCTTCAGCTTTTCGTATTCCACGATGACTTCTTCTCTTGATGGAAGCGGCGGCGGCGCTTTTATCACTTTGCCGCTGCCTTTCTCGGTGTCGGCTTGCTGCCCTTTTTCGCCGAAGTCCTCCCAGACATAAGCGTGTTGACCCACACGCGTTGTGTCGTCAAGGACGGAGCGGTTGCCATAGCCGCCTTTACCTGTGTTCTCGGCTTCTTCTTCCTCCGCTTCGGGAGCAAGCGGCTTCGGGTTGAACTTGCTGACGAGTTTGCTCTGCACAGGTATGTCGCGCGTCGCGGTGAATTCGTTCTGCTTTAGTACAGGGGCGGCTGATGTGCCGCCCCTCATATAAATCATACCGCCGCTTTGCTTTAGAACAGGTTTAGTCATTTTGGTTTCCTTGAGGCGTGGTTTACTCAATCACTTGGTCGCCGCCGCCCTTGCTGATAGTGAGGACGCCCTCGTCCTCAAGCTTTCTTATAATCGCAACGATTCGCTGCTGCGCTTCTTCCACGTCGCGAAGTTTGACGTTGTGGAGATACTGAACGTCTGTCTGCGTTGATTCCTTGAGGCGGCTCGACATATTCGCGTATATCGCCTCGGCGACTTCCGCGGTGGAGCCTTTGATTGCAACGGAAAGGTCTTTCGAGTCGACTTCCTTCAGGAACGCCTGTATCGCGAGGCTGTCGAGTGAAATGATATCCTCGAACACGAACATACGTTGTCTGATTTGTTCGGCGAGCATTGGGTCACGCCGCGTCAGTTCGTCGAATATCTGCTTCTCTGTCGCACGGTCTACTGAGTTCAGCACTTCGGCGACATAGTTCACACCGCCGACTTCCATACTATCCATTGTGACAAGAGAAGCGAACTTACGTTCGAGTGTCGCTTCTATTGAACGCACCACGTCCGGGCTTGCGGCATCCATCTTTGCCATACGTTCAACGACTTCAATCCGCAAATCCTTTGACAACTCGCCGAGGATTGACGACGACTGGTCGCTTCTCGCGTAAGAGAGAATGAGAGCGATTGTCTGCGGGTGTTCGTTCTGCACAATCGCAAGCAGGTTTTTATAGTCGGCTTTTCTTACGAACGCGAAAGACTTTGCTTTCAGCTGTTTCGTGATTTTCTCGAACATCTGCGCCGCTTGTTGCTGCCCGAACGCCTTTTCAAGCACCTCGCGCGCATATTCGACCCCACCCTCTGATATAACCTTTTGGGTCAGGCACATCTCGTAAAAGTCGTTCAGAACCCCCTCGACTACTTCCATTGGCCAGTAGTCCATCTTTGCGACTTCGAGGGTAATCATCTCGATTTCTTCGTCCGTCAGGCTCTTGAACACCGACGAAGCGTTCTCCGCTCCAAGCGACGAGATGACAAGCGCGGCTTTTTGCAGTGGGGTGATTTCCGCTCTTTCCGCCATAACGAGTATCCCTTTGTATATGTTGTGTCTGTATCTTTGAAGTTATGCGAGTCTGCTGCTCACGCTCATTCGCGCATCCAAGTTCTGATAAGCTGTGCCACGATGTCGGGGTTTGCTTTCGCGAAGTCTTTAATCTCGGTTTTAAGCACGTTCTCTTTTGTTTCACCGCCATCGCCGAGAAGTGACTGCAGGTTGAAGCTTTCCGCTGTCGCGGGTTCACTGCCGACACTCGACACCTTAGTTGCTGAACCGAAGAGGTCCTCCTCGTAGGTTCTGCCCGTGCCTGAACCGCTTGCCGCGACTGCCCCCGCGTATCTCGCCTTGACGTGGCGGCGTTTCTTTGAGCCGCCCGTCATTATCGCGAGGAGGAACAGTATAACGAGGAGAGCGCCGAGCGCAATGATGATGAATATCAGCAGGTTGCGGTTTGCCGCTGTCGGCAGCATACCGATGTCTACGTTGTCGCTGATTGCCGTAAGCGCGAACGGCCTTGCAAGCACCGTCACCATATCTGGTGTTGTGCCGATTGAGGTCGCCACATATCGCTCAAGGTTCGCCAGTTCGTCCGCCGACATCGCTGTTTCGTCGAGATAAACAGAAGCGGTTATCTTTGAGATAGCGTATGTATCCTTGGTGTACTGCCGCTTTAACTCATTGACTTTGTACTCCACCGTCTTTTCACGGTCGGCGTAGACGTCGGCGTTCGGGTCGTAGGGAATCGTCGGGTAATCGGGGCTGATATCGGCGTCCACCGTTGTGCCGACCACGCCGCCCTCCGCCGCTGTTGCCCCGTATGCGTACTTGTCCACCTCACTCGACACCATGCCGCCGCGTGTCGGGTCCTGCACGTTCGGGTTCGATGGTGAATATATCGTTTCTTCGGTCAACTCGTTGTTGAAGTCAAGCGTTACGTTGACGTTGAGGCTGAACTTACGGAACGCAACCGCTAAACTGTCGGTCAACGCCTGCTTCAGCTCCGCTTGTATGTCGCGTTGAAGCGCAAGCTGCGTGCTGTACTTCTCCTCAAGGAGAACCAGCTCTTCGCTGCCGTTTGGCGCGTCTTCGGGCGTCAGCTTTATGCCGTCTGTGCCGACTATCGTTATCTGTTCGCGTTCAAGACCGGGCACGCTTGTGACCACAAGGTTGTATATACCCTCAATCTGGTCGGTCTTGAGCTTCTTGTCCTCTTTCAGCTTAAGTGTAATCGAAACACGAGCGGATTCTTTGTCGGAACTGAGCGTGTAGTTGTCTTTCTCTCCCATTGAGATGATGACTGTCGAATCGACGACGGGGTCAAGAGTGTTGAGGGCGGCACGAAGCCAAAGTATCAGCTGCTGCCGCTTAATTTCCTGCTTCTCTCCGTCGGTTGAGAACATATCAACGCTGTTTGCCCAAAGGTCAAAGTTGAATGTGCTTTTCGGGAAACCCTGTATCGCCAAATCCATTCGTGCCGTGTCAACACTTGCTGACGGAATGGAAATCTCGTTTATCCCTGTATGTATGTCCGTATAGCCAAGTGTCTGCAGTGCCGTGATAACCTCGGCGGTTTCTTCCGCCGACATTCCCGTGTAGAGAACCTCATAGTCGGTTCGCCCCATTATCGCCGCGAGAATAGCGATTGCGAGAATAACCGCCGCCGCCACCGCTATCAGTATCACCTTGAACGTCCGAGTTGTGGCGAGCCACTTGTCTTTGACAAAGGTGAATGCTCTGCCCGCGGTTTCCGTTACTTTATTCATTCTTGTGAGCCACTTCTTTCAGATTCTTTTTGTTAGACGTTGCGCTTTTAGATTTGCATTCTGATTATTTCATTATACGCGTCAACCACGGAGTTCTTGACCGTGACAAGCAACTCGGTTGCGACTTCCGCTTTGGCTATGTTCATCTGGATACCCTCGATGTCGTCCGTGTTGCCAAGCATAACGTCAATCATATCCTGCGACTTCTGTGCGTTCGCGTCAACTGCGGTGTTTATGATATCGCTGAACACATCGGCGAACGTCGGGTTCTCGCTTGACTGTACGGCTGACTTGTCGCCGAGTCCGTTCAGGTCGTCAATCCGTGACAGAATCGATTCCATTGGAACGATTCGATTTCTTATTGGTGTGAATTCCATTGTTGTCACCTATGTTATGTGGTTATTTTCCCATAGTCAGGGCTTTTTGCGACATGCTGACAAGCCCCTCAAAGATAGCGTAGTTCGCCTCGTATGCTCGTGTTGCCGCAAGCATATCAATTTGTTCTTCCTGAACATCGACGTTTGGCAGATAGTAGTACCCTTCTTCGTTCGCGTCGGGGTGAGTCGGGTCGTAGACAGGGGTCAGCGGCGTTTGGTCCTCGACTATCTGCACCGCTTGAACTCCCTCGTATCGCTTTGCGCGTCGTTCTTCAAGCGACTGCTTCAGTATACTGCCGAACTCAATCGGCTTGTGTACGTCGATGTTGGTGTAGGGTTTGTATTCGGCAAACACCGTCATCTTGCGCTTATAGGGAGTGCCGTCCTCGGTGCGCGTGGTGGTGGCGTTCGCCACGTTTTGCGCGATAACGTCGGCGCGTATTCGCTCCGCCATCATTCCCGAAACGGATATATCGAGCCTTGATAGAAATGACATAAGTAGATACCTTTATATGTATATGCGGTTATGATTTCCTTAAAGCCGTTCGCATAAGCGAGAACTCGGAGTTCAGCTGATTGAACAGCATATCGTACATCAAGCGGTTCTTGACAAAGAGCGCCTGCTGTGTGTCGTTGTCGACATTGTTGCCGTCGGGTTGGTCGTTCGTGATGAAGTCGGTGTAGACTGCCGTTTCGATGTTCAGTTCTTTCTTGAACTTCGCGGCTGTGTTTGCCTGCGCGTCTTTAAGCACGCCCTCGAAGTAAAGATATTTGGCGTTGTAACCGGGCGTGTCTTGGTTTGATATGTTTTGCGCGATAACTTCGGCTTGCTTTGACATTATCTTCAAGCCTTGCTCTGACACACGGAACGCTGTGGTATCAAAGAGTTTATTCATAGACACACCTATCCTTTCTTATCTCATTAAAAAGTTTACTTTGCAGAGATTCCGCTCCCGCGAGAGCGGCAGGGGCTTTTCCTATGACCTTCGGTATACACGGTCAAGTTGTTGATAGTGTTCTCTCTACTCATAACTATACAATATACGTTAAGTATTATATCATATTCATTTTCAAAGTTCAATACTTTTCGACAACTTTCTTAAAGAAATTACAATCCATAATATTCTATTTACGGTAAACGACAGCAAAACTTGACAAGTTTTGACTAAAAAGGCAGCTTTTGTCGCACAAACAGGACGGGTTCATGTTGCTTAGTTATATGAACGCCCGTGGTTTATTTTCACAAACTTCGGTTCAACGTGAACATACGGCTTCTTCGGCGGCAAGCTGTCGAAGTTCGCTTTCGCGGTCATAAGTGCCTGATACACCGCCGCGCCGTTCACGAAATCCTGTGTAAGATGAAATTCTTTTATCGTGTCAAAACTCCCGTGGTTGTACCACCACTCGGTAAACACGGGCGCACCGTCACGAAACTCGTAGTTCAGGTTAGCGGCGCGGTCCTCGTAGTGCTTGACCGCGCCTTTCAGCGTGACAAACCGCCCCGTTTGTTCGATAACAAGGTTTTCAAACGGGATAATCCAGAGTTCGCGGCGCACTTGCTTCTTGCCGAACGTCGAACCCGAACCGCCGTATTTGCTGAACAACGCGGCTCTCTCGCCTATTTCAAGATAGGTATAGCGTGCCGCGCCGTCCGCTCCCGCGTTCGCGTATTCCAAAAGAAGCGCGGCGACAAGGCAAAGCACAAAGTTAAGACCAAGCAGGTTCCACAACGCGTTCGTCGCTGTGTCAAACGAATCACGCAGATTGAGCAGCAGCACAAGCGAAGCGACCGACTGAATTAAAAGTACGGCTGCCGCGGCAAAGAATATCCCTCGCCGCATTTTCTTTTGTGAGGGCGCGGTTTCGGCGCGAAAGAAGTTGTTCATATTTATATAAGTTTAGAATTATAGTATACTCCGTAACGGGTTAAACTTTCAGTTTAACTTTCCGCCGTTTCACGGCGGTCGGCGGCAAATCCGCCGCGTTACGCGGTATGGCGGGCACTGCTGACCTGTCAAGCAGATGATAAACCCGTGTCGTTCCTATCAATCAGACAATCAGCGGATACTTATTTATAGTATATCACAAAACCTACAGGTTTTCAACAGTTTTCAACATACTTTCAACATTTTGTGACCGCAAAGCAAAAAGCCCCCGTCAATCGGGGGCTTTGGTGGGCGAGGGTGGATTCGAACCATCGAAGCGATAACGCAACAGAGTTACAGTCTGCTCCCTTTGGCCACTCGGGAACTCGCCCAAATTGCGGGGTTGCGTGGAACTCACGCTATGGAGCTGGTGAACGGACTTGAACCCCTGACCTGCTGATTACAAATCAGCTGCTCTACCAACTGAGCTACACCAGCGATGTGCTTGTCTGAAAGGACAGCTTTAGTATTATATCACGAACTTTGGGTATTGTCAAGAGGTTTGGCAAACTTTTTTTAGTAATCATCGGTTGATAGACTATACTGCGTAACCGGTTAAGGAGTATATTAGCGTTATTCCTCCGGCGGTGGTGGGGAATAACGCTAATTTATCACTTAATTATGCAAGGGATAAGATAGTTTGCTTACGGCTTCGCTTCTTCTTCGGCCGGCGCTTTCGCTTCCTCTTTCTTTGCGACAGGTTGCGCCGCGAGATTGCCTATGACTTTGTCGACAAAACCCGACGGGTCGTCAAGCGTCGCCCCTTCAATCAGAAGCGCGCCCGCATAAAGAATCTCGGCGTAGGTTTTTATCGTTTCTTTGTCGTCAGCGGCGTACAACGCTTTAAGTTTCGCGAATACAGGGTGCTTCGAGTTCACTTCAAGCACCTTTTCCGCTTTGGGTGAGTACTCGTCGGCTTGAGGCATAGCGCTCAAGACTTTCTCCATCTCAACCGACACGTTGCCGCGCGCCGCAATGCAGACAGGGTGGTTCTTCAGTTTGTTTGACAGCCGAACCTCGCTCACTTTGCCGCCAAGCGAGTTCTTGATAAGCGTCAACATTCTTTTTGAACCTGTTGACGCTTTCTCAAGGTCAGACTTCTCTTCCGCTGTCGCTGTGTCAAGGTCCGCGCTCTGCACCGAACGGAAGTCCTTGCCGTCAAAGTCGACGAGCGACTGAAGCACAAATTCATCGACATTAGCGGTGAGAAGCAGAATATCAACTCCCGTGTCGGCTACCGCGTCCACTTGAGGAAGCGTGCGAATCCTCGCTTCACTGCCGCTCGCGTAGTAAATCACCTCTTGACCTTCCTTCATCGCGTCAAAGTATTCTTGCAACGTGATAGGCTTCTCGGTCTTGTATGACTTGAACAAAAGCAGGTCGGCAAGTTTCTCTTTCAGCATACCGAAGCTGTTGTAAAGTGAAAACTTTATCTGATTGCCGAACGCTTCCCAGAACGCCTCGTATCTCGCGCGTTCGTTGGTCTGCATTTTCTTCAGCTCATTCTTGATAGAACGCTCGATTGATTTTGCTATGGTTTTCAGCTGTCTGTCGTGCTGCAACATCTCGCGTGATATGTTCAGCGACAAGTCCTCACTGTCAACTAACCCACGGACAAAGCTGAAGTAGTCGGGCAGCAAGTCGGCGCACTTCTCGGCAATCATCACACCGTGAGAATAAAGCTCAAGCCCCTTTGCAAAGTCCTTGGTGTAGTAGTCATACGTCGGGTGTTCGGGGATAAAGAGCAGCGCGTCATACGTCGCGGCGCCCTCTGTCTTGCTGTGGATTCGCGTCAACGGGTCGCTTATATCGCGGAACTTGTCCTTGTAGAAGCTGTTGTATCCCTCCTCGGTCACTTCCGCTTTTGATTTCTTCCATATCGGGACCATCGTGTTCAGCGTTTCCACTTCGTTTATATCCAAGTGGCTGATTTCGCCCAACTCGTCCTCTTCGTGGGTGTGTTTGCTGACGACAAGCTGTATCGGGTAACGAATGAAGTCGGAATACTTTTTTATGAGTGAGCGAAGTTTCCAGTCGGTGAGGTAATCAGAGAACTCGTCCCCCTCAGCGTCCTCTTTGATGTGAAGCACAATCTCGGTGCCATAGCTGTCTTTCTCCGATTCCTCAATCGTATAGCCCTCCGCACCCGCGGAAGCCCACAAGAACGCTTGGTCTGAACCGTAAGCCTTTGAGGTTACAGACACGTTGTCCGCAACCATAAACGCCGAATAGAAACCAACGCCGAACTGTCCGATAACCGAGGTGTCGTCGTCGGAAACGTCCGTCATCTCCTGCTTAAATTTGAACGAGCCGCTTTCGGCGATAACGCCAAGGTTGTTCTCGAGTTCTTCTTTCGACATACCGATTCCGTTGTCGGCAATCGTCAGTGTGCGCGCGTCTTTGTTGAACGACAGCGTGATTTTCAGGTCGCCCTTTGACAGCCCAAGGTTCTCGGTCAGTGACTTGTAGTAGAGTTTATCGAGCGCATCAGACGCGTTCGAGATGAGTTCACGCAGAAATATCTCCTTGTGTGTGTAAATAGAGCCAATCATCAGCTCTAACAGGCGGCGCGACTCCGCCTTAAATTTGTGTGTTTGCGGCATAATCTTTCTCCTTAGTTCTCGTTTAGCACTCTCACTTAGTGAGTGCTAACATATTATAACACCTCTGCGTAGGGTTGTCAAGTGGTTTTGAACTTTGTTTGATAAACTTATAAACGTGTCGCGTTAACCATATCGCCTGTCGGGCACAGACGGGCGAACGGAATGACTCGGTCAACGCCCGACAGGCAATAAGCTAACCGGGAATGGTGCTTATAGTAGGTTAAATTAAAAACGCTACAGCGTTTTTATAGCCGCTTTCAGCGGCTACCGCTCCGCAGGAGCGGATTTAACCGTCCTGATCCGCCAGTGCGCGGCAACGCCGCGCCGCCGCTTCGCGGCGAAAACTCAAAACACTTTAGTGTTTTGAGTTTAACTGGCTATAACAAGCAAAACATTTTGTGTTCTCCCCCCAGACGAATGTGGCGGAGAGAACACAAGGCGGGTTAACCGACGTATACTTTCAGAAGTAAACAATA
>JAISLD010000020.1 GCA_031260665.1 Oscillospiraceae bacterium | reverse complement strand
CCGCTTCGCGGCGGTCGCGGCTACGCCGCCGAGTTAATCCGCACACAAGCGTAACACGCCGCTTCGCGGCATTGGCACTTCGTGCCGCACATAAAAACTCGATGAGTTTTTATGTGGTTGCGCAGTATAACGTCGATAGAACAACGATGGGTCAATCAGTGTCTACTATAGTAGGTAAGTTTATATCTTTGGCGAAGATATACAAAAAGCACTTGCAAAAAATTAAATTTTAGTGTATAATGATATTCGTATGGTTGTGGTTTGGCGAAATTCACAACAACATCATCAGGAGGTATCCATATGCTTAATGTGGCGGTTGTCGGCGAACACAGTTATGTCGGGACAAAGTTCAAGGAACTCTATGGAGATAAGATAAACATCACCTTGATGTCGTCTCGCGGAAATATTGATGTGTTAGGCTTTAAGGGATATGACAGTGTAATAATGGCGGCGGCGATTGTCCACCGCAAACAAACAACAGCGGACCGAAGCCTCTACTTTTCGGTTAACCGCGACTTGACGCAGAAGATTGCCGAAAAAGCGAAACGTGAGGGAGTGAAGCACTTTGTCTATATCTCCACGATGTCGGTATACGGGCTGAACAAAGGTGTAATCACGCCAAACACGTCCGTTCACCCCGACTTCAACAATTACTACTCCGTTTCAAAGAAAGACGGAGAGCGCGCGGCTGCCTCGCAGGCGGACAACAACTTTATCTTGGCGATTCTTCGCCCCCCTATGATTTACGGCGAGGGGGCAAAGGGCAACTATCAGCGTCTTGTTGACCTTATGCAGAAGCTCCCGATGTTCCCCGACTACAAGAATGAACGCTCGATGATATCAATCGAGAATCTTTCGCATTTCTTAGCGAATATATGTCTTAATAAGTGGGGCGGCGTTTTCCACCCGCAAGACCCCGAGTATATGTGCACCACCAACCTTGCTCTCCAGATTGCCAAAAAGAGCGGCAAGAAACTCGGGCTGACCAAGATGATGAACGGCGCGATAAAAGCGGGCGGCGCGTTCAGCCCCGATGTGTCAAAGATGTTTGGCGACCTTACTTATCGTCGTGATATAGACGACGAAATCACCGCGATGAATATGGGCGCGTTTGGCTTTGTCGATATCGACGAACCCGAGCCTGTAGAGGAAGAGCCTGTCGTAGCGCAAGAGGTTAAGCAGCCCGAAGCGGCGAAGCCGCAGCCTGCAGCCGAAACGACCCTCGAGTCGCCGTTCCCCGAAATCCCCGTGGTCTCTCAACCTGCCGTTGCCGCCGCCGCACCCACATCAAGCGTGTTGCCTCAAGCAGACGACGTCACCGTCACGGTCACGGCGTTCGAGCCGAAGTTTGTGTCCAAAGAAGCACCCAAAGAAGAAGCGTCAAAAGGTATCGACTTCAAGGATTACTTCTCGCGGTTTTAGTCCGGATAATCTGACCGAAGCCAAACTCTCGTTCTCGCGTTTAAGTGAGAACGAGAGTTTTTTATTTTGCATGGTAAATACATCTTGCAAAGTCGTCCGCTTTGTGGTATAATTATGCAAACGCCGCTACAGTTGCGGTGAATGACGACTGGGAGGATATACAATGGCAGTAAAAGTTGCAATCAACGGATTCGGAAGAATAGGCAGGCTGGCGTTCCGTCAGATGTGGAAAGCCGAAGGGTATGACATCGTTGCTATCAACGACCTTACCGACCCCAAAATGCTTGCGCACTTGCTCAAGTACGATTCGTCGCAGGGCAGGTTCGGTCACCCCGTTGAATCAGGCGAGGACTTCATCAAGGTTGACGGCGAAACCATCAAGATTTATAAAGAAGCGAAGGCTGAAAACCTGCCGTGGGGCGACCTCGGTGTTGACGTTGTTCTCGAGTGTACGGGCTTTTATGTATCGAAAGACAAGTCTGAGGCGCACATCAAGGCGGGCGCAAAAAAAGTCGTTATCTCCGCACCCGCGGGAGACGACCTGCCTACCGTCGTTTACGGCGTAAACGAGGACATCTTGAAGGCAAGCGACACAATTATCTCCGCCGCTTCCTGCACCACCAACTGCCTTGCTCCCATGGCAAAGGCACTGAACGACCTTGCCCCCATTCAGTCGGGCATTATGGCGACTATCCACGCTTACACGGGCGACCAAATGGTTCTCGACGGTCCGCACCGCAAAGGCGACCTTCGCCGTGCGAGAGCAGCCGCTGTCAACATCGTGCCGAACTCAACAGGCGCGGCAAAAGCAATCGGCTTGGTTATCCCGGCACTAAGCGGCAAACTCATCGGTTCGGCTCAACGTGTGCCCGTGGCTACAGGTTCGACCACCATTCTCACCGCTGTCGTCAAGTATGACGGCGCACTCGACAAGAAAATCATCAACGCAAAGATGAAAGAAGTCGCTTCCGACAGCTACGGCTACAACGAGGACGAGATTGTGTCGAGTGACGTTATCGGCATCTCTTATGGTTCTCTGTTTGATTCCACGCAGACAATGGTGACCAAGGTTGCCGACGGTCTGTTCGAGGTTCAGGTAATCTCGTGGTATGACAACGAAAACAGCTATACCAGCCAAATGGTTAAGACAATCAAGTATTTCTCCGAGTTGAAGTGACTTACGAAGCTTCATAACAGCAAAAGCCCCGTGTGATACGGGGCTTTTGCTTTGTTGCTGTCACTTCTTCAGCACAACCGCTTTCAGCTTTTGCGTTTGTGCTGACGGAGCGATATTGGCATCCGCCGACATCGCGTCGGCGACATCGTCGTCGCTCGCGGTCATTCGGCCGGCGAGTGCGTTTTTTGCGCGGATTAGCTTTTGACGTTCCGCTTCTTTTTCGGCTTGGTCCTTCTCGTAAAGGTCAACATACTTATCCATAAGAGGCACGAGGTCTTTCTTCACGTTGACGCGGTTCTCGTCGGACACAGATTCGTGGAAATAGTTGTATACTCTCTCGTTCATTATGGTGCAGAGCCTGTCGCAGACATACTTGTGCATAGACGAGAGTTCACGTTCGTTGATTATATCAATCGCGAAAGTGATGTACCGATCAAAGTTGTTGTACTGCAAGTAATTGCAGGCTGTCACAATGCTGTTATAGAAGTTCGAGTCGATTATCACTTCACCGTTCAGCTCAACCTCGCCTTGCAAAAGGCACGCGATTTGTTCCTCACTCAAACTGTTGATTGAATGTGCCGATGTTATCATCTCGATATTCGGCATCATTCTCGCTTTGTCGAATATGTCTTTGTTTATGATTTTTTTGCTTGAGATACGCATTTGCGTGTTCGACTTGTTCTTCAGCATTGCGTAATGCGGCGGCCGTGAATACTGGCGGAGTTCAAGGAAATGTTCAAGCATATGGGACGGCAGTTGACCGAGTGGGATTTTCACATACGGGCAAGCGAGAGCGGAGATTCGCGGCACGCGTTCAAGCCGCCTTGCTTCTATGTCCGATTCAAACACAACGTCGGTCAGCGGCTCGATTAAGAGGCAGCGGAAGTCCTTGTCGGCAAGCAGGCACGCGGCTGTGGCGTGATGACCGTAAAGCAGCATTGAAAACATTCCCGACAAGTGAAACGCCACTCCTCCGACTCCTTTGCCGCTTTGGATATTGTCAAACGCGTGCTTAATTTTCACTTCGGAGATATCGGCGGGGGTTTCGGTCGGAATGAGAAAGCAGGGTGTGCAGTTGTGGTTTGTGTTTATCGCTTTGCTGTATCGTGCCGTACCCGAGACTTCGCGTCTTTGAGTATATGCGCTCCAAAAGTAGTTTCCCTCTCCGTCAGTCGGAATCATCTTGGCTTCGTGGCAGACGTAAAGACCGGGTGTCAGCATTTCAATCACGGGTTGTATCGCCTTGGAGAAACTCTGGTGATAGAGATAAAAGTTGTCGGTCGCGACAGAAAACCGCGACATTATGTTGTCGTCTACGCTTTTGACCGTGCCGATTTGCGCTATCAGCTTGTCTGCGTGGTCCGTGTCGCGTCCCACGCGTGATATCATTGCGCTTATCGGTTCGTCCCCCACAAAGAATATCTTTGTTTCGGGATACGACTCACCGGGCATAACCATCTTGCCTGTGATAGAACAGCAGCCGATAGTATCGGTCGATTGAAGCACGTCGACGAGCAAGAATTCCTTGCCGCTCAGCGTCATTGTCTGCGAGTTGATTATCGAGTTCATACGACCTCTTACTTACTTTTGACCGAGTTTTTGCGCGATAAAGTCAGACAGTTCTTTCTGAACTTCTTTTGGGAAGAATCGCTTTGGCAACCAGAATATGGCTCGGCTGTCGCGGTAAACGATGAATGTGTAGTTTGTTTCGATAAAAAAGCCGACTTCGTTCCACGGAATAAGGTCGGTGCCGAGGTAAAGCTCGCTTTCCACAGCGGCGAACCCGTCGTTTGACACAACAAACGTGACAGGCATAACGAGGGCAGGGTCGAGCGTCAGCAGCGTCGCGTATACGTGCTTTGAGATAATCGACATAGCGAGATAGCCGAACATCGCCGCTGCGAGTCCCGAGAAGATTGATATCGGCAAAAAGTAGAACCAGTTTGCCTTTATGCCGCCTACCTCTCTGTAAAGAAGAAACAGCATTGCACAAGCGACAACGAAAAAGATGACAAAGAAAACCTTGCCGTATCTTATTTGGGCGAGAATGACGTTGCTGAAGCTGATTTCTTTCTCGTTGTAGACTCCCCTTGCTATGTAAGCGTCGGCAGGAGTGTCGCAGTTGCGGTATATCCGCTTAGGCGGCAGAATACGCCGCTGATGATGATACTCAACTTCGGGGAAGTTCGCGATGACACCCTCAAGCAAGGCGCGCATATAAAGGATATGCTCGTTGTCGCCGAGGATTTTTTTTGATATCTTAAACTGGTTGTCGCCGAACTTCAGTGTGAACTCACGCTTCAGCTCTGAAAGCGACGTCAGCTCTTTCCATGTGTATATGCGAGGTTCGGCTTCGCTGTTCGGTATCACCGAAAAGTAGTCGCCGATTATGTATGTGTCGTCGCCGACGAGGACTCTGATTCCCTTTAGTGCTTCAAACGCCAAACGCGACACCACCTTTCATCTGATATACTCTTTAATTAGTTAAACTTTCAGTTTAACCTTCGCCGCTTCGCGGCGGGCGGCGGCTATGCCGCCGAGTTAATCCGCAGACAAGTGCCACACATAAAAACTCGGTGAGTTTTTATGTGGTTACGCGGTATAGTAGATATCTGACAGCTTAAACAATTCTGTTTTGCGGAGATTTTGCTTCTGCGGGAGCGGCAAGGGCGTTGATTGAGTCATTCCGGTCGCCCGCCTGTGCCCCGAGGGGTATGACCTTCGGTATGTACGCTTCAACCGTTGACATTGACATATGTATACATAAATTCTATCGTCAGGTATGGGGAGAAAGTTTAGCGTTGACTATTCTTATTTTAAGTGTTATAATTAAGTAACCGCTGATTAACTAATTGCTTAGTGTTCTCTCTCCGCCGTGGGTGGGGAGAGAACACAGGTTATAGTAGGTTAAATTAAAAACGCTAAAGCGTTTTTGCAGTCGCTTTTAGCGACTGCCGCGCCTACGGCGCGGATTTAACCGTCCTGATACGCCAGTGCGCGGCAAAGCCGCGCCGC
>JAISLD010000011.1 GCA_031260665.1 Oscillospiraceae bacterium | reverse complement strand
CAAATGTTGCTTGCGGTTTTGCAAGTGGCTTTTACAAAGGGCGCATAGCTCAGGCGGTTAGAGCGCACGCCTGATAAGCGTGAGGTCGGTGGTTCGAGTCCACTTGTGCCCACCAACTCCACTCAAGCGTTGCATCGGTTGCAGACGATGCGTATCATTGGCATTTCTTCGCATTATTCGGGGGTGTAGCTCAGCTGGGAGAGCACCTGCCCTGCAAGCAGGGGGTCAAGAGTTCGATCCTCTTCATCTCCACCAAAGAAAACCTATCCTGATGAGGATAGGTTTTCTTTTTGTTATAGCAATCGCTAACCATTTAGTGTTATACCGCGTAACCACATAAAAACTCATCGAATTTTTATGCGCGGCACGAAGTGCCAACGCCGTGAAGCGGCAGGGGTTAAAATGAAAGTTTAACCGGTGAAGGAGTATATCTATTACATAGTAAGAATATTCTTGCCAATTTGTGGCACATTAGATGTATATAAAACCAAAGGAGTCATCAATGGACAAGAACAAGAAACACGTTATGGAGAAGCCGCTCGCGGTAGCCAAAGAGTACCGCAAGGGGAGCACCAACGACCCGAACGGCTCGTACACGGGTGTGACGGGGAAGTTCCCTGCCGAAGAACCTGTTCAAGACGCAGACGACCTGTAAGGAATCCGTATGCTGATACTCGTAATCCGTGCGCTTTTGCTCTATATGCTCGTCATATTCTCTTTGCGGCTGATGGGGAAGAAGCAACTCGGCGAACTTCAGCCTTCGGAACTCGTCAGCACGATACTTATATCGAACATCGCGACTCTGTCGCTTGAGGACCCGAACCTGCCGATGTTAGCGGGGGCGGTGCCCATTCTGCTGATAGTGTCCGTCGATGTCATAGTATCTATGGCGACAATGAAAAGCGAACGGTTTCGCAAGATACTGACGGGGAACCCGCGTGTGCTGATAGCGAACGGCGTGCTGAACCAAAAGGAAATGCGCAACCTCCGCTACACAATCGACGACTTGCTTGAAGCAATGCGCGAGAGCAACGTGTTCGACTTGGCGGAGGTGCAGTACGCAATCGTTGAAACGACGGGGAACATAAACTTTCTGCAAAAGTCGGTGGCACAAGGGGTGAACCCACCTGCGGCGATAATCAAGGACGGCACTCTCTGCCACGAGGGGCTTGAGTCAGCGGGACTTGACGAAGAATGGCTTCGTAAAACGCTTTATGAGAACGACACGGCGCGGTCCGGGGTGTTTCTTCTCACTGCGGAACATAACGGGAAATACTTTTTGGTGAAGAAAGAAGCCTGATGAAACGATTTGTTTCAAGTATAATCATTCTCTGCCTCATAGTGACGCTTTCGGTGACGAGCGGCGTTTTTATAAACACGGAAGCGAACAAGATAGCTGACGAGATACACGCCGCCCTTGATTCACCACCCGATGACGCCGCAGGTTTCGCCGAAGCGGCGCTGTCGGACTGGGAAACCTTTTGCTCGCACCGCTTGTTCTTGGTGGATAAGGAAAACACGTCGGCAGTGACCGCCGCACTCTCGCGAATGTCCGCGTCGGCAAAGTATGGCGAGTCGAACGAAGAATTTATATTATCAGCGGCTGAAAGTCTGGCTTTGCTTCAACTATTCATCTCAAAACAAAAAGTAATCTGGTACAACATTTTATGAACAACCTATCGTGTTCCCTTGAGGAGAATCTCGCTGAACTGAAAGCCCACACGGGAGGAAGCGCCGACATCGTGGTGCGGCGCGCTGAAGTCGGTGGGATTGCCGCCGCGATAGTCACGGTAGAGGGAATGGTGTCGTCAGACGCGGCGGCACTTTTTGTCACGCAACCGCTGAACGCGATAAAGTCGCCGCAAACAAGCGAGCGGCTGTTTGACACGTTGTCAACGAAACTTTTCTTCGGTTTGGAACAAACAGAGCCATCAAACATACGCGAGGTGGCGACTTACGCGATGTCGGGCTTCGCCGTTGTGCTGATTGACGGTATCGGCAAAGGTATCGGGGTTGGGGTGCAGGGGTTCAGCCACCGAGGTGTAGACCAAGCGTTGACAGACCTAAACCTACGCAGCTCACGCGAGAGCTTCACCGAAGTTATCCGCACCAATATGTCGCTGCTTCGGCGGCGACTGAAAACGCCGTCGCTTGTTATGGAACTTATGCCACTCGGCACCGAAGTGAAAACCGAGGTTTGCCTTGCTTATTTAAGCGACAAAGCTGACGAGAATTTTATCAAAGACGTGAAGGGCAGGCTGTCGAGGATAAAGACGGGGCTGATACTTGAAAGCGGTTTCATTCAGCCGTTTTTGGAAGAAAAGACCAGCACGCTGTTCTCCGAAGTGGGTTACACCGAACGCCCCGACAGCCTTGCCGCCAAAATCTTTGAGGGAAGAATAGCGATACTTGTTGACGGCACGCCGTTTGCTTTATATCTGCCGAAGCTTTTCTCCGAGAACTTCCAGACAATGGACGACTATAGCGGGCAGTCGCTCTTTATGTCGATGTCGCGTCTGCTGAAATACTTGGCGTTCATATTCACGATTATGCTCCCGGGGTTTTACTGTGCTTTAGCCAACTTTCACGCCGAGTTGTTCCCGAACAAGCTGCTCTTTACGCTTGTGTCGTCAATCAGCTCCACGCCGTATCCCGTTCTGCTCGAGTGCGTCATTATCCACCTTGCCTATGAAGTAATGCGTGAGGCGGGGCTTCGTATGCCGGTGTACGCGGGGGCGGCGGTCAGCATTGTCGGCGGGCTTGTTATCGGGCAGATTGTCGTGTCGGCGGGGCTTGTCGGCGCGCCGATGATTTTGATTGTAGCAGTCGCGGCAATCAGCAGCTTTGTCGTGCCCGACTTATACGACACGGTGATACTGCTTCGGTTTGCTTTCTTGTTTGCGGGCGGATTGTTTGGGCTTTACGGAATGATTGTCCTTGGGATAATGGTGCTGATGAAGATTTTTTCAATGGAAGTCTACGGCTTCCCGTTCACCGCGCCTATGTCGCCGCTTACTCTCGGGGCGATGCGTGACGCGTTTGTTCGCGTCTGTTGGCGAATCCTCGGCAAGCCAAGCGCAAACATCAACGATATGTACGGCGTATCGGCAGGCGTTGGCAACGGGGACGTAGAGAACTGAAAATCAGCACATTTTTGTGTTCTCTCTCCCGGTATAGTAGGTTAAATTAAAAACGCTAAAGCGTTTTTACAGTCGCTTTCAGCGACTGCCGCGCCGTAGGCGCGGATTTAACCGTCCTGATACGCCAGTTCGCGGCGAAGCCGCGCCGCCGCTTTGCGGCGTAAATTCAAAACACTTTCAGTGTTTTGAATTTAACTGGCTATATCGGCAACTTAAACAATTCGTTTCGGAAAGATTTCGCTCCTGCGGGAGCTTATTGACTGTCGGGCACCGAGGGGTATGACCTTCGGTATGTGAACAAGGCTCTAATAAGATATATGAAAGAACACTCAAAGATTTCCGTTTATCAGCTTGCCGCTTTGCTGATACTGACGCGCCTGTTCTCTGAAACGATGAACTTCACGGGCAACGCGGGTGAATACAGTATGCAGAGGTTCGCGGTTATCGTCGTTACCTACTGCATACTCGCGGTGGCGACGCTCCCCGCGTTCTTTGTGATGAAGAAAGCGCGTGACGCGGGCATCAAAGACGGCTTCTTCAGGATAATAATGAGCAAGAACAAGGTGTGGGGCTGGATTCTCTTTGCGTTAGTGGCGTTTCAGCTGTCGCTCTGGGCTTTATACGGAGTGTCGGGGCTTGAGTTTATGGTCACGAACACGATACTTGAGTCGGCTGAACCTGCGCTGGTCATTTTGCTCTTTATGATAGCGGCAATCTACGGCTTTTCAAAAGGGATAAACGCGGTTGCGCGGTTTGGCCCGCCGATGTTTGCCGCCTATTTGATTGGTCTTGTCACCGTTTGTATCGCTTTGTTTCATCAAATGGACTTCACACTGCTTTATCCCACGCTTATCGAGAACGACAGCTTCTTCAGCGATATATGCGCCGAGATAATCAAGAACAACGAAATGCTTATCTTCCTCATTCTTGAACCGCGAATCGACAAGCACCCGTGGCGCACGCCGTTTGTCACGTTGCCCATCACCTTGGTGATAAAGCTCGTTATATCGGCGGTCACGATGACTGTGTTTGGCCCGTATCTGAACAAACTGAGCTTTCCTCTCTTCTCGATTGCCTCGCTTGCCGATATCGTGGTGTTTGAACGGCTTGACGGCATTGACATAGCAATCTGGACAGTCAGCGCAATCGTTAAGCTGATACTTGTGCTGATTTGTATCCGCGAATTCGGTGAAATGCTGGTCGGCATACGCAAAGCCAAGATTATCGCTTACGGCGTCGCCATTGTTATCGGCGTGTCCGCTGTAGTTAATAACTTATCGGGGCATAAGCTGCTGAGCTTTGACTTCACCGTGGAGTCGTTAATCTTTTCGTCATTCGTGATGGTAATACTGCCGCTTGTTGCGTTTGTTATAGTCCATCACAACATCAAACAGAAGAAAATATGCAAAGAATAATCTCGCTTGTTCTCGCCGCGATACTCTTTACTGGGTGCGTGCCTCACGTTGAGCTGAACGACCGCCTTATCATTCAGGCAATCGGCATTGATTACAAAGACGGCGAATACACCGTGGTGTTCCAGTTTATACCCGGTGGTTCACACTCAAGCGGCGGCGAGGTGTCGCCGTCTGCGGTGCTTAACCTTGTCAGCGGCAAAGGTATCAGCATTGTTCACGCAATAATGGACATTGAGAAGAAAACGGGCAAGCCTCCGCTTCTTGGTTCAGCCGAAGTGATTATATTGGGGGGCGGGCTGAAAGATGAGCCGATATCGTATACTCTCGACTTCTTCTCCCAAGGTTACGAGTTCCACCCGTTCATTAAAGTAGCAATAAGCGAAACCACAGCCGAAGACGTGCTGTTAGCACTCTACACCGACGAAGAAGTAGGCGTTCAGCGGCTTCAACGAGTGTTGGAGGACGCGGAACACTCGGGGTTGGTTTACGACAGCACGGTTCACTCTGTCAACGTCAATATGTCGCTTCCACTAAGCGGAGCGATAATACCGCTGTTTCGTCCAACCAAAACAACCGACCACGAGGGCAAAGAGGTGCGTGACAATCTCCTTGTTGGGGGCGCGGTCTTTACCGACGACCTTTATGTCGGCGATGTTGATTTAGATGTTATGACGGCACTCTGCTGGCTTTACAAAACGACAGGGGCAAGTGCCGTGACGGTGGATGGCTTGCTTGATTCGCCAATAGCGGGGCTGTGGGACATAAAGTCGGTGATAACCCCCGTGAGGAAAGACGACAACCTGCACCTTAAGATAAAGACGACGGCTGTCGCGGAGATAAGCCGACATCACGCGGACGAGAACACTATCAGCAAAGAGGACGAATGGGCGGCTATTATCGCCGACGCAATGGACAAGCAGATGAACCGTGCCTTTGAGATATCTCTCCACGAGTATGGCTGCGATGTGCTGCGGCTTGAGCCGCTTGTGCGGCAAAAGAACAACCGATTGTGGCGGGAACTCCACAATGAGTTTGACACGGCAATCAGGACCTGTACTTGGGAGTTTGATACCGATGTGACAATCCTACAGTTCGGCATATCCGCGTGGTGACTTCCGTGCCGGAGGGGCGATAGGCGTTTCGTTGAGGGCTGCGACGGTTCTCGTCTGCTTTTGACAGGAACACAAATATTACGGGCACCGCGCGCCTTGACTTATGGGGCTTTTGTTGGTATAATATAGTGACCGCTGATTAACCAACCGTGTGATGTTCTCTCCTCCGCTGAAGGTGGGGGAGAGAACATCGTTTCTTCAGTTTGTTAGTCAATGTTTACTATACGTTAAGGTTGACATATTTAACAAAGGTGACTGATGAACAAGTATACTATTATCGCTGACAGCAGCTGCGACCTCACCGACAAAATGAAGAAGATTATCGGTGCGGCGGACACGATACCGTTTTACATCAACATAAAAGGCGTGACTCTCGTGGACGACGACACACTTGACTTGCCGCTCTTTGTTTCCAATATGAACTCCTGCACCGAAAAGATGACGACAGCTTGCGCTTCTCCGCTTCTCTGGAAAGAAGCGATGTTAAAAGCAGGCAGTTTTTTCGCGATAACTCTGTCGTCAAAGCTGTCGGGTTCCCACGCGAGCGCACTCGCGGGGCTTCAGCTTGCGAAAGAAGAAAACCCCGATATAGAAGGCTATGTGTTTGATTCGTTGTCAGCGACAGCAGGCGAAGTGCTTGCCGCATATAAGCTCCACGAGTTCATCGAGAGTGGGCTTTCGTTTGATGAGATTGTCGCAACGATGAACGACTTCCTCGCGAATATGAAAACCGTTTTTGTTCTTGATGATGTAAGCAACCTTGTGCGAAACGGACGAATGAACAAGGTGGTCGGCACACTTGTGACTATCATCGGCATACGGCCGCTGCTTGCCGCGGAAGAGGGCGAGATAGTTTATCTCGACAAAGTGCGCGGTATCAAGAACATACCGACAAAACTGCTTGACACGGTGGAGAAATGCGGGCGCGTCATAGACGGAGACGAGTTGGTGATTACCCACTGCAACAACCTGCCGCTTGCCACGCAACTTGCCAAACAAGCGAAAGAACGGTTCAAGTTCGGCAAGTGCAGCATTGTCGCGACACGAGGGCTGTCGTCTTTCTACACAGGCGACAAAGGCGTTGTAATGAGCTTTTAAGCGACATATAAAGCAAAACCTCCCCTGTTTGGGGAGGTTTTGCTGTTACAGTGTGTCTATCGCTATCTCTTGTCCGTCTTTCCAGAGCTTCTCGAGTTCATAGAACGTCCGTGTTTCCTCGTGGAAGATGTGAATGATAACATCGGCATAATCAAGCACAATCCAGTTTGCTCCCGAATACCCCTCGGTTCGTTGCGGCTTTTCGCTTTGTTCCTCAAGTTTCAGCTCCACCTCGTCGGCGAGTGCTTTCACTTGAGTTGAGCTTGTCCCCGCGGCGAGAACAAAATAGTTGGCAATAGAAGTGACTTCTTTTACTCGCAGGATTTTAATGTCCTTTGCTTTCTTGCTGTCAAGAGCGGCAAACGCTGTCTTTACGATATCAATGTCTTTCATAGTGGCCTTTCCGGTAGTTGTGGTTTAAGCATTATAGAACTGCAATGCTTCAATGGTATAGAGCGGCAGGTCCTTGCCTTTTTCTTTCAGGTCGTCACGCGAGAAGCGAAGCGCTTTTCGCATTGTCTTGTCGAGTGATTCGTTTGCGTAGCGGCGAAACTTCTCGACGTCGGCATAAGTGCGGTCGGCGGATATGAGGTCGGATATGTAAACGATTTGCTCAAGCAGGCACATATCGGCGCGCCCGATTGTGTGAAACCGTATCGCGTAAAGCACGTCGTCGTCGTCAATCCCGAGCGCACTCTTCGCGAAGTAAGCACCCGCGGGTCCGTGCCAAAGTTTCTGCTCTTTCTTCTCAACAGGGTCGAGGGGAGGGACAGCCTTGAGCGCTTCCGCGAGTTTCTCTTGCGGTGATATCTCTTTTCTTATATCGTGCAGTATGCCCGCAATGAACGCCTTGTCTTTGTCGCAGTCGTACTTATCGGCAAGCCGCACCGCTTCGCTTGCCACGTTGCGGCTGTGAACAAAGCGTTTCTCCGACAACGCGGTTTGCGCAAACGCAAGAAGCTCGCGTCCTTTTTTGTTCGGGTTGAAGTCGTCACTCATCAAGGAAAAGTCCTTTTTCTTTTATAAAAGCGGCGTTCGTGTCGCCGACAAGCGGCGTGATGTCCTCGCCGAGTTTCACTTTGGCGCGAATGTCGGTTGACGAAATGCTCGGTATCTCTACATCTAAAACTTTTACACTGCCGAGTATCCGCGAGTGTTCCATCGCGTCGGTGTACATATCGCCGTGCCGAAGCACCGCAACAAGCGTACATTCTTTCAAGATAGCGGTGTATTTGTACCAATCGGCAAACGTGAACAGCATATCCGTGCCGATGATGAGATAAAAGGCACGGTCGGGGTGCTGACGCTTCAGTTCACGGAGTGTGTTGATGGTGTAGTTCACGCGGCCCGTGTTCTCGATGTCAAGCACCGACACGTTGTCGTTTCCGCGAAAGAGGTTCTCGCACATCAACAGTCTGTCCGCGAACGCGGCGTGCGGCTTGCCTTTATGCGGCGGCGCACCGGAAGGAATGACGAACGTCTGCTTCAGCTTCAACTCTTTTGCCGCTGTTTCAAGCAAGACTTTGTGCCCAAGGTGCGGCGGGTTGAAGGTGCCGCCGAGGATTCCTGTTTTTATCAATATGTTTCCTTTTAAGTAATTATTGTTTGCGTAATTCTTCCTCAAGCTGCTTCAATGCTTTGGCGCGGTGACTCAGCTGATTCTTTTCTTCTTCGGGGAGAGTTGCGAGAGAGGTGTCCTCGTCGAGCATAAATATCGGGTCATAGCCAAACCCACCGTCGCCCAGCGGCTCGGTGCCGATGTACCCCGCGAGTTCCCCCGTGAAGCAGTATTGCTCCTCGTCGTCTTTGATGAAGTAGACGGCACAGACAAATTTTGCGCCGCGAAGCTCCGGCTCCACGCCCGACAGTTCTTCGAGAAGCAAATCGTTGCGGTCGGTGTCGGTCAAATCCTCGCCGCCGTATCTCGCCGAGTATATCCCGGGCGCACCGCCGAGAAACTCGACCTCAAGCCCCGAGTCGTCCGCTATCACGGGCGTGTGAGTCAGCCCATAGACAAACTCAGCCTTTATTCGGGCGTTCTCCTCAAAGGTGTCGCCGTCCTCGGTTATCTCGACACTGATGTTTTCGTCCGCGAGCGACACCGCCTCATAGCCTCGTGGGGCAAGTATCGACTTTAGTTCTCGCACTTTGTGCTTGTTGTTGGTCGCGATGATGAGTTTCATACTCTTCCTTGTATACGTTGATTGCTTTACTCGGCGTTTTCGTTTAAGAACAACGCTTTCGCGTACTCCTCGGGAGCGAACGGGCGCAAGTCGCCGATTGTTTCACCCGTGCCCGCAAGTTTGACGAAGTATCCGAGTTCATTTCTTATAGATACTATTATACCACCTTTTGCCGTTCCGTCAAGTTTTGTGAGAGCAATTCCTGAAATATTTGCGCTTTCTCCGAAAAGACGCGCCTGTGACACCGCGTTTTGCCCCGTAGTCGCGTCGAGAACCAGCAAAATTTCGATATCCGTGTCGGGAAACGCGTTCTTCACGACACGCGCAATCTTTTGCAGTTCGTCCATCAAGTTCTTTTTGTTGTGAAGCCGCCCCGCCGTGTCGATGATAAGCACGTCGGCGCCACGCGCCTTGGCGGCGGCACACGCGTCAAACACCACGGCGGCAGGGTCGCTGCCTTGCTTTTGACGAATGAGTTCAGCACCCGCGCGTTCTGTCCAGACGGCAAGCTGTTCAATCGCGGCGGCACGAAACGTATCAGCGGCGGCGACAATCACCTTTTTGCCTTGTTCTTTAAGTAAGAACGCGAGTTTCCCGACCGAGGTGGTCTTGCCTGCCCCGTTCACACCGATGACGAGGATTACCGACGGCTTGTCGCTTAACTTCAGCGTGTTGCCGCCGTCTTTGTCTGTCAGAAGCTCGGCGACAATGCCGGCAAGCAGTTCTTTCACCTTTGACGGGTCGGTGTCGCCTGTTTGCTTCACTTTCTTACGCAGCTGCTCAGTCAAATAGGCGGCGGTGTCAACACCGAAGTCCGACAAGATAAGCGTTTCTTCCAGCTCTTCAAAGAACTCCTCGTCTATCTTGGTGAACGAGTGAATGATACTGTCAAACTTTTCATTCAGGCTTTCGCGTGTCTTTTTGAGTCCGTCTTTTAGTTTATCGAATAGTCCCATATTGTTCAGTCCAATTCTATTCTTCCAAAGCGATGTCGTCGGTTATCTCTTGCCTGATTAGGCTTGACACGCCTTTCTCCCGCATATAGACGCCGTAAAGCACGTCACATTCTTCAATGCTGCCTCTGCGGTGAGTTATCAGCAGCAGCTGCGTCTTGTCGGAGAAGCGTTTGAGGTAACTCGCGTACTTGACTACGTTTGCCTCGTCAAGCGCCGCGTCTACTTCGTCAAGCATACAAAAAGGTGTGGGGCGATGAAGAAGTATCGCGAAGTATATCGTTATCGCGACCATCGCTTGCTCGCCGCCCGATAACGATATAAGGTTCTTGATTATCTTGCCCGGTGGCGCGGCTTTTATCTCAATGCCGCTTGAGAGAACGTCGTCGGGCTCGGTGAGGAACAACTCGGCGTGTCCGCCGCCGAATATCTCGCGGAACACCTTGCCGAAGTAGCCGTTGATTGCCGTGAAGTTTTCGAGGAATTGTTCACGGATTCGGTCAGTAAGTTCGTCAATTAGCTTCTCAAGGCTTCGCCTTGCCGCGTTTACGTCGTCAATCTGCCGCGACATCTCGCCGTATTGCTCTCTCACCTCACGCAGTTCTTCGATGGCCGCGTGGTTGATTTTGTCGCCGAGTTCTTCTATCTGTTTGCGGATTGACACAAGCCGCGACTTCGCCCCGCGATAGTCGTCCGATTCAGTGAACGGCTTTGCTTTGTCAGCCGCTTCGGTTCGTGACAACTTGTATTTTTCAAGCAGCACGCCGAACACAATGTCGCCGATTTGCCTTTCAATCCCTGTTTTGCGTTCTTTTCCGCGTTCAAGTGCCGCCGTGAATTTCTCTCTCGCTGTCATCTTCTCACGGATATCGCGGTTGATATCGGTCACTCGCTGTTCCGATTCAGTCAGCCGTTCGGATAAACGGCGCGATTCTTCCTTGCCCTCGCCCCTGCTTTCCGACAGTGTCGCGATAACCACGGCGTTCGCTTTTGCCGCTTGCTCTATCTTTAGTATCTCTGTTTGCTTTTCTTTTATCTCCGCGTTCAGCTCTGCGACATTAGCGGCGAGGTTCTTCTTATTGTCAAGCAGAGTGTTTTTCTCGGAAGTCAGCCTGTCGAGGTCTTTGTTCAGCGACAACTCCTGAAGCCCCAACGCCGCGAGTTTCTTCGCCGCTTCGCCTCGCTTGCCGCCTTCTTCCTCAACCGACTTCTCCGCTTTCGCGAACTCTTCACGCAGGGTTTCAAGCCGTGTTTCAAGTGCCGCAACGCTTTTGTCTATCTCCGCGAGGGCTGCCTTTGCGGCAATCTCTTTCGCTTCAGCGAGTGACAACGCGGTGTCGCTGTCGGTAAGGCTTCGTTCACATTGCTCGATAAGCCCTGTCAACGCGGACACGTCGCCCGTCAGCCGAATGATGTCTTTCTCTTTCAGTGAAAGCTCGTCTTTCAGCCCCTCGGATTCAAGAGCGGCTTTGTCGGTTTCGGCTTTCAGCCTGTCACGAACCAAAGCAAACCCCGCCGCTTTTTCCGCGAGGGACTTCATATCGCGTTCAATGTCGGCAAGCTCGCGCTTCCGTGAGAATATGCCGCCGTCTTTCTTGAACGAGCCGCCCGTGAACGAGCCGCCCGCGTTAACCACTTGACCGTCAAGCGTCACGATTTTGAAGCGATAGCCGTACTTGCGGGCAATGACGGAAGCCGAGTCGATATCTTCGGCGATTGCCGTTCTGCCGAGCAAACTGCGGACAATGCCGGCATACTTGTCGTCATAAGTCACAAGCCGTGAAGCAATGCCGACAAAGCCTTCTTCTCCCTCCAAGCCCGGTTGCTGCAGTTCGCCGCCGTTTACGGACGAGAGCGGCAAGAAAGTCGCTCTGCCGCCGTTTGTTTCTTTAAGAAAGAGAATCGCTCGTTTCGCTGTGTTCTCGTTCTCGACGATTATGTTTTGAAGCGCCGCGCCGAGTGTTACCTCAATAGCGACTGAATATTCTTTCGCTGTTTCAAGCGCGTCCGCTACTGTGCCGAATATCCCCGACAGCCTGCCTGTTCGGTTCGCCCCGATAACGCTCTTTACCGCGTGACCGTAGCCCTCCATATTGCGTTCGATGTTGCTGAGCACATCAAAGCGGGCTTTCTTCTGCCCGTATTGTTCGTCAGCGATTCTCGCGTCTGCTTCGGCTTGCTTCAGCTTCGCTTTCTTGCCCTCAAAGAGTATCGCGAAGCCGCTAAGTTTGTTGCGAAACTCGCCGAGTTCTTCTTCAAGGTCGCCGAGAGTTTCTTTCTTCTCTCGCCGCTGTCTGCGATAGCTTTCAGCGGAAGTTTCGCGTTCCGCCGCCGACTGCTGCTCGCGCTCTTTGCTTTGCTCCGATTCAAGCAGACTGTCCGCCGCTTTCAGCTTCTCGGTCCGTTTGACCGCGAGGTCGCGTTCGGTGTTTACGAGCGAGTCGCTCGCCTGCCTGTATCTTATCGCCGCTTGGTCGCCGCTTTGCTCCATTTCGGCAATCACGGCGTTTTGTTCTTTCACGTTGCCCCTTGTGTCGGCGAGGAGCGCCTTTACGTCGTTTGCCTGCCTCTCTAAGTCCGCCGCCTGTTCGTCAAATTCCGCCGCGCCTTTTACCGCGTTGTCAATCCGAATCTCAAGTGTGCGGATAAACTGCTCGGCGTGTGCCTTGTCGTTTTCCGCGACTGCCATTTCCGTTTCGAGTTCGCCTATCCGCTCTATCTTCTCGGTTTCACCTCGGCGAATCTCGTCAAGCTGATATGTAAGTTTCACTTTCGTGTCGTTAAGCTGTTCGGCTTCTTCTTCAAGTTCGGCTATCTCCCGCGAGAAATGCTCGGCTTCGCCTTCGTTGCGGATAATCAAGTCGGCGATTTCGTTTGCTTCGGCTTCAAGGTTCTTCAGGTCGTGAACCGAGAGCGATACCTCGAGGGTTTCTTCCTCGTTTGCCAGTTCACGATACCTCAGTGCCTTTTCAGCTTGTCGTTCCAGCACAGGGAGCCGTTCTTCAAGGTTCTTCGCTATGTCCTCAAGGCGCAGCAGGTTTTCTCCCGCTTTGGTGAGTTCGCGTTCAGCGTCGTCTTTTTGGTGAAGAAACCGCGATACTCCTGCCGCTTCGTTGAAGATGTCGCGCCGTTCTTTTGTGCCCGAGGAGATTATCCCCGCGATTTTCCCTTGACCGACTATCGAGTACCCCTCGCGTCCCACTCCCGTGCCGAGAAAAAGCGCGGAGATATCTTTCAGCCGCGAGGGCTTGCCATTGATGAAATACTCCGACTCACCCGTGCGGTAGAGTTGACGCGTCACGGTCACTTCGTCGGCTTCGTGAGGAAGCGCGCGGTCGATGTTGTCAACGGTGAGGGCAACGCGCGCGTAACCTGTTTGACGGCGTTTCTCTGTTCCGTGAAAGATAACGTCGCCCATCTTTTCGCTTCGCAGCGACTTCGCCCCTTGTTCGCCCATTACCCAACGGAGCGCGTCGCTTATGTTGCTTTTGCCGTTGCCGTTTGAGCCGATAACGGCGGTCATCTTCGAGTCAAAGTTCAACACGGTTTTGTCCGCAAAGGACTTGAACCCGGTTATCTCAAGTGTCTTGAACCGCAAGGACACGCTCCTTTCGTTTTAGTTTATACTAATCATTTTCAATCTTTGTGAGGGTTTCGCCGCTAAGGGGGTATCAAGTTGTATATTTAACAACGCGTCATTTGCCTCTTGGGCACCGAGCGGTGCTCTTGACCTTCGGTATGTGTGCTTAAGCCGTTGATATAGCCGGTTAAATTCGCGCCGTAGGCGCGGCAGTCGCTAAAAGCGACTGCAAAAACGCTTTAGCGTTTTTAATTTAACCTACTATACTGATATCTCAATATCTGATAAAGAATTATCTTCTTCAAACGTCACGTCAAAGCCGAGCCGCGTCAGCTCGTCGCGGTTCTCACCGCGAACGCCGAGAATTTTGCTTGTCAGTCGGCGTGGGTAGCAAACACGCAGACGCTTTTCCTTGTGAAGAAGCAGTTTGTTTAGGTAATACCTCGCGATAACTCTCTCGCCGAGCGTGTCGTCCCACGGACCGGCGATGATGTCGCGTTTCAGTTTCTCCGCTTGATTCAGTCCGATACGGATTGTTCTTATATTACTTTCAGTAAATATGCTATATATTTCGGCACAAAGTTGAATTGTTGTGCCGAGGTCAAACGGCTGATACTCGCCGCTTGCATACATCTGCGCAAGTTTCGTGTTCGGCATAACGAGCGTTGGATAGATACGTGCGGTGTCGGGGTGAAGCGACACGAAGTCACGCGCTGTTTGAAGCGATTTGCTTGGTGTGTCAAGCGGAAGCCCCGTCATAAGCTGAAGCCCCAACTCGAAGCCGTGCTTCTTGATAAGTGCCGCCGCTTGCCTTATGTCGGCGGCGGTGTGACCGCGTTCTGACTTAGCGAGGACGGCTTCGTCTGTTGACTGTGCGCCGAGTTCTATCGCGGTCACGCCGTGATGTTTTAATAATAACAGAACATCGTCGTCGATAGAGTCGGGTCTTGTCGAACAACGTATCCCCGTGAACGTGTCGGGATAAAGCGTGAGGTATTCATTTGCGGCAGTGAGCAGCTGAAGCATATGCTGACGAGGTATCGCGGTGAACGAGCCGCCGAAGAACGCGATTTCGCATTGATACGAGTGTTGAATGAGGTTCGGCAGCTTTTCGCTTATGATTTGCCGTACCGAGTCGCCTGTTACGTCGTCAGACGTGCCGGCGATTGCCCGCTGGTCGCAGAACGCGCACCTGTGGCGGCAACCAACGTGCGGTATGAATATCGAAAGGTTTGTTTTCTTCAACTGTTTTGTCTAAATCCCCATTAACCGCAGCGCTTCACGCGCCGCTTCTTGCTCCGCTTTCTTCTTGCTGATACCTTTGCCGCTCCCGATAGTCTGTTCGTTCAGCTTCACCTCGGAGTGAAAGAGCGGCACGCCGTTTGCTTCGCCGCCGACTGTCGTTTCATACACGATGTGTTCTTCGGGGTTTTGCTGGATTATCTCCTGCAACTCGGTCTTGTAGTCGCCTGTCACGTTCTTCACACTCGCAAGCGATTCCGCTGACGGAAAGCGCTTCAGCACAAACGCTTCCGCCGCGCTGAACCCACCGTCGAGATAAATCGCGGCGATAACTGCCTCGAGCGCGTCCGACAAGATAGACGGCCGCGACCTGCCGCCGCTTTGCTCCTCGCCTTTATCCATCAGGATTTCCGCACCGAGATTCAGCTCTTTCGCGATACTTGCAAGGCTTTCTTCGCACACCAGCGTGGCGCGAATCTTTGTCATTCGCCCCTCTTTCGCGTCTGTAAGTCCCATGTACAGGAACTTTGACGTGACAAGTTGAAGCACGCTGTCGCCGAGGAACTCGAGCCGTTCGTTGTCGCCTTTGATGTGCTTGCCGCCGCGAGCCGACGAGTGAGTGAGGGCGCGTGTCAGCAGCTCTTTGTTGCTGAATCTGTAGCCGAGTTTTTCTTCCGCAGAGGTGATGTTCATTGTTGTTTGTCCGCTGTCATTGCCGCCGCGATTTTGTCGCACCCACCCGCTCTCACGAAGTCCACCGCTTGCTTGAAGGTGCTGAAGAACGCGCGTTCGTCGCTTGAACCGTGTGCCTTGATGACGGGCTTTGCCGCGCCGAGAAGCGGCGTGCCGCCTATCTCGCGGTAGTCGGTGCGTTTTGTCAGGTCTTTCACGCCAGATTTGGCAAGCAGATAGGCGAGGTTTGAGGCGGCGTTTCGCTTGAATATGCCTTTGAGGGAATAACTCATGAACTTGCCCATTCCCTCGACTGTCTTGAGATAGATGTTCCCCGTGTAGCCGTCTGTCACGATGATGTCGCACTCACCGAGTGTAGGGTCGCGGCCTTCCGCGTAACCGACGAAGTTAAGCCGCGATTTCTGAAGCAGAGCATAGGCTTCACGCTCAAGGTCGCGCCCCTTCTCGCGTTCTGTGCCGTTTGAAAGCAAAGCGATACGCGGGTTTGGCATATCGTACATCTGCTTCGCGTAAACATCAGCCATTTGTGCGAACTGCAGCAGCATATCGGCACGGCACTCGCTGTTTGCCCCGCCGTCAATCAGCAGATACTTGCCGTTTAGCGAGGGCATCTCGGGGCAAAACGCGGGGCGTTTGACACCCGGGATTCTCCCGATGATGAATGTGCCGCCTATCAGCAGTGCCGCCGTGCTTCCTGCGCTTATCATCGCGTCAGCCGCGCCTGTCTTGAGCAGAGTGAACGCCTTGCCCATTGACGTGCCGAGCTTTGACTTGCGGATATCAAGCGGGTTGTCCTCTGTGTGGATAACGCCGTCCGCTTGTTCAAACACGATGTGTTTGTGCGGCAGACCGAGGGCGGACAGCCGCTCCTCAAGCAAGGACACGTTGCCCGTGATGATAATACTGCACGGCAGAGCCGCCACCGCCTTTGCCGCGCCTTTCAGCACCTCGTCGGGGGCGTGGTCGCCGCCGAAACCGTCGGCGACGATTGTTATACGTTTGTTACTTTCAGACATAATGTTATATATTTATCCAGTTTGTCAAATCGCTGAGCGACCGTGCCGCGAGTTTTTCGTATCTCGCCGCTTTGTCGCGTATGTTCGTGTCAAGAGGAGGGAGCAGCCCCATTGCCGCGCCGATTGGCTGAAAACGCAGGTTGCTTTCGTCGCTGATGAAGCGAGCAAGCGAGCCGCACATCGTCGTCGCGGGAAGCGGCGGCTGTTCCTTGCCGACAAGCCGCGACAGCAGGAACTTCGCCGCGATTATCCCACCCACTGCGCTCTCGCAGTATCCCTCTGTGCCTGTAATCTGCCCTGCGAAGAAGATGTTGTCAGCGTCACGGAGCGAGAAGTCGTGGTTCAGCACCTTGGGTGAATCGAGGAATGTGTTGCGGTGCATAACCCCGTACCGTGTGAACGCGGCGTTTTGCAGCCCCGGTATCATACGGAACACACGCTCTTGTTCACCAAAGCGCAGGTTGGTTTGAAACCCGACGATGTTATAGAGAGAACCGTCAGCGTTTTCGGCACGAAGCTGAACCGCGGCGTAGGGGCGTTTGCCTGTGCGCGGGTCGGTCAAGCCCACAGGTTTCATGCAACCATAGCGGACAGAATCCTTGCCGCGTTTCGCCAGCACCTCAACGGGCATACAGCCCTCGTAGACATCAAAGCCGTGCTGGATTACGCTTTCCGCTGTGATGAGTTCGTTGTAGAACCTGTCGTATTCTTCCGCAGTAAACGGGCAGTTGATGTAGTCGTCGCCACCCTTGCCATAACGTGAGGCGAAGAACGCTGTGCTGAAGTCAACGCTCTCTTTGGTTACAATCGGTGCCGCCGCGTCATAGAACGACAGCGCACCGCCGCACTTCTTGGCAATCGCCGCCGCGAATCTGTCAGACGTGAGCGGACCTGTCGCGATGATTGCGTTCTTTGCCGGGAACGTCACGGTTTCTTCTGATACAATCTTGATGTTTTTGTGTGACTTTATACTATTAGTAATATACCCTGCAAACTTGTCGCGGTCCACAGCTAACGCGCCGCCTGCCGCAACCGAACAAGATTCGGCGGCTTCCACCACGAGAGAACCCAGCAGTTTCATCTCGGCTTTCAAAAGCCCTGACGCCGTGTTCACTCTCGCCGCCTTGAGTGAATTGCTGCAAACAAGTTCGGCAAACAGGTCGGGCGATTTGTGCGCAGGTGTCAGCTTACGCGGCTTCATCTCGCAAAGTGTCACGCCGCACCCCGCGTTCGCAAGTGTGAACGCCGCTTCGCACCCCGCAAGACCGCCGCCTATTACGGTTGTTTCTTCCATAAAGTCGCTATGCCTCGATGGAATACGAACATTCTTCAGCGGCGCAGTAGATTTTGCCGTGCTTGCCGCCTTTCTTGAACAATGTCTTTGAGCAAAGCGGGCATTTGTCGGGTATTGGTGTGTCCCACGTCATAAAACCGCAGTCCTTGCCTTTCTCGCACCCGAAGAACGACCTGCCCTTTTTTGATTTTTTCTGCAACATTCGTGAGCCGCACTTGGGGCAAAAGCCGCCTGTTTCGACCACGATTTTCATTGTGTTCTTACATTCGGGGAAGCCGCTGCACCCGATAAACTTGCCGTAAGGACCAACCTTGATGACCATCGGCTTGCCGCATTTGTCGCAGATAAAGTCAGTCGGCTCGTCGGGTATCTTGACGCGTTTGCCCTGCATTTCTTCTTCGGCTTGCGCGAGTGTTTTGGCAAAGCCGCCGTAGAATCCGCCGAGCACGTCTGTCCGTGTCTTGCCGCCGAGTTCAACCTCATCGAGGTCCGACTCCATTCCTGCGGTGAATTTTGTTTCAACTATATCGGGGAAGCGTTCTTCAAGCAGTTCTGTTATCACCACGCCGAGAATCGTCGGCTTAAGCGCTTTTTGCAGTCGCTCAACGTATTGGCGGTCGAGAATGGTCGAGATAGTCGGCGCATAGGTGGACGGTCTGCCGATGCCGTTTTCTTCAAGCGCTTTGATTAAACTTGCTTCGGTGTAACGGGGCGGCGGTTCGGTGAAGTGCTGATTGCCGCTAAGTTCTTTCAGCGTCACCGTGTCGCCTTTTGACAGCTTGGGCAACGCGGTCGCTTGCTCGCCGCTCTCGTCCTCACCAATGTTTGAATAGACTTTCATAAATCCGTCAAACCGCACCACATACCCCGACGAACGGAACACGCAGTCGTTTGCGGTTATGTCAATCGAAGTCGAGTCGAGAATCGCGTCAGCCATAAGGCTCGCGGTGAATCGCTCCCATATCAGCTTGTATAGTTTATACTGCTCGCTTGTAAGGCTCGCTTTCACGCGGTCGGGGGAGAGCGACGGCACAGACGGTCGAATCGCTTCGTGTGCGTCTTGCGCGTTTGATTTGGTTTTGTAGTACTTCGGTTTGTCGGGGACGTACTCTTTGCCGTATAACTCCTCGATGACTACTTTTGCTTCCGCTCTCGCTTCTTCGGAGATACGGAGGCTGTCGGTTCTCATATAGGTGATTAAGCCGAGTGTGCCGTACCCCGCGATGTCAACGCCCTCGTATAACTCTTGCGCGGTTTTCATTGTTTTGCGTGAGTTATATGACAGCCGCTTTGACGCTTCTTGCTGAAGCGTTGAAGTCGAGAACGGAGGTGCCGAGCGGTTTTTTCTTTCGGTTTTCTTGACCGCCGTCACTTCGTAGGCCGCGTCGTTAAGTCTTGCTAAAACAGCGTCTGTCTGTGCCTTGTTCGGCAACGCCGCTTTTTTGCCGTTTACTTCTATAAGTTTCCCCAAGAATGATTTCTTAGAGGTTTTAGGCAAAAACTTCGCGTCAACACTCCAGTATTCAACAGGTTGAAACGCTTCGATTTCCTTTTCGCGGTCAACCAGAAGCTTAACCGTGACCGACTGCACGCGACCTGCCGACAAACCTTTGCGCACTTTCTTCCACAAGAACGGGCTGAGCTGATAGCCGACAATACGGTCGAGAATACGGCGCGTCTGCTGTGCTTCAACAAGATTGTTCGCGATAACTCGTGGGTGCTTCATTCCGTCGGTCACTCCCGACTGCGTTATCTCGTTGAACGTCACCCTTGTCGGCGCACCGGGGTCAAGCCCGAGAACGTGCGCCAAATGCCACGATATCGCTTCGCCCTCACGGTCGGGGTCGGTTGCGAGATAGACTTTCTCGCAGTTCTTCGCGGCTGCCTTTAGCTCTTTTATCAGCGCCGCCTTTTCCTTTTTGTTCTCATACTGGGGTTCAAAGTTGTTTTCGATGTCTATGCCGAACTTTGACTTCGGCAGGTCGCGGATATGACCGACTGAGGCTATCACCTTGTAGTCGGGTCCGAGATACTTGCCGATTGTTTTCGCCTTTGCGGGCGACTCCACTATAACTAAGTTTTTCAATTTCGTTTCCTGTTTGAGAATAAGCTATACATTATTATGCCGCCTGCTGTCGCGGCATTGAGCGACTGCACGCCGCTTATCGGAATATAGACCGTGTCACACATCGCGGCGACTGCCGCCGACACGCCTTTCCCCTCGCTGCCGATAACCACGGCGACTTTTTTTTCGGGGGTTACGTCACACAGCGGCTTTGCTTTGTCGTCCAGCATTGCGGCATAGACCTTGCAGCCGTTTTGCTTCAGCGCCCCGATTATCGGCGCAAGCTCCGCGCGGATAACAGGCGTTGTCAGCACCGCGCCTGCCGAGGCGCGGATAAACTTGCCGCTGTTTGGATTGGCGGAGCCGGTTGACAAAACAACGCTTGCGCCGAATGCCGCTGCTGTACGGAGCAGCGTGCCCGCGTTGCCCGGTTCCTGCACGCCGTCGAGTATCAGAATCTTGCCTGACTTTACTATTCTATCCGAATTTTCGTTTTTGTCAAGTGCAGGGACGACAAGAAACACGCCTTGAGGTGTTTCGGTGTCGGAGATAAACCGCGAAAGCGCGTCGTTTATGACAAACGTGGTTTCATCGTCCAGCAGTGCCGTCGGTATCGGCGCGCCCTCCGTGACAAACGCTTTCAGCGGCGTTATCCCCGCTGCGAGAGCGTCACGGCAGAGCTTCGCGCCCTCAAGCAAGGCGTAACCTTTTTCTTTTCCGCGAGAGATGTCTTTAGCGAACTGTATGTGTTGGTTTGCTTTTGAAGTGATTGTCGTCATAATGTTTTGCCGTTGAAAGTGTTCATCGCTTGCTCAATGCCGCCGCCTGTTATCATCGCCGCCGCTTTTGCCGCGATATCCGCCGCTTTGCCAAACTTTTCTTGTTCTGACTTGCTGAACTTTGACAGCACCCAATCGGCAAGGTCGTAATCACGGTTCGGTCGGTCGCCGACACCGAGGCGTATCCGAGGAAACATCTCTGTTCCTGTTTTGCTGATAATGTCACGGAGTCCGTTGTGAGTGCCCGCTCCACCTTTGGTTCTTATGCGAACGCCGCCTACGTCTAACTCAATGTCGTCGAATATCAGCAGCGTTTGTTCAGCCGACAGCTTGTAGAACGCCATCGCTTCCCGCACCGCGTCGCCTGACAAGTTCATAAAGGTCTGAGGTTTCATAAACAGGGTTTTCTCGCCGCCGAATGTCGTCACCGCGGTGAGCGAGCGGTGCTTCAGTCGGTCAAGCCCGAAGCCGTGTTGCTGTGATATGAGGTCAATCACCGAGAACCCGGCGTTGTGCCTTGTGCCGTCGTATTTCGCCCCGGGATTGCCTAAACCGCAGACGATAAACTTGACGCCGCCTTGTTTGTTGATAAAAAAAGTCATATAATGTTATCACTTGAGTAACTGCCGATTATATAGCCAGTTAAACTCAAAACACTAAAGTGTTTTGAGTTTTCGCCGCGAAGCGGCGGCGCGGCTTTGCCGCGCACTGGCGTATCAGGACGGTTAAATCCGCTCCTGCGGAGCGGTAGCCGCTGAAA
>JAISLD010000002.1 GCA_031260665.1 Oscillospiraceae bacterium | reverse complement strand
ATGACGCGGACAATGTAGGTTGGCTTGTCACTCTCTGTTATCGCGAAGCCCTCGGCGGCATAATCAGTCGCCACACGATACTCGCCCTCGCCCATAAGCGACACGCAAAGCGACTTCATATCGTCATTCAGTATCGTGCGGTCAATCACAAACTGCTTGCTTGCCACAATGAGCAGAGTTGACGCAACGGTGAGGAACAGCGTCAGTATCAAAGCGGGCTTAATGGTTTTCATTCTTCACCGCCTTTTCTTTCTTCGGGATAATCGCGCCGAAAGGTATGGATATTGACACTTTGTCGAGATACGGCGTCAATATATTGGCAAGCAAAATCGAGAACGCCACTCCTTCTGATAATGACCCAAACATTCGTATGATGAGCGTGATAATACCGCAAATAAGCCCAAACAGCAGCTTGCCTTTTTTTGTCAGCGGCGTGGTGGCATAGTCGGTCGCCATAAACACCGCGCCAAGCATTAAGCCGCCTGTCGTGAGCTCAAACAGCACGTTCCGCCCCGCGACAAAGCTGCCGAGAGCGACGATTCCAACGAACGCAACGGGAGTTATCGGGCTGATAACCCGTGTGATAAGCAGATAAATGAAACCGATAAGTATCGCCGCTTCGCTCACCTCACCAAGACTGCCCCCGTGAAACCCAAGAAACATATCGAGGAGGTGCGGAACAGTCGCCGAGGGTGTCGCGCCTGTCACCGTGTCAAACTGGAGCGGCGTTGCGCCTGTCAGTGCGTCAGTCGCGGCAAGTTTGTAGTAAAACGGCTTGGCATAGCTTGACATTTGTGTGGTGAACGACAACATCAGGACAATCCGAGCGACTATCGCGGGGTTAGCGAAATTCTGCCCTATGCCGCCGAAGAGTTGCTTCACAACGACAATTGCGGCAAAGCAACCGATTACCGCCATATAAAACGGCAGATTGACGGGCAGGTTGAACGAGATGAGCAGCCCCGTCACCACCGCCGACAAGTCGCTGATTGTGTTGTCGCGGTGCATAACCGCACGGCACGCCCACTCAAAGATGATACACGAGGCGACGCAGACCGCCGTCATAAGAAGCGCGCGCCACCCGAACACATAGACCGCCACACCAAGTGCAGGCATAAGAGCGATAATGACGTGAAGCATTATCCGTTGTGTGGTGACGGGGCTTTTGAAGTGAGGCGAGGGTTCTACTGTTAAAAGATTCATATTCTTTTTTATCCTGTTTAACCGATTTTGCTGAGTGAGCCTTTGCTTCTGAGGAACGCCTTGGCAAGTTGATTCTTTTCAGCGAGGTTCCGTCCCGCGGGGCAAACGTACGAGCAAGCGCCGCAGTCCATACAAAGGTTGACGTGCAGTTTTTGAAGCAACGCCGCGTCTTTTCGGTCGAACGCGTGTTCAAGTTCGGTCGGGGCGAGTGACATAGAGCAGGCGTTGACACAACGAGCGCATCGAATACACGAAGTCAGCGGTTTCTCCGCCGAACCTGTACCGGCGAAGAAAAGAATCGCGCCCGTTGTCTTGGTCACGGGGGTGTCGGGGTCGTAGACCGTCGTCCCCATCATCATTCCGCCGAATATCACCTTGCCCGGCACAAGCCGCAGGTTTGTCCGCGCTGTTATCTCGGCGAGTGTCGTGCCGATGGGTACGAAGATGTTTTCAGGTTTGTTTACGATATCGCCGTCTATCGACACACGTTTTTCAATCAGCGGCACACCCGTCTTGATGTATCGCGCCACAAACGCCGTGGTTGACACGTTGACCACGACGCACCCCGCCGATACAGGCAGCGAACCCTCATTGACCACTCGCTTCGTGCAAGAGTAAACCAGCACTTTTTCCGCACCTTGCGGGTAACCCGTAGGCAGCGGCGCCACCGATATATCAGGTTCGTTTTCAGTGAGCGAACGCATTTTTTTTATCGCTAAAGGTTTGTCGCTCTCTATCCCGATGATTGCTTTGGGGATACTTATGTGCCGCAAAATCAGTTTGATTCCGCTTATCACGTCCTCGCCGCGCTCAATAAGCTCGCGATAGTCGGACGTGGTGTAAGGTTCACATTCCGCGCCATTGATAAGGAGGTAATCAACGGGTTGCTTCTTCGGGTCAAAGCCGAGCTTGATATGAAGCGGAAACCCCGCGCCGCCTTGTCCGACCGCGCCGCTTGCCCGCACCGCCTTGAGGAAGTCCTCGCGTGAGTTGATAACGGGGGGCTTCACTTCATCGGAGAGTTCCTGCTTGTTTGCCGTTTCAATGACGAGTGCACGGGTTTTCTTGCCGTTTGCGGCGGTTAAAGTAGTTTCCCTTGTCACCACGCCGGTGACGGGCGCGTGAACAGGCGCGGACATAAACGCGTCGCTGTCAGCGATAAGCTGCCCTGTCTTAACCGTGTCGCCTATCTTGACCACGGGTTCGCAAGGCGCGCCAATGCTCATCGACAGGCTGACCATTACGCTCTTTGGAAGAAAGAGCGGTGCGGTCGAGATTTCCGCCGACGCCTTGAGGTGAGGAAGTCTTACTGAGTTCACATAAATCTCCGAGTTCGGTGTATCAAACTATAGTAGGTTAAATTAAAAACGCGGGAGCGGATTTAACCGCCCTGATACGCACCAAAACTTAAACACTTAGGTGTTTTAAGTTTAACGGCTATATAGAGTATACTGTTCTATTCTAAACTATTTGGAAGCGAATGTCAAGTGGTGCTGAAACCCCGCAACAAAAAGCGGAGGTCAATCTCGCGACTGACCTCCGCCTTGCTTTGCTTCTTATTTAAGCTTAAACTTCGCTACGTTTCTCGCGAGAATGTTCGACTGTGCGTTCAGCTCTTCGCTGGAAGCCGCCGACTCCTCGGCAGTCGCCGAGTTGCGCTGAACAACCTCGCTCACTTGCTCGATTGCCTCGTTGATTTGCGTAATCGCCGTCGTCTGTTCTTCCGACGAATCCGCTATCTTGGCGACGACTACCGACGACTCGTTGATACCCGAAACGATTTCGCTCAGTGAAGTCGCGGTTGCGGCGGCAATCTGTGCGCCGAGTTCCGCTTTCTTCATCGAGTTTTCAATCAACTCGCCTGTTTCTTTGGCTGCCGCCGCCGACTTGCTTGCAAGGTTCCGCACCTCGTCGGCAACCACCGCGAAGCCTTTGCCCGCCTCACCCGCACGTGCCGCCTCGACTGCCGCGTTAAGCGCCAAGATGTTGGTCTGGAAAGCGATATCGTCGATTACTTTTATAACTTTCGATATATTCTGGCTTGCTTGGTTGATTTCCTCAACTGCCTTGGTCATCTCTCTCATCTGGCTGTCGCCCTTTTCGGCGTTGACCTTGATGGAGTTTGCAAGGCTTGCCGCGTTGTTTGCCATCTCGGAGTTTTCTTTGGTTTTGGAAGCCACGTCTTGGATTGAAGCTGACAGCTCTTGCACAGTCGCCGCTTGCTCGGTTGAGCCTTGCGCGAGTGACTGCGCCGAATCAGATATCTGCCCCGCACCGCTTGACACTTCGCTTGACGCGTCGTTGATATCGTGGAACATCATGTTCAGGTTGTCTATCATCTTGGCGAGAGCCGTGCCCATTGTGTCGTGAGGAGCCAGTGCGGCTATGCTGACGGTGAGGTCTCCGTTGGCTACTGCCGTCAGCTTCTCGCCGACTTCAAGGTTACGCTGGATAACTTGACCAAGCGCACCTGCCGATTGAGCAATCTCGTCTTGGCCCAATGAGATATCCCCCGCTAATTTCCAGTCCTCGGCGGAGAACACAGACTTGCCCTCGCCGCCCATTTCTTTCAGCACACGGGTGATGAATGAAAGCGGCGGAACGATAAGGCTTGATATGTAGAAAGCGATGATGATTGCGGCAGCCGCGGCGACGATGACGACGGCAATCAAGATGATGGTGACGATTGTGGATAAACTTTCCATTGAATCATACTGCTCGTCGGTCGCCGAGTTCATCGCGGTGGAGAGAGCCTCTATTGTTTTGACGTAATCGTTGATATGCGAAGAGAACGCGGCCACAGCGACAGCAATTGCCGACTCCATACCATTGCCTGCGCCTACGTTGACGTCTGAATCAAGCAAAGCGGCGGCGTCAACCGCCTTGATAAACGCTTCTTTTGCCGCCGCGTAATCAACGCGTTGGTTCTCAATAGTTTTAATCAAACTTTTGGTTTCATCTGTGGCTGCCAACTGGTTTACTGTGGTAAGAAGTTTCGTTACTTCATCGGTTGCGTTTTGCAGGTCAGTTTTCTGCTGCGCAACGTGGTCTAACTCAAACAACGCGGTGTAGAGAGCGATACCGAGTGTAGCGGAGCGTTGTTCATATACAGACGACTGCATTGAGGCGGCGCTTATGCCAATGGTTGCGCGGTCGTTAAGCAGCTTGCCGCTTGAGGTGAGCGAGGTTGCGGCGATAATGCCGACCACGCCGACTATCACGGCGACAGCCGCGATAATGATGAAACTTGTGAGAAGTTTCGACTTGATTTTGAGGTTCTTCATTGACACTCTCCTTAGGCACATTAGTGCTGTATTATTTGCCAAAGCATAGCCGTGCTTTGGCACAGCGCCTATGCTTTTTGTCGTTATTTATTATAGCATACTTGGCTGTCTGTTTCAAGTACTTTTTTAGAACATGTAGCACTTTTTCATAAAAAATTTTCAACTTAGATTGAACCTTTTGTGCAAAGTGTATCTTTTCTGACACGGAAAGAAACATTGCCGTTCATCGGCAAGTATATTCCCGCTGATGTGCGGCAAAATAAGACAAACAACATTACCAAAGGAGTACAAACGTATGAATTCCTTTTTCAAAATAGCCATTGCTTCCGCGCTTGTTATCGCGACGCTTGCCGGGATTTCAGCACAGATAGAACCCGTGGCGGAGCCTGCTGTGTCGCAGCAAGGCTCACGAGGGCGCGAGGTCGAGGCGATTCAGCAAACACTGAAAGATTACGGCGTGTTCTACGGAGAGGTGACGGGGTATTACGGGTCACAAACCGAAGCGGCTGTGCGGCGGTTTCAGCGGTACAACGGAATGAAAGAAACGGGCATTGCAGACGCGGCTGTGCTGAAGAAGCTCGGCATATCGGTCGGCGCGACGCCTGCTTCCACACAGGCAAACGTCAATCTTCTCGCAAGGATTATCTCGGCTGAGGGGAGAGGCGAGCCTTACGAGGGGCAGGTTGCGATAGGAGCCGTGATACTGAACCGCGTGGAACACCCGTCGTTTCCCGATACACTTGCGGGAGTGATTTATCAGCCCGGCGCGTTCACCGCGATAACGGACGGGCAGTTCAACGAACCGGTGGCAAACAGCAGCTATTCGGCGGCACGCGACGCGCTGAACGGCTGGGACCCGTCAGGCGGCGCGATATACTACTTCAATCCCGCAAAGACGACCAACAAGTTCATCTGGTCGCGCAAGCTGATAACGGTCATCGGGGCGCACCGATTCTGCGCGTGACATTCAACCATCTGCTTAACGATGCTGATAAGCAATACCGAACGGGGCACAGGCGGGCGACCGGAACAACTCAGTCAACGCCCTTGCCGCTTCCGCAGAAGCGAAATCTCTGTCTGATTACAAAACAAAACCCTCTCTATTATAAAGAGAGGGTTTGTCCGTGCCGAACCGGCAATAATGCAAATGCGACATGTTTGCAGCAGTTATGTATACGTCAGTTTCTTTTGTCGCTCCACTTGGACAGCTTGGTGCCAAACTCTTGGATAATCTGAACAAGAACAACAAGCACAGCGACCGTGATGAGCATGATGTTGGTGCGATAGCGATAGTAGCCGTAACGTATCGCGATATCGCCAAGCCCTCCGCCGCCGACAATCCCTGCCATTGCGGAGTAGCTGAGGATTGTCGTCGCCGAGATTGCCGCGCCGAGAAGCAGTGACGGACGTGCTTCAGGGAGGAGAACCTTGACGATAATCTGAAACGGCGACGCACCCATAGCGATAGCGGCGTCAACTGAACCTTTGTCTACTTCTTTAAGCGAACTCTCGACCATTCGCGCGATAAAAGGCGCCGCCGCGATGACAAGCGGCACAACCGTTGCCGACGCGCCGATACTTGTGCCGACGACAAACCGTGTGAACGGGATTACGGCAATCAGTAATATAAGAAACGGCACGGACCGCAGTATGTTGACGATAAAGCCGAGGATTTTGTTGACGGGCGCACAGGCGAGCAAACCGCCTTTCTCGGTCACAACCAAGATAACACCGACAGGAAGCCCTATCACATACGCCGCTGTCGTTGACAGCACCGTCATATAAAGTGTGTCAAGAAGCCCCTTTGATAGGA
>JAISLD010000047.1 GCA_031260665.1 Oscillospiraceae bacterium | reverse complement strand
CGAAAGACGTTGACGGCAACGAGATATACAATGCGGATATGTCGCAAGAGGAGCGGTTCGCTGCGGCAAAGACAGCGGCACTCGGTTATCTCGCGGCTGCGGGGTATAAAGTGGAGAACGGCAAAGTTCTCTCGGCACCCGAGGGCGCAAGTATGTCGTACACTTGGACCGTGGCAGGCGACGGCGGCGACAACCACCGCGACATCTTGCTGATAACCAACGCGATTAACGCGTTCAGCGACACGGGCTTCTCGCTTGCTATCGACAACACAAACGGTTCTATCTGGTCGCAGAAAATCTCGGGCGCACAGTTTGACATTATCTCGGCCGGTTGGTCGTCAACTATCGACCCCGATATCTATCAGATTTATTCGGGACCGAACGCCGTTGGTTACGGTGGCGGCGACAGCAACCACTATCAGATACGCGACACACAACTTGACGAGCTTATGCTTGAAACACGCAAGTCGCCCGACAACGCGTATCGGAAGCAACTCTTTAAGCAGTGCTTCGACATTATCCTTGATTGGGCAGTCGAAGTGCCGACGGTTCAGCGTCAAAACGCAATTATCTTCTCGTCAGAGCGTATCGACACCGAGTCACTCCCGAAAGATATCACAACCTTCTTTGGTTGGGCGGCTGAAATACAAAACCTCAAGATGAAAGCGTAAATCTTTACTCTAAAGCCGTGTTCTCTCCCCGCTTGTGTGGGGAGAGAACACGAGATGTTTATTCAATCAGTACAAGCTAATCACAAGGTGAAAATAAATGCGAAAGTATATCATAAAACGCTTGCTTATAAGCGTTTTGATACTATTCTTTGTATCGTTTTTGATATATCTGCTTATCAGAATGATGCCGATGTCCTTTGTAGAACGCCTTGCTATGCAGAAGTCGCAGCAACCGGGCGCAAAGAGTTACGCGGAATGGATGGCGCAGCTTAACTCCGTCTACGGACTCGGCGACAACGTGTTCCTCGGCTTCGGCAAGTGGCTGTTCAATGCAGTGCAAGGCAACTTCGGGGATTCGTGGCAGTACAATATGCCCGTTCTCGAAAAGTTCAATCAAGTAATCGGCGACTCAATGTGGCTTGGCGCGGTGTCAATCGTCCTTGAGTTCTCGATTGCTATACCTATTGGTATCCTCGCGGCAAGAAAGCAAAACACAATCACAGACTACATAATCACCGTGGTTGCTCTCATCGGTATATCTCTGCCCGAGTTCTTCTTTGCCACAATGGTGAAGCTCGCGTTTGCCGTCAAACTGAACTGGTTTGAGTTATACGGCAAAGTCAGCCGCTCTCACTATATGATGTCCTATTGGGGGCAAGTGCTTGATATCGCTTCGCATTACTTCTTGCCGATACTGACGATAACGATAGTCAGCATAGGCGGAATGATGCGCTATACAAGGACAAATATGCTGGAGGTTCTTTCCTGTGATTATATACGGACAGCCCGCGCAAAAGGCTTGCCCGAACACACGGTGGTGAACCGCCACGCTTTCCGCAACACGCTGATTCCTATTGTTACGATATTCGGCGGTATGCTGCCGGGGCTTTTCAGCGGTTTCTTTATAATAGAAATCCTCTTTCAGATACCGGGTATCGGCTTCACGTCTTATCAAGCGATAATGCAAGGTGATATCCCGTTCTCGATGTTTTATATGGTGTTTATGTCTGCGTTAACTCTCGTCGGCACGCTTCTCGCGGATATACTTTACGCGGTGGTTGACCCGCGTGTCAGAATCAGCTAAATACATACAGAGAAACAGTCAACATTCTGCAAAGCAATAAGTTGTTTGATATATCAAAAGCAAAAGGAATTTGTTATATGACTCCAACCTCAAACGAAGAGCGGCTTTCATTAGACGATGAACGGCGCGTCAAGGTCTTGTCGCCGTCCGCACTCGTGTTCAGACGTTTTATACGAAACAAACTCGCGATATTCGGCACAGTGATTATCGTGCTGATGTTCCTGTTCGCTTTCTTTGGCGGGCTTGTCACTCCGTATGATGAATCGCGAGTGTTCTACATACAAACCGACGTGATGAAAGAGTTCGCTTACGCGACAAAACAAGGCGACTATCGCCCGTTCACCTATGACGGCAAAGAGTTGCCGCCGTCTGAAGTCGGTCGCATACTCGCGGCGCTCAGCAAAGACACAACCGCGTTCTCCGCTGACGGCACCGACTACACGGTGAATCGTTTAAGCGAAAGCAGCTACGAGATATTCGCCGAGAAAACAGTGGCGACCATTCGCGTAATCGGCGGCAACACCGAAATGCAGTGGAAAAGCGACGCTAACTTAACGGACGAGCAGAAAGAGAAACTCTCGCTTCTTCCGACGACAGGCAGCGGCTTTGTGTCCATTGACGGCAAGATGTACTCGCTTAAAACAGGCGCGAAGTCGTCGTCCATTGTGGTCGGCGGACCTCTCGCGATATTCACAAAGCTGCAGTACAACGTGGTCAAAGACGGGTTTGAACCTGATTACAACCTGCGCCTTCAGTTTGAGCAGGCACGCGGCGCAAAAGCTGTGACGACAATCGGCGACGGCTTTGTCGTCACACCCGACGGCGACGGTGGTTACTTTGTGAGCAAAGACGGTGAAGAATACTTCTTTGCTTCCGATATGACGCTTAAAGCGGCGATACCGGGTGCGGTGTTCTCCGACGAGTTCCGCGACAAAGTGAGCTTTGCTATTGATACAAAGAGCAGTGAGTTCACTGTCGGTGAGGATAACTACTCTATCGCTGACTTTAACGGTCAGTTCACGATATCTCTTTCACAGAGTTCCTCTATCGTCAATGTCTACGGCAGTCCGTCAAAGGAACATCCCCTCGGCACCGATATGAACGGAATGGATATTCTCACGCGGCTGATGTTCGGCGGTCGCGTGTCGCTGATGATTGGCTTTGTCGCAATCATTATCGAGAACCTTATCGGGATAATCCTCGGTGGGATAAGCGGTTTCTTCGGTGGCTTCCTCGATATGCTTATTATGCGCGCCGTTGACGTTTTCAACTGCATACCGATGATACCGCTTTATATCATCATCGGCACCACAATGGACGCGTATAAAATTGACCCGCACCTACGAATATATGTCCTTATGCTGATAATCGGCGTGTTCGGTTGGCCGAGTACAGCGCGGCTTGTCCGCGGTCAGATACTCTCGCTTCGTGAGCAGGAGTTTATGGTGGCGGCGGAAGCGTGTGGCATACGCCCCTCGAAGCGGATATTCCGTCACCTTGTGCCAAACGTAATCCCGCAGCTGATAGTGCTTGCGACAATGGGACTCGGCGGGATAATCCTCGCCGAATCAACGCTGTCGTTCCTCGGGCTTGGCGTCCGTTACCCCATGGCTTCGTGGGGCTCGACAATCAGTGCGGTGAACAACCTGCACGTTATGACCGAGTATCTCTTTGCGTGGATACCGGCGGGTTTTTGCATACTGATAACGGTTCTTGGTTTCAACTTCGTCGGCGACGGGCTTCGCGACGCGTTTGACCCCAAAATGAAAAGATAATTAGGTATAATTAAATGAGCGACTATATCTCATCAAAAGAAGCGCGGCTGATATCAAAAAACAATCGCCGCTCGATAGACGAGCTGAACAAGAGCCGCCGCAAAATGAAAAGCGGCGAGTGGCTGACGACAATGCGCGACCCCGACAACCTTGTTGAGTTTGACGGGCTGAGAACCTACTTCTTCACGGACGTGGGCACGGTGAAAGCGGTGGACGGCGTAAGCTTTGACATACCGAAAGGCAAAACAGTCGGCGTGGTCGGCGAGTCGGGTTGCGGTAAGTCAATCACAAGTCTGTCGCTTATGGGGCTTCTGCAGAAACCGCAAGGTCAGATTGTCGGCGGTCAGATTCGATTGAACAACGGCGACACAGCCGACGACCTCGTCAAAGCACCCGACAGTGTTCTGCGTAAGGTGCGCGGCAACCGTGTGTCGATGATATTTCAAGAACCGATGACGAGCCTCAACCCGGTGCTTCGTGTCGGGTTTCAGATTGGCGAGGTGGTGAAACTCCACGCCGCTGATTTGTTGGAGCGGGGTATCATCAAGAGCGACTCGAAGGACGACATAAAAGCGCGTTCAATCGAAATGCTTGATATGGTGGGAATACCAAACAGCGTTGGAGTCTACAAGATGTACCCTCACGAGTTGTCGGGCGGTATGAGGCAGCGCGTGATGATTGCGATGGCGCTCGCTTGCTCACCGGGACTTATAATTGCTGATGAACCGACGACGGCGCTTGACGTGACGATACAGGCACAGATTTTAGATTTACTGCGTGAGCTGAAGTCGTCAATCAACTCAAGCATTATGCTGATTACCCACGACCTCGGCGTCGTCGCTGAAATGGCTGACTACGTCGTCGTGATGTACGCGGGGCGTGTGGTTGAAAAGGGGACGGCGCACGATATCTTTCATAGTCCCTCACACCCGTATACACTTGGGCTGATGAAATCAAAACCTGTACTCGGCAAGCTAACCGACACGCTCTACAGCATACCCGGCAAGGTGCCGAACCCCGTTTCAATGCCGAACTACTGTTACTTCCGCGACAGGTGCGAGTTTGCGACCGAGGAATGTGGCGGTGAATATCCAAGCGGCATTATGATATCGGATACTCACTTTGTGGCTTGCAGGTATGATATCAAGAACGACGTTGCGGTTTTGACTGAACACTAAGCGGTTAGTTATAGTAGGTTAAATTAAAAACGCTAAAGCGTTTTTGCAGTCGCTAAAAGCGACTGCCGCGCCTACGGCACGGATTTAACCGTCCTGATACGCCAGTGCGCGGCAAAGCCGCGCCGCCGCTTCGCGGCGAAAACTCAAAACACTTTAGTGTTTTGAGTTTAACTGGCTATATCAACAGCTTAGGCTCACATACCGAAGGTCATATTCCTCGGGGCACAGGCGGGCGACCGGAACGACTCAGTTGACGCCCTTGCCGCTCCCGCAGAAGCGGAATATCTGCGAATCAAATCGCTTAAGTTGTTGATATTAGTTATATCACAGTAACAGATTGGTTGAAAAATGGTTGACAACGAAAACATTTTAGAAGTGAACGACCTCAAAGTATATTACCCGATACGTTCGGGGATAACGCAAAAGGTGACGGGTCACGTCAAAGCGGTAGACGGAATATCGTTTAATATCGCGAAAGGCACAACGATGGCTCTCGTCGGCGAGTCGGGCTGCGGTAAATCGACGGCGGGGCGTTCGCTGCTTCGGCTGACACCGAAAACAAGTGGCGACGTGTTGTTCCACGGCAAGGAAGTCTACGCTTACTCAAAGGCGGAACTTCGCGCGCTCCGTACCAAGATGCAGATTGTGTTTCAAGACCCGTACTCGAGTTTGTCGCCGCGTTTGCCTGTCGGTGAGATAATCGGCGAGGCGGTGAAAGAACACAGCCTTGTTCCGAAAGAGCAATACGAAGAATACCTCGACAAGGTGATGACCGACTGCGGGCTTCAGACGTTCTACAAACAGCGATATCCTCACGAGTTTTCGGGAGGACAGCGGCAGCGCATTTGTATCGCGAGGGCTATCGCCTTGAACCCCGAGTTCATTGTCTGCGACGAACCTGTGTCGGCACTTGACGTGTCTATACAGGCGCAGGTTATCAACCTGCTGAAAGACTTGCAGAGCAAATTCGGGCTGACGTATCTCTTTATATCCCACGATTTGTCGGTAGTCGAGCATATTTCCGATACGGTTGCTGTGATGTATCTCGGCAACATTGTCGAATACGGTGCGAAAGCCGATGTGTTCCGCAACCCGTGTCACCCGTACACCAAGGCGTTGTTCAGCGCAATCCCGTTGCCCGACCCCGACGCGAAGATGAACCGCGTTATCCTGTCGGGTTCGCTTCCTTCCCCCGCGAATCCGCCTAAAGGCTGCAAATTCCACACGCGTTGCCCCTTTGCAAGCGAAGTCTGTAAAGAAACGCCGCCCCCGAGAAAAGACGCGGAGAACGGACATTATTTTATGTGCCACCTTGACTGAAAGAGTGAAAGTATGGCGTTTGACGTAAGAATCAGCATCAAAGACGGCACCGCAATCGCGACATTAGAGGGGCAGATTGACGAGAACGCGGCTCACACCCTTGATGTCGCATTGAAGAACTTCTGGCTCTCCAACCCGGCGGCAAAGCACACGGTGCTTGACCTCGACGATGTTCAGTTTATCACATCGGCGGGCTTCCGCGTCATATTCGCGAGCTATAAAAAGCTGACCGCGATAGGCGGCACGTTGAGGGTTATCAATTCAAGCGAGCGTGTCCGCGAGGCGTTTGAAACGCTGGGGCTGACCGCGTATATTCCGATTGCGTAGCTGTTATGTAAAGAGAGTATCTGTGAAGAAACGCGCCGCGGCATTACACCACGGCGCGTTTTTTTCACAAGCCAAGCTGCCGACACGCGTTACACTTCGCCTGCCGCTTCCTTGTTGTTCTTGATAATTTTCTGCCGCGAGAACTCCTCGCGCTCTTTCTCATCAAGTGCCGCCGTGATAAACCGCACATTATCAAGGGCATTTGCGCGTTTTTGGGTTTTCTTTATCGCGGTGCTTAGGCGAAAGATGCTGTTCTCCACCTCGGCAAGCACAATCGACAGGTGCTTCACTTCGTTAAAGCGAATGTACGCTTTGTCGTAAAGCGAGTTCGACTGCATAACGCCGTATGTGGGGTGCGGAGGCGTGCGCTCAAGCGTGACGTTTTGCCTTGTTATTGCATATTACATCTATGTTATTGCTATGATATATTCGTAAATTTTACAGGGACTTTTGCTATGCCAAAGCCACTGTTGCTTGTGACAAATAGTTGTTCGGGTTTGGCACGCTCACCTCGTCTTGAACATAAATCACATAGACAGGACCCGGCTTTTTCGGTTCACCCGAAGCGATGTTGGTGAGAAGCCTATCCGGCAGATTGCCCATTTCCCCGTAAAACCCACGTGTATAAGCGATGAGATAATCTCCAGCGGGCTTTTCATCTCTGCCGCGTGGGTCAAGCGAAAAGAACTTATCGGGGCGCGACGGTTCCGCCAAAAACTCACGAAAGCTTGCCCACCAACCGCCGATTGGATAACAAAGATTGACTCCGCTTCGCCTAAACCACGCGCACGCATCACGAAACGCGGAGTAAAAGCAGGGGCAATTGCCGAACACGTTGTCGGGAGCAAATGTTATCGATACCGTGTCCGATTGGATTTGTTCAATCGCGTTTTCATCAACATTAAGGCTCAACTGAAGCAGATTCTGCAAAGTATGTACGACCGACAGCCGCTCTGACACGCGGTTCAGCTCCGTTTCAAGAAAGTCCTCCTGCTTTTCAAGCAGCTGCATAGTCGACCTGGGCGTTCGGTTCTTCGCCATATAGCCAATCTTTTTAAGCGGGACTTTCAGTTCAGACAGCGTTATCACTTGGTTCAGCGTTATTATCTGCTGTGGTGAGTAGTAACGATAGTTGTTCTCACCACGTATCGCGGGGGAGAACAAGCCTGCGGTGTCATAGTAGCGCAGTGCCGATTGCGGAATCATCGTGAACTCAGAGAACGTCTTAATGCTCATAAGTTCTTGATTCTTGAGTTGGCTGTTCATAATGTAACATCTCCTTTTCGCCTTGACACCTCGCCGCAGAAATCGTCGCCGAAAGCAGAATCGATGCACAAACTCTCCGCAACTGTTTGCAGGGTTTTCATTTGTTCGATTATGCTTGTTATGTGGTTAAACAGATGGTAATACGCGTCTTTGTAGTTCAGCTCTCCGCATTGTTCGCTTTCATTCATACTTTTCCGCTCCGTCTGCAGTAGGTTCAAGGTACACATTATATTGTAAACCATAACCATACTTGAATGTCAATAGGCTTTTTAATTTATTTTGATATTAACACTATGCAAACCAACATTTGGGTGCATCGAATGTTCACTTCGCGTCAAAACAAGAACGTATACCTTATATATCCCGAATGTATGGTAAGTTAAATTAAAAACGCTAAAGCGTTTTGAGTTTAACCGGCTATATCGCTTGTAGGTCACCGACAACACTAAATCTACTCAAACCTATTGACAAATCTCGTCGAATATGGTATAATCACATCACAGTCACACTAAAGTGACACTTTCAATTACACTTTAAGGCTCTACAGAAAGAGGTGCTCTATGAGAAAACTTTGCGCTTTATTATTAACCTGCGCTCTTGTGTTGTCACTCGCCGCTTGTTCCAACAACGACGGCGTATCAGATGAATCAACAAGCTACGACTTAGGTACAGCAGACGGACCTGCTGATGAAACAACGACTGCCGCTTCCGCTGAATCAACGACCGCGCTCAATACAGACGGAGCAGCAGAATCAGAAGCTGACACAACAACATCGGCGACAGACGCCTCAGGTGATGCGATAGACGAAACCACATCAACGGCAACCCCCCCCGAAATAACAACCGAGGCAACCACCGAAGCAGCCACTGAATCAAAGCCAAGCACAGGGCTTTCGGGTGGGACAGCGGAGGTTCTTGACAAGCTGATTACAGCGGCAGGCACGAAACTTGACGAAGATAACGCGCTACCAATGGCGTTCACCGACCCTGTCAGCGGCGACAACTCGAAGAACGCAACAGGACTTGACACCGACCAATTCAACAAGTATGTGGCCGAAGCCACCGTGTCCACCGGCGCGATGATGACAATGCCGCACCAGATTGCGGTGATTAAGTGCAAAGACGAAGCGGCGGCAAAAGAAGTGAAAGCTCTTGTTGCAAGCGGGTTTGACTCGAACAAGTGGATTTGCGTTATCCCCGATAAAAGCGCGGTGACCGCAAGCGGCGAGTACGTCTTGCTTGTTGTGGGACGAAACGAAGCGTCAGCCGCAGTTCTCTCGGCGTTTGCTGACTTAACGGGCGTGAGTGCCGACAAAGCAAACGTGTTCTTCACCAAAACATAAGTACAGAAACAAACAACGAGGTCAACAATGGCGACAGCATATGTGTTCGACAAAAGCCTTGAAACAGGCAATCAACTGATTGACACACAGCACCGTGAGCTTATCAAGCGGCTGAACGCTCTCCTTGACGCTTGTTCCACAGGCAAAGGGCGCGCCGCAATCGAGGGTTTCGTCAAAAGTGTGTCCGAGTACACGGCAAAGCACTTCGCGGACGAGGAGAAGCTGCAGCAACAGTCGAAGTATCCCGATTACATAAACCACAAACGCTATCACGACACTTTCAAGAAAACCGTGGCTTCAATCGGGAAAGAAATCGCGGAACAAGGACCGACGATAAGTTTGACGGGCAAAGTGAATCACGACATCGCGGGTTGGCTGATTACCCACATCAAAACCGAGGACGTCAAGGTAGCGGCGCACATCAGGGAAAACAACTAAACAATCATTACGGAGGACAATATGGCAGACTTAAAGGGCACCAAAACAGAAGCGAATCTTCATGCGGCGTTTGCCGGTGAAGCTATGGCGCGCACAAAGTACGATTTCTATGCTTCAGCGGCGAAGAAAGGCGGCTATGAACAGATATCCGCGTACTTTGCCGAAACCGCGAGGAACGAGAAAGAACACGCGGAGATTTGGTACAAAAAGCTCGGGCTTATCGGCGACACCCCCGCCAACCTAATCGCGGCGGCGGCAGGTGAGCACGAGGAATGGGTCGATATGTACAAGGGTTTCGCTGAAACAGCGAAAGAAGAAGGCTTCGAGGAACTTGCCTCATTGTTTCAGTTAGTCGGTGCAATAGAAAAGCACCACGAAGAACGCTACCTGACACTTCTTGAAAACATCAACAACGGCGTTGTGTTCAAACGAACAGAAGAAACCTACTGGGTTTGCCGCAACTGCGGTCATGTATATCAAGGTGCTGAACCGCCGAAGCTTTGCCCGACTTGCGCTCACCCGCAGTCATACTTCCAGTTGTTAGTCAAAGACTATTGAACACTTGTTCAAGTATTCAAATGAATCGCCGTATTGGGCGGTTTGTGACGGTTTCGCTCACAAGCCGCTCGTTTCTTTATTCAGCCGAGAGGTAAGGCTTACGTTATGCTGTTTTCGAGTGTGACATTCCTGTATTGGTTCTTCATTGTAGTTATCGCGCTTTATTTCATCGCCCCAATGCCAAAAGGCTCGACCGCAATTCGCAACGCCGTTTTGCTTGTCACGAGTTTAGTCTTTTATGCTTGGGGCGAACCTGTTTATGTGCTGCTTATGCTTGCGCAATGTGTCAGCGGCTGGTTCTTTGGGCTTCTCATTGACAAGTTTCGCGGTAAACCCACCTCCAAAGTCTTTCTCGTGGCTTCGCTGGTCGTAGGCTTCGGTGGTTTGATGGTGTTCAAATACTCCGACTTCTTTATAGGCGCAATCAACAGCGTGTCGGGTGCCGGCTTTGATTTGTGGAAACTCGCGTTGCCACTTGGTATCAGCTTCTACACGTTTCAGATTCTCAGCTACACGATTGACTTGTACCGCGGAAACGCGAAGCTGCAACGTAATCTCCTCACGTTTTCAACCTACGTTGTGCTGTTTCCTCCGCTTATCGCGGGGCCTATTATCCGATATACCGACATCGAGAAAGAGCTTAAAAGCAGAACACATTCAGTTGAGCAGTTCTCTAAGGGAGCGTTTCGTTTTGTAATCGGACTCGGAAAGAAAGTGCTTATCGCAAACGTACTCGGTGAGCTTGCGGAGATTTGCCGAAACAGCAGCGAACAAAGCGTGCTGTTCGCTTGGCTTTACGCTGTCGCTTATGCTTTGCATATTTACTTTGACTTCTCGGGCTACAGCGATATGGCAATCGGAATGGGGCACATCTTCGGGTTCAAGTTTCTCGAGAACTTCAATTATCCGTACATATCGAAAAGTATCACGGAGTTTTGGCGTCGTTGGCACATATCGCTGTCAACTTGGTTCCGCGATTACGTTTACATTCCACTCGGCGGCAACCGCGTGAAGCCTTTGCGTCAAGTGTTTAACATACTTGTCGTCTGGTTTTTGACGGGGTTTTGGCACGGTGCCGGCTGGAACTTCATTCTTTGGGGCGGATACTTCGGCGTGCTTCTCCTCCTCGAGAAGTTTGTGTTCGGCAACTTCTTAAAGAAATTGCCGTCTGTTATCTCGCACGTTTACGTTATGTTGATTGTCATCATCAGCTGGGTGTTCTTTGATGGATACACGCTGTCCGCGTCAGTCGCCACGTTGTCGCAAATGTTTGGAATAGGCGCGACAAGCCTTGCAGGGAACGAGTCGCTCTACTATCTTCGTTCGTATGCCGTGCCGCTTATCCTCGGGGTTATCGGTTGCACCCCGATTGTGAAATTCGCGGCGGTGAAACTTCGCGACAGATTTGTCACGTTTTCAGTCGCGGCACAACCGCTAATCACGGCGGGTGCGCTTATCTTAGTCACGGCATATTTGGTTGACGGGTCGTTCAATCCGTTCATCTACTTCAGATTCTAAGGGAACTTATATGAAAAACAAACAAGTTAAACTGCGTGACTTGCTGACAACGGTGGTGTTCGTGCTGATTCTCGGCGGATTTTTCGTGCTGCATTTAGTTTTAACGCCACCCGAGGTGTCGCTCAGCGAACGCCGACCGCTGAAAACACTGCCGACGCTTTCAACCGAAACGCTGGTCACCGCCGAGTTTATGGGTAGCTTTGAAGATTACGCGGCTGACAGCTTTCCGTTTCGTGACGAACTGCGGACAGTCCGCGCTTTCTCGGTGCTTGACATCTTTCGCTTGAGCGATAAAAGCGGGCTTTATTACGACAAGGCGGTCGGTGCGGGCAAGATAGAGAAGCTAAGCGAAGCAGAGGCACGAAAGTCGGCGGAGAAGATAAGAACGATGGCACAAGGTCTTGACGGGCTGAGTGTCTATTGGTCGTTTGTGCCCGACAAGAGTATCTACGCGAGCAAGAATTTGCCGGGTTTTGACCCCGACACAACGCGTGAGGTAATGGGCGAGGTGCTGTCGGATTACACGTTTGTTGATATCACGGGTGCGCTGACTGCCGACGACTTCTACCGCACCGACCTCCACTGGAATCAAACGAAACTTGCGGCTGTGACCGACGCGTTATCCCGTGAAATGGGTTTCGTTTCACCTGCGGCTGTTCCGCGGATTGAAACAGCGGGCGACTTTCAGGGTGTGTATACGGGGCAACTGTCGCTGCCGCTTGCCCCCGACAAGCTGACGTATTACACAGGCGGTGCGTTCGCCGATTTGACGGTGAAATACGCCAACGAGCAGACGTTTCAGCTTGAAACAGGTGAGCTTTATGACGTTGAGGCGTTCGCGGGGCGTGACCCGTATGACATATTCTTAAGGGGAGCGCAACCGTTTATCGTGATTGAAAACCCAAACTCGACAACCGACAAAGAACTGTATCTCTTCCGCGATTCGTTCTCGTCAAGTCTTGCACCGATACTTGCCACATCTTACAGCAAAGTCACGCTGAT
>JAISLD010000022.1 GCA_031260665.1 Oscillospiraceae bacterium | reverse complement strand
CCGCTCCGCAGGAGCGGATTTAACCGTCCTGATACGCCGTTTCGCGGCTTTGCCGCGTGGGCGCGTATGCGCCCAAACTTAAAAACACTTTAGTGTTTTTAAGTTAAACGGCTATATCGGAAAGACTAATACATCAAGTTAAATATTCACAGATAAGTATACCATATAAGCACCCGATTGTCAAACCGCAAAGACGCCTATAAACCTTGCTTACACCTTGACAGGTTCGCCATTTTATGGTATCATATATGGGATATAGCCACTTGTGGTTATATGCTCCAGTTTAATTTAGTATACTATAAATTTACAACCACGGAGGTAACGGCTTTGGCAAGAAAAAAACTGACAATGGACGGCAATAACGCCGCAGGACACGTTTCATACGCGTTCACGGAAGTGGCGGCTATCTACCCGATAACCCCCTCGTCCGTTATGGCGGAAGTGACCGACACTTGGTCTGCGGCAGGAAGAAAGAACATTTTCGGCTCAGAAGTAAAAGTGGTCGAAATGCAGTCGGAGGGCGGCGCGGCAGGCGCTGTTCACGGCTCGCTTTCCGCAGGCGCGCTCACCACGACATACACGGCTTCACAGGGGCTTCTCCTTATGATTCCGAATATGTACAAAATCGCGGGTGAGTTGATACCGAGCGTTATCCACGTTTCAGCACGCGCTTTAGCTTCGCACGCGTTGTCGATATTCGGCGACCACAGCGACGTTTACGCTTGCCGCCAAACAGGTTACGCTATGCTCTGCGCCACCAATCCGCAAGAAGTTATGGACCTTGGGGCGGTTGCACACGTTGCTACCCTCAAAGGCAGAGTGCCTGTTCTCCACTTCTTCGACGGGTTCCGCACCTCACACGAAATTCAAAAGATTGAGGTTTGGGATACGGACGAGCTTAAAGACCTTGTTGACCTCGACGACATCGCGGCGTTCCGCGACCGTGCGCTTAACCCCGAGAAGCCCGTGCTTCACGGAACAGCGCAAAACCCCGACATATTCTTCCAAGCAAGAGAAGCCTGCAACCCCTACTACGACGAGTTCCCCGCTATCGTTCAAGCGACAATGGACAAGGTCAACGCGAAACTCGGCACTGACTACAAACTGTTCAACTACTACGGCGCACCCGACGCGGAACACGTCGTCATCGCTATGGGTTCTGCCGCCGACACGATTGAAGAAACTATCGACTATCTGAACGCAAACGGCGGCAAGTACGGACTCATCAAAGTACGGCTGTATCGTCCGTTCAGCGTTGACGCGTTTGTCGACGCAATCCCCGACAGCGCAAAGCAAATCACGGTGCTTGACCGTACCAAAGAACCCGGCGCCCTCGGCGAACCGCTCTACCTTGACGTAGTCGCGGCTCTCCGCAAAGCAAACAAGTTCCAGAACGTGCCTGTGTTCGCCGGCCGTTACGGACTTGGTTCAAAGGACTTCAACCCCGGCAACGTCATCTCCGTGTTCAAGAACACCGAGAAGTCCGTATTCACGGTCGGCATTGACGACGACCTCACGAACCTCTCTCTCCCCCTCGGCGAACACCCGAACACAATTCCCGCAGGCACAAAGTCGTGCAAATTCTGGGGACTTGGTTCTGACGGCACAGTCGGCGCAAATAAGAACTCAATCAAGATTATCGGCGACCACACCGATATGTACGCACAGGCTTACTTTGCTTACGACAGCAAGAAGTCGGGCGGTATTACGGTGTCGCACCTTCGTTTCGGCAAGTCGCCGATTAAGTCAACTTACTTCATCTCGAAAGCCGACTTCGTCGCCTGTCACAACCCGTCGTATATCGACAAGTACGATATGGTGCAAGACGTTATGCCCGGTGGTTCGTTCCTCCTCAACTGCCAGTGGTCCGCTGATGAACTGGGCGAGAAAATCCCCGCTCCCGTCAAGGCGTATATCGCAAAGAACAACATCAACTTCTATATCATCAACGGAATCAAAATCGCGAAAGAAGTTGGACTTGGCAACCGCGTAAGCACCGTGCTTCAGTCCGCGTTCTTCAAAATCGCCGACATTATCCCCGCTGATGAAGCCATTCAGTATATGAAAGACGCGGCGACGAAGTCTTTCAAGAAAAAAGGCGACGATATCGTCAAGATGAACCACGACGCTATCGAAAAGGGCGCGCAAAACGTCATCAAAGTTGAAATCCCCGCTGACTGGGCGACCGCAACGGGCGAACTGCCGACCACGACGGCAGTCGGCGACAGAAAAGACTTAGTGGACTTCGTCAACAACATTCTTATCCCCGTCAACGCGCAACGCGGCGACAAGCTGCCCGTGTCCACGTTCAAGGATATGGCGGACGGCACGTTCCCTCAAGGCTCCGCCGCCTACGAGAAACGCGCAACAGCGGTTGACGTGCCCGAGTGGATTCCCGAGAACTGCATTCAGTGCAACCAATGCTCGCTTGTCTGCCCTCACGCCGTTATTCGCCCCGTAATACTGAGCGAAGAAGAAGCGGCAAACGCACCCGCTTCGCTTAAAGCGAAAGACGCGACAGGTCTTGCCGGATACAAATATTCGCTCACCATCTCCGTGCTTGACTGCTACGCTTGCACCGCTTGTATCAACGCTTGCCCCGCGAAAGAAAAGGCACTCCGCTATAAACCGCTTGACGAAAGCACCGACGTGCAAGACGCGTTTGCTTACGGGCTGACCATTGCCGACAAAGCGGACACCTACGCGAAATTCAAAGAAACAAGCGTCAAGGGCTCGCAGTTCAAGCAACCGCTCCTCGAATTCTCGGGTGCGTGCGCAGGTTGCGGCGAAACGCCTTACGCTAAACTCGTCACACAACTCTTCGGCGACAGAATGTATATCGCGAACGCAACAGGTTGCTCGTCAATCTGGGGCGGTTCGGCACCGTCAACTCCGTATACGGTCAACAAAGAAGGCAGAGGTCCCGCGTGGGCAAACTCACTGTTTGAGGACAACGCCGAGTTCGGTTACGGAATGTTCCTTGCGCAAGACACACTGCGCGCGCGCGTGCAAAGCAAGATTCAGCAAGCGGCGGACGAAATTGACTGCCCCGACCTCAAGGCAAACGTGAACGAATACTTCGCGACAGAGAACGACGGAGCAAAGAACGCCGAGGCTTCAAGGAAGCTCATCGCGGGCTTTGAGAAGCACACCGATTCCGACACAATCAAAGACATTCTGAAGCTGAAGAAGTATATCTCGAAGAAATCGAACTGGATATTCGGCGGCGACGGTTGGGCTTATGATATCGGGTACGGTGGTCTTGACCACGTGCTTGCAAGCGGCAAAAACGTCAACGTACTTGTGTTCGACACCGAGGTTTATTCAAACACGGGCGGTCAGTCGTCGAAGTCAACGCGGACAGGCGCAATCGCTCAGTTTGCGGCGGCAGGCAAAGAAGTGGGCAAGAAAGACCTTGCGGGTATCGCGATGAAATACGGCTACGTTTATGTGGCGCAGATTTCAATGGGTGCGGATATGAACCAAACCATCAAGGCACTCGCCGAAGCGGAAGCCTATGACGGACCGTCGCTCATTATCGCGTATGCTCCGTGTATCAACCACGGCATAAAGGGCGGGCTTGCAATCGCACAGAAAGTCGAGAAAGAGGCGGTTCAAAGCGGCTATTGGCACCTCTTCCGCTTCAATCCCGCGCTCAAGGACGAGGGGAAGAACCCGTTCTCGCTTGACAGCAAGGAACCGACAGGCGATGTTCGCGAGTTTATGATGAGAGAAGTGCGTTACAACTCGCTTCAACGCTCCTACCCCGACAGATTTGAAAGACTTTCGGCACGAGCAATCGCCGAGTCAAAGCAGAAGTACAAAGACCTCGCGGGTTTGGTTGGTTATTACGCTGATATTAACTGACGAACTAAACAAAGCAGCGCCCCTAATCATAGGGGCGCTCTGTTGTTGTTATAACTTATCGCGTTAACTTATCGCCTCCCCGGCACGGGGGGGCGCTCTGTTGTTGTTATAACTTATCGCGTTAACTTATTGCCTCCCCGGCACGGGGGCGCTCTGTTGTTTATTGAGTGTGAGTATAAGCCATTTCGTTTGGGAAATACTACCAAGGAATATATTTTCGGGGTATTATTATGCGAAAACTGCTTTCACTTGCGCTCGCCTGCGCACTCACGCTGACGCTCACACCGCAAATCAGTGCGGCGGAAACACAGCCAAAAGCCTACATCTTAACTGAAGGCACCGCGATGAAAACGCTTTATGGCGCGAACACCACCGTCAAGCTGCCGCCTGCTTCTCTCACCAAGATGATGCTTTTGCTGATTGCGGCGGAACGTCTTGAACAAGGCGGCGTCACAATGAACGACGTTGTCACGGTTTCGAAGAACGCCGCGTCTGCCGACGGCTCTGTCATTTGGCTGACAAGCGGCGAAACGATGATACTTTCGGAGCTGCTGAAGTCAATCGTCATTGCTTCGGCGAACGACAGCTCGGTTGCCGTGGCTGAATACCTCGCGGGGAGCGAAGCCTCGTTTGTCGCTTTGATGAACAAGCGTGCCGCAGCCCTCGGAATGAACAACACTCACTTTGACAACTGCACGGGGCTTGATTCCAAGACGCACTACTCCACTGCCGCCGACCTCGCGATTCTTTTATCAGCTTTAGCAAAACGCGACGTGTTCACCGATTGGTGCAACACGCGGCTGTCGTATGTCCGCGATGGCACAGACAAGCGCACAGAGCTGCTTAACACCAACAAGCTATACGACACGCCCGGGCTTATTTTTGCAAAGACAGGCACTACTGACGCTGCGGGTTACTGCCTTGGGCTCGCGGTGAAGAAAGACACGGTCACGCTGATATCCGTCGTTCTCGGCGCAGGGTCGGAAGCGGCACGCGTCAAGTTCTCAAGTGAGCTTCTCGACCGCGGCTTCGAGAATTTTGGCTACACGTTGCCGCAGATAGACGCTAAGAAGCTGACTTCGGTCAAGGTAATCGGCGGTGTGGACAAAAACGTGGACGTTTGGGTGAAAGACGAAAGCGGCTTTATCATTTCAAAGAAAGGCACGCCCCCCGAATATCATTACGCGTTGGTTGGTGAGGTTCGCGCACCCGTGAAGCGCGGGCAGAAACTCGGAAAGGTGCAGGCGATTCAAGACGACGTGCTTGTGTATGAAAGCGATATCATCGCGTTCAGCGGGGTGGAGGAGCTGTCGTTTATGAAAAGCGTGTCGCTGATACTGAAAGAAATGCTTAGGATGTAACTGCGAGTTTATTTCTTTTTCGCGAACAAGTCGCGTTGTGTCACGGCAAGGCGGTCGCACCGCTCGTTCTCGGCGTGACCGGCGTGACCTTTCACCCAAACAAACTTTGTTTTGTGTGTATCAAGCAGATTCAGCAGTTGTTCCCACAAGTCTCTGTTCAACGCGGGCGTTTTGTCTGACTTCACCCACCCGCGTGACCGCCAACCTTTTGCCCAACCTTTCTCCACACTGTCGCAGATATACTTGGAGTCGGTCTGCAGTATCACCTCGCAGGGCCGCTTCAGCTGTTGAAGCGCGGTGATTACCGCGAGAAGCTCCATTCGGTTGTTGGTGGTGTGCGGCTCACCGCCGCTGATTTCTTTCTCCACGCCTTTATACCGCAGTATAGCTCCGTATCCTCCCGGTCCCGGATTGCCCGAACACGCGCCGTCGGTGAATATATAGACTTTCTCGTTCAATCTCGACCTCCCCACTTCGCGACTATTCGGTATATCGGTTTGCCCTCACCGCGAAACTTCCGCTCATACTCGGTGACCGCTTCGTTCTCATCTTCACTCTTAAAGTCAACCGATTCACGGATTATGTCCCAGTTGTTTTCGGCAAACGACTCACGCGAATACTGAAAGAAACCCTCGTTGTCCGTCTTTTGCTTCACAACCGCGTCGCTTGACAGAAGCTGATTATAAATTCGGAGAAAACGCTTGTTTGTCAGCCGCCTGTTCTGCTGATACTTCTTCGGGTAGGGACAGGAGAAGTTGAGCCAGATTCCGCTTATGCTTCCGCTTGTTATTATGCGCGGCAGTTCTTCCGCTATGCCGATGATAAAGCGGAGATTCGGCTGACTGCCCGCCTGCTCCAGTGCCGTGACGACGACGTTTTCGCATTTTTCGAGAGCAATGATGTTGATGTCGGGGTTATCCCTTGCTGTTTGAATGGCAAAACCGCCTTTTCCGCTTCCGATTTCAAGGAAAACGGGCGCGTCGTTGCCGAATATCTCGCGGAAACAAAGCGGCTTGTTATCATTAAACTCACCACCATAGAACAACCGCCCAAGAAGCAACGCCGACGTTTGGTCAAGCCGCCGCTCAAGGTTCTTCTTTCGTCTCATTCGCATTGATTACACTCCGCTATATAAACGCCCCCGACAAACGGGGGCGTTTATTGTTTTATTGGCGACTTACTTTGATTCGGGGTTTCTTTGCGCTTCGTTCTCGCAGGATTGGTTTGCCACGGTGCAACTGGTCTTGCAGGCGGACTGACACGATGCGCGGCACTTGCCGCAACCACCTTTTGCCGCTGTTTCTTTAAGGTTTGCCTTGTTGATTGTGATTATGTGCTGAGCCATTGATGTTCTCCTTTGCTAAGATAGAATTAACTAACATCTGATTAAATAATCAATATCAACAACTTAAACCGTTCTCTTTGCAGAGATTTCGCTCCTGCGGAAGCGGCAAGGCTTTTCGGTCGCCCGCCTGTGCCCCGAGGGGTATGACCTTCGGTATGCTCGCTTAAATTGTTGATATTGTGGGGTAACACTAAACCGTTAGCTAATCAGAAGTTACTTAGACCATATGTGTTCAGTATAACACATAAACGGGGACAAGTCAAGCATAAACTGTATAGCTAATCTTTTTCGGAGAATGATATGCGAGGGAACCATTCGATAATGCCTTACATCGTGGCACTTGTGGTCGGTGCGGTTGCGGCGGCGGCAGTGCTGGCGTTTTTGTCGCTTGCTATGTTCTTGTTTCAGCTTCCCATATCGTTTGCGCGGACATTCGGCGTGATGTCGCTTGGCGGAGGCGCGCTTGCCGCGGGATACTTCGTTGGGCTTCGCAAACGCTCGCTTGGGCTGCTTCGCGGCACAAAGGCGGGGCTTACGGTGCTTCTTGCCGTTTTACCCTTTTCTATCGCAATGTCGCTGCTGGACGGTGAGCATTTGGCGGGGAAAACAGCGGCGGCGATACTCTGCGGCGCGGTCGGCGGCGTTATCGGGGTGAACAAAGACAGCGATTAGCTCGTTTGCTTCGCTGTCGCCACGTCAATCTTTTCGCCGTCAGATGTCATAACGATGTTGCCGTGCAAGTCGGTGCGATAAACCGTGTAGCCAAACTTGTTCAGTGTATCCAGCGTGCCTTTCGTGGGGTGACCATAGCTGTTTGGCGAACCAACCTCGATTACCGCCATACTGCCGCCGACTTCTTCCACGAAGTCAGCCATTGACGACGTGTTGCTTCCGTGGTGCGCCACCTTCAGCACATCGGCGCTTATGTCGGCATAGCTGTTCAGGATATCGCTCTCCGCTGTCTTTTCTATGTCGCCGGTGAAAAGAAAGACGTTCTTGCCGTGAACCAGCCGTACCACCACCGAATAATCGTTCAAGTTGTCGTAATCGTTTCTTACAGGGGCAACTATGTCAAAGTACGCGCCGCCGCCGAGTTCATACCGCGTGCCTGCCACTGCCGCGATTGCCTCGATGTTGTTTGACTTTATTGATTTGATTAGGTTCTCGTAGACACTTGTGACGGGCTTCATCTCCTCGCTCACCTGCGGCATAATCACCGCGCCTGTGTCGATTGACGATATTATGTATGAAAGCCCGCCCATATGGTCGGAGTGTGGGTGAGTCACGATTATGTAGTCAAGCCTTGTTACGCCGTTTCTCGCGAGATAATTAAGCACACGAGGGTAATATTCAAGCTCGCCGCTGTCAATCAGCACTGAAAACTTGGGCGTGACTATCAGCTCACAGTCGCCCTGCCCCACGTCGAGATAATGCACCGCGATTTCACCGTCCGCTATCGAAGCAGCCGACTTGTCCGTAAGCCCGACAAGCGCCGCGATGTCGTTCCAGTTGAAGCCGTTCGCTACATTCCAGACCTTGCCGTTAAGCGAAAAGAACGCGGACACCGCAACCAAAACCAACGCCGTCATTAACGCGGCGATTTTCTTATCCCCGCGTTTCCGCTTGGGATAACTGCGGTAGGCTTTTGTTCCGAGTTTCTTTCGTGACGACATATATTGTCAGTATATCACTCGTGACGAAAAAAGTCAACTCTCTACTTGCGGGAGGAGGCAAACAAGCTATACTCCGCAACGGGTTAAACTTTCAGTTTAACTTTCCGCTGCTTCACGGCGACCCAAACGGCTCAGTCGACGCCCTTGCCGTCACCGCAGGAGCGGAATCTCTGCTAATTAAGTTATTTGCTTTACAACAAGAGCAAACTGTGATATAATCATAATAACAAATTCTTTTTTGAGGTGATTATGAACATACTGAAACGTCTGCTCGCACTCGGCGTGACAGCCGCTGTCGCTGTCGGCACACTCTGTATCGGCTCGTTCGCGGGTGAAAAACTCGCCGCACCCACGCTCACTCTCACAGCGAAAACAGGCACAACCGTAACAATGACGTGGACTGCCGTCAAGGGGGCGGACAAGTACGCAGTCTATGTGAAGCAACCTGGGTCCGACACCTACAAGAAAACGGCGACCACCGCCAAGCTGACCTACACGGCGGCGAAACTTGCCGCGGGAAAAACCTACTTTCGCGTCTATGCTCTTGACAAAGACGGCAACCGCGGCACGGCTTCCGCGTCAAAATACACAACGCTGACAGGCGTGGCTTCCGCCGCCGCAAAAGTCCCGGCTAACGTTGATTACACGAAATTCAACGGCACCTACGTCGTCTATGCTGTAGAGAACATAAGCGGTATAAAAGGGAAAATCGCGGCAAAAGATTTTATCAGCGAAGTCGCGATATACAGCATAGCCGAGAACTACGGCAAAACTGTCGCCGAAACGAGAACGTATATCAAAACAGCTGAGGGCAAAAAGCTCTACGATTATATGATGACCGTGCTCACTCCAATCGGAGAAGTGGTTTTGGAGCAAGCAATCCCTTGCACCTTTGACAAAAGCGGCAATATGACCACCAATGCGGTAAACCCGCTGACAGGCAAAACCGAAAAGTCTACCTATACAGGCAAGCGAAGCGGCGATAATCTTATCCTCACCTATGCCGACGGGTCTACTTACAAGCTTGACCTCGCAACAGGATTGTTCTACGCGGACACGGGCGAAGGCGTAGTTATATTTAAGAAGAAGTAAACAAGCAAATGCGGCAAATCAGCATAAATAAGAATCTTCAGTTGTTCAGCACGTTCGCAAAGATGAGCGCGGTGACCTTTGGCGGCGGTTACGCGATGATGCCTCTTTGCGAACGTGAGTTGGTCGAGAAACGCCACTGGTGCGAGCAAGAAGAAATCGCGGACTTTTACGCGGTCGGTCAAACGACCCCCGGGGTTGTCGCGCTCACCGTGGCGGGGCTTGTCGGCACGAGAGTCAACGGCTTTATCGGTGCGTGCGCCGCTATCTTCGGTATGTCGTTCCCGTCGCTTGTGCTCGTCACGCTTATCGGCGCGTTGCTGACCCAAAACCTCGACAATCCATTCATCGCCGCGGCTCTCGGCGGCACGGGCACGGCTGTCTGCGCGCTTCTCACGGTCACGGTGTTCAAACTTGCGAGAGGCTGTGTTGTTGATATGACGACGCTTGTTATCTTTTCAGCGGCGTTCGCGGTGCTTATGCTTGGTATGCCGCCTGTTTGGGTGGTAGCCACCGCCGCTTTTTTCGGTGTGCTTTACGGTCGAAAGACGAACAATATCTTCGCAAAACTATCCCGCTTGCGTGACAAACGCAAGTAACAACTTAAACAATTCATTTCACAGCTCTTGACCTTCGGATATGCGCTTAAGTTGCCGACATTGCAAGTAAAGTAAATTAAACACGATTATAACAAGTGAACTACTTTTATATATTTATCGAGTTCTTTCAAACAGGATTGTTCGCCATTGGGGGCGGCTTGGCAACTGTGCCGTTCGTAAAAGAAGCGGTGAGTCGGCAGCACTGGATGACAAACGGCGAGATGTCGGCGGCAATCGCGGCGGCACAGTCGCTGCCGGGTCCGTTTGGCGTAAACTTAGCGGTTTATGTCGGTTATTCGGCAGGAGGAGTGTTCGGCGGAGCCGTCGCAATGGTTGCGCTGACGCTTCCTACGCTTATCTGCGCCTACATCGTTATGCGTATGCTCGAGAAATGGAAGTCGTCGCGGATTCTCGGCGATATGTTCTACGCGCTTCGTCCCTGCACCGCTGGAATGATAGCTTCGGTTATCCTGCCGCTCTTTCTTACGCAACTGTTCGACGGGATACACATACCTGTAAACGTCCAATGCGCCGTGCTTTATGCCGTGCTTGTCGGTATCGGCGTGCTTAACGAGATAAAACGCTGGAAACTGCCGCCTGTGCTTATCATCGCGACAGGCGCGGCGGTGGGACTGCTGTTCTTTAGGTGAATGAATTACAAGTTGGGGCATATATCCGAAAGTCATGCCCCTTGCCGCTCCCGCAGGAGCGAAATCTCTGCGAAACAAAGTGTTTGAGTTGTTTATATTGCTTGACATTGAAGTCAAAATATGTTAGAATACTTAAACCGCGCCTTTCTTGCGCGAGAATAATCCTTGCTCGCACCTTGAGTGCGGGACAAAGTCTATAAGGAGAAAAAATGGCAAAAGTTACCGAAAAGTACGAAGCGGTCGTTGCGTTTACGCTGAAGAACGGCGAGGACGGCGTGACCGCGTTAAAGGACAAGTTCAAGGCGCTCACTGAAGCGAACGCCACGAACGTGTCGGTTGAGGAGTGGGGCAAGCGAGTGCTCGCCTATCCCGTCAACTACGAAAAAGAGGGCTTCTATGTTCTCTACAAGTTTGACAGTGTTCCCGATTTCCCGAAAGAGTTTGAACGCGTTATCAACATCACGGACGGAGTTCTCCGTTCGCTCGTCGTTCTTCGCAAGGAGTAAGACTTATGTATAACAGAGTCATCTTGATGGGCAGAATTTGCCACGACCTTGAGCTGAAAACCACGCCCAACGGCGTCGCCGTTATCTCGTTTCGTATCGCCGTGGACAGAAAGTTCCAAGCGAAAGGCGAGGAGAGAAAGGCCGACTTCTTCAGTGTGGTTGTTTGGCGTGAGCGCGCCGAGTTTGTTGCGAAGTATTTCAGCAAAGGGCGTATGATTCTTGTCGAAGGTGAACTTCTTACACGGCAATACACCGACAAAAACGGTATGACACGCGACGTCGTTGAGATTGTCGCCGACAACGTGTCGTTCACGGGGGAACGCGCCGCCGGATACGAACCGGGCGGTTACACGCCGAACCGTGAGCAGTCACAGCAACAACAACCGTATGGCGGCTACAACCGCTATAACTCACAACCTGCCGCCGCTTCCGCGCCGCCTGTTCAACAAAGCCAGCTTTACGGACAGAACGCCCCGTATGGCGGCGCACCCGCCGAACCTGCGGCACCCGCTTCGCCTGCCGCGCCCGCAACGCCGTTCGCGGCGGCAGCCGACAGTAACGACGACGATTATCCGTTCTAAACTTCAAAACTTCTAACTATTTTCGGAGGAACCTACATTGGAAAAGAAATCTTATTCGCGTTCTCGCAGCGATGGTGCACAGGGCGGTCGCCCCATAAAGAGAGCAAGAAAAAAAGTTTGCCAGTTTTGCGCTGACCGTGCCGAGTTTATCGACTATAAAGACACCGCGAAGCTTCGCAAGTGCTTGAGCGAACGCTCGAAGATTCTGCCGCGCCGTGTGACAGGCACCTGCGCCTATCACCAACGTGAACTCACCGTTGCGGTGAAACGTGCGCGTCAACTTGCGCTTATCCCGTATTCGTCTGATTGACGAACCAAAATCAAAACAAACAGCCCGACAAAATTCGTGAGAGTTTTGTCGGGCACGTTGTATACTGCGAGTATATAAATGTCATCTCATTTCTGCCTGTAGCACAATGGATAATGCATTGGACTCCGACTCCAAAGACTGTCGGTTCGACCCCGACCGGGCAGACCACTATTAAATCAAACTACGAAGTCACGCGCCTTTGCTGTTTTCAAACGGCACGGTATCGACAATTTCAATCTGACACGGCGTCACCACGACAAGCTCATTGCCGCTGAACTCGCCGCTCATTCCGTCTGTCCCTTGGCTCTCGTCATAACGATAGCACGGGTGCTTGTCACACAGACCGCAGTCGGGCAAGTTTTTGCCGTTAAGGCAGCAGTTGTATATCGAGCAGATTACTTCGTCAACGAATTCAAGCCAAAACACCCTGCCGTGTTGAGTGTTGCACCCTGTGCAATCGTGCGGAAAATGCGTGCACTTCGTGCAGTCGCGCCCACAACAGCTAATCTTGTTCTCAAAATCAACGTAAGCGTTCTTTATATTCTTTATGTTAGGTTTCGCTGTGGTTACCATTTAAGTCCCCTATTTAGATGTGTTTTGTCAAAACACGCCCCGTTTCGACTCTATGTAATTTATATCGGCAACCACGGGGCAAACTTTACAGGCTGTAAACAATATCAACAACTTGTGCCTATGCCAAGACGTAACTCCCCGTGAAGTTGTAATAATATGTAGTATAAACGCTAAAGCGTTTTTGCAGTCGCTTTGAGTTTAACCGGTGATATAACAAGCAAAACCATTTCGTATAACTTTTGTGCCTGAAAGAAAGGGTCACACAAGTGGATTCAGAAGAACTTGAACATCTGCGCGATGAAAACAATCGGCTTCGCTCACTAATCAGCTCGTTTGCCATTCTTTTCCTCACTGTCGACAGAGAAGGCACGGTGCAGTATGTATCGCGAAGCTACGTAACTCACTTTGGTATCGTTGACCCGACCAAACTTGTCGGCAAACACTTCTCAAGTGTGCTTGCCACGTTTTTCGGCAAGCAATCGGTGGTCGGCACCGCCGAACTGCTGACCAAGCTGAACGAAGGCGCGTTTTCGCCACGTATGGAGATAAACGCGAGACGCGGCGGCAAACGCTTTGAGTGCGTGCTTATCAAGCTGAGCGAGGACTTCAATGGCGGCGAGATACTTGTGAAGCTGACCGACGTCACCGCGATGTATTCCGCTGTACTTAAAGCCGAGGAAGCTGCGAACGCCAAGACCGCGTTTCTTGCCACGATGTCACACGAGATACGCACCCCGATGAACGCGATTATCGGGCTGCAAAACGCCGTGAAGCAAGAGCCGCTGACAGCAAGACAGCAAAACTATCTTGAGAATATGCGCCGTTCGTCACAGTCGCTGCTGTCAATCATCAACGATATACTCGACTTCTCTAAGATAGAGTCGGGCAAGTTGCAGTTTGATTTTGCGGGGTTTGATTTGCCCGAGTTTCTTCGCGGTATCTACGAAACATCGATGTGGACCGCGAAACAAAAGGGGCTTATCCTTGTGCCGCGTTTCTCGGCAAATCTGCCTAAATACTTCTTCTCAGATGAGAATAAGCTGCGGCAAATCCTCAACAACTTGTTGTCAAATTCCGTCAAGTATACGCCCTGCGGCTTTGTCGAACTGCGTGTGCGTAAAGAGCCAAAGGGAGCAAAAGCGCCGGGCAAGCGTTACCTGCGACAGGATATGCTCGCTTTCACGGTGACCGACACAGGAATCGGCATCAAGAAAGAGGATATGAGCAAGCTCTTCTCTCCGTTTGAGCAGCTTGACCTTCGCCGCAACAAGAATGTAGTCGGCACGGGGCTTGGACTTGCTATTACAGGCAAGATGGCAAGCGGAATGGGCGGCTTTGCTTGTGTGGAGAGCGTTTACAACGAAGGCTCGGCGTTCAGCGTCTATATACCGTACAAAGAAGCCGAGCCTCCCGAAGTTGAGGACGATTTTGATTTTGACACGCCGCTTGACTTGACGGGGCTTCGTGTGCTTGTGGTTGACGATGTTGACGTCAACTTGATTGTAGCGGAGGCTGTTCTCGGGGAATACGGTATCACGCCGGACCTTGCCGCTTCGGGGCAAAAGTCGCTTGATATGGCAGCCGAGAAAGACTATGACATCGTGTTTATGGACCAGATGATGCCGATAATGGACGGGCTTGAAACGACAATGCACCTGCGCCACATATCAGAGCATTACAAGAATATCCCGATAATCGCCTTGACCGCGAACGTCACGCCTGAATCACACAAGCAACTGCGAAACGCGGGGTGCAACGACATTCTGCTGAAGCCGATTGAGGACGTGAAGATGAAAGCCGCGTTGTTCAAATGGGGCCTCGGTGCCCGTGGAACAATGAAATAACTTCAACGTATCCAAGCCCTTGCCGCTACCGCGGTAGCGGAATCTCCGCGAACCAAATATAAAAACCTCTCTTAATCTCAAGAGAGGTTTTTATATTGCGCTGACTTCGTTTTCTGAATAACATTTTGACAATGTTTCTTCGTTCCTCTGATGTGAAATTAGTTATCTCAATCTTTAGGTTGTGATGAAACTATTTATTTCCCGCGAAATCATCATCAAAACACGGCGCAGAGCGTGATTGGCTTGGACTTATTTATTATTGTTCACAGTCAGCAAAATAGTGCGGTTTTGTTTATGTTTTAGCGAAAAACATCAACTTAGTGAACAAAAGGCGGGATATACCCGCCTAAATATGAACAAATTATGAATAACAACGTCACAATGTTTTCAAAACTTCACGCCGAGTTGACGGAGTTCAACAGAAAGCCGAGCAATCGGCAAGCCCATAACATTGTAGAAATCGCCGTTGATTCCCTTGACGAGCAGTGCGCCCGGTCCTTGGATTCCATACGCTCCCGCCTTGTCAAGCGGGTCGCCTGTAGCCGTGTATTCGTCGATGTCACTTGCCGACAACTTGCGAAACGTCACAAGTGTGCTTTCGTAGAACACGGTTCTCTTGCACGCGACAAGGACAGCGACACCCGTCACGACCTCGTGTGTCTTGCCCGAAAGCAGCTGAAGCATACGCATGGCGTCTTTTGTGTCTTTCGGTTTGCCGAGAATCTGTCCGTCAATTACGACAAGGGTGTCCGCGCCTATCACGGTGTCGGACGGGAAACTCGCCGCTATCTTGTCGGCTTTTGCCATTGCGATGAGTTCGGCAGCCATTGAGGGCGGCGAACCCGGTGGGAACGACTCGTCGGCGTCTGACGGAATCACCGAGAATTTGTCGGTGATTATCTTAAGCAGTTCGCGGCGTCGCGGCGACTGGCTCGCTAATATCAGCAATTATGGCACCTCTTTGTTGCTTTGGCTTTGTTGTTTCTGAAAAAACATTATCGTCTTGTTTTTTTGTTTCCTGCCGTGAAAACGCCGAGCAAACGCAGCTCTTCTTTGGTTAAATCGACGTATTTGCCCGGTTGCAGCATACCAAGTTTGACACCGCCGACTGACGTTCGCTTGAGCCGCGACACCTCAAGACCAACCGCCTCGCACATTCGGCGAATCTGTCGGTTCTTCCCCTCGGTGATGACAAAGCGAAGCACCGAACGACCCGATTCAGCAGACAGCTTCGTGACTTCGCAGGGAGCGGTGATATCGCCGCCTATGTCAACACCTGCCGACAGCTTGTCAATCAAACTGTCGGGGACATCGGACGGGACAGTGACGCGATAAGTTTTCTTCACCTTGCGTGACGGGTGGGTTATGTTGTTTTCAAACTCGCCGTCATTGGTGAGGAGGAGAAGCCCCTCGCTGTTTTTGTCGAGCCTGCCGACAGGAAAGACGCGTTCTGGCACATCTTTGATTAGTTCTGTTATTAACTTCTTTGCTTGTCCGTTCGGGTCAGACAACGCTGTGACATAGCCGCGTGGCTTGTAAAGTTTGATGTATCGCTTCACGGTCGGCGCCTTGGCGATACGCTCGCCATTAACTGTAATCACATCTGATTGCTCGGCTTTATCGCCGACCGTCACGACCTTGCCGTTCACTTTCACCGCACCCGCCGCGATATAATCCTCGGCGTGTCGACGCGAGCAGTAGCCGCTTTCGGCAATCAGTTTTTGTATTCTTGTTTTCATAATCGGGCTGCACTTTCTATATAATTAAATGTGAACTCGTCCTTGTCAGAGAATGTGGGAGTGCGTGAGATTGCTATGATAATAAGAAGATGTATCGCTTTGCTTGTCGCTTGTTCAGTTTTTGTCGGCTCGCTGTTTAACTGTGGAGCGGAGGCGACTGTGCCGAGTCTTTCGGCGAAGTCCGCAGTGCTGATTAACACCGTCACAGGGACAATAATCGGCGGAAAGAACGAACATGAGCGGCGTTCTATCGCTTCGGTGACAAAAATAATGACCGCTCTGCTTCTGCTTGAAGCTGGCAACCTTGACTTGCCGTTCGTGGTGGACGCACTCGCTATCAAGATAGGCGGCACGTCAATGGGTCTGCGTGAGGGCGACATCGTGACGCGGCGCGCCCTTTTATATGGTATACTGCTGCCGTCGGGGAATGACGCGGCTTCTGCTGCCGCGGTCAGTGTCAGCGGTAGCGAAAAGCTGTTTGTGAAGCTGATGAACAAGCGAGCCGCGGAGCTTGGGCTGGAGAACACGCACTTTGCAAACCCTCACGGATTAGATGAGGAGGGGCATTATTCAAGTGCGTACGACTTGGCTTTGCTCACAGTTGCGGCGATGAAGAACGCGGACTTCCGCGAGATTGTTTCAGCGAAAACCGCGACGCTGAAGTACGGCAACCCACCTTACACCCGTAAGTTAAAGAATAACAACAAGCTGTTGTCGCTCTATGACGGGGCGGTGGGCGTGAAAACAGGGTTCACTGACGACGCAAGGCGAACGCTGGTCGGTGCGGCGGAGCGTGACGGCGTGCGGCTGATTGCCGTGACGCTTAACGCACCCGACGACTGGGAGGACCAGCGAAAAATGTTCGACTACGGGTTCGAGGTGGTGAAGCCCCGTGAGGTCTGGTTTGACACACGCGACATATTCGCGAAATCAGCGGACGGAAAAACAAACGTGCCTGTAAGCCTCACCGAACCGATAATTCTTCCGCTTGCCGAATCCGAGATGCCGTATATCGCCTATCAGTATAAACTCAAGTCCTTTTTATACGCCGGGTATAAAAAGGGCGACTACGCGGGCACCGTGACTGTGACGTTCAAGGGGAAGCCGCTACACTCAGTCAACCTTGTCGCGGCAGTTGATGACACCACGCCTATAAAGAAAAAGACTTTCTTAGAAAAACTGTTTGGTTACACCAGTTAACTTTAAGTTTAACAAAACGATATTTATACTTAAAGTATATCAATCATCTGATTTTTCTGTGTCTTTCTTTGCGAACATTCCTTTGATTTTTGCGAACAACTCGGGCGCACCCTCGATTAGCGACTCGATTGTCGTGGAATCGCGGTTCAGTTCGAGCAAAGCCACGTCGCCCGACGACTTGATGACGATGAACGCCTCGGGCTTGATTGTTACGCCCGCACCCGAACCACCTGCGAATATATCCTGCGGCACTTTGGTCGGCAAGTCGGTGCCACCCGACACAAACCCGAAGCTGACCTTTGACACGGGAATAACAACCGTGCCGTCGGGCGAGATGATTGGCGTGCCGACTATCGTGTTCACGTCCACAAGTTGCTTGATTTTGTCAAGGCTGTCGTTCATAAGCCCCTGAAGATTACCTGCCATAATGTCCTCCTGTAGATATACTATAAGTAAATTATTTGTTAGTTATACCATTTGTTTACAATCGTTCGCTTTTCTTGCTTGTAATGAACGCCGAGCTTTGTCAGTGCAGATGCGGCTTTGCGCCTATTTGCCGGTTTTGTGCTTGATCTTTGCCTTTTGCTTTGGCTTGCCGCTTCGCATTGAAATAATCATTTGACCTGTTTTACTTTTAGAAATAAACTTGATTGCTTTTACTACAAGTATAAAAGCAAGGTGCCCGAAAGCCGCCAATCGAATGTTAATCTCGGCGTAGAGGAAGAAGTCGGTGCGCTCTCGCTGGAAATCAGCCTCGATGTGGACCTCCTTCACCTGCGTGTCAAACTGCGACATAATCACCGCAAGCCCTGCATTTAAGCCAATGCACAGTTTGCCGTAGTTCATCGCGACAGACATCGCGTCCTCGCCACCCGCTATACAGTCAGCATAAAAGTTGCGAATATATACTTTGTGGAAAAATTCGTTCAGCTTTTTCAGCACAAATGAAACAAGTTCAATCATCTCACCAATTTGCTCGCTGTCAAAGCTGACTTTCGGCTTCTGCTCCGCTTTCAACCGCTCAATCTTGCGCTTTTGCTTGTCTTGTTCAGCTTTAAGCAGAGCGTTCGCTTTGTCCTGTTCCGCTTTCTCCTTGGCTTCACGGTCAAGCCTGTCCTGAAGGAACGGGTGGACTCGGCGTTTCGGTTTTTGCCGCCACAGTTGCCACCAGCGTTCACGCTCTTTCTTTTTTGAGAACGGATAGATTTTGAAAAACAAAAAATCAAGCCGAACATCGACGTTGTTTTCAAAGATGAGCGTGATTTTCAGCGGCGACCATATTATTAGGGCAAAAACCGCGACAATAACCCCGACGACAACTAACGCGGTCATTCGATATATTCCTGTTCGGATATATCTTCGCTGATTACACTTTCTGTATAATTATCTTCCGCAACTTCTTCATTTGTCGCAGCATTTGTATAAAAATCTTCGTCTCTATTTTCCACAACTTCTTCATCTTTTATACTTTCTGTATATAATTCTTCGTTTATTACATCATCTGTATAATCTTCTTCTATTTCATCAAAGGTTTTTTGTTGCGGAGTGCCGGGAAGCGGCGGCAAATCGGCAATTGACTCTAACCCGAAGCAACGAAGAAAAGTTTCGGTGGTACGAAACGCGACAGGTCTGCCCGGCAAGTCAAGCCGACCCGCCTCCTCCACCAAACCGCGTTCCGCTAACGTGTTGACCACGCTGCCCGAGTCAACACCGCGCACCGTTTCAATGAACGCCTTGGTCACAGGTTGATTATACGCAATAAGCGACAGCACTTCAATCGCCGCTTGTGACAACGGCTGTTGCTTGCGCGTTTCGAGCGCGCGGCGCACTTCGTCCGCGTGTTCGGGGCGAGTCGCCAGCTGAAACGAGTTGCCAAGCCGAAGCAGGCAGATTCCACCGCCCGATATGTCATAGCGGCGTTCAAGTTGCGCCACCGCTTCACGCGCTTCGTCGGCACCGCAAAGAAGCGAGGCGGCAAGCCGTGTCAGCGGCACAGGCTCACCATTAGCGAACAAAACGGCTTCAACCGCCGCCATTCTCTCGCTCACGTCTGCTGTTATCTTCGGGAGTTTAGTTTGTTTTGTTCTCATCACATTGCACCCACGGGAACTTCATCGACCTTCACGCCGTCGCTTCTTGTCAACTCGATGAACCTGTCGTTATCGACAAAGTTTATCACGCCACGCCTTGCCAATTCGAGAAGCACGATGAACACCGCCGCTTGCTCGCTTCGGCTCTGCTGAAAATACAGCTCGCGAATCGGATAAACCTTGTGCTTCGTCAGCCGCCGCATAACGTATATAAACTTCGCGTAAATGCTGGCGTATTCTTTGTGTGGCACGATTTCAAGGGCTGTTTGCACCTCGGGGGGCTTCACACCGGACTTCACCGCCTCAATCGCCGCACTTACGAGTTCGCTTGATTGATGTGGCAACCGATACTCCGCCGCCCCCTCGAGTTCCGCGGGTTTGCGCGTGAAGTACGCGCCTCCGTTGAAGAGCTTCGCGAGTGCCGTCGCCGCTTCTTTAAGCAAAGCGTATTCAATCAGCGCACCCGACAATTCTTTTTTTAGTTCTTCAACTTCGTGCTTCGGCAGCAGAACAGCGGTTTTGATATAGATGAGGTGCGCCGCCATCGCGATGAACTCGCCTGCCAACTCGATATCACGGGCGCGCATCTCCTCAAGATAGAGAAGAAACTGCTCAAGCAGTATCGATATCTCAATGTCGCGGATATCAAGCTTTTGCTTCTCCACCAACGCGAGCATAAGGTCAAGCGGTCCCTCATAGACGGGGCTTTTGTAGTTAAAGTCTGTCATCAGTGAATAAAGCCAGTCAAGAAATCAAGCGCGTTCATTACGCCACCGGACACGAACGATATTATCCCGATGACGACAGGCGTGATAAACAGCACCGCGAGAAACAGAAGCGAGATGATGTTCTGCCGCTCCGCTACCCAGATAATCTGTCTCGGTTTGAGAAGAAGCTGAATGATGTTCCAACCGTCAAACGGCGGAATCGGGAACAGGTTGAACACAGCGAGATAGATGTTAAGCATTGCGATATAATAAAACGCGGTGGGGAGGTAAACAATGCCGCTCGACATATCAATGCCTTGACTTCCGTCGCCAATCAGTATAACAAATGCAAGTTTATACAGCACGACAAAAACATAAGCCATAACGAGGTTTGACAGCGGACCTGCTGCGGCAATGAGAGCGGCGGCAGTGCGTGGTTTCACCTTGTCACAGCGGCGTTCGTCAACAGGCACGGGTTTGCCCCAACCAATCGGGATAAACAGCATAAAGAGCGCACCCATAGGTTCAAGGTGAGCGAGAGGGTTCAGCGTCAGTCTGCCTGCACGTTCGGCGGTATCGTCGCCGAGGTACTTCGCCATATATCCGTGGGCACATTCGTGAAGCGGAAGCACTATAAGGAGAAGCACAGCCACGGCAAAGAAAGAGATTGCGATGTCAAACGGGTCGGCACCCGTGAAAAGCTTGATTAGAGGTCCTGTCATCTACGTTTTGCTCCAAAAAGATATTATAGTAGGCTAAATTAAAAACGCTAAAGCGTTTTTGCAGTCGCTTTTAGCGCTTGGCGGCGTAGCCACCAATTGCCGCGAAGCGGCGGAGTTAAACTGAAAGTTTAACCAGTTAAGGAATATATATCACTTGGCATTATACCACAAGCCACAATCATTGTCAACGACCCCTTGCAGGTGTGGACAATACGTTTGCTAACTAATCATTCTGCGTGTTATAGTAGGTTAAATTAAAAACGCTAAAGCGTTTTTATAGCCGCTTTCAGCGGCTACCGCTCCGCAGGAGCGGCATATGCACCCAAGTTGTTAACATTGCAAGCCAAATAACATATCGCATTAACTATATTGCCGGTTCGGCGCCGACCAAGGTGTGCGTTGACTTTTAAGCGGAAATGTGCTATAATAGGCGTGGTATTGGTGATATCTATGCGTGGTCATATCATATCCGTGGTATACTATTATAATATAAGGAGAAAAAACCTATGAGCGAAATACATTTCTCTACCGAAAAGCCGCGAGCAAGCGGCGGCAACTTTGACGGCAAAAAAGCAGGTCGACTGACACTCTGGGTGGTCATCGCGGTGGTTCTTCTCACCGTGTTGTTCAACGCGTTCACGATAGTGAATGAGGGGTATGTCGGGGTGCAGTATCGTTTCGGCAAAATAGTCAACTCGGGGTTATCCGCGGGGCTGAACCTCAAGATTCCCTTCATCGACCAGATTCAGCAAATCGACACACGTGAACAGCAATACGAAGTAATAACAGACGCATACACAAGCGACACGCAAAACGTCGATGAACTGCGGCTGAAACTTACTTATCGCTATGACCAAGGCGAGATGAGCGATATTATACGAAACACAGGTGTCGTCAACGTCGAAGCGCGTCTGCTTGTGCCTAACGTCGCCAAGATTTCAAAGAACGCAATCGGTAAAATCAAAGCTGAAGAACTCGTTCAGTCGCGCGCCGAGGTACAGACCGCCATTCAGCGCGAGTTGTCCGAGGTGCTTCAACCAAACGGCATCATCGTCACGGCATTCGCTATCGAGAACTTGAAGTTTGATTCGGCGTTTGAGTCGTCGATTCAAGCGAAAGTTATCGCGGCGCAAGACGCGCTTCGTATGAAGAACAAGACAGCGGAGCGTGAGGAAGAAGCGAAGCAAAAGGTCATTGCGGCGCAAGCGGACGCCGACAGCAAGAAGATATCAGCTGAAGCGGACGCCAAAGCGATTGAGCTGATTCAAACACAACTGGCAAAAAGCCCCGGCTATATAGATTATCTCAAGATTATCGGTTGGAACGGCGTGCTTCCTCAAGTTATCGGCGACGGGGTGAACCCGTTTGTCGTCCTTGAAAGTTCGTCTTACAACTCCACACCGAAAGCCACGGGCACCAACGCAACGACCGTAGTTCCTACCGCAACCACGACAAGCGCAAACTAATCAGACGCTTAAACAGGAAATCTTGTCAATGAATTATAACGAAATTAAGATGCAGGCGCTTAACACATTCTTTGCGAGAAGCAACCCGGCACAACGAGAAGCGATTTTCACTGTCGCCGGGCCGCTTCTTATCATTGCGGGCGCGGGAAGCGGAAAAACGACGGTTCTCGTCAACCGTATCGCCAATATGCTTCTCTTCGGCGACGCCGCGAACCAAAGCGACGACAAGAACCTGTCGGCTGACGACGCGGCGTTCCTTGAGCGGTTTGCAAACGGTGAAGAAACGCGTTCGGCTGAAAACACGGAGCGGCTTTCCGATATAATCGGCGGCAAACAGCGTGTCGCCCCGTGGAGAATCCTCGCCGTCACATTCACCAACAAAGCGGCGAAAGAACTACGCGAACGTATCGAGCGTATCGGCTCGTTCCTCCACGCTTCTGATATCTGGGCAATGACGTTTCACTCTTGTTGCGTTCGTATGCTTCGCCGCGACATCAACCGCCTTGGCTTCACGCCGAACTTCGCGATTTATGACGCGGACGACAGCCAGCGAATGATAAAAGCGATAATGAAAGACCTCGGCACCGATGAGTCGCAGATTCAGCCGAAGATGGTGCAGACCGCGATATCCCGTGCCAAAGATAAACTTATAAATGCCGACAACTTTGAAACAACCAAGTATGGCAAACGCGACTACACACTTGAAACCGTGTCGAAGATATACAGCGAGTATCAACGGAGGCTGAAGAACGCCAATGCTCTCGACTTTGACGATATTATTGCGCTGACTGTCGAGTTGTTTGACCGCTTCCCCGATGTGCTGGCATATTGGCAAGACAAGTTTCAGTACGTAATGGTCGACGAATACCAAGACACAAACGAGGCGCAGTTTCGGCTTGTGTCGATGTTGTCGGCAAAGCACGGCAACCTTTGCGCCGTGGGCGACGAGGACCAGAGTATCTACAAGTTCCGCGGCGCCACAATTGAGAATATCCTCTCGTTTGAGAATCAGTTCAGTGCCACGGTGATAAAGCTTGAGCAAAACTATCGCAGCACCTCAAACATCTTGAACGCGGCGAACTCCGTCATCGCGAAGAACACGTCACGCAAAGGCAAAACCCTGTGGTCAGACAAAGGCGAGGGGCACAAGATTGACGTGGTTTGCTTCACGAACGAAACCGAAGAAAGCTCGTACATCTCCGACAACATCAAGACCGAGGTTGCGGCAGGCGGCAACTATAAAGACTATGCCCTGCTCTACCGGAGCCACGCACAGTCGCGAAGCATTGAGCAAGCGCTCGTCCGTGACGAAGTGCCTTATCGTGTTATCGGCGGCACAAAGTTCTACGACAGAAAAGAAATCAAAGATATCTTGGCGTATCTCAGCGTCATCGCCAACCCGTTTGATATCGTCCGCTTTCGCCGAATCGCGAACGTGCCTAAACGTCGTATCGGCGACGCGACACAAGCGGAGATTGAACACGTTGCCCTTGCGACAGGTCAGACACCGATTGACGTGATGACTCGTTCGGGCGGATACCAAACGCTTGCAAAGTCAGCAAAGCTGCTGGTTCCCCTCGCCGAGATGTTCAACGGTTTGCTTGCCGCATATAACGAGCATATCTCGCTGACAGAGCTTATTGACCACGTACTTGATTCCACGGGCTATCGGGCAATGCTTGAGGAAGAAGAAGCGCAGGGGCTTAGCGGCATATCGCGACTCGAAAACATCGAGGAGCTGAAGTCGGCGGTGCTGTCGTTTACGGAAGCCAACCCCGAGTCGGGACTCGAAGAATACCTTGAACAGGCGGCACTTTGGGCTGAAGCCGATGACGACAACGGGGACGACCGCGTCACTTTGATGACGATTCACGGGGCGAAAGGTCTTGAATTCAACACAGTCTACCTTATTGGCGCGGAGGATAACCTGTTCCCGTCGTATCGTTCAATGGGCGACACAGACGAGCTTGAGGAAGAACGCCGCCTTGCTTATGTCGCGATAACGCGCGCCAAAACCAAACTTTTCATCACGCACGCAAGACAGCGGCTTTATTTTGGGCAGACACAGCGGAATAAATTATCGCGGTTTGTCCGCGATATCCCCGAAGAATACGTTGAATCAATCGACAAGTCACTTGTCAAAAGCCCTCACCAAGGGATAAACTTCGCTAACCCGAAGAACCGTATACGTACAGGCTACCTCCAAAAAGAAAAGGAAAGCCACGAGAAACTGGTTGAAAGCACCAAACCCGGCACAAACGGAGACGGCGATTATTCGGCGGGTGAAAGGGTAAAGCACAGAATATTTGGAGACGGCACGGTGCTGACAGGCGAGGCAATGGGGGGCGACTTGCTTCTTGAGATTGCCTTTGACAGTGTGGGCACCAAAAAACTTATGGCGAACTTCGCGAAGATAACGAAGCTGTGAAAACTTCTGTTCATCAGCACCAATGTCGCCCAAACATATATGATTACAATAGTGGATAGTCGGCAACCAAAGTGCAGGCTGTTCACTATTTGCGTATGTGGTCGTTTAACCTAACCAACTAATGTCAACAGCTTGGCGCATATAACCGAAGGTCATACCCCTCGGGGCGCAGGCGGGCGACCGGAATGACTCAACGCCCTTGCCGCTCCCGCAGGAGCGAGTCTGTGCCGGACGGGCAATATGACTGATGGGATACGTTGCCGGTTATACCCCTTAACCGGTGAAACTTTTAGTTTAACCGGCTATATATCGCAACTAATTCGCTGCCAAAAGAGTTTTATTACCGAAAGGGAACATCTATGTCACTTTCACTGAATTCCGCCGAAGATTTCCCCGGCGTGTTCGAGCGATATAGTCAGATGGTCTACCGACTTGTGCTTGCGCGTGTTCGCAACCCGGCTGACGCCGACGATATCACGCAAGACTTGTTTCTGAAGTACGTGTCGCACAAAAAGATATACAATGACGAGGAACACCGAAAGGCGTGGCTTATACGTGCCGCGGTGAATACGAGCAAGACGTTCGTCACCTCCGCTTGGAACAGGCACCGTTCCGCTGACGAGCTGCCCGACACATTAGGCGCGGGCAACCCCGATATCGAAAACGCCGAAGCGAAAAGCACGGTGCTTGACGCTGTGATGTCGCTCCCCGTCAAGTATCGCACCGCGATTCATCTGTTTTATTACGAAGATATGCAGACAAACCAGATAGCGGCGGTACTCGGTGTGCCCGAAAACACCGTCAAGTCGCACCTGCGGCGTGCCCGTTCACTGCTGCAAACTAAACTGAAAGGCGTTGATTTTGATGAAGTTTAGTCAACTTTACAGCGAAGCTATGCGTGACCAAAGTCATCGCCCCGACTTGTATATCGAGGTGACGCGCCGACTTCGCGAACGCGAGAACCTGACACCGTGGCAACGATTCCTGCCGTACAGCAAACGAGTTGCGGTGGGTGCGGTTTGCCTTATCGTCCTCATAGTCGGTGCGGTTGCCCTGCCAAATTTGCTTCAAACAAGCGACCTTGCTTCCCCTGAATCAGAAGCGACTGATGAAGCGGTTGACGACACGGCATCTGCTGCGGGTGCGGTAATCGTTGGCTCAGCCAACGACACAGCCAACGACGGCTCAGCCGACACGACCAATGAAGAACCCGATGTTCCCAAGGGAAAGATGGCGTTTACTCCGATTGACACCGGCTCAGCCAACATAAATGGCGACATCGCGGAAGATGAGGGAGCGAGCTTCAACTACGTTGACGATGAAGCAAATAGCGGCGAAACAGACGGCACAACCGACATTCCCAAATCGCGAATGTTCGTGCCGCGTGGCGACGACATAGCCGAAACCGACATACCCGATATCGACTACGAATACAACGGGGAAGTCGCGGCTGACAATATAGCCGAGGTCACGCTGTCCGCGTACTTGACCGCGTATTACGGCGGAGCAAAGGTCACGACCACGTTTCTCTCTTACGCCGAGTTTGGGGCAAACGGTGAAGCAATGTGGCAGTTCTATTCATACCCGAACGACTTTCAGAGTTCAGTCGTGGCGCCCGCTGTAGCTGATGTGCTTGCGCAAAACCGCGATGTCGAGGTCAACTCCGCGTTGTTCACGACACGCGATACGTCTTGCTTGCTGTTTCAGCTGGAAGATGAAAACATGAACAACGTTTACTTGTTTATCAACGACCGCGATGCGCTCTCGCTCAGTCACACCAACCCGTCAAGCGACAGCGACACTGCCGACAGCACGGAGTTCTCGCTTGCTGTTGGTACGTTTGCTAAACTGAAGTCAATTGTTCTATCCTAACAATAAACAACAGCCAAGTCCGTGCCGGACGGGCAATAAGCTAACGGGCAAGTCCGTGCCGGACGGGCAATAAGCTAATGGGCAAACTTGACAATAAACAACAGCCAGTTCTTGCAAACAGGCTGTTGTTTTAGATTTATCGTCCCAACACGAGGGGGTCTGATATCTGCTTTGCTTGCTCAAGTTCTTCTTTAGACAAGCGAATCTCGGCACGACGAATCACCTTTACATCGTCACGCAGGCACTCAAACGGTGCGGTGTCGCGTCTGTCGTCAAGCCGCACCTTCATCTTGCCTGTCAGCAGGTTCGCGTCCACCACCATTCCCCGCCCCTCGGGGGTTTCAACAAGCGAGCCTTGAGGTGGCGTCAGCTTTATCAGCTCTTCATAGCTGTCTTGCTCGTACTTAAGGCAACACATCAGCCGACCGCAGTATCCCGAGATTTTGACGGGGTTCAGCGAGAGCGACTGTTCCTTTGCCATTTTGATTGACACGGGCTGGAAGTCAGACAGAAAATCTTTGCAGCAAAGCCCACGACCACACGCGCCAAGTCCGCCGATTCGCTTTGCTTCATCACGAACACCGATTTGCCGCAGTTCAATTCTTGCGCCACACGCGGCGGCGAGGTCGCGAACCAGCAGCCGAAAGTCAACACGGTGGGCGACGAGAAATAAAATGTCACCTTATTGCCATCAAAAGCCACTTCGATTTCGGTTGGGGTCATCGGCAAGTTGTGTTTGGCAATCTTTTCGTTGAAGATACGGCGCAAGTCGGCAATACGCAGTCGGTTTTGGTTGTCGCGTTTGATATCGTCGGCGGTCGCTTCACGAAGCACGGGCTTCAGCGGTGGCTCGGGGCTGCGAGGCGACACCTTGTTCTCGCTTGCCACATCGCCTATCTGTTCACCCGACGCGGTGTCAACAACGACACGAAGTCCAAGCGGATAAAACTTGCCGCTTGGCGCAAAGTGATAGACCTTGCCGCCTTCCTTGAAGCGCACGCCGACTATCTCGGTCGGCACCGGCACACCCGAGGGCTTGCTTATATGGTTTTCTTTCATTATGTCCTTTAACTTAAATATGCAGAAGTGCCGCAGACTCTGCCGCGCAGAGTTTCAGCTGTGGGTTAAGTTCCCCGTCAGCACGAAGTTTCAGCAGGCGTTCGGTCAGCAGAACGCGCTTGTCTGTATCGTCAAGCTCCGGCGTTTGCTCTATCAGTATGTCGAGAATATCTTTATAAAGAAGTCGGTCGCGGTCAATCGCAACCTTGTAGAACAAAGAAGCGACACGGTACTCGCTGTTATCTTTTATCGCGTTCATTATCGCCGCCGCTGTTTCTTCCGCTTTGCCACTCTGCCGCTGTTCTTCATTGTCAGAACGCACTTCGGTCAATCGGCTTTGAAGTGTGGCGGGCAACTTGTCCTTTGACTCCGCCGTCACAATGATTCGCACATATGAGGGCGGTTCTTCAAGGAACTTCAGCAACGCGTTTTGATAAAGCGGCTTCAGCTCGTCAGCCCCCAAAAAGAGATAGACTTTCAGTTCACCGTCATTCGGGAGAAACACGGCGCGGTTTATCGCTTCGCGAAACGCTTCGGGTGGCTTCTTCGCCGCTGTCAGCATTGCCGCTATGTCAATCAGGTCGGGGTGGATACGCCCCGTCGCCTTGTGGCAGGACAAGCACTCGCCGCAAGCAGTGCCGTGTTCACAGAGGAAAACTTTTGCCGCTTCTATCGCCTGCTCTTTACTCGCGGCAGTGATAAGCAGCGATGAAGGCAGGCGGTTTTCGCGGTTCAAGGCGACAAGTCGGTCGGTCAGCACTTCTCGAACCTTTCGATGTCTGTCACAAAGATTGTCGCCCCGCCGACTGTCACCTCAAAGGGCAACCCCGCGACAGAGCCATCGGCATACGGCGCGGTCACAGCGGGGACATACTGCCGTCTGCGCCGTGAATGTTCTTTTATTATATTGATTGCGGCATCGGTCTTTTCGTCGTCGGTGCAGATAAGAAACGTCGTGTTCCCCGACATAAGAAAACCACCTGTAGACGACAGTTTCGTTGCGAAGAACGAGTTCTTCGTCAACTGCTTTTGCACGGTCACCGCGTCGTCGTCATTGACGATTGCGTATATAAGTTTCATTCAAATCATCTCCCCGTTATAAGCTAACCGCTGTATCCCCTCGGCATTACTTCTGAAAAGTCGTCCTGCTCGACCCACTTCACGGTGTCAAAGCACCTGTATGTATCTCTCGTTTCTCTGACGATAACCGACGAGATTCCCGCGTTGATTATCAGCCGCTTGCACATCAGGCAAGGCTCGGTATTTGGGACAAGCTCGCCGCTTTCAGCGGACATCGCGGCAAGATAGAGCGTAGCGCCTGCCATATCCTCTCGGTTCGCCGACAAAATGCAGTTGGCTTCCGCGTGAATAGAACGGCAAAGTTCATAGCGTTCGCCGCTTGGAACGCCGAGTTTCTTGCGGTAACAGACGCCTTCGTCACAGCAGTTCTTTCGACCTCGCGGCGAACCGTTGAACCCTGTTGACACGATTCGGTCTGACGACACAAGCACCGCGCCATAACGACGTCGCAGGCAAGTCGAGCGTTCGCCGACAACCTCGGCGATATCAAGATAATAATTTATCTTATCACGTCTTGCCATAACCCCTCCGCGCAACAACACACTTACACTTACTGTTATTATATCACAACCGCTCTTAATTGTCAATCAGCGGTTGAACCGGCTTGACAAAACGCCGTCAAATGCGTTATACTTGTGCAATGATTTTAACTAACCTTTCGGTGGTGCGTGACCTCTGCGAACGCCACGGTCTGCACCCCAACAAGTCGCTTGGACAAAACTTTCTTATTAACCCGACTGTCTGTCCGCGAATCGCCGAGGCGGGAGCAGACGCAGCAAAAGTAGCGGTGGAAGTCGGAACGGGACTCGGTGTGCTGACCAAAGAGCTGTCACTCCGACACGAACGCGTAATCTCGTTTGAGTTGGACGAAAAACTGCGTGCGGTTCACGAAGAATCCCTCGCCGACTGCCCCAACGTCGAGATAATCTACGCCGACTTTTTGTCCGCCGACCTGCACGCGCTGCTCCCCCCGAACACGCCGCTCGTGTTCGCCGCCAACCTGCCGTACTACGTCACCACTCCGATAATAATGAAGCTGCTTGAGGGCGACACCCGATTTGAAAGCATAACCGTTATGGCGCAACGTGAAGCCGCCGAACGGATAACCTCGCCACCCGGCACCCGCACCTGCGGCGCAATCAGTGCGGCAGTCGCGTTTTACGCCGAGTGTGAGCGGTTGTTTGCGGTGGGGCGCGGCAGTTTCTTCCCCGCGCCGAATGTCGACAGCACCGTGATTAAGCTAGCACCAAGGACTAAACCTTTTGAGGTTGACAGCAAAGTTTACTTCAAATTGGTGAAGTCCGTGTTTTCAGAGCGGCGAAAGCAAGCGGCAGGACTTATCGCGCGTGACTTCGCGGTCAGCCGAGAGCAGGCGCAGTCACTGCTGAAAAACCCGAAGGCAAGGGCAGAGAACTTGACGATTGAAGAACTCGTTTTTATCTCAAACGAACTCTGTAAACTTGTTTAAGTTTACAGAGTTATCGTGTAAATATATTTAGGTTTACATATGAAAATCCTTTCTATTGAAACATCTTGCGACGAAACGTCAGCCGCCGTAACGGAAAACGGGCGTAAACTTCTATCGGTTGTCACCGCTTCACAGGTGGACGAGCACAGGTTATACGGCGGCGTTGTCCCTGAGATTGCCTCACGGCGACACGTTGAAGCAATCACGCAGGTCTGCGACACCGCATTATCTGAAGCCAACGTCGCCCTCGCCGGCGTTGACGCGATAGCCGTGACAGTAGGACCGGGGCTGATTGGCGCGCTTCTCGTCGGAGTGAACTTCGCGAAAGGCGTGTCAACCTCAACGGGTTTACCTCTGATTCCTGTCCACCACGTCAAGGCGCACGTCGCGGCAAACTACCTCGCTCACCCTGACCTCACGCCGCCGTTTCTCTGCCTCACCGCTTCGGGGGGGCACACGCTTGTGTTAAACGTGTCAACCTATACTGATTTACAGCTAATCGGCACAACTATCGATGACGCGGCAGGCGAAGCGTTCGACAAGGCGGCGCGTGCAATGGGCTTTCCGTATCCCGGCGGCGTTTTCATTGACAGTGCGGCAAAAGACGGCGACCCCGACAAGTACAAGCTGCCGATTCCTCACACGAGCGGCGAGTTTGACTTCAGCTTCTCAGGGCTGAAAACCGCTGTGCTTAACACAATCAACACCGCAAAGCAACGCGGCGACACATTGGACGTGCCGTCACTCGCGGCTTCGTTCAGAAAAACGGCGGTCGCCAGCCTGACCGCCAAGCTGCTTGAAGCGGCGCGGAAACTCGGCTCCACAACTATCGTGCTGTCGGGTGGAGTCGCGGCAAACGAGCTATTGCGCTCAAAGTTGTCGGCAGAGTGCGGCTCTCGCGGCTACAGGCTCTACTATCCGCCGCTCTCGCTTTGCGGCGACAACGCGGCTATGGTCGGGGCGGCAGGTTACTTTGAATACTTGGCGGGGAACATCGGAGGAGCGAACACCGATGCGTTCGCAGAACTTGCAATATGATTCAAAACGGAAACGACGAAAAGTATTTTCGGTTGCCGCGATTTTTCGGCGATGTGACCGCCGACAGAGCGACATTGACAGGCGACGACTGCAAACACATTGTAAACGTATTGCGGTTGACAGCCGGAAAACGCGTGATTATCTGTGACAACCTTGTTGACTTTACAGCGGAGATAATCGCGATATCAAGCGGTTCTGTTGAACTTGAAGTGATACGCCAAACCCCCAACAAAGCGGAACTCCCGACACGTGTGCGGCTGTTTCAGTGCCTGCCCAAAGGCGATAAACTCGACTTCATTACACAAAAAGCGACTGAACTCGGTGTGACCGAGATTATACCCGTGCTGTCAAAGCGGTGCGTGTCACGCCCCGACGACAAGTCAATGCGGTGTAAACTTGTTCGGCTTAACAGGGTTGCTTATGAGGCGGCGAAGCAAAGCGGTCGCGGTGTCGTGCCGCGTGTTCTGCCGCTGATTGCTTTCAGTGAAGCGGCGGCTATGCTGAACGCCGAAACAGACGGGCTGTTCTTCTACGAGGGCGGCGGTGAAAAACCCTCGGCGGTTATCACGGCGGGACGAAACATCGACGTGTTCATCGGTTGTGAAGGCGGCTTCTCCGACGAAGAAGTACAGCTGGCAACCTCAAAAGGTTGGCGGACTTGTACCCTTGGCAATCGTATTCTGCGGTGTGAAACCGCCCCCATCGCCGCACTTGCGGTTATCGCCGACTGTATTTCTTAGGCAAAAGTCACTTGTGAATTATTTGGCAAATTTAGCAAAACCACTTGCTTTTCATACTAAAATCGTGTATAATTGAGGTATATAAAGCGAAACCACTTTGTGAGGAGGCTATTATGTACAGAGGCAAAGGACTTGGGTTTGTAATCGTTGGCATTATCGCCCTGCTTGGTGCGGCAGTCTGCGCGATTATTCTGCTGAAGCGGAAGTTTGAGAACGACGATGATATTGATTGGGACGAAGTAGACGAACTCTCGGACGAGAACTTTGACGATTTGTTCGGCACAATTGACGAAGAAGATGACGACGTTTCCGATTCAGACAGTGACACCAAAGAATAATTAGGTTTCAAATGAAAGTATCAACAAAGGGGCGTTATGCCTTGCGGCTAATGCTCGACTTAGCACAGTTTTCCAGCGGCGAACATATCAGCCTCAAAGAAATCTCGGCAAGGCAAGCCATAAGCGTCAAGTATCTTGAACAGATAGTGCCGCTTCTCGTCAAAGACGGGCTGATTCAAAGCACGCGGGGCAGCAGCGGCGGCTATCGTTTGGCTCGCAGAACGGGAGAATACACCGTGGGTGAGATTCTTCGCGCAGCAGAAGGCAGTATGTCGCCGATAGCCTGTCTCGATAACAACCTCGGCGGTTGCGACCGTGCCGCTTATTGCCAAACCCTGCCCTTTTGGCAAGGACTTGACAAAACGATTGCCGATTACATTGACGGTGTGACCCTTGAGGACTTGATACTTCAGTCGCAGAACATCGGCACCGACAACTACGTGATATAGAACATATAAGCAAACAACCTCTCCCAATGGGAGAGGTCGGTGCCCGACAGGCAATAAGCTAACGGAATACGTTGATATAATTTTTACAACGAACCCCCCTCCCGATGAGAGAGGGTCGGTGCCCGACAGGCAATAAGCCAACGGGATACGTTGATATAATGCTTACAACAAACACCCCCTCCCAAACGGGAGAGGGTGTTTGTTATGTCTATAGTTTACTTATTCCCGAAGATTTCCGTGTTTGTTCTGCCTGCTTCAGGGAGATTGTCAAGGTCGTTGCCGTCGTCCTCTATGTCCACGCCCTCAAACTCAGCGTAGTTGCCGGGTATCTCGGGCACGTCAACGTCGTCCTCTTCGTCAACCACGCCGTCGTCGTCGATTTCACGTTCGGTTTCCACGTCGGCGTCCACTTGCAGCACGCCCTCTGCTGTTGAAGCCAACGCGCTCCACGCCTCGGTGTATTCTTTAGCTGAAAGTCCCTTCAGTGCGGCAATCTGCTCGCTACTCAACACTTTCGAGAGTTTCACCGCAACATCGCCTGTTATGCCGTTTCTGATTGACGCAATCTCTCCGTCAGAGAGGTTTGCTCTCACCGCCGCAAACGCGCCGTTCACTTGACGGTTCGCACTGAACGTCGGTTCACTGCCGCCGACAGTCACATCGTATATCTGCTTGCCGCTGCTGTCCACGTGATAGTCGGTGCTGTATACAAGGTCGCCCACCGTCACAAACGAATAGCCTTTCTTCTTCAGCTGATTGATGATGTCGGGGAGCGCTTCCGCTGTGTTGGCAAGGTCGTTGTGGAACAGGAGTATGCTCCCGCTGGTTGCTTTGTCAAGCACTTTCTTTACGATTGCAGAAGCCTTTGTTTCTTTCGCGTCGGTGCTGTCAACGGAATACTGAATGGGGAGATAGCCCATTCCCTCAAGTGTCGTGAGGATATTCTCGTCAAACTCGCCATAAGGCGCACGATAAAGCGCGGGCTTTTGCCCCGTAATCAAGCGGAGTTTCGTTTCCGCGTTCTTGGTGTCGGCAATGAACGCGTTGAGGTTCATTCCCTTGAGGTGCTGGTGTGCGTCAGAATGATTCGCTATTTCGTGTCCGCCGTCATATAACTTCCGTACGTCGTCGGGATACTTGTCGGCAAACTCGCCCGTCACAAAGAACGTCGCCTTTACACCGTTGTCCCCGAGAAGCTTTATCAATTCGTCCGTATTTGAATTTCCTCCCGCCACGTCAAATGAGAGAGCGATTTTATTATCCCCGCGTTCAACGGAATAGATGGGCAGTTTCTTTTCGGCGGCGTTCGCGTTTATCGCCGTGAAAATAGCGGCGACTCCCACGGCGACTGCCGACACCCCTGCGAGAGCGATAAGCCCAATTCGGAACGCGCGTTTCCTGTTCAGTGTGTAAACAAACATTGGTTTACATACTCCTTTCTGTAATGGCTGAGAAGCTGTGCGGTTTGTACTTGATTGTATGTAGACAGCCTTTTGATTAGAACAAGTTGCGGTGTCACGGTTGCCCCCGCGCTCATATAATCTAAGTAAGCGTTTAGTGTTCTTCCGCTCCTGCGGGAGCGGGTCAGTGCCCGATAGGCAATATGCTCCTTAACCGGTTAAACTTTTAGTTTAACCCCCGCCGCTTCGCAGTATAGTAGGTTAAATTAAAAACGATAAAGCGTTTTTATAGCCGCTTTATGAGGCTATCGCTCCGCTGGAGCGTTTTTAACCGTCCTGATACGCCAGTGCGCGGCAAAGCCGCGCCGCCGCTTCGCGGCGAAAACTCAAAACACTGTAGTGTTTTGAGTTTAACTGGCTATATCACACGCCGCTGTGTCCGTGTCGGACGGGCAATAAGCTAACGGGATAACTTTGCTGATATAGCCTACTATAATTAAGTCATCACCGATTAACTAACTACTTTAGTGTTCTCCCCCCGTGGGGAGAGAACACTAAGATTTACACCACAAAAGCGGCGTTATCACACGCCGCTGTTTGTTTATTGACAACAGTTTCTTGTTTGTGTTATAATAAAAGTCTATGAAACTAACTTGACATCATAAGGAAGATATAACAATGGCAAAGGACAACAAAGAAAAATTGGTTGAAGCGATAACTTCAATGGACGAGGACTTCGCTAAGTGGTACACCGACATAGTTATCAAAGCGGACTTGGTGGCTTACGGGGGAGTCAAAGGCTTCACGGTCATTCGCCCGTATGGTTACGCCGTGTGGGAGAACATTCAGCTTATCTTGAACCAAATGTTCCGCGACACAGGTCACGAAAACGTCTATATGCCGCTGCTTATCCCCGAGTCGCTCCTTAACAAAGAGAAAGACCACGTTGAGGGGTTTGCCCCCGAGGTTGCGTGGGTGACGCACGGCGGTAAAGAGGAGCTGACGGAGCGGCTTTGTATCCGACCAACCAGCGAAACGCTGTTTTGTACGCATTATGCCGACATCATTCACTCGCACCGCGACCTGCCTAAGCTGTATAACCAGTGGTGTTCGGTTGTTCGTTGGGAAAAGACAACGCGTCCGTTTTTACGTACGCGTGAGTTCTTGTGGCAAGAAGGTCACACAATCCACGCCACAAAGGAAGAAGCCGAGGCGGAAACGCTGCAAATGCTGAACATCTACGCGAAGTTTTGTGAAGAATCGCTTTGTATCCCCGTTATCAAGGGGCGAAAAACTGAGAGCGACAAGTTCGCGGGGGCTGTGTCAACCTACGCGATTGAGGCGCTTATGCATGACGGCAAGGCGTTGCAAGCAGGAACGTCGCACTATTTCGGCGACGGATTCGCTCGTGCTTTTGATATTCGGTATCAAAGCCGCGACAACAAGCCCGAGTATCCGCACCAAACATCGTGGGGCGTGTCAACGAGGCTAATCGGCGGCATAATTATGTCGCACGGGGACAACGAGGGGCTTGTGCTTCCGCCTGCTGTCGCTCCTGTTCAAGTGGTGGTTATACCTGTCGCGTTCCACAAGGGCGGCGTGCTTGAGAAAACCGAGGAGATAAAGGCGGCCCTGCAATCAAGCGGACTCCGTGTGAAGCTTGACGACAGCGACTCGTCAGTCGGCAGCAAATACGCCGAATACGAGATGAAAGGAGTTCCGCTTCGTGTTGAGATAGGTCCGCGTGACGCGGCGGAGGGCAAGTGCGTCATTGTGCGCCGTGATAACCGTGAGAAAGCGTTTGTCCCGATAGAGAACATCGCCGCTGAAGCAGAGCGGATACTCGGCGACTATGCCGCCGCTATCTACAAGAAAGCGCTTGACAACCGTGAACAGCATACTTACAGGTGCAAGAGCCTTGACGAGATAACCGAGGCAATCAAAGCAAACGGCGACGGCTTTGTCAAGGCGATGTGGTGCGGCTCACCCGACTGTGAGGACAAAGTGAAAGAGCAAACGGGCGTGGGTTCGCGGTGCATACCGTTTGACGGCGAGCATATCGCCGACACCTGTGTTTGTTGCGGCAAACCCGCGACAGATATGGTCATCTGGGGCAACGCATACTGATTATACTGCGCAACCACATAAAAACTCATCGAGTTTTTATGTGTGGTACGAAGTGCCAATGCCGCGAAGCGGCGTGTTACGCTTGTGTGCGGATTAACTCGGCGGCGTAGCCGCGACCGCCGCGAAGCGGCGGGGGTTAAACTAAAAGTTTAACCGGTTTGAGGAGTATATTAACTTAATGAATATAAAAAATAAGTTAATCAGTATTTACTTAACCTAATGAATAATCTCACGGCAAAGCAAATGAAGCCGCAAACTTAATGAATCATATCAGATTATCCGTCCAATGTCAAGCCGCCTGTGCTTTGACAGAGAAGTCTGTTATCTTGTTGACGATGTTTTTATTCACTGAAACAATGTTAAAATAAAACAAAGTCGTTTGATTTTCGCTTTACAGAGCCACCCTGTCGTGACGAATCAACTTGTTTTAATAAGAATACGCTGTTATTCTGTCAAGTTAAGCCGTTATTCTGTCAAGTTAAGCCGTTATTCTAATGTTGGTTTGACATAACAAACTTGTTGCGTTGGCCGAATGTGACGCTCTCTGCGTGGGCTTGACTTGATGTGGGTAACGTGATATAATACTTTAAGAAACGACGCAAATCTCACGCCGTGTTATTAAATAACGGCGTTAAATTTGTTCATAAAGATTTTTTATGTGAACAAAAAACAATGTCGTCATAAACAAATATGTTCATAGGATTTTTATAAATGAACAAAATTGCCCCCTCTATGCTTGACTGCGACTTTACGCGCCTTGGTGAGGAACTGCGACGCGTGGAGCAAGCAGGTGCGTTTGTTATCCACCTCGACATAATGGACGGTGTGTTTGTCCCGGCGATGACGTTCGGCGACCGCATATGTGCCGCCGCAAACCGTGTGACCGACTTGCCGCTTGACGTACATCTTATGGTGCAGAAGCCGCTGAACTTCATTCAAGGTTTTGCTGACGCGGGTGCCGACTACATCACGGTTCACGCTGAATCAGATGAGCCGCTCGCCGCTATTCGTGAGATAAACCGCCTTGGCTTGACCGCAGGCCTGTCGGTCAAGCCGAACACACCATTTGACGCTATCCTGCAGTTTTTAGATGAAGTCGGGCTGGCGCTTATTATGACGGTCGAACCCGGCAAGGGAGGGCAGGCGTTTATGCCTGATATGCTTGCCAAGGTTTCCGCAATAAAAAACGCCGCGCACTTGCGCGGCAAAGAGAACTTGGTCGTCAGCATTGACGGCGGTGTGAACCCGACAAACGCCGCTTCGGCGATAGCCGCAGGCGCTGACTGGCTTGTCGCGGGGAGCTGCCTGTTCAAGTCGGGCGACTTGAACGGGGTTATGACGGGGCTGCAAAACGCCTAACCTAAACGTCTGCCGTGTTCCATCGTTTTGTTCAGCTCGCTTGTGGAAGTGAACACTTTGCCGTATTCCCTCGCAAGCCTTGCCGCCTTGCCGACTATTATCGCACGAATCTTGCCATAATAACTGTAGGTTTCGGGTGAGGAAGTGCCGCGACACGCATTGTAGAACTCAAGGAACGCGTCAACATCGTCAAACTCAACGACAGAAGCGCACTTCGACATACCGCTCGGAAGCTGAAACACCTCGGTGCGAAACGCCGACATCGCCGAGTAATCAGACGGGGCAAGCCAGCCGTTATCCGCGTCTTGAGAACTTTCAAGGCTTGAGATGTAAAGCATACAACCTCCGTCAGTCCTCGGAAACGCCTCAACAAACAGCCTGTCTCCCGATAAATCAATCTTACCGCCCCCCTCTGTCTTTACCCGACCGAGAACGTGCGCAAGCAGCCGCTTTGCGGCGGGTGTTTTCCCCGAAAGATGTTCATACTTGATATCAAGGTCGTCCATATCGGGTCGCGACAATGTAAGTTTCAGTGTACCCGGTGAGATTACGTCGATTTTCATCTGCTGTTCTCCAAGTGGCGAATCTGCCTATAAATATACTTTGCGTAATATACTGTTGATATAATGAAGAAAAAATCCGTATACAATCTACAGCTTCTCTGCCTGCTGTCCGTTATAGTTACCGCCGTGTTCGCTCATGGGTGGCGTATTGTTGTTTCAGCGGTGATTGCGTTGGTTGCGGCGGTGGTGACGGACTTCCTTGGGTGCGTGTTGTCGGGGAAAGAACATTCGGCGAAAGACCTCACCAACGTGCTGACCGCCCTTTGTATCGCTCTTATGCTCCCCGCGACCACGAGTTTCTTCATCATTATCTTTGGTGTGGTGCTTGCCATATCGCTGAAGCACGCGTTCGGCGGCAAAGAAAACTATATCTTTTGTCCCGCCGCTCTTGCCGTCACTTTCTTAATTATATGCTACCCGAGTGACACTCTCCTATACCCCCCGCCGTGGGAAAAAGTCCCTGTGTGGGGCGAATACCAAGGTGCCTTGTCGAGTGGTGCCGAAACCCTCGCGCGGCGACTCGAAGCGGTGCAGAATTTGTCGCCCACCGAACTGCTGACAGGCGGCTTTGTTGGTGCGCCCGGCAACGTGCAGGTGTTGGTGCTGATTGTCTGTGGTGTCTGCCTTGCCGCGAGTGGCGCGTTGAAGGTTTCGGCATCGGTGCTTCCTGCCGCGATATACCTTGCCTACTCGCTGCTCTTTCCGCCGAATGAACTCTATCAGCCGACCGACATCATCAAAGCGTCGCTCACCAACGGGTATCTCCTCTTTGGCACTGTGTTTCTCTCGTCTGACCCGCAGACATTGCCGAAAACAAAAGCAGGCAGAGTATATTATGGTGTGGTTTTTGGGTTTATAATCATCTTGTTCCACGGTTTTGGCAAAACCGAGGGACCATACTTGTTTGCTTTGCTGATTTCAAACGTCCTTGCCCTTGGTTGCGACAGCTTTGCCGAACGGGTTCATCACACCGTGCCGCCTCTCTTTGCCCGACTCTCCGCGAGAATACACGCCTATGAGAGAACACGCGAGAAGCTTCGTTCAGGTGGCGCCGCCGCCGAACTCGACAAGACGACCGAACTTGACAGCGAGGAGATAGCGGCGTTCGTTATGCCGCCGCAAAACGGTAAGGTGACGAAGTTTAAGCGAAGATTCTCGTTTAAGCTGAAGATGAGAGCGGTCAGCAAGAAGTTTGCCGACAACAAACTGCTTCACACAGAGATACCGATACCCGAAGCACTGCGTTCCCCGTTTAAGACGACTGTCGGCGAAGCCGTGACGTTTGTCAAGAAACTAAAGCGGAAGCCGCCTGTTATCCCTCAAGCGGAACTGCCGACTGAAATGCTTCCCACAAGTGAAACCCCACCTGTACCGACTCTGCTTCTCCCCGAAGAAGCGGCGACGCATTTGGTTGACCACAGCATACAGATTGATGAGTTTGACGAGTTAAAGTAAATGGATAACAACAACTATCAGCTTTCGCTGAAAACAAGCGAGGGCTATGTCCGAAAGAACTTGGTGCTGTCGAGTGGCTGGCTTGTCGGTCCTGTTGCGGCAGGAGCGACCGACTTCAGCAACGCTTTAGTCATCTCGCTGATGTTTGCGCTGATAACCGCGCCGTCTGTCATTCTCTGCCGTTTTATATCGACAAGGCTGTCGTATGCGGTTCGTGTGCCTATCTACGCGATTGTCGCCGCTCTGCTTTACGCGCCTGCTCTCCTGCTCACAAACAAGCTGCTCGGCGCGTCCGCGACTGACGCTGTCGGGGTGTTCCTCCCTGTCTTGGTCGTCAATCCGCTCATCTTGTCGAAAACGCAAACGCGGTTTGTCCACGACCCGCCGCTTCGTATGCTTCGGGTTCTGCTTGGGTATATCGTCGGGTTTGCCGCAGTTTGTATCCTGCTGGGCGCTCTTCGTGACGCTCTTGTCAACTTCAGCATAGGCTGGCTTCCTCTGTCGCCGCCTTTTCAGGTCCCGGCACTTGAAACCGCGTTCGGCGGATTTTTGCTTATCGGATTCCTTGCAGCGACGTTTCGCGCCGGTTATGCCGGGCTTGCCCGCCTTGCAAAAGTGAGAGAAACAGCTGAGAGAAAAAAGTAACTTGAGGTAAACCTTTGACCGAGATAATCACCGCTTCCCTCGTCGCGATACTTCTGCAGAACTCCGTGTTTGAACGTGCGCTCGGCATAAACGTGCTGATTTATTCCGCACGTGATATGAAGAAAACCGCTGTGTTCGCCCTCGTTATCACCGCCGCTTCGTCGCTTGGGGCAGTCGGGGCATTTTTTCTGCGGCAACACTTTGGGACAGAAAAGTATTACAGCATATTTCAGCCGCTGTTGTTTATAATTATAGTATCGGTGCTGTATATGGCGTCGCTTTTTACGATATGGCGCGTGTCGCCGTCGCTGTTCAAGCGGATACGCCCCTACGCGCACCTCTCGGTGTTCAACTGTGCGGTGATAGGCGCGATGTTTCTTGCGCCTCGGCTGACCGACACTTGGTACGCGGCGGCAGCTTATGGCTTCGGCACAGGCGTTGGCTTCTTGTTCGCGGGGTTTATGCTTAGAATCGCGTACTCGCGCCTGCACAGTGAGCTTGTGCCGAAAGCGTTTCGCGGTTTCCCGATAAGTATGCTGTACATTGGGTGCGTGTCGCTTGCACTTTATGCGTTTATAGGATATTCAACTACTATATGAAACAAAAGCGAGGACTTCACGTCAAACGAAGAAAGTACAGCCTTTACCCTAAACGAAAGAGCAAAGGCAGGGTATTTCTTGAGATAGCACTCACTGTGATTTTAGTGAGTGCGCTTGGTGTGGGCGGATTTTTAGCCGCGAAGGTGATTCAGAGGTTTGTAATCGAGGACGAGCAAGGTGTGGACGACCAAGAGCTTGTGTGGTCACCGCCACCTGACCTTGAAGATATAGTTCCGAGTGAAGAACCCGCAGATAATAGCGATTCTGTCGGCACAACAAGCCCTGAATCTAAAGACAAGCCGGAGAAGCAAACGCTTGGGGGAATGGGACTGCTGCTTCCGTCAAGCGTGCTGTCAAACCGCACGTCGCTCACGTCTTATGCGCTTCAGGCGAAACAAAGCGGCTATGACTACGCTGTGGCGGAGCTGAAGTCCGCTGACGGCTCGCTTTGGTATCTGACGAACAGCAAGTACGCAAAAGGCACGCAGCTTGTCAAAAGCACAATGCCGCTTGATGAGATACGGGCGGCAATCGAGGAGAGCGGGCTTGTCGCTGTGGCGGCAATCAGCACGCTGAAAGACAGCGGAGCGGGCCGTGATGTTGACGACACCTGCTATCGCTTTGAAAGCGAGGACAGCAACTGGTTGGACGACACGGCGGCAAACGGCGGCAAACTCTGGAACGACCCGTTCCGTGACGGAACGAAAGCGTATCTCGCCGATATCACGGCGGAAGTGACGGCCGCAGGGTTCAAGCACGTTGTGCTGACGGGGCTTCAGTATCCCGAGTTTATCCCGTATGACTACAAGGTTCTCCGACCTGAAATAGCGGACAAGGCAAAGCGTGCCGCCGCGTTGACGGAAGTCTGCAAGAGCATAAAAGCGGCGGCAAACGGCGCCGATATCTATATAGAAATGTCGGCGGCTGACGCGGCAAACCCGGCGCTGCCCGACACCGCCGAGATTCTCTCGCGGCGTGACAAGTCGCTTGAAATCGCCGCGTTACTGCTGAAGTTTCAGAACAACGGTTCGGCTGAAGAAGTGAGCATATCGGGGGGTGGCACATTTGCTTTGCCAAATGGTACGAAAGAACGAGTCGAGGCGTACTTCAAGGCGGCAAAGAAGAATGCCGCAGGGTACACCCTCCTTGCCGCTGTCAACCACACGCAGTTCACCAACGCGGAGCTTGCGAGCTTCGCTGAAGCGGCGAAGTCGCTTGGACTGAACGGCTTTTTGATGGAGTAAATCAATGAATATAAGCGAACTTCTTAAATCACTTTGCGAAGCTGACAACCCCGCTGACATTGCGGCAAATCAGCTTCGCTTGCTTGGCTCTGACGTTGATATTGACCCGCTCGGCAGTGTCTGCGGTACGTTCTTCAGCGGAGAGGACAAGCCAACGCTGCTGCTTGACGCGCATATAGACGAGATAGGCTTGGTGGTAACGTATATCGATGAGAACGGCTTTGTCAAGCCGGGCAAACGCGGCGGTGTTGACACGCGCACCCTGCCCGCTTCAGCAGTGACAATCCACGGAAGCGAGAACATTCGCGGCGTGGTTTGCACACAGCCGCCCCACGTGAAGAAAGACACGGGCAAGTCGGTTTCACTTGACGACCTGTTTATCGACACGGGATACAGCAAAGCGGAACTTGAGAAGCGTGTGTCACTCGGCGATTTTATCACGCCTGATGTTTCGTTTGTTCGGTTGACGGGGAATGTTTACACGGGGAAAGCGATTGACGACCGTGCGGGAGTTGTGGCGGTGTTATACGCGATGTATTTACTTAAAGAAAAACACATTAAGTATAATCTGCGCGTTTGCTTCAGCGTCATGGAAGAAACAGGCGGCGCGGGAGCGACAGTCGCGGCGTTTCGTTCAAAAGCGGACTTCGCTGTTGCGGTGGACGTGAGTTTCGGCAAATGCCCCGCCACAAGCGAAGAAGAAACCGCGCCACTTGGCAGCGGAGTCATGCTGGGGCGGTCGCCTGTGCTTGACGCCGCGTTGTTTTCTGAAATGAAAGCAACCTGTGAACGTGAACAAATTCCGTTCAATGTTGAGGTTATGTCGGGGAAAACGGGGACAAACGCCGACGACATCAACAAGTCACGCGGGGGAATCCGCACCGCGCTGTTGTCAATCCCGATTCGCAATATGCACACGGCGGTTGAGGTGGCGGACGTGACCGACATTGAAAACACGGCGAGATGTATCGCGGCGTTCATTGAGGGATAAAATGACAGATTTACTTAAAGAGTTGTGCGCCGCCGACGGCACGTCGGGCGACGAAGCGGCTGTGCGTCAGCTGATTATATCGAAGCTGACCGCAACAGACGTGACCTACCGCGTTGACCCTCTCGGCAACCTGCTTGTCGAGAAAAAAGGGCGTGAACAAGCGAAGAATCGCGTTATGTTTGCCGCTCACATGGACGAGGTTGGCTTTGTGGCGCGATATATTGACAAAACGGGATTCATTAAACTATCTGCAGTCGGCGGAATCAACGATGATGTTTGCTTCGGGAGGCGCGTGCGGTTTGGCAACGGGGTGCGCGGTGTAATCGGTGGCAAGCCTGTTCACCTCTTGCGCGGCAAAGACGAAGCTGACAAGCAACCGAAGTTGACAGACCTTTGGTGTGATACCGGCGTGTCAACCAAAGAAGATTTACAGGTTGCGCTTGGCGATACGGCGGTGTTTGATAACGACGCGGCAGAGTTTGGTGAACACGCGTTCTGCGGGAAAGCGGTGGACGATAGGCTTGGTTGTGCGATTTTAATCGGACTGCTGAACAGCGAGTTGCCCTACGGCATAACCTGCGCGTTCACCACGCAAGAGGAAATCGGCACGCGTGGTGCGACGACAGCGGCGTTCACCCTGAAGCCGGACATCGCCGTGGTGCTTGAAACGACCACGGCGTGCGATATCCCCGACACGAAGGGCGCGGAGCAGATAACGCGGCTCGGCGAGGGGGTTGTCGTGTCGTTTGCGGACGGGCGCACGGTGTATGACCGCGAGCTTTACGCCTACACAAGGCGGCTTGCCGACAAGCTGTCGATTCCAAACCAGACCAAGACGAAGATTGCGGGCGGGAATGATGCAGGGGTGATTCAAGAGAGCGCAAGTGGTGTAAAGGTCATCGCGTTGTCAGCACCTTGCAGGTACCTGCACACACCGAGCTGCGTTGTCAACCTTGACGACTTTACAGCGACAAAACGGCTTGCCTGTGCCCTTGCGGAGGAACTGCCCGTCTATGGTTAGACTGATAGAGGACGTCGCAGACTTTGCAAAGACACGCACCGAGTTGTTCGGCGGCAAGATAAACGCGCTGTTTGCAACCTACGGCGTGTCGTCACGACTTGCGCACTTTTATATCCAAGACGGCGCGCTTCTCATTGCTACGGTCGGCACGGACTTTGTACTGGAGCATTTGGGCGGCGAGTTTGACGCGGAAGAAACGGTGGCGTTTTTGACGGAAATAAACGCGGGCACGGGACTCTGCGAGCCTGCGGTTATGCTTGCGCTTGAACCGTACTGTAAACCAAAAAGACTTTATAATCATTTAATGGTTTATACCGCGAATAACCCCGAAATAAATGTAAATCTACATGAGTTTACAGTTAATTCGGGGCTTGAAAAAGTATTTGACATTTTGGAAAATGATTTTGCTGTCAACCGCGAACCGTGGCTTTCTGATGTGACGAGTCGCGTGGAAAAGGGCATTACCACAACGTTTCTTTATGAAAACCACGCCACGGTTACTGCGCTTTTTGAGAACGAAACGAGCGTTTTCTTGACGCAAGTCGCCACCGAAACGGCGTATCGCGGCAAAGGTTACGCAAGCAAAATGCTGAACAATGTCTGCGAGTTTTATCGAAGAAAACGCAAACGTGTGTTGCTGATTTGCCGTGACGAACGGCTGACTTTCTATCAAAAAAACGGTTTTGAAAAAATCGGACAAGCTGTAAATATATATAGGTTTACATAATTATGCTGAAAAACATCTGCGAAAAACTGAAAATCCCTGCGGAAGTGACCGCGCACATCTGTAAAGCAAACGAGGTTTACACCTCTAATCGGCGACTTGAAACGATAGAGAATATTTGCGAACAAAACAGCATAAAGGTTCTCGAGGCGTTTATCGCCGAGGCTGTGTCCGCCGCTGATTTGTGTGGGACAAACGGCTACGGCTACGGCGACGCGGGACGAGATAAGACCGACCGCGTTTTCGCGAGGGTGTTTGGCACGGAGGACGCGTTGGTGCGGCACAACTTTGTCAGCGGAACGCACGCCCTCTCGACCGCGTTGTTTGCCTGTTTGCGTGGCGGTGACACGCTTCTTGCGGTTACGGGCGCACCTTATGACACATTAAGCGACGTTATAAGCGGCGAAAGCGGCGGCTCGCTGAAAGAGTACGGCATTGCTTACAACCAAATTCAGTTGACATCTGAGGGTGAGCCGAACTACGATTTAATCCGACAAGAGTGCCGTAAAGCCAAAGTGGTTTACATTCAGCGTTCGTGTGGATACCAAAGCCGCCGAACGCTCACGGTTGATGAGATAAACCGCATAGCAGACACGGTTAAGGCTGTCAACCCCGATGTGTTTACGGTTGTTGACAATTGCTACGGCGAGTTCACCGAAGCCACCGAGCCGCGTGCCGACCTCGTTGTCGGCAGCCTAATCAAGAACGCGGGGGCCGGGATTGCCGACACGGGCGCGTACATCTGCGGGACAAAAATTGCGGTGCAGTTTGCCGCGAACCGCTTGACTTCAGTGGGTATCGGCAAAGAAGCCGGCTGTTCTCTCGGGCAAACGAAAAACATACTGCTCGGTCTGTCGAAGGCAGCCGCCGCAACCGCCAACATTATGCGGACGCGCCTGTGGCTGTCAACCACAATGGGTTTACTCGGCTATCACGTTGACCACGGCGAGAATGAGCCTGTGATTTCGCGGATTACGCTCGGCACGCCCGAGAAACTCTGCGCGTTTTGCCGCGGTGTGCAGTCGGGGTGCTTCATTGACTCGCACCTCACGCCCGAACCGTGGGCGATGCCGGGCTACGACCGGGAGATAATTATGGCGGCAGGCGCGTTCGCGGCAGGGAGTTCCGCCGACATTTCAGCAGACGCACCGATGTGTAAACCTTACGCGGTTTACGTCCAAGGGGGCGTGGAGTTCCACTCCGCACGGTATGCTCTGCTCAAAGCAATCGCCAATTTATATGTAAACTGATATAACTTTACACGTATGAAAGCCTTATTTAATGCAGTATTTCACTAATATAGCAGGCCTTTTGCCCGAATTTGTGCGCTTAAACACGACGTTTGGCGACGAGCCCTACCCTGTCATGGTGACGGGGCTTTCGCACATACACAAGGCGCATTTCCTGTCGGGTTTGGTGTCAACCCATAAGCCTTTACTGGTGATTGTGTCGACCGAAAGCGAAGCGTCGCGCCTTGTTGACGACATCAACTTCTTCAGCGGTGGTGTCGTGTCGGCGGTGCTTCCCGCACGTGACATCAACCTCGGCAACATCGAAACCGTGGCAGATGAGTACGAACGGCGGCGGCTGACGGTTCTGCACGGGCTTCTCGGCGGCAAACTCGCGATTGCCGTCGCTACCGCAGAATCGGCTTCGCAGGTGACAATCCCAAAAGGTTTACTCCGTGAAAAGACGATAAAAGTCAGCCCGAACGACTCGTTGACGACCACGGGCTTTGCCGAACAGCTGACGCGGCTGGGTTATGAACGCGCCGACTTGGTGAGTGGTGCGGGGCAGTTTTCAATTCGCGGCGATATCATCGATGTGTTTGCGGTTCAGGGCGAGAACCCCGTGCGGATTGAGCTGTACGGCGATGAGGTGGACACGGTGTCGGTGTTTGACACCGAAACACAGCGGCGAATCGACACGGTGAAGTTTTGCGAAATCGTGCCTGCAATGGAGTTCGTGTTTGACCACGACAAACTTGCCGTTAACCTAAACGCATTGACAGCAAAAGCACGTGGGGTCAAAGCCACACAGGTGCGCGAGAAACTCCTTGCTGACCTCGACCGGCTTGAGGGCGGGTTGCCGCCGAAGAACCCGTCGAAGTACCACGCGATTTGTTACGACGCCGTGGCTACCGCGTTTGATTATGTGGCCGATGTGATTATCTGCGAGCATATCGCCGCCGAAGAGGGGCACCGCACCGCTTTGTCGCGGTTTGACGAAGATCTGCGTCTGCAACTTGAGGCAGGGGAAATCTGCCGAGGACTTGAGCGGCAAATGCTGACGAAGAGCGAGTATGCCGACAAGGTTTCCTCTCTTTGCCGTGCCTATCTTGAGATATTTGCGAGAGGTGGCGAGCTGAAACTCGCGGCGATTGTCGAAACGCACGCGTTGTCGCTTTCGGCGTGGAGCGGCGAATATAAGCTGCTCACTGAGGAGCTGTCGGGGCTTTTGTCCCGTGGGTACGCGGTGATTATCGCGGGGGGGACGACCAAGGCGGCAAAGCAACTTGCCGACGACTTGCGGACAGACGGGTTCGCCGCCGACTTTTCAGCCGGCAACCCGGGCAAGGCGTATGCCAAACGTGCCTACGTTATCCCCGGCACAGCGACGTCGGGGTATGACTACCCAACCGCGAAGTGCGCTTTCTTGGCGCTTGCGCCGTCACGCGCCGCCGCTGAACGAACAGCGGAGCGTGATTCCCCAAAACCGAAAGAACACGCGGCGCATGCCTCGGCAAAGCGGGGCGAGATAAAGAACCTGACCGAGATAAACCAAGGCGACTACGTGGTCCACCGCACGCACGGGATTGCCGTGTTTGAGGGAGTGGTGAAGTTGACGGACGACGGAGTGAGCCGCGACTATATCAAGCTGAAGTACGCAGGCACCGACGTGCTTTACACGCCTGTGACGCAACTCGATATGCTCTCGCGGTACATCGGCAACACCGACGGCGGCAGCTTCAAGCTGTCGAAGCTTCACACTGACCAGTGGACCAAAGCGAAGTCGCGAGCGAAAGCGGCGGCTGACGAACTCGCCGATGAGTTGATTGCGCTTTACAAACAACGAATGGCAAGCAAAGGTTACGCGTTTGCTAAAGACGGAGCGGCGCAAAACGAGTTTGAAAACCGATTCCAATTCATCGAAACGGACGACCAAATGCGTTCGGCGTTTGAAATCAAGCGTGATATGGAAACGCCGCGACCAATGGAACGACTGCTTTGCGGCGACGTTGGCTTCGGCAAGACCGAGGTTGCGTTTCGCGCCGCGTTCAAGGCGCTGCAAGACGGCAAGCAGGTTGCGCTTCTTTGCCCGACCACCGTGCTTGCGTGGCAACACTATCAAACCGCGGTCAAACGCTTCGAGGGGTTTAACTTCAACATCGAGCTGTTATCCCGCTTTCGTTCCCCCAAAGAAATAAAAGAAACCATCGAAAGAGCGGAGCGTGGGATAGCCGACTTTGTTATCGGGACGCACAGGTTGATACAAGAGGACGTGAAGTGGCGAAACCTTGGGCTTGCGATAATCGATGAGGAGCAGCGGTTCGGTGTTACGCATAAAGAACGGTTCAAGAAGATATTCGCGGGGGTTGACCTGCTGACGCTCTCGGCGACGCCAATCCCGCGTACACTGAATATGGCGATGAGCGGCGTCCGCGATATGAGCGTAATCGAAACGCCCCCACAGGACCGTATGCCGATAACAACCTATGTTGTGGAACACGACCTCGGTGTTATCGCATCGGCAATCGAGAAAGAACTGCGGCGAAACGGTCAGGTTTACTACATTCACAATCGGATAGAAACGATTTTCGACTGTGCCGCTTCGCTGAACCGTGCCGTCCCGACCGCAAGAATCGGTGTGGCTCACGGGAAAATGGGCGAAGAAGATTTGCTTGAAGTCTGGCGGCGGCTTCTTGACCGCGAGATAGATGTTCTCGTCTGCACCACGCTGATTGAAACAGGCGTCGATGTGCCGAACGCCAACACTCTCGTGATTGAAAACGCTGATTATATGGGACTTGCGCAACTTCATCAGCTGCGCGGCAGAGTTGGGCGCACAAACCGCCGCGCTTTCGCTTATTTCACCTACAAACGGGGCAAACTGCTGACAGAAATCGCGACCAAACGACTGGAAGCGGTGAAAGAGTTCACAAGGTTTGGTTCCGGCTTTCGTATTGCAATGAAAGACCTTGAGATAAGGGGAGCGGGTTCAATCCTTGGGGAGCGGCAGTCGGGGCATTTATCGGCAATCGGGTACGACTTGTATCTCAAGATGTTGTCGGAATCCGTGAGTGAGAAGCAAAACGGCGGCGAGAAAAGCGACAATGAAGCCGAATGTTTGGTTGACATCAAAGTCAACGCGTTTATCCCCGAGGAGTACATCGGGAACCAAGCGCAGCGGATAGCCTGCTATAAACGGATAGCGGAGATAACAAGCGACGACGACGCGTTTGACGTGACTGACGAGCTGATTGACCGTTACGGCGAGCCGCCGCGACCTGTTCGCGGGCTGATAAGCGTTGCTTTGATACGAGCAAAGGCGTGCGCTTTTGGAATCAACGATATTATCCAGCACGGGAACACGCTGACCTGCAAATTCGACCGATTTGAGAAAGAAAAGTGGGGAAACGGAGCAAAGAAGCTTGGCCGCAAGCTGTCGTTTGACTTCGGCGGCAAAACAGCGGCGAAAATAACGCTCGACAACGGGGAAAGCCCCATTGACGCGCTTAATCTTTTAATAGAATGACGATTTAATAAAACAAACTCGGTGCCCGAGCGGCAAATAAGCTAATGCGACAAGTTTTGTATACACAGAAGTTGCCGCATAACCGAAGGCCATACCCCTCGGGGCACATGCGGGCGCGTGTCTCTGCCGGACGGGCAATAGGTTGTGGCTTAAGTCAGTTATTTATAGCAAAAGCCTGTTCTCCTTTGAGAACAGGCTTTTGCTATATCATATTGCCTGTCCGATATGGACGGCGTTTGTTATAATCAATCTTTTGCCGTCATATAGATATACGGACAAACTTACAATGAGGAAAGGCAAATTATGGTTGAAGCAAAGCACGCGCCGCTTGACGGCTGTCTGCGATATATCCCGGAGATACGCGAGTTTACGGACAAACTGCCCCGCTTTGAACGCGACAAGACAGCGGAGATACGAATACGCGCTGGCAAGCCTGTCGTTCTTGAAACACCGGGTCGGCGCATAATCACGGACGTTGTTATCTCGACTGAACGACTTGACAACTTGGTCAAGCTGTTTTGCGAGAACAGCGTCCATAGTTACGCGCGTCAGTTGTCGGAGTGCTTTGTCACGTTGTCGGGCGGTCACCGTGTGGGGATTGCCGCAACCGCGGTGTTTCGTGACGGCAAACTTGAGGGAGTACGCGGCGTCACCTCTGTCAACATACGTGTCGCGAAAGAATATCGCGGTTCCGCCGCCGATGTGTTTCGCGCACTCGGCACGGAAGTCGGCGGGATACTGTTTATAGGTAAGCCGATGAGCGGCAAAACGACTGTGCTTCGCGACTATGTGCGCAGTGCCGCTGAGTTTAAGAAGATAGCGGTGATTGACGAACGAGGTGAGATAAGCGGCAAAGGCGAGGGCACGCTTTACTTTGACTTGGGGCAAAACACCGACGTGCTTGACTCGTTTCCGAAAGAAGCGGGCTTTATTCGTGCGCTTCGTGCCCTCTCGCCCGACTTTGTCGCCTGCGATGAGCTTGGTTTTGATACAGAAATGCTTGAGAGATGTTCGGGTCAAGGGGTTGGGCTGTTTCTGACGGCGCATTGCCCTGACATTGAAACCGCTTCAAAGAGTGAGGCGCTCCGCCGCGCCGTTTACGCGGGAGGGATAACCCACATTGTGAGCCTTGACTGCGGCTTTGATATCGGCAAAGTAAAAGGAATCTATAAGGTCAGGTGAGGATATGCGGATATTATCGGCGGTGTCGGTGGTTGCGGTGTCGGCAGTGGTCGGCTTTGTCAAAGCGAGGGCGTTGTCACGCCGTGCTTCGTCGCTTAAGGACGCGATAATCATTCTTGAAGAAGCGAAGTCATACATCGCTTACTTGCAGCTGCCGATTGCCGACTTCATCAAAGATGGAGCAAAGCGGCACGACCTGCTTGCCGCCGCCGAAGAGAACGTGGCGACGCGTGAACTCTGGCGTGACGGTTGGAACAAAGCGGTGCGAGAGTATCGTGGGTTTGCGGCAAGTGACCGCGATATACTGCTGTCGGTGGGGGCGGCACTCGGCTCGTCAGACAGCGCGGGACAGTCGGCGGTGATTGAGGCAAACATCGCTTTGCTTTCGCAAAACTTGTCGCGCGCAACCGAGGAGAGCGACAAAAAGGGCGGCGTATACCGAAGCATGGGGCTGTATGTCGGGGCGGCGATAGGGATTGTGATACTGTGACGGGGGCAAAGCGTGGAAGTGGATTTAATCTTCAAGATAGCCGCTATCGGCATAATAGTCGCTGTGCTGACTCAACTGCTGAAGCACTCGGGGCGAGAGGAGCAAGCGATGATGACGACGATTGCGGGGCTTGTCGTGGTGCTTCTTATGGTGATAAACGAGATTGCCATTTTGTTTGACACCATAAAGTCGGTGTTTGGTTTATATTGATATGAATATCCTCTCGCTTGCCGCTATGGGGCTTATCGCCGCTGTGCTGTCCATCGTCATACGGCAGTACAAGCCTGAGTTCAGCATATACATTTCGCTGACCGCAGGCGTAATAATCTTGATTGCGGCGATATCGGCGGTGCGCCCCGTGCTTGACGTCATGAGCGGTTTGTCCGACAAAGTTGAGATATCGTCTGTTTACACGGCGGCACTGCTGAAAAGCCTTGCTGTATGCTATGTCGTTCAGCTTGCCGCCGACACCTGCAAAGACGCGGGAGAGAACGCAATCGCGGCGAAAATCGAAACGGCAGGCAAATTCGCGGTGGTGATAATCGCGCTTCCGCTTTTTAATGAACTGGTTGAACTTGTGACGGGGCTTGTCGGGTGATAGAATGAAATCAGTCGGACGTTTAATGTTTGCTTTGATGTTTGTTGTTTTCTCTTTGTTCTCGTCTTATGCCGACTACGGCGGCGAAGAGATAGCCGGGGCGTTGCCCGACGAGGTGCGCGAGGAGCTGATAGACGAGGGCATAACCCCCGAAAGCGGCGGTGCAATGTCGTTGTCGGCAGGGAGCGTGTTTGATTACATCATCAAGACGTTCAAAGATGAGTGGACCGCTCCTGTCAAGATGTTCACGTCTTTGACCGTGATTATTCTTATATGTTCCCTTGCCGAAACGCTTCGTGATTCGGCGAGAAGCACGCGTGCTTCTGATGTGTTCGGTATGGTTGCGGTGTTGTCGGGGGCGGGGATAATGACGGTCGGCGTGTCTGAAGCGGCGTCACGTGCCGCTGACGCGTTGTCGGCAGGAAGCTCGTTTCTTCTCACTTTTATCCCTGTGTTCGCGGGGATAATGGCGATAACGGGGCAGCTGTCGGGTGCGACCGCGTTTGCGGGCGTGCTTGTGGCGGCAGCCGAAACATTCTCGGTGGTGATGACGACGGTGCTTGTTCCTCTCACCACCTGTGTGCTTGGTGTGTCAGTCGCGGGTGCGGTGAACCCCGACCTCAAGGTCGAACGATTAGCGGAAGCGGTGAAGAAAATCGCGGTGTGGGTGCTTGGGCTTATGACCACCGTGTTTGTCGGGCTGTTGTCGCTTCAAAGCTTCGTCACTTCGTCAGCCGATTCCGTCGCGATGAAAGCCGCGAAGTTCGTCGTGTCGGGGGGCGTGCCGTTTATCGGCGGCGCTGTGGGCGACGCGCTCGCGGCGGTGAAAGGCAGTGTGTCGGTGGTTCGCGCTTCTACGGGCACGTTTGGCATAATCGCCGCTCTTATGCTGATTGCGCCGCCGCTTATCTCGGCTGTTTGCGTGAGGTTTTCACTCACACTTGCCGCCGCTGTAAGCGAGATGTTCGGCACCGACAAGCTGACTTCGCTTATCAAGTGCGGAGAGAGCGTGATGTCGGTCATCTTTGCTATGATGTCGGCGTTTTTGGTGCTTGCTGTCGTAAGCATTGCGGTTACGCTTGCGGTTTCCTCTACTGTGCAGTAACCCACTATAGCAAACAAACCCACAAAGGACGTAAACAATGAAAGAAGCCCTGCTTAATCTATGCATAGTCGCGATGCTTGGCGGTTTGTTTCGTATGCTTGTGCCTGACGGCACGTTCAAGAAGCAAGCGAGTTTTTTGTCCGCGAGTTTCTTCCTTGTCAGTGTGATGTATTTTATAGGAGCGGGGAAATTTGATATCGCGGAACTGACGGCTTCACTGAAGAACGGCGGCGAGTACGTTGACTTCACCGAGGAAATCACGGAGGAGCGAAAGCGGGCGATTGCCGCCGAGGTTTCGGGGCGGCTTCGTGGCGAGTTTGCAAGCAACGGGCTTGAGGTAAAGAAAATCTATGTGGTGGTGAATATTACGGGGCTGTACGGCATATCTGTTAGTGAAGTGAGGCTCGTTTGCGAACGCGCCGAGGATTCTGCCGAACTGCTTCGGATTGCGAAAGCGGAGCTTGGTCCGACAGTAAAGGTTGTGGTGGAGGACGTAAATAATGGCGGATAACAAAACGACGAAAGACCGCCTGAAAGAGTTTGTTAAGAGTGACAAGGCGATAACGGCAATGCTGATTGTCGGTGGCGCGCTTATGCTGCTGATATTCGTCAGTGATTTTGGCGGGATAGGTGATGTGTTTGCCGAAAAGCAAACCGTGCCTGAACTCTCCGCCTACGCAGATTCGTTGGAGGCGGAGCTTGAGGAACTGCTGCCGCTTATCAGCGGCGTGGGACACGTGCGTGTTATGGTGACGCTTAGCGGCGGAGAAACGCCGCCTGTGGTCCGCGGCGTTGCGGTTATATGTGACGGCGGCGGCAATGTGACGGTGCGTCAACGCGTGATTGAAACGGTTTCAAAGGCACTCGGCATATCAAGCGCGAGAGTGTCTGTAGTAAATTAAACTTAACTAAAAAGGGGTAAAGTTATGAACAAAGTGAAACGATTCTTCAAAAGGTTGCCGAGGTTCTCGTTTGTTCTCGGTAAAAAGCAAATCATAATCGGCGCGTTGGTGGTGGTGCTGGGTGGCGCGGTTTATATCAACTACCTTTACGCAAACAGCAGCGGCTTGACCGAGGATAAGGGCAAAGCGGCGGCTTCCTATGGGGAAGAAAAGTTGGTGTCGGGCGGCAAAATCGAGGCGAATCTGTCAACAGCGGACGCGTACTTCGCACAGGCTCGTATTGACAAGCAGGCAAGCAGGGACGAAGCGAAGGAGTTTTTAAGCACGATGTATGGCGGCGGCGACGCGACAGGCGAGGAGATGGCGGTGTTTGCGGCGAACGCCGAGGTGCTGTCGGGGTATATGGAAAGCGAAACGCGGATAGAAACGGTGCTTAAGGCGCAAGGCTTTGACGATGTGCTGTGCTATTTGTCAAACGGGGGAGCGAACATAATCGTCAAGACAGACGGGCTGACACCCGAGGGAGCGGCGAAGATAAAGAACGCCTTGCTTACCGAGGTGGACGTGAGCGCGGAGAACATCACGGTTGTGGAAATCAGGTAATAGAATGTTTGCCATTCAACTGCCGAAGGTCATACCCTTCGGGGCACAGGCGGGCGACCGGAAAGCCCTTGTTGCTCCCGCAGGAGCGAAATCTTCGCGAAGAAATTGTTGAAGTTGTTGACATTCGGTGAACATACATAAAAGAACGCTCGCCCTTCACGGCAGGCGTTCTTTTTGTTGACTTGACGCTATAGTCCGTGGTATAATAAGAACATCGCTTAAGTAAACACAGATGCTTGTATCGGCGAATAGAGAACACTAAAGGTTTACTTAATAAAGCCAAGCGAAACGCGTGTTGTTGAATAGTTTGTGAGGTAAACCCATGAAAGAAAACGTCAGCATTGATATAAAAAGCACACAGAGTTCAGAAGAAGGCCGCGACACGGTTGAGATGTTCACGGTGGGGACAATGGACAGCGACAAGAACGGCGGCTATCAGCTGAGCTATGAAGAGAGCGGAGCCACGGGCTTTCCGGGCGACGTTGTTGTGCTTAACGTCAGCGGCGACACGGTTGTGATGAACCGTATGTCGGGCGGCAAGAAAGCGGTGTCGGCAAACCTTGTGATTGAACGAGGCAAACGTCACCACTGCTATTATGGCACGCCTTACGGTGAGTTTATGGTTGGGATAACCGCAAACGACATACGTTCCGACATCGGCGACAACGGCGGCAGCGTGTTCCTGCGGTACACGGTTGATATCAACTCGGGATTCATATACGAAAACGAACTTCAGATAAACGTGAGGAAAAACTAAGTGAATTTTATCGAAACAAAAGAAACTATTTATAACATTCTGCTGACTAAAGCGGCACAAGCGGCAAACGGAGCGGAGTTGCCGCCATTTGCCGTTGAGATACCCGCTGACGACACCCACGGCGACTTCTCCGCGAACGCCGCAATGGTGTTTGCCCGTGTGTTTAGGAAATCGCCGCGTGACGTGGCGACTTTGCTGCTTGACGGGGCGGACTTCTCGGCTGTCGGCGTGGAGAAAACAGAAGTTGCGGGTGCGGGGTTCATCAACTTTTATATGAATTCGGAATGGTACAATCAGCAGGTGAACGCCGTGCTTTTACAAGGCGAGGACTTCGGGAGGACGGCTCTCGGTGAGGGAAAACGCGTGTTGGTCGAATTTGTTTCGGCGAATCCCACGGGACCAATGCACATCGGCAACGCAAGGGGCGGCGCACTCGGCGACACGCTCGCGTCACTGCTTGACTTCGCGGGGTACTCGGTTCAGCGTGAGTTTTACGTCAATGACGGCGGCAATCAGATTGAGAAGTTCGCGGTCAGCCTGAACGCGCGTTATCTTCAGCAAACAGGCAAAGATGTGGAGATGCCCGAGGATTCGTACCTCGGCACCGACATAACCGAACACGTTGTGAACTTCATCAAAGAAAACGGCGACACATTGTCGCTTCTCACCGAAGAAGAACGAAAAGCGGCACTTGTCGCTTACGCTTTGCCGAAGAACCTCGCGACGCTTGAAACAGACCTCAAGCGATATCGTATCGCTTATGACAGGTGGTTCAAGGAGAGCGAAGTGTTTGACAGCGGTGCGGTTCAAAAGATAATCGACTTGCTGAAAGAACGCGGCGCGACTTACGAGAGTGACGGTGCGCTGTGGTTCAAGGCGGCGGAGTATGGCGCGGAGAAAGACATTGTGTTGGTGAGAGCCAACGGCTTTCCGACATATATTGTGCCGGATATCGCGTATCACTTTGACAAGCTCGTCACACGCGGATTTGACCTTGCAATCGATGTTCTCGGTGCGGACCACCACGGCTACGTTCCGCGAATGAACGCGGCGCTTGACGCACTCGGTATCGGTCACGACAAACTGCACGCCGTCATTATGCAAATGGTATCGCTTGTCACATTAGAGAATGGTGTCAAAACCCCCGTCAAACTCTCAAAGAGAAGCGGCAAAGCGATAACCCTTGCCACACTGCTTGACGAAGTTCCGCTTGACGCCGCGAGGTTCTTCTTTAACCTGCGGAACGCCGACACTCACCTTGAGTTTGACCTTGGGCTTGCCGTTGAGGAGAGCAGCAAGAACCCCGTCTATTATGTGCAGTATGCCCACGCAAGGATTTGCCGCATACTTGAGAAGAACGGCAAGGCAAAGACAGCAGAGCGTCTGTTCACCGAACCTGCGGAGCTTTCGTTGATACGAAAGTTGGCGGCGTTTCCGCTTCAAATAAACGAGTCGGCACGGGAGCTGAACCCCTCGGGGCTGACCCGATACGCGGGAGAAGTTGCGGCGGCGTTCCACAAGTTTTACGACAGCTGCCGCATTATCGGTGCGGACGAGCCTGTCTTTTCGTCGCGGCTTGCCCTCGCGGAAGCCACTGCGGTTGTGCTTCGCTGTACGCTGAAGCTGCTGAAAGTCACAGCACCTGAACGAATGTGAGCGACAACAAAACAAAACCCTCTCCTTATGGAGAGGGTTTGTTATAGCTAATCAAACGCCGAGTGATACCCCGATATCTCGTGCTGTTTTCAGCACCTTGTCGTCCTCGGGAACAAATTTTGTCTGCGAAGCCGCGTCAGCAAGCGGATTCTCGGTAATTACCTCACCGACCAACGCCACCGAGTAGCCGTACTTCTCTTTGATGATGAGGTTCGCGGCACGTGCGCCAAACTTTGTCGCCAACACGCGGTCATAAGCAGACGGGCTTCCGCCGCGAAGCATATGCCCCGGCACAACGGCGCGTGTTTCAAAGCCTGTCGCCGCTTGGATTTGCTTAACAAGGCGAGGTGTCGCGGTGGTTATGCCTTCTTCGGCACGTCGTTTGGCACGCTCTTTCTTCTTCAATGCGGCTTCTTCCACCGACAACGCGCCCTCGGCGATTGCAATGACCGAGAACGACGACTTGCCATCGTCGATACGGCGGTTGACGCTTTCAATCAGTTTGTCAAAATCGTAGGGGATTTCGGGGAGGATAATGACGTCGGCGCCGCCCGCCACTCCCGCGTAAAGCGTCAGCCAGCCTGTTTTGTTGCCCATTATCTCAACCAACATTATCCGCGAGTGAGAGTGCGCCGTTGTGTGGATACGGTCAAGCACGTCGGTCGCAATATCGACCGCGGTGTGAAACCCGAACGTCACCGATGTGCCCCAGATATCGTTGTCAATCGTTTTGGGCAAACCTATCACGTTCAGCCCTTGTTCCGACAGCAGGTTTGCCGTTTTGTGCGTGCCGTTGCCGCCGAGGGTCAGCAGGCAATCGAGTCTGTTGTCGCGGTAGGTCTTTTTCATTTGAGCTACTTTGTCAACATCATCGGCTTCAATGACTTTCATCATCTTGAACGGCGTACGCTTTGAGCCGAGAATCGTGCCGCCAAGTGTCAAAATCCCTGAGAACTCACGCGGTTTCATCTCGCGTGTGTCGTTGTTTATCAGCCCGTAATACCCCTCGGCGATGCCGACAAATTCTACGTTGTCCTCACCAAGCAGGTTGTAACACGCCTTGACAACGCCGCGAATCGCCGCGTTAAGTCCCGGGCAGTCGCCGCCGCCCGTCAGGATACCTATTCTTCGTTTAGCCATTGTCTGCCTTTATTTATAAAGTGGATACTTCTTTACTATTTCTGTAACAGAGGCGCGAATTTCGTCGGCCTTGGTGTCGAACTCCGTTGCTGTCAGCTTAATCAGTCTTGCTATTTCTTTCATCTCTGTCGCGCCGAGTCCGCGTGAGGTGACTGCCGCCGTTCCGATACGAACGCCGCTTGTTATCGTCGGCTTCTCGGGGTCGCCGGGGATTGCGTTCTTGTTGACTGTGATGTAGACTTCATCAAGGTTGTGCTCAAGCAGCTTGCCCGTCGTCTTGAACGGACGCAGGTCGACGAGCATAAGGTGGTTGTCTGTGCCGCCCGACACCAAGTCGAACCCGTGTGCCAAAAGCTCTTCCGACAAGACCTTGGCGTTCAGCACAATCTGTTTGCCGTATTCTTTGAAGCTGTCTTGCAGTGCCTCACCGAAGCAGACGGCTTTCGCCGCGATGACGTGTTCAAGCGGACCGCCTTGTGTGCCGGGAAAGACCGCGCTGTTGATTTTCTTTGCGATTACTTCATCGTTGCTTAGGATAATGCCGCCGCGAGGACCGCGAAGCGTCTTGTGCGTGGTTGAGGTTGTGACGTCGGCATAAGGCACGGGCGAGGGGTGTGCGCCTGCCGCGACAAGCCCCGCGATGTGTGCCATATCAACCATAAGATACGCGCCGACCGACTTCGCTATCGCGGAAAGACGCGGAAAGTCAATACTGCGGGGATATGCGCTTGCTCCCGCGACTAACATCTTCGGCTTGTGTTCCTCGGCTGCTTGCTGAAGCGCGTCGTAATCGATACGGCCGTCGAGGTCTGACACGCCGTAGGATATAAAGTTGAAGTATTTGCCCGATATGTTGACGGGTGAACCGTGCGTCAGGTGACCGCCGTGCGCAAGGCTCATACCGAGGACTGTGTCGCCGGGTTTAAGCAACGCGAAGTAGACCGCAGTGTTCGCTTGCGCGCCGCTGTGGGGCTGCACGTTAGCGAATTTTGAGCCGAACAGTCGGTTCACACGCTCAATCGCGATGTTCTCCACGCGGTCCACGCACTCGCAACCGCCGTAATACCTTTTCTCGGGATAACCTTCCGCGTATTTGTTGGTGAGAACGCTGCCCATTGCCGCCATTACAGCGGGGCTTACGATGTTTTCGCTCGCGATAAGCTCAAGCCCGCGTTGCTCGCGGACAAGCTCGCCGTGCATTGCGTCGCCCACCTCGGGGTCATAGTTTGAAACAAAACCGATTGTGTCAAGCAGGTTTGCGTACATCTACTTTATATCTCCTTAAAAATAGTCGCTCAAGAAAGTTGGTTTCTTGTAGAACACACTTGGGTATTTTGCCGCACCCTCATAGCCGAGAAACTCGAGGGTGTCCGCGTCATACACGCCTGTTATCGCTTGTGAAAACCCCGCGATATCAAACGTAACATCAGGTGGCAAATCGCTGTTTGTGACACGAGTAGCCTGTCCGCTCGTGTATTCGGCGGATATATTATACTCTTTGTCTAAAAACTTGTCTGTTATGCGTATAGTAATGCTCCCGCTTCCGATGTACCTTGCTTTTTGAAGCACGGCAAGCGGCGACACCACGCGTGTCATTCCCGAAGTCAGCGACTCGCGTTTATAATTCGCGGCAACTGTGTCGGTGACGATTCGTGCTTCGGATAACTCACGCGGAAGCAGCAGCTTTGTTCGCGGGTAGTCGGAAGCGAACGTTTTGACGAATTTCAGCAGTGCCTTGAACGTGTCGCTGTTGTCAAAGATAAACTCGTCGCAGTCAAGCGTTGACTGCCCGTCAATGTTTTTCTTGCTGAACACGAGGTATCCACGCGGTTTACCTCCGTTGTCGCGGAACAGATAGCCGAACTTTGAGTTCTTCCACGGCTGCGCGTCTTTCAGCTTAAGAAAGTCGGGGGAGGTGCGCTGAAGCGAGAGGTTGTAGTGTGGCATTGCGGCGTAGGCTTGCTCGAAACCTTCAAGGTTTGTGCCTTCAAACAGCTCAAACGTGCCTTGCCACTTCTCTTTATCGACATTGATAAACGATGTGTCGAACGTCACGGCGATGAGCGGGCGCGACAACGCGTAGCCGAACATTCCGTAGAATCGCTCTGAGAAAGGATAGAGGTGCGATAGGACCACGCCCTCGGCTGTCATATCCTCAAGGTGGCGGCGCATAATCTGCTCAATCAGACCGCGCCTACGATAAGGCGGCGATGTGCAGACGTACCCGATACCCGAACACGACACGTTGTTTCCGTCAAAGCGCATTGACAGCGGTGTCCGCGACACTTGCGCCACCGCCTCGTCTCCGTCAAACGCAACATATCGTTCGAGTGGGTTGGTGCAGCAACGCTGGGTGTTGTCGGCGGCACGGGCTTTCATCTTCTCGCCGTAGCTTTGCGGTGTCTGCTTGTCAAAGTCGAGCGGCTCGTCACGGCAATCCGTGGTGTTTTCAAAGCAGAGTGTCGCAAGTTTGTCGCAGGATAGCAGGTCGTCATAAGTCGGCTTGCGAATCAGTATGCTCATATATTCCGCGACCTTTCGTCTTTTTCAAATGGCAACGCCTTGTTGCGTCCGCTCCGCTTTGCTTCGTACAACGCTTTGTCGGCACGATGAAGTATCTCGGTCAGCGACACGGAGTCGCCCATATCGGCGACGCCGATTGAAACAGTTATGTTGAAGTTGCGGTCATCGTTGAACTTCAGCTCCGACACTTTTTTGCGGATATCCTCGGCGATAATCATCGCTCCGATTAGCCTGCACCCGGGAAGCCAAACGGCAAACTCCTCGCCGCCGTAACGTCCGCAGGTGTCAATCGAACGAATAGAACCTTTAATTGTGTCCGACACCATACTAAGCACAGTGTCGCCTGTGCGGTGACCGTACGCGTCGTTCACGTTCTTGAAAAAGTCGAGGTCAAGCATCATCGCGCAACCGTCGGAGTGGCGGCGGCGCATAAGGCTGAAGCCGCGGCCGGCAATCTCAAAGAACGCGCCGCGATTGAACATCTTTGTCAGCGAGTCGGTTCGGGCGGCACGTCGAAGCTTTTCGTTGGTCAGATAGTCCTCGCTGTCGTCTGTCAAGATAACGCAAAGCCTGCGGTTCTGTCCGTTGGGCAGAAAGCTGCGTGACACGCGAAGCGAGAGCGGAATATCGGGCGACAAGCTGTTCAGCTCATCGTCGGTCAGCTCAGAGAGAGGATAAAGCGTCACGTGGTCGCCTGTGCCGTCGAATATTCCGGCGGGAATGTCTTTCAGCGAGTCAACGAGAGTGTTCGGCAGGATATCGGCGAACTCCTTCACAAGCTCACGCGCACGTGGGTTGATGTCGGATATGCGGTTGCCCTCCAAGAGAACGAAGCCCGCGTTCATTTCAAGCACAATGTCGCTTCGCGACACCGTGGTGCGGCTGATTTTCTCAAAACCAATCAGATATATGCCGATGATAAACGCCGACATACCGATTAGCGGCGGCACCGGGTCATACGCGCTTTTGAGGACGGTCAGCCCCAAGACAACGCCTGTCAGCGGCAGAATGATGAGGGAGGAGAACACCGCCGTATGTATGAGACGGTCTTTCGTTGACGTCGCTTTTGTTGCGCGAAGCAACTGGATTATGCCGTAAAGGCCGAAGAAAACATTGATTGCAAAGACAGGATAGTAGAATATCCCTGAAGTCGAGATGCCGTGAGGCGGGATTGCGTCCGCAGCTAACTCAATGCTTTTGTAGATGACGGTGATGTCGGGGAAAAGAAGCACCGAACCACACGCAAACAGCGACACCGCCCAAAGAATGTACTTCAGCCACGGTGCTTTCGGCTTAACGCCCGAGAACTCTTGCCCAAACAAGAACAGACTCAGCCCTACGAACGGCAAGCCGAGCCAGTCTATTTTATAGGCGAACTGCACGGCTTCGGTTGAAACCGCCGTGACCTCTAAAAACCCGCCTATAGACATACAAAGAGCAACCACGCAGAACAAATAGTAATAACGCAGGTTCTTGTTGCGGTGCGTCGTGATTGTAATCATCAGTATCGCGGCACTCAGCACGGTGGCTGTCGCCTGAACTGCGCTGAAAAAAGTTATCGGCATAATAAATCCCTTTTCAGATACGGCTGAATATCCTTACGCAGTCGCGACCCGCGTGCTTCGCGTCATAAAGTGCTATGTCCGCTTGATTCACCATTTGTTCGAGTGTGCCGCCCGGTTCGTCGTCGGCAATGCCGACGCTGATTGAGCAGGCGATGTCTTGCTTTTCTATGACAAACTTCAGCGCTTTCATTTGTTTGCGTAAACTCTCGGCGACAATCTCCGCGCCTTTTGCGTCGGTGTCGGGCAGGAAGATGACGAACTCTTCGCCGCCGTATCTCCCGATAATGTCGGTGGTACGAAGCCGTGCCGCCGCCGCTTTCGCGGAGCTGGCAAGCACCGTATCGCCGAACGCGTGCCCGTAGGTGTCGTTGATTGTCTTGAAGTGGTCGACGTCTATCATAAGAATAGAGCAACGCGTGCCATTCTGCACCGACAGGTCGAACGCACGGAGCGCGTCTTCAAAGAACGCTTGGCGTTTGAGAACGCCGCAAAGGGTGTCGCAACGGAGCAGCAGGTCAAGCGTGCGTTTTGCGGCACGGTGTTCGCTCACGTCTTCGGCAAGAATCTTGGTTCCGGGCAAACCGTCGCACATTGTGACGGAACGCGTCAGCTTGAGGAAAGGCGACGTGTTGTTCCGCTGATATTCTTCAAGGTCGGCGTTTAGGATAACCGCTTCAAACAAAGCGGAACGCGACACAGGCTCACCAAGGCGAACCGTCTTTTGTTCGGGGAAGAAATCGTCAAACACAGAGTTTTTGTCGATAAGTATTCCGTCGCCGTCAACGAAGGCAAAGGCAAGCGGCATATGGTCGGCGGCGAAGCTGCGACCCGACAGAACCCATTCTTTGAAGCGAAACAACACGGTGTATCCGCCGAGAATCAGCACCGCGACAGCCGCGACAAACGGGGTTATCTTCCACGCGTTGTCGTTTTGTATGTCAAAGCCGCCTGCAATCAGCAGGGCAAGGGTGAGGAAGAAGAACACAAGCCCGTGTTTTGCGCCGCCGCGCCTGAACATATTTGCGGCAATCAGTATCGCGGCGAACACAGCGAGGAAGAAACTGCAAATAGCGGAAACCGCAAGCGGAAAGTTTTGCCCCGGCTCTAAGCTGAAGCGATTCGGCACATACGCCAAGTTGTCGCCAATCAGCGTCATTATCACAGTGTAGATACCCACCACACCGAAATAAAGCCAGCAGAAGAACAGGTGCGGTCGCTTTATGCCGCCGTAGTCACAGGCGAAGAGGAGCAGAGCCATACCGAGGTAGGACAGCATAAACAGCGAGAACCGATAGGTCACCTCGTAGTTGCCTGTTTCAGTCATCGTGTGGAAATAGTGTGACACGGACAGGAAGAACGTGATGGTGGCAAGAAGCCCATACTGGCTGAAATTATGCACGCCGTAATGTCTGCACGACAGCCAAATCGCGCCGCCCGCCATAACGAGGGCAAGAAGCGAGAGGATTCCTTCTATTGTGTGTGGCATATAAAGTCACCGTTTAAGTATGTAGCTGTTTGCTTAGTACAATTTTGCACCCTTATTGTACCATAAAATCATGCTTGTGTCAACAGAGTGACACCTTAAATTATAAAAACATAGATTATCAATTCTTTGCTTTGCCGGTGAACGAAGTATAGCCGGTTAAATCCGTACCAACGGTGCGGCAGCCGCTCTGCGGCTACAAAAACGCTTTGTGCTTTTGATTTGACCCACTATAGTAGTGTTCTCTCCTCCCCCTTAGGGTGGAGGGGAAGAACGCTAAAATCAACGATTACTATAGACGATGATGTAAACGACAGTCTACATCATCGAGTAAAGCCTGCACATTATCATTCCGTTGTAGAGTTTTCGGTTTCTAACGGCTTTTTTGCCGTAATAGAGTTCAAAGTTGGACACAGAAGATATGATATGCGCTTCGTATCCCGACAAGACCTCTCCCGTCAACCGCGTAAGCTCCGCCGCTTCTGCTTCCTCGCCCATTCGTTCGCCATATGGCGGGTTGGTGACGACCTTGAACTTCTCGGTTGGAGGAACGAAGTCGGCAATGCTTCGCTTTGAGAACACGATGTTTGAGGCGACGCCCGCTTTCTCGGCGTTTTGCCGAGCAACACGAAGCGAATCAGCGTCGATGTCGTAGCCATAACAAAAGACTTCGTTTGTCTTGATAACATCTTGAGATAACTCAGCTTTGGCTTCACTGTAAGCCGACTCAAACCTATCGCCCCAAAACTCGCTTGAAAATCGGCGGTTGAAACCGGGCGGCATACGACGAAGCTTCAGCGCCGCTTCAATCAGGATTGTTCCGCTGCCGCAAAACGGGTCAACGACGATATCCCCTGACCGAAGGTGTGCGAGGTCGGCGATACCTGCCGCGAGAGTTTCCTTCAGCGGCGCTTGTCCGCTTTCGGCGCGATAGCCGCGTTTGTGCAGCATAATTCCCGACGCGTCGGCAAGCACCGTGATTACGTCTTTGAACAGGAAAAACCGAACGGGGAACTCCGCGCCTGTTTCGGGCAAGTCGGTCCCGTGAAAAGCGGTGAGATTGTTTGCGAGGGCTTTCTTCACGGTTCGCTGAAGAGCGGGCACACTTGTCAGCTTTGACTTGACGCTTTGCCCTTTCACAATCGGGAACTTCCCGTCACGCGGGATAAACGAGCAATCGGCTTTCAGCAGATTGTTGTATACATCGTCGAAAGTTTCGGCTTTGAACTTGCCGATAACAACGCCGACACGTTCGGCGACCGACGACGAGAGGTTCATACTCGCGATAACCCGTTCATCGCCTTTGTATTCCACTCTGCCGTCAGTCGGCGTTTCATCTTTGCCGCCCGCCCGCCGTATCTCATAGCAAAGGGTCTTTTCCAGCCCGAACGAGCAGGGGGAAACCAAGTTGTATTCAGCCACTACCGTACCACATCTCTCTAAGTTGTTTGTATGTATCGCCGTATTCTTCATCAGAATCCGCTGTCTTTTCTCGCCCTGTGCCCAACACTTTGTCAAGATACTTGAAGTTTTTTTTGCCGCCTGTGCCGTCAAGCATTGTGTTGTAGGCTTCTTTCAGCGCTTCAAGTGACACGCCCCACTCTTTTCTCCACTTGAATATCAGCTTCTCTTGTTCTGTGCTTATGTCCTGCATTTTGAACATGCGCCGTATCTCCGAGAGCTTCAGCTCATCTGACAATGTTATCCGTTCTTCCGCTTTCTTCACCGTGTCAACACCGCGTTGTTCCCACTCGGCGGCTGTGTCGAGGATAAACTTTGCGGTCACTCTGCCTTGCTCTTTGCAGTAGAACAAAAGCATTTGCAGAATGTCGGTCGTGAGGGAGAAGTCCTGCGTCAGATTGTGCAGCGTGTTCTTCTCGCTGTGCCTCAGCGGGCGGGCAAACAGCTTCTCCGCGTAAACAAACAACGCTTTCTCTTCAGGCGATTCTTCAATGGAGTCGGAGATTTCACCGGGGTCATAGTGAGTAAGCCCTGTGCGGTTCCGTTCAGGGGGAAGCTCTGTGAGAAAACCGTTTTCACGCCAAAACATCTCGGCGGTCTTGACCGACTCTGCCGACAAGCCTGTCGCCTTGGCAATATCAGCGGCGGAAAGTTCCGTGCCGCCGTGCCTCATAAGATAAAGCAGGACTTTAAGCGAAGAGCCGTCTGTCTGCGGCAGAAGTTCGTCGGCGAGTTTGTTCGGCACCGCGAATACGCCTTGCCATTTACCAAAGTTAAATGTCATATAGTTGTTGAACTTAAAAACTTGAAAGTTTTTAAGTTGTGAGCATAGCGAAACAGCGACGGGCGGCTTACCGTCCGAAGAAACAGCTTGCTGTTTCTTAAGTTAATTGACTATATAGCCTTGTCGTTGAATAGTTTGTTCTTGGACAGATTTTCTATGTCGGCAGGCTTTGCCGCCAAGATTGCCGTCTTGAGGTAGAGCGGTCGGCGCGAGTCGTAAAGCGACTTCAGCTCTTCGTAAGTCTTGCCCTTTGCGTTCGGTCGATACGGGTCGTTCGCTATACGGCGGTAACAAGTGTCGAAGTCGGTGTCAAGGAATATCGTGAGGTTCTTTGACAGAAACTCGGCGGTGGGCGCGTAGGTCGGCGCACCGCCCCCACACGACACTATGCCCTCGGCTTCGCTTATCGCGCTGAGTTCAAGCTCGCGAAAATATTCTTCGCCGTATTGCGCAAACAACTCGGCGATTGACATTCCCGTGTCGTCCTCGATTACGCGGTCGGTGTCGACCACGGGGAGCCGCATTGACTTTGAGAGTTTCCTCGCCGTGTAGGACTTGCCGCTGCCCATAAATCCAATTAAGTAGATGTTCATATACTCCTTAACCGGTTAAACTTTCAGTTTAACCGCTGCCGCTTCGCGGCGTTGGCACTGCGTAACCTTGTCAATCAAGCCAGAGCCGCTGCGACTCTTTCGCTTGCTCCAGCAACATAAGCTCGCCGTTCAGCGTCTTGCTTCCTCTCTCGCGCATTTTTTGAAGAAGCAGGGTTTCTTTCGGGTTGTAGATGATATCGAGGACGTGCGCCGCTTCTACTTGTGTCAGCAGTAGTCCGTCGGGAAGCAGATTGATGTTCGGCGACATACCCGCCGGCGTTGTGTTGATGATGAGGTCGTATTCGCCGCGCGCTTGGTCAAATGTCACGGCGTTTAGGTCGTGCGGCACCTTCGTGGCGTCGCGAACCGCGACCGTGAGGTCGCCGCCTTGACGCAGGGTTTCTTTTGCCGCCATAACTCCCGCGCCGCCGTATCCGAGAAGAAGCACACGACCTTTAAGGTTTGCGCCGAGTGCTTCAACCGACAAACGAAGCCCAATCACGTCCGTGTTGTATCCAACGCGGTCTTTCACGCAGTTGACCGCGCCAAAGTACGCCGCGTCGCTTGACAACGAGGCGCAGTAGTCGAGAATTTCTTTTTTATAAGGTATCGTGACGTTGAACCCGTCAAACTTGTCAAGTTTGTCGTAATACGACCGCAACTCGTTCGGTTCAATCGGGCAAAGCGTGTACGTCGCCTCTATGCCCCGCTGTTTGAACAACTCGCCGTGGATTTGAGGAGAGAGCGAGTGTCCGAGGGGGTAACCTATCAAAGCAAAATGTTTCACCCGACTATTATAACTTATTTGGCGAACAAAGTAAAGTCGGGAGAGAAAATTTTGTCAAAGACTTGACTAATGATTCATTATGATTTATAATACGTAACGACACGCCGAAAGACGACGAATTTATTTTGGGGGAACAGACAATGGTATTTGAACAGGTACAGCAAATCATAGCGGAGCATTTAGGGCTTGAAGCCTCGAAGATAAGGCTTGATTCCGATATGGAGGGTTTGGGAGCCGACTCTTTCGATATGTACGATATGATTGAAAGCTTTGAAGAGAAGTTCGACATAGAAATACCCGACGAGCATGCGGATAAAATCAAGAACGTCGGCGATTTCGTTAAGTTCATCGAAAACCACGTCGATAACTAATCGGTAATCAACGTGAGCGAGCAAAGCGATGAATGATTATATCGCTGTCTTTGTTGTCGCGTTAGCGGCGTTTGTGCTTGGCGGTTACGGGACGTGGCTCATCGGTGTTTTTCGCCGCAAGAAACAGGCGGTTAGTTTTGGTGCGCCGATATTCGAAGATACGCACGTGGCGGCGTTTGTTTGGCGCGGGGATTTCTCTTACGTCACAGCGAACGCAAAGGCGAACGAACTGCTGGCTTCTCTCCAAATGAAGGGCGACACAGAGCGGTTTCTTCGAGAACACTTTTGGCAATCGGGACAGACCGTGGCAATCACGTCGCTTTGTGCCGTAGGGACGCGTGTGGTTTCGTTTCACGGGCGTTCGCTCACGCTGTCAACGTCTATTGCCGACAGCAGGAACGACAAGCCCTTGCTTCTCACGTTCGTCACAGACGCCGAGGACAACGACGACAGCGAGAACGAACTTGAAAGAAAAGAACGATATTACCGCGAAAACACGGCGAATCACATAAAACTTCTCGCGGATATCGACATATACACGCTGTCACTGACAAAAGACGGCGACAACTGGCTTGTTCAGATGCCGTTTGAAACAAAGAGTGCACTTGGGTTCAGCGAGGGCAACCACCTGCCGCTCGCCGCTTTCAGCAGCCGAATCGTCGAGAGATATTACACCGATATAGTGGCAAAGATAGCGTCGGTGACAAGCGGCGAAAAAGACGGCTTCAATATGGAAACCGAACTTTATGTCAGCCGCAGAGGCGAATCGCGTCAGTTTCTCCTCAAGGCCGCCGCTCTTGAAACGCCGTTCACCACACCCGAAGAAATCTCGTTCCTGCTTATCGACACGGAGTATCAGCGTGAACGCTATAGCGGAATGTTCGGCGATGTAATTGACAAAGAAACAGGGCTGTTGAACCAAAAAGGTTTTATATCGGGGGCAAACGCCGCTTTAGCGGAGCTGTCGCACGCCACAATGCTCGCTGTGCGGATAAACAAACTGTCACAGGTGCAGTCGCTGTTCGGCACAGGGGCGGCAGGGCAACTGCTCGGCTGTTTCTCTAACGCCGTGACCAAAACCCTGCACGGCCGATACGTTGCAGGAAGAATGGGATATGACACGATAGGCGTGCTCGCGTCGTTTTCGTCAAAAGACAGGGTCGAGGAGTACGCCGAGTTGCTGAAAGACGTGATTCACGAGTTTTGCGCAAACACGTCTGTCAACTCCGAGTTGATTAACTACATCGACTTCAATGTCGGCGCTTGCTTCCGCTCTTTAGACGGGAGCGACGATGTGCCGACGTTCTACAGCAGCGCGTCCGTTATGCTTTACATAGGCGACAGCAGAGAAGAACAACTCTGCCGCTTCTATGAGGAGAACATTGAACGCGAGTTCTACGAGAGAGAAAAGACCGCGAAAGAGATAACGGTGGCACTGCGTGAAAATGAATATATGCTTTGGTTTCAACCGAAGATAAACTTTGACACCTGGAAGATGTTTGCTGTTGAAGCGCTGATTCGGTGGAAGCACCCGACTCGCGGGCTTTTGTTCCCTGCGGCGTTCCTCCCCGAAGCACAGCACTGCGGAATGTTGGCGCGTATCGACCGCTGGAGCTTGAAATCGGCGTTTCTTCAAGCAAAAGCGTGGGAGAAAAAGGGTTTCTCTCGGCTTCGTGTTTCGATAAACTTGTCGGTTGACTTTCTTCTGCAACGCGGCTTCTTCGATATAGTGAAGCACACACTCGATGAAACGGGCGTTCGACCCGAGATGATTGAGTTTGAGATAGCCGAAACATTCATTGAGGGGAATCTTGAGGGGCTGAAAGGCGTGCTCTCACGGGTGAAAGAACTGGGGATAACCCTCGTGTTTGACAACTTTGGCGCGGGATATAACTCGTATCATATCCTTGAGGAGCTGCCGTTTGACCACCTCAAGATTGACCGCAGCCTTACAAGCGGCATCGTGGCAAACAGCGAGGCACTTGAAAAGATAGTCAGCATAAACGAAACGGCAAAAGCGTTTGACATAACCGTGCTGTGCGAGGGAATCGAAACCGAGGAGCAAGCCGATTTGCTTTGTGACCTCGGTGTGAAAGATTTTCAAGGGTATTATTGCGGCAAACCGATGACAGCGGCGATGATTGAAAAGAACTTTCTCAAGATATAACCCACCTATTCGGAATTACCGCAAAGCCGTGTCAACGTAATAACTAAACCTATATGAATACAAAAAGGAGAAAAACAATGTCACAACAAAGAGTACTCGCGGTTCACGATATATCCTGCTTCGGTCGCTGCTCACTCACGGTCGCTCTGCCGATTATCTCGGCGGCAGGCTTTGAGTGCACAGTCCTGCCCACCGCCGTGTTGTCAACACACACGGGCGGGTTCACGGGGTACACGTTTCGTGATTTGACCAGCGATGTTTTGCCGATAGCACAGCACTGGGACACGCTTGGGCTGGAGTTTGACGCGATATACACGGGATATCTCGGCTCAATCGAACAGATAGAACTTGTGCTTCAGCTGATTGACTTCCAGACAAAACGCGGCAACTCGCCGCTTGTCTTTGTCGACCCCGTGATGGCTGACGGTGGCAAGCTCTACCCGGGTTTCTCCGAGGATTTCCCGAAACAAATGCTTCGTCTTTGCGAACGTGCCGACGTCATTGTGCCGAACTTCACCGAGGCGGCGTTCCTGCTTGGCGAGGTCTACAAAGAGCCGCCGTATGACGAGGCGTTTGTCGAGGCGTTCTTGAAGCGGTTGTCGGGGATAACAAAAGGCGCGGCAGTCCTCACCGGCGTTGACTTCGGCGGCGACAAACTTGGTGCGGCGATACTTGACAAAGACGGAAACATCGCCTATGGTTTCGCGGAGAAATTGCCGGGTGCGTTTCACGGAACGGGCGACGTGTTTGGTTCGGCTTTGCTTGCAAAGATTTTGCAAGGAAAATCGGAAGAAGATTCATTAACCGCAGCCGCTGAGTTCACCAAACGTGCCATTTCTCGCACGATTCGCGATAAGACAGACATTCGTTTCGGCGTCAACTTTGAAGAAGGATTAAGTGAATTTGCAAGTTTGTAAAAGAATCTTTCAAAAACACTTGACAAAGTGAAAGCCGTGTGATATAATATCGCACATAAGGCAAAGCCGCCGTATGTTTTTACGGCGGCTTTGCCTTTGCATATATATACAAGGTGTGGATAGAATATTAAGAACACCGATTAACTGATGTTTGTTCTGTCAACGAATGAAAAGTGGAGTTAATCGGCGGTTGCTTAAACTCTGTCACGCACCGAACAAAAGGAGAATTTCAATGGAAGAAATCATTTCAACAAGCACCTTGTGGGTGCTTCTCGGCGCGGTGCTTGTGTTTGTTATGCAAGCAGGGTTCTGTATGCTTGAAACAGGTTTTACAAGAGCAAAGAATGCCGGCAACATTATTATGAAGAACTCGCTTGACTTCGCGATAGGTTCTATATCCTACTGGTTGGTCGGGTTTGGCATAATGTTCGGCATAAACAACGGGTTTGTCGGGATTTTCGACCTTTTTACGGGTCAACTCGGCACAGGTGCGTACATCACGCCCGACGGGGTCGCGCCGTCTGCGTGGCTCATCTTTCAAACCGTGTTCTGCGCCACAGCCGCTACAATCGTTGCGGGGGCAATGGCTGAACGAACAAAGTTCGGCGCGTACTGCCTTTACTCGGCGATTATCTCGCTTGCCGTCTATCCCGTCAGCGGTCACTGGATATGGGGCGGCGGTTGGCTCGCTGAACTTGGGTTCCACGACTTCGCGGGGTCAACTGCCGTTCACTTTGTCGGCGGATTGTCCGCGTTAATCGGTGCGGCGATAATCGGACCGCGTATCGGCAAATACACAAAAGGCAAACCGAACGCGATACCCGGTCACTCGCTCACACTCGGGGCACTCGGCGTGTTTCTCTTGTGGTTTGGCTGGTTCGGGTTCAACGGTGCGTCAACCGCGGCGTTTGACGGCGACAGCGTGCTGCTTGCGTCCGACATATTCATCACGACGAACCTTGCCGCCGCAACAGGCACATTAGCCGCTATGCTTTTTACTTGGGCGAGATACAAAAAGCCCGATATATCAATGACGCTGAACGGCGCGCTTGCCGGGCTTGTCGGCATAACGGCGGGCTGCGACATCGTTGAACCGTGGGCAGCGTGCGTTATCGGGTTGGTTGCGGGCGTGATAGTCGTTCTCGGTATCGAGTTTGTCGACAAGGTGCTGAAGATAGACGACCCCGTGGGTGCGGTTGGTGTTCACTGCTTCTGCGGTTTGTTCGGCACAATTTGCGTGGGGCTTTTCGCTACAGACGGCGGCTTGTTCTACGGTGGGGGAGCGAAACTGCTTGGTGTTCAGGCGCTCGGGCTTCTTGCCGTAGCGGTCTGGGTGACTGTCACGATGTCGCTCACGTTCTTCTGCATAAAGAAAACAATCGGACTGCGCGCAAGCAGAGAGGACGAGATACAGGGGCTTGACACGGCTGAACACGGACTTGAAAGCTCGTACGCTGACTTTATCCCCGTGACATACGCGGCTGAAACCTCGTCCGCAACGACGGCAATCGTGAACGACACGCCGTATGCGCCTGCTGACGGCGTGAAGATGAATCGTATCAGCATTATCACACGAACAGAGCGGTTTGAGGCGTTGAAGAACGCGCTCACCGAGGTGGGCATAACGGGAATGACCGTGAGCAACGTGAACGGCTTTGGTATGCAAAGCGGCAACAGCGAGTTTTATCGTGGCGTTGAGGTCAAGGCGCGGCTGCTCCCGAAGATACAGGTGGACGTTGTGGTCTGCAAGGTGCCTGTTGAAACCGTGGTGAAAGCGGCGAAGTCGGCGCTGCACACGGGGCAGATAGGCGACGGAAAAATCTTTGTCTACAATGTCGAGAATGCCGTGAAGATTCGTACAGGTGAGATAGGATACGAAGCGCTTCAAGACGATAAATAAGTCTGTGCCGGACACGCAAGCCCCTGCCGGGGTTGGCGATAAGTTAATGGGATAACTTGCTTAAATTAAACAAAACCACCTTCTTGTCATAAGAAGGTGGTTTGTGTTTATAAGTTCAGTTCACGACAATCTGGTCGGGGAACATATTGACGCTGTCCTCTTTGCTGAGATAGGTTGTGCTGACATAGCCTTGGATTATCGCGCCGTCGTCAACTGTGATTGTCGATGCGCTGATATCGCCGAACACCACGGAATCGCTTCTTAGTTCCATCTTGCCCGCGATGTCGACGTTGCCTTTTACTTTGCCGTCAAGCACCGCGTAACTCGACATAATGTCGCCGATAAGGAGCGTGTCGCGCCCCATATCGAGCTTGCCTTTAAGCCGCACGTTGCCTTGCACCTGCGCCACGCCCATAACCGCGTTGTTGCAGGTAAGGTTGCCGACTATCCTGCCGTTTAGCCCAACGTCCTTGGTGGTTTCAACGTCGCCTTTTATGTCGCCCTCAACGTCGACGTTCGAGAACGAGCGGACGTTGCCGTCTATCACCGTGCTTTTTGAGATAATCGTCAGTTCAACAGGCTCGCCTTGCGGTTCACCGCCGCCCCTGTTGCCGCCGCCCGTGCCTCCGGTGCCGTGAGGCGGTTGGGGGGGCGGAGTTTGCCCGTGACTCGGTTGCGGTTGCTGATAAAGCGGCTGTTGGTAGACAGGCTGCTGATATTGCTGTTGATAGACAGGTTGTGCCTGAACATATTGCTGCTGATAAACAGGCTGCGGCTGAACATACTGCTGCTGATAGACAGGCTGTGGTTGTTGGTAAACAGGCTGTGGCGGTGGTGGCGCCTGAGGCAGCGAACGCGCGGCGCGTTCTGCCGCTTGAATATAAGCGGCGGCGCGTGCGGCTTCTTCTTGTTCGCGAAGTTGCGCGAGTCGGTCGGGGTTTGCGCCGAGTGGCGGCTGCGCTGCGGAGAGTTGCGACTGTGCAACCTGCGATTGAACCGCTTGCTGATGTGTGTCGGGCGACACATTCGGGAGCGACACAAGCGGAGTTTGCGGCTCGGCAGTCGGTTGAATTGCCGTTTGCGACTGAGTCGCTTGTTCAGCCAGTCCCGCTTTAAGGTTCGGGAGGGGGGCGGTCGCGGTCGACAGCTTTTGCGGTGGAGCGGCGTTCACGTTGTAACCTTCCGCGCTTGCCGCGTCCGTCGGCTTCTTATCTTGTGTGTTCGGTGCGCCTGTCAGCTCGCGCACAGCTTGCGCGAAATTTTCTTTCAATCCCATATCGTCCTCACGGAAATAGAAGTTTTGTTGTTTATGTTAAAAGTGAAGCGGCGTTGTTGTGGGTTTCAGTTCGCTGAATACGTAATCTTTGTTATTTATAAAGTACAAAACAATGTCCTCGAGGACAAACACGGTGTTGTCGCAGTCGTTGCGGTCGTGGAACAAAACGACCGAGCGTTTGTTTACGTCAATTTGCGACGTGACCCCGTAGTACATACTCGTCCAGTTTGCTCCGTCAGAGTCGTTGCTTTGGCAGTTCCAGTCAAAGTAGATGAAACCGCGGCGTGTCATCTCGGTGATTATATCGTCGATTGTCGTGGTGTTGAAGTCGTTGATGCTGCCGCCGGGGAAGCGAAAGAGCACGGGCTTAACTCCTGTGCGGCGATAGATAATCTCGTATGCCGCGTTGAAATCTTCAAGAAAACTTTCTGTGTCCTTATATATAGTGTTGTAGTTGTGGGTTAGGCTGTGAACGCCGATTGTGTGACCGCGGCCGACGATTGCTTTCATCAGTTCGGCGTCCTCGTCGGTGTCTTGCGGCACCACGAAGAACGTCGCTTTCACGTTATATTTGTCGAGAATACTTAAAATCGACATTGTGTTGTCGCTTGGCCCGTCGTCGAACGTCAGGTAGATATGGTTGTCGTCGCTGTCGTATGCCGCGTTGTTTGGCAGGTCGGCGTAGAGTTCGGGGTAGAGCAGGTCGTACTTCCCGATTGACACAGGCTCGGGTTCAGCGGTCGTGGTTTCGGCTTCGGTTTCGGTTGGCGTCGTTGTGATGAACCCGTTGGCTGAAGTTTCCGCTTCGGTTTCCGTGTCGGGCTTGTCCGATTCGGTGGCGACTTCGACCTTCAGCCCGTCAAGTTCAGCCGATAAGCGTTTGACTTCGGCGGATTGCCACACCACAAGAGCGATTAGCCCCGCGACAACAACGGCGACCAGCAAAAGAAGAATGTGCTTGAAGAATCTGACGCTTCCAAAATACACGGCATCACCTCCTCACGGCTTGTTGGGCTTACATGGGCGCAACAAACGCCGTATACACCATTATATAGCAATTGGCGGGGATTGTCAAGCGAGAAAGACACGTGCCGACAAAAAACTTTCAAAAAACTTCAAGAAAATATGCAAAAAGGCTTGACAAGTGTTCGCGGTTGTGCTATAATAATCAAGCCGCCGAAAAAACGGGATGGCAAGTAAAGGCAACAAACCGCATTGTAAAGC
>JAISLD010000043.1 GCA_031260665.1 Oscillospiraceae bacterium | reverse complement strand
GGCGCCGTATCGCTAAGGAGAACATTCTATGTCCTCTCGTGTCGCGTTTGCAAGCACAGGCGACTATGTAGACCAGCACTTCGGCTCGGCACGATACTGGCAAGTCTATGATATCGGCGACGACGAGTATCGTCACATAGAGCAGCGAGTGACCGCGGCAAAGTGCAAGGGCGGCTGCGAGGGTGGCTTTGACCACTTGGTGGAAGCACTGTCTGACTGTGACGCTATATTTGTAGCGAAGATAGGCGAGGGAGCGGCGGCACACATGATATCGAAAGGCAAGCGAGTGTTTGACGCGGCAGGCGAGATAGCGGACATAATCGCCGAAATAATGGAGAGCGACTTGCTCTCGTCGGGGTGAACAAATGAGCAAATCCTTTGAGAAACTGAAGCTGTTCCACCCGTGTTTCTCGGTCGGCGAGAAGTCAAACAACGGGCGTGTTCATCTGCCGGTGTCGCCCGGCTGCAACATCAGCTGCAACTTCTGCGAACGAAAGATAAACGACATTGACCTGCGACCCGGCGTTGCTTCCGCTATCATCTCCCCCGAAGAAGCGGTTGAGGTGGTGCGAAAAGCGGTTGAACTCTGCCCCGACATCACCGTGGCGGGCGTGGCGGGGCCGGGCGATACACTCGTCACACCGTATGCGCTTCAGACTTTTCGCTTGATTAAGCACGAGTTTCCACACATTATCAAGTGTATGAGCACAAACGGTCTGCTTCTTCCCGACTATGCCGATGAGATAATCGGGGTTGGCATTGACTCCCTCACGGTCACGGTGAACGCGGTGGATTCGGCGATTGAGGCAGAGATATGTGAAAGCGTTTCGTATCACGGGGTGAGATACGAGGGCGAAGAAGCGGCGGTGATTCTCATAAAGAATCAGCTTGACGGTATAAGAAAAGTATCGACAGCAGGCGTCACCGTCAAGGTGAACACGGTGCTGATTCCTGAAATCAACGCGAGCCACGTTGACGAAGTCGCCAAAGCAGTGAGTGAAGCGGGAGCGAAGATATACAACATAATCCCGCTGATTCCTCAGCACAAGTTGTCGTGGTGTTCCGCCCCAAGTTGCGAGTTAATCAGCGACACAAGAGAAAAAGCCGAGGAATACATAAAAGTGTTCAGGCACTGTCAGCGGTGCCGTGCCGACGCGGCAGGGATACCGGGTGGCACAGACGTATCAAGAAAGCTGTATATCCGACCCGTGAGAATGGAAAACACGTTCTCACACGGATAATATATATATGATTTGAACGGAGCAATGCTCTATAAAGGCGGTGGTGTTATATGTGCTGTGACTGTATGAAATACCGAAAGATATCGGTATCTTGAGAATATCGACGCAAAAGAAAGGAATGCCTATGGCAGACAATAAAGAATATCGGTTCGATACGCAAAGAGTACGCGCCGGTTACGACCCGAAGAACCACAACAACGCGGTTTCGCCGCCTATCTATCAAACAGCGGCGTACGACTTTCGCGATGTGGAACACGCAAGAAACTTGTTTACTTTCAAGGAAGTGGGCAATCTCTACAGCAGAGTCGGCAACCCGACGGTCGCTGTGCTTGAGCAACGTGTAGCCGCACTCGACAAGGCAAGCGGAGCAATCGCTTTGGCAAGCGGAATGGCGGCAATCACCTACACGCTGCTTAATCTCGCGGAGGGAGGCGGCAGTATCCTCGTGTCGCCCTATCTCTATGGCGGCAGCACCGACAGCTTCAAGAAAGTCTACCCGAAACTCGGTATCAAGATTGATTTAGCGAAGAACATCTTGAACCCCGAGAAACTCGCGGAAGAAATCACGGAGAACACACGGGCGATTTTCATTGAGAGCATAAGCAACCCAAGCGCAGTTCTCCTTGACGTTGACGCGATAGCGAAAGTTGCTCACGAACACGGGATTCCGCTTGTGGTTGACAACACGGTGGCGACGCCGTATCTCTTCAACCCGATAGACCACGGTGCTGACATCGTTGTTTATTCAGCGACAAAAGGGCTGAACGGTCACGGCAATCTTATCGGCGGCTTGATATTAGAAAGCGGCAAGTTCAACTTTGTAACCGACAAGTTTCCGCAGTTCTCCGAGAAGTATTACACACTTCGTGACCCCGAGGGGACGCTTCGCACCTTCCCCGAAGTATTCCCCGCGTTTCCGTTCACGGCGCGCGTAAGGTTCAATTATCTCAACTACTTTGGCGCTTCACTTGGCGCGTTTGACGCTTATCTCGCTCTCATCGGGCTTGAAACCCTGTCTGAACGTCTTGAGAAGCAGTCGAAGAACGCGGTCGCGATAGCGGAGTATCTGAACGCGCACGACTTCGTTGAATGGGTGCGATATCCCACGCTGAAAGACAGCCCAAGCCACGCGTTATATCAGCGTGACTTCGGCAAAGGAGCGGGTGGAGTGCTGTCGTTTGGCTTCAAGGGGACGGCGGAGGAACGAGAGAAGTTCCTCAATTCAGTCGAGTTGTTCCACTATCACGTGAACATAGGCGACTCGCGTTCGCTCATTGTCAACTCACCGCAAACAACTCACGGCGAGCTTGAAGCAGCCGAGAAAGCGATTGCCGATATCCCCGAAAACCTCATACGGATATCAGCGGGGCTTGAGGACATAGCAGACTTGGTTGAAGACTTGGAACAGGCGTTCCAAAAGGCACGCGCTTAACAAAACGCGTTCTATAAATAAACATACACAAAAAAAGGAGCAATCACAATGAAACTAAGCAAAACACTGACGAGTGCCATCGCTTTGACGGCGGCTCTCGCGTTGACCCTTGGGCTTACCGCTTGTAACAAAGACGACGCGGCGACAACAAGCGGCGGCGACACAACCACTGCGGGCGCCGTGCAAACCTCGTACAAGTACGGCAAGGTTCAGATTCCCGGCAAAGACGGCGCACTCTGCGGCGCACCTATCTACATAGCGAAAGACAAGGGCTTCTTTGCTGAAGAAGGCTTTGACATCGAGCTGATTTCAGCAGACGCTGAAACACGCAAGGTTGGACTGAACAACGGCACTATCCCGATAGTGAACGGCGACTTCCAGTTCTTCCCGTCTATCGACGAAGGAGTGAACGTGAGCGTGGTTGACGGACTGCACAACGGGTGCATTAAGTTCATCGTAAAGAAAGGCTCGCCCATCAAGACGGCGGAGGACCTGAGAGGCAAGAGAATCGCTGTCGATGAACTCGGCGGCACACCTCACCAAGTCGCAAGCGTTTGGGTTGAAAAAGCAGGCATTTCAGCTAAACCCGAGAACAAAGAAGTTGAATTCGTCGTTTATTCCGATGGCAACCTCGAGATTGAAGCACTGAAGAACGGCGACGTTGACGTTGCGGCTCTTTGGGACCCGCTGGGTTCTGTCTACACGTCAGGCGACCACGCATCTGAATACGAAGTGCTGTTCGACCTTTCCACCGACCCCACCTTCGCGGGCAAATACTGCTGCTTCCTCTATGCGTCTAACAAGATAATCAACGAGGACCCGGCACAAATCGCCGCTCTTCTCCGTGCTTATCACAAGGCGCAGGAATGGATTGCCGAGAACCCGAAAGAGGCAGTTGACATCATCTCCGACAAGAAATACTCCGCTATCGAGGATAAGGCACTCGCTGAAGAACTCGTCAAGAGCTACGTTTACCCGTCGGCACACGCACACGCAAACAACACGCAAGACGTGGGCAAAGACGTTGAGTATTTCGCGACGGAACTTTATAACATCGGTTACCTTAAGTCCGAACCCGCGGATTTCGTGAAGAAAGCATACTACAAGGTTGACCTTAACCTCAAGTAACTTTTCTTCAAAGTCAAACTTTGAACCTGTCGGCATAGGGTTATCCTGTGCCGACAGGTTTTGAGAGGAATATATAATGCAAACTGAAACCACAACACGCGGTTTCCCGTTTCGGAGAAAATCGAAACAAGCATCTTCTGAAAGAATATCGAACAGACGTTTCATCGTCGCTTTCATCATCACCATATTCGGCTTTTTGGCCGCGATTGCGGCAAACCTGCTGTTCCCGCAGATTGCCGACGTAAAAATCACCGACTATCAAGTCGGGGCGTTTACACTTGACTTTAATTCGCTTTATCTTATCGTGCTTGCCGCACTGGTGCTAATCTACAGCGGCAACGGGATATTCTCTTTTTTCGACCAAGACAGACGAAAGAAATTCACGAAAAGCGCACCGTTTCGGCTTGTCGTCGGTTTGGCTTTAGGAATTTGGGACGTGTTGGGCACAAAGCTGCTTCTGCTTCCGCAGCCGTTTTTTCCCGGTCCCGCAAAGATATTAGAACCCTTTTTAATGGAACCGAGTTACATCTTGCAGCAGATTCTTTATTCGCTTCGCTTGTTTTCTTACGGCTTTGTCATCGGCATATCGGCGGGCGTGCTGACGGGGATTTTAATCGGGTGGTTCCCGAAAGTGTATTACTGGGTGCAACCCGTGCTTAAAATATCAGGCGTTATCCCTGCCGTTGCGTGGATGCCGTTTGCGTTGACGCTTTTTCCAACGCCATTTTCAGCCGCTGTGTTCCTTATCACCATTTGCCAGTGGTTCACCATTGCGTCACTGACCGCGCAAGGGATACAAAGCACACCCAAAACACACTTTGAAGTGGCAAGAACATTGGGCGCAAAAACGCCGTATCTTGTGTTTTGTGTCGCGATTCCTCACGCAATGCCACAGATATTCACGGGGATTTCCATTGCCAACGGATTCACTTTTACAACTCTCGTAATGGTGGAGATGATGGGGCAACCCGGTGGTCTTGGCTATTACATCAACGCGTCTAAAGTATGGTCGGCTTATTACAAAGTGTTTGCCGCGATTGTCGTGATGGCAATTTTATTCTCGCTTATCTTGAAAGTGGTGGGCTTGGTTGAAAGCCGCGTGCTACGCTGGCGGAAAGGCTTGGTGAAATCGTGAGCGATATAATTCTTGATATCAAGTCGGTCAACCGCACCTTTGTCAGCGACGACGACAGCACAACAAAAGCGCTGCACGACGTAAGCTTGTCGGTGAATCGCGGTGAATTTTTGTCAATCATCGGCTCGTCCGGCTGCGGCAAGACGACGCTTTTGCGGTTGATTGCGGGGCTGGACACGCCTGAATCAGGCGAGCTGATACTGAACGGTGAAAAAATAGCGGGAACGAACCCGAAACGCGGCTACGTGTTTCAACAAGGCAGCTTGTTTCCGTGGCTGACAATTGAAAACAACATTGCGTCGGGGTTGAAAGCGCGCGGTGTTTATAAGGAGCATAAAGGCGAGGTTCAGCAGTATATCAATCTGATTGGGCTGAACGGGTTTGAAAAATCGTTCCCGCACCAGATATCGGGCGGTATGGCACAACGTGTCGCGATAGCGAGGGCGTTAATCAACAACCCGGACGTGCTGCTGCTTGACGAACCTATGGGCGCGCTTGACTCGTTTACACGAGCGGATATTCAAGATAAACTGCTTGAGTTGTGGCGGAAAAACAAAACCACGATGATTCTCGTGACGCACGATGTTGACGAAGCGATTTATTTATCCGACCGCATTGTAATAATGACGCCGCGACCCGGTGAAATAAAAGAGATTATCGAAGTGAAACTGCCGCCCCCACGACACCGAGGCGGCACGGAGTTCCTTGCGATACGGCGAGATATTCTTGAAAAACTGCATTTAGCAAGCGCGGCACCTCAACCTGAATATACAATATAAATTAGGGGGACTTATCGGTATGGCGAAAGCAATCAGACAAATCGCGATTTACGGAAAAGGCGGCATTGGAAAATCAACGACAACGCAGAATTTAACCGCGGGGCTTGCGGAAAGCGGCAAGAAAATTATGGTGGTGGGGTGCGACCCGAAAGCCGATTCCACGAGACTTTTGCTTGGCACTCTTGCACAACGGACGGTGCTTGACACCATTCGGGCAACGGGCGACGATGTGGAGCTTTCAAGCATACTGCAAGAAGGTTTTGGTGGGATAAAGTGCGTTGAATCGGGTGGTCCCGAACCCGGTGTCGGTTGCGCGGGGCGTGGTATCATCACGTCTATTGGTTTGCTGGAGCAGCTTGGCGCATACACCGACGACTTGGATTACGTTTTCTACGACGTACTCGGCGACGTGGTCTGTGGCGGCTTTGCTATGCCGATACGCGAGGGCAAAGCAAAGGAGATTTACATCGTGGCAAGCGGCGAGATGATGGCGCTGTATGCCGCCAACAACATCGCGAAAGGCGTTGCGAAGTTCGCGCAAAAAGGCGGCGTTCGTATCGGCGGCATTATATGTAACAGCCGTAATGTAGACAGAGAACACGAGCTTCTTGAAGCTTTTTCAAAGGAACTCGGCACACAACTGATTTACTTTGTGCCGCGAAACAACGTGGTTCAGCGAGCTGAAATTAACCGCAAAACCGTGATTGAATACGCGCCTCACGAGGCACAGGCGCAGGAATATCGCGACTTGGCGAAAGCAATTGACGAGAACACAAATTTCACAATCCCGAAGCCGATGTCGCAGGAACGACTTGAGCAAATCTTGCTTGAGTTTGGCTTGATGGACGCGATAAAAGACGATTATCGGATTTAGTCGAACAAGTTTGCCTATTTGTCAAGCGTTTTACACGCTTTTATGCCGTTATATCACAATATTTTCTGCTTGTCAATACTTTGCAGGCAATTATAAAAAAGAACTAAGGCGAGAATTACCTCGCCTTAATATTTGTAAATTTACTTTTTCATCGCTGAAAGAATCGTCTGCACTTTCTTTTCCACGTCGTCACAGAGCGAACGCGCAGTTTCGGCGTTCAAACTTTCCGCGTACATAAACAGCGAGTTGCCGCGCCTGCTTGAGCGAAGCGTCACGCTGCCGCCGTCAGCACCGAGCGTCACGCCGTCGCCTGTCGTTTTCGCTTTGCCGTTTGAATTGGAATAAATCTCCGACAAGATTTTCTGCGGGGGGCAGCTGATTGACACCACGCGGTTTTCTCTCGCAAACAACGGCAAGCTGCGGTTCGCTTCCGCGATTGAAATCTTGTCGCGTGTGACTGACGCGAGGACGAGGAGCGACAGATACAGCCCGTCATAGAGGAACGGCTCCTGCTTGGCGCGGTCACGGGCGTCCTTGTCACCGCCTTGCGACGAAAGCGAGAACCGCATAACTTTGCGCCCCAAACTCCTGCCGACAAACTCGGCGACCGACGGAAAGTCAACAGGAAGCGACACGTTGTAGCCGCTTTTCATCAGCCCCGCAACAGCCATCAGCATCAGTCTGTCGTGTGGAATTTTCAGTCCGCCGATGCTGAACTCCGCCCTTGTTCCGCTGTGACTCAGCGTAATCGTGATACTCTCGCCGTTTACATCGCTGATTTGCCGTAACACACGCTCCGCTGTCTGCTGAATCGGCTCGTTGCCACAGACCGCCGTGATGTTGTACCGCGACTTGAAGTTCGAGTACTTGCGGAGGAACGCGGTGTAAAGCTCGTCGGCACACTTGACCGAACGTATCTCGCCAAACCCGTCGTAAGGCGCCGCGCTGTAGTCGCCGCGCGCAAGCGAGCCCTCGATTTTGCGTTCGTCCGCACGTTCAATCGGCAGACCGCAACCCGCCGTGATGTTCACTCGCGTCCTTGCCAACGCGCTGACGTGAACCAGCATATCCGCGCCGACAAGCCGCGACAAATTAACCAGCTCCGGAAAAGGCGCGAAGCCGCAGTCGCCGCCTGTGCCGCCCGCACCCGATATCCCCGACAAAAGCGCGTTCTTGAGGGCAAGCGAAGCGTTGTTTTTATCACACGACACGATGATGTTGTCCGCGTCAGTCGCGGTGAGTGCCGCGCCAAGCCGCGCCGCCGTTTCGGGCGTGATGTCGATGTTCGTTTCACCGCTGATTCCCCGTTCGCCAAACTCTGTCTTTGGCACGCCGCCTTTCCTCACGTCGGCGCGCACCTCGGCATTCGGCGGTACTTCCTTGTTGTCGAACACACGCACGTTGTTCAGAAGAACCGAGCGCTCCCCCGCGACACTGCCGCGACCAAGCACACTGCCCGAGCAAAGGCAGGCGTACGGTTTGATTTTCGCTCCGTCACAGACGACCGCTTCGGCGATTGACACATCTTCGGCGATAAACACCCCGTCGCCGATAACACTGCCGCTGATTCGGCACGAACGACCGATTGTCACGTTGTCGCCGATTGCCGTCCCCTCAACAATCGCGTTGTCGCCAATCCGCACGTTCTTCCCGATATAACACGGCGGCACAATGAGCGCGTGTTCAGGCACGGGGCTGTCACTCCAAACACCGCCCGCTATCTTCTTCGCGTTCACACTGCACTTGAGGTTCCCTGCCATAATGTCCGAGCAACACTTGAGGTAACTCGCCGTGTCGCCGATATCGCACCAGTAGCCTTGCTCATCGTGACAAGCGATTCTTTTCCCCGCGTTCATCATATCGGGGAACAAATCGTGGGCAAAATCACTTGGCTTGCCGTCAGAAATAAACGTCAGAACCTCGGGACTAATTACATAAACGCCCGTGTTTGCTCGGTCAGACACACAGCCGATATAAGACGGCTTTTCGGAGAAACCCGTGACGATTCCATTCTCCGCGATAATAACGCCGTACTCACGCGGGTCGGTCACCGACTTCGCGGTTATCGTTGCGGACGCGCCGCTTCTCACGTGCGCGTTATAAAGCGACGTGAAGTCAAAGTCGCAAAGAGCGTCGCCGCTTAGCACCAAGAACGGCTCACGGAAACCTGCAGCGGCTTTCTTCACACTGCCTGCCGTGCCGAGAGGTTCGCTCTCATACGAAAACGAGAGCTTTATCCCACGATAGTCCTCTCCGTCAAACAAACTCTCGAGCATCTCGCCTTTATAGCAAAGCGTCAGCACCGCTTCGTCACACCCGTGGAGAGCGAGCAAATCAAGGATATAAAGCACGGCAGGTTTGCCGCAAAGTTTCACCAACGGCTTCGGCACCGCCCCCGTAAGCGGTCGAAGCCGTGTGCCCTCGCCCCCCGCCATTATGACTGCTTTCATTCTATTGTCCACCTTTCCTCACAGAAAATCAGCATTTGAGGATTATTATGGGCAGAATGACTGCGGATATACACCGCGACGGGTAAGCAGACAAACAAGAAGCCTCTCCCGTGAGGAAGAGGTTTCTTGTTTGTGTTTACTTAGTCGCCCGATTCAAGAACCGGTTCCGCTGTGGTTTCAAGTCGGTCACGCGTTGTGATGTTGACCCACTTGTTTCCGCCGAGTCTGAAGAAGCAGATTATCGTTTTCATCACCTCGTCAAGACGCATACAGGCGAACACCAAGACAAGCGGAGCTTTGAAGATAAACGCCGCCAAGAACGCGGCAGGCACCGACAGTCCCCACAACGCGCCGATTTCAGCCTTGAGGCAGAACTTCGTGTCCCCCGCGCCACGGAACACACCGACGATAAACATACTTGACAGAGAAGCGAAGAACACGTTGACCGATGTGACTATCATAAACTGACGCGCAAGCTCCGCTGTGTCCGCGCCAATGCCGAACGCCGTGACCGCGATTCCTCTCCCGAAGAACACGAGAAGTCCAAACGCAATCCCCGCAGCTGACGACAGCAGCACGAAAGTCTGTGCCTGCGACTTCACCTTGTGCACATTGCCCTCACCGATAGTTTTGCCCGTGATAATCGCGGCGGCATTCGCGATACCAAACGATATGACGAGCATAAGCTGCTGCACGGTGTTTGCCATTGACGACGCGGCGACAGGGTTGCCCTCACCGTAAGTTATATGCCCAAGAATCGCCGCTAACATCGACATACCGATTGCCCACATCAGCTCGTTGATAACAACGGGCGACCCGATACGAAGCAAATCAGAAAAGAGTTCTTTGTCCCAAATCTTGAGGTCACGCAGCCTCAGCTTCAGCCGCTTGTCATAGACAAACACGTAGAAGCAGAGGATACATATTTCAAACACACGCGCTATATCGGTGGCAATCCCCGCGCCGACTATCCCGAGTTTTGGGAAACCGAGGTTGCCGAATATCAGAAGCCAGTTAAGCACAATGTTGATGACAAGCGACGTCAAGTCGGTCAGCACCGCGATTTTCACGAGTTCGACTGAGCGAAGCGAGCAGACCAAAGCAATCGAGAGCGACGCGATGAGATAAACAGGCGACAGCACGCGAAGATACTGCGCACCCGGTTCAATTATGTTTGGGTTATTCGTGAACAGCATAAGTATCTGCGTTGGGATTATCGCCGCCGCAAGTGTGAACACCGCCGACACAACCAACGTTATCCGCATTATCAGCGAGATAATGCGCTTGATTGAATCGATGTCTTTCTTCCCCCAATACTGCGCCGCCATTGCCGCTCCGCCGCCCGACAACCCGAACGCAAAGAGAGTGAGAATAAAGAACGGTTGCCCCGCGAGATTACAGGCGGCAAGCAAGTCCCCCGACTGGTCAGCCATACCAAGCATAACCACGTCCGCCATCGATATGCCAAAGCCAATGAGGTTTTGCGCCGCAATCGGCAGAGTTATCGCGGCAACTGATTTATAGAAAGCCTTATCTTTTACAAGCATTTGTTATGTTTCCCTAAATATTGTGTAATTAGTTTTGTTATGTTGTTGACGATGAGAAGATAGGTTAGTCAACCCGCGTTTACTTTGACTAACGAACGCTGAAGTCACGCCTTGTGTATGTGACATAATTCAGCGGGTCGAGGAACGTGTTGCCGTTTCTCACCTCGAGGTGAACGTGCGGCCCCGTGACATAACCCGTCATTCCGACAAGCCCGATACATTCGCCTTGAGTGACGACTTGCCCCGCTTTGACGTAAATCTGGCTCATATGTGCGTACAGGGTGCGAAGCCCTGACGGGTGGTCGATAATGACACGCATACCGTATCCGTCACGCGCGTCTTTCGCTGAAGAAACCGTGCCCGAAGCGCAAGCGTATATCGGTGTGCCGACTTTGCAAGCGAAGTCAACGCCTTGGTGCCCCGAGTAACCGCCGTCATACCACGGCACCTCGCTGATGTAAGCGACCGACTTGCTGACAGGCCAGATGAACTTGCCGTACTCGGCGGATTCAGCCGAATAAGAACCTTGAGGCGTAGGCACTGTGCCGCTAAGCACTATCTTCGTCACAGGTTCGCTCTCTGTCACTTCAAGCAAAGCCACACGCCGCGTTTCAATCCCGTTTACTTTTGATACACGCGCCGATATCGTTCGCTTGCCCTCCACTCCCTTTTGATACACCGCGGTCTGCCCAATATAAATTGCGTCACTGTCACGTGTTTCTGTATCGAAAGGTATCGCTTCGGAGTAAGTTTCGGTGGTGGTGAGAGCGACCGAGAGGTACGGTATCGCCATATTTTGAAGCAGACGTTCCCCCGGAACCAACATCGTGGTGAGAAACCCGGGGTTGTTGCGCTCCAGCTCAAGCATTGTTGTGCCGAGTTTGTCGGCAATCAGCGAGGGACTGTCGCCCTCTTCAATCGTGTAGTACATTGCGCTGGAACGCGTGGACGTGAACAGAGTGATTAAATCCTGCACGTTGATTATGCTCTCGGTGTTGTAAAGCTCAAGCGTGTCACATTCAACTTTGTTGACAAACTCGACGGTTTCGTCAACCACACCTGTGCGATAAACATCAAGCAAACCGTTCAGCGTTTTCTTCAGCTCCGTGTTGTCGCGTACCGCCCCGAGGAACCGCCCGTCGATAGACACGCCGTACGCGTATTCAAGGCTGACGCCCGCTTTTTCAAACAGAGTTTCGGCAATACTGTAGGTGCTGAGATAGTCGGCATAAGCCACGTTTTCAAGCTTGAATGACGGCACAGAACTCACGCTGTGACCGCCGCCGATTTGGTTCAGCCTGTTCTCCGCAATGCTCTCCGCTTCGGAGAACACGCTTTCGTTTTCAATGTAACCGAGGAATATGCCGTCTACTTCCAATCGTATGGCGTAAGTTGCGGCGGCGGAATAGCCGATGAGTTGCAGAAAGAACACACCGCAGACGACAGGCGCGGCGATGTTGAACACAGTCACCGCGATACCGTGCTTACCGACGAAAGTGCTTTTGAAATACTTGGCGTAAGCGTCACGCGGCTTTTGTGAGGCACGAGCGGCGACATAAAGGTCGCGGCGCAGACGTAAGAAGTTGCGATACGCGTATGTAAACGGCGAGGCTATCTGCCGACCAAGCCACGCGGCGCGTTGAAGCGTGTCGGCGAGGGGCGGCCGAAGAATATCGCGGAGAAACAAAAAGAAACGCCCGACATACCAGATGATAGTCTTGATGAAAGCGGCGGCAGACAGCGTTGACAGTTGCGCTATGTCTAAATAAAAGTAAAAGGCTCTTCGTTTGAATGTGTTGTTCATATACTTCTTAAGTGATAACCCCTAAGGTCGCGATTTTGTTGTTATAGATTTTCTTGGTGAACGCAAGGCAAAGCACAAGGCTTGCCATTTCAGCAATCGGGAACGCCCACCAAACATAGTTCACGTTGCCAAACAGACTGAGAATCCACGCCACAGGGAGAAGCACGCCGATTTGACGCGAAAGCGACACGATAAGGCTGTACATTCCGTTGCCGAATGCCTGAAACACCGACACAAGCACCACACACATCGCCGCCAAGACAAAGTGGACGCTGATTATCCTAAGTGCCGGCACACCGATTGCGAGCATTTGCGGCGACGCGTCAAAGAGAAGAAGCAGCGGTTTCGGTGCAAGCATAAAGAGCGCAAGCCCAAGCGACATCACTATGCCGGAATACTTCAGCCCAAGTTTGATTGTGTCGGTAATGCGCTTTTTGTTTTGCGCCCCGAAGTTGTACGCGACAATGGCGACAATCCCGTTGTTCATTCCAAACACAGGCATAAAGATGAAACTCTGCAGCTTAAAGTAAATCCCAAACACAGCGACCGCGGTTTCGGTGAACATCATAAGTATCATATTGAAGAAGAACACCATTACGGAGCCGACCGACTGCATAAGTATTGACGGCGCACCGACCTTGAATATCCCTTTGATTATCTGCGGGTCGGGCTTGAAGCCCTTGAAGTCAAGGTGAACGTCGCTGTTCAGCTTCTTGTTCATACCAAACGCGAGTGCCGCCCCCACTATCTGCCCGATAATGGTGGCGATTGCCGCGCCACGCACCTCAAGGCGAGGCACACCGAAGTATCCGAAGATGAAGATAGGGTCAAGCAGGCAGTTGACCACCGCGCCTGTCGCTTGCGCTATCATGGTGCAGAGCGTTCGTCCGGTTGACAAGAGTATCCGCTGGTTTGTTATCTGTGAGAACACGAAGAACGACCCGATGAATATCGGCGTGAGATACTGAACGCCGTATTCAAGTATCACCCCATTGTCGGTCTGTGTGGCGAAGAACGGTCTTACGGCGAAGATTCCGAGGAGAGCGAACAACAGAGAGAACATCCACGAAAGAAATATGCCGTTCTCCGCGATTTTGTTGACGAGTGTATATTTCTTTTCACCGAGTGAGCGTGACAGGTACGAACCAAGCCCGACACCCGTGCCGACGCCGAGTGCCGTAATTAACTGTTGAGCGGGGAACGCGAGGGACACGGCGGTGAGCGCTGATTCGCTGATACGGGATACGAATATGCTGTCAACAATGTTGTAGAGCGACATCATCAGCATTGAAGCCATAAGCGGAAGCGACATATTGACGAGGAGTTTGTTCACGGGCATAACGCCCATTTTGTTTTCCTTGCGAGGTTCTGCTTCATTCATTCTGCGTGTTCCAATTCTTTGCATAAATTAAAATCGTACCCTTTTAGTATACTACTTTTGCTTGCCAAAGTCAAGCCGACAGCAAAACGCCCCTCCTTTGTGAGGAGAGGCGTTGCTTAGATATATTTACTTGGCGAAATACTTCTTAACGGATTCGGGCAAGTCGTTCTCGTCAGCCGAGATAGTGAAAACAAGTTCGGCACAATCGGAGGAGATTTGCGACAGCTTCCCGAAGAACTCGCCTGCCTTGTCATAGTCTTTGCCTGCAATCTTCAGCAGTCCGTCAGTAAAGACGTGCGTGCAGTCGTAATCCGATGCGAGAATCCCCGCGAAGAAACCGTAGAGGGTTTCGTAGTTGCTGATAGCGTAGTCCTCGATGTTGATAAGGCGCACACTGTGGGTGATGTTTTCGTTCAGCGATTTGCCGACTTGGATTGCCACCACGTTGCCGTTTGAGCTTCCTGCGGCTGCGTGAATTGCGCTGACAAGGAGTTTTGTCTTTCCAGAGCCTTTTTTGCCCGGTATCAGTTTAACCATTTGAGTATCCTGCCTTTCTTAAAGTGTGTAAACAACGCGGCTTCAGCCGCCTATTTTCTTCTCAAGTTCGGCTTTTATGTCCTCATAGCCGGGTTTGCCAAGCAACGCAAACATATTTTTCTTATAGCTTTCAACGCCGGGCTGGTCGAACGGGTTGACACCGAGCATATAGCCCGAAACAGCGCAGGCTCTCTCAAAGAAGTAGATGAGATAACCGAGGTTGTATTCGTCAAGTGTCGGCACCTCAAGCACAATGTTCGGCGTGCCACCCTCTGTGTGAGCGATAATCGTGCCCTCAAACGCCTTGCGGTTGACGACCGACATATTCTGACCCGAAAGGAAGTTCAGGCCGTCGGCGTTGTCGGGGTCGTCGTCGAGGAAGAAATCCGTTTGCGGTTTGTCAAACACCACCGCTGTTTCAAACAGAATCTTCGAGCCGTCTTGCACGAATTGCCCAAGCGAGTGCAAATCGGTGCTGAACGTGCCGCTGACAGGGAACAGCCCCTTGCCGTCTTTGCCTTCGCTTTCACCGAAGAGCTGTTTGTACCACTCGTTCATCATAGTGAACGAGTTTTCATAGGCCACAAGCATTTCACACTTGAAGCCCTTGCGATAAAGAACATTGCGAAGTATCGCGTACTTGACACATTCGTTTGACAAAGCGTCGGGGTTCTTGTACTCGGCGAGTGCGTCAGCCGCGCCTTTCATCAGCGCGTCAATGTCAAGCCCCGCAACCGCGACAGGGAGAAGTCCCACAGCGGTCAGCACAGAGAAGCGACCGCCCACGTCGTCGGCAATGACAAACGAATCCCAACCGTTTTTGTCGGCGAGGGACTTCAGCGTGCCGCGTGACTTGTCGGTTGTCGCATAGATACGTTCGTTCGCTTTGTCGCCGTATTTCTCCTGCAAGAGTTTGCGGAACACACGGAACGCGAGTGCAGGCTCGGTTGTTGTGCCCGACTTCGATATCACGTTGACCGAGAAGTCTTTGTCTTTAACGAGTGAAACTATCTGCGAGAGGTAGGTTGGGCTGATTGAGTTGCCCGCGAAGTAGATGTCGGGGGTTTTCTTGTCGAGAGAATTGTAGAGAGGGGAAGCGAGCGCGTCAATTATCGCCTTTGCACCGAGGTAAGAGCCGCCGATTCCGATTACGATAAGTATTTCGCTGTCCGACTTGATTTTGTCCGCCGCTTTCTTGATACGGGCAAACTCGTCTTTGTCGTAGATATCGGGCAGGTTCACCCACCCCGTGAAGTCGTTCCCTGCTCCTTTGTTCCCGATAAGCAAGTTGTGAGCGGTTTCTGCGGCTTCCGCCGCGAACGCGAGTTCGTGGTCGCGGACAAATCCTCGAAGGTAGCGGTCGTTTACTTTTACAGCCATTTTTATCCTCCTGCTTTCATTGGTTTCAGCTTTGGGCAAGCGTCATCTGCTCGGGTACGGTCTTGGGGTCAAGCGGAATCGAGAGCGTGACGCCGAAGCCGTTGTTCATATTTTCGCACCTCAAGCTGCCGTTCATCTGCTCCATATACCGCGACGACAGATACAGCCCGATACCCTGTCCCGTCTTTCCTGCCGCGTTTCCTCCGCGAAAGTTCTTGTGAGTGACGTGTTCAAACTCTTCGGGTGGGATACCGTTGCCGTAATCGCGGATAAGCAGGCGCAGTTTGTCGCCGATTATCTCGGTATGTATTGTTATCCGTGTCCCCGCGTACTTGTAGCAGTTGGCGACAATGTGGTCGAGCGTGTCTTGAAAGTGCGGCTCGTCGTAGACCAGCATAGCTTTCGGTATCGCTCCTATGTAAGAGCAAGCCTTATCGTAGTCGGCGTTGCTGATGATGTCGTAGATTTCGAGGCTTGAGTGTTGTTTGATATCAAAGGTTTCGTTCAGTTCTTCTTCGGGGTACTGCCTTGTTATGTCGTTGATGATTTCGGTCGCCGATATCGCTTTCTTTCTTATAATCTCAAGTTGCGAGCGTTCCTTGCCGGGTTCAATTCGTGAACGAAGCATTTCCGCGATATCACGGATTGAGTTAATCGGGTTCTTGACTGAATGGTTGATAGCCACAACGATTTCGCGGCTTCGGTTTTCGCTTTTCACGCCGTTCTCCTCAAGCTTACGTATCTGTTCGTAGAGGTGGGCGATGAGGTCTGTGGTGTCGGCGAAGTCGTCGCCGAAAGACGGCACGCGTGCTGACTTGCCGTTTTCTTTCTCTGAACGAGCGTAGTCGTTCAGGCGAGAGAGCGGACCAAAAAACTTTTTGTTGACAAAGAGAAGAAAGCCGAACGATATTGCTATCGACAGCCCAAACCCTATCAGCGCACCGAGGAGAGCTGTGCCGGGGTTGCCCCCGGCCAAACTCGCTCCGACAAACGCACCGTCAACGATATAAAGTACCGTCAGACATAAAACTAAATGCCGAATTTTCATATCAGTCTACTTGAAGTTTTACTTGATAAGAGTAATCGCACCGATAAGAGGCAGACCTTTTGCTTTGCCGCTTGCAGCGTTCACGATACCGATAATCATAAACACGAAGAGAACAACGCTGAGAACTCCCGCGAAGAACTGGACGATAGGAACAAGCAACAATATCTCAACTACTACGTTGGCGATGATAAGCATAAGCCCTTGATTTGCGTGAAAACGCGCGTAACGCGAGTGCTTCGCCGCGAAGATAGGGATAAGTACAAGAATTCCGAAGTACGCGAGAATTGCGTAGCCTTTGTTTGCCGAGATGTCAGCTGCGTCGAGACTCCCCGTGAAGTCGGGGGTGTTGGTAAACTCTTTCACTTTGTCGGAAAGGTCTATGCCGCCCGTTGCAACATCAGAAAGGCTTTTGCCGCAGTTGGGGCAGATGGTTGTGCCGTCAGCAATGTTTGCGCCGCAGTTTTTGCAGAATGCCATGATTGTTCTCCTTGTTTATGTTAAAAATATTTCTCAATTGTTGCGAAGTAATCCGCTAAAGTTTCTTTTCGGCGTATCACTTCAAATGAGCCGTTTTCTTTCAGCAACACCTCGCCGCAGCGAAGTTTGCCGTTGTAGTTATACCCCATTGCCTTGCCGTGCGCTCCGCAGTCGTGGAGAGCAAGCAGGTCGCCGTTCTCGATTGTCGGCAGGGGGCGGTCCACCGCGAACTTGTCGCTGTTTTCGCAAAGTCCGCCTGTTATGTCGTAGGTTTTGTCGTGCGGGTCGTTCTCTTTCCCGAGAACCGTGACGTGGTGATAGCTGCCGTACATAGCGGGTCGTATGAAGTCGGCGGCTGACGCGTCAACGCCGATATATTCCTTGTAGATATGCTTTTCTCTTATCGCACGTGTTATCAGCGCACCGTTCGGGGCAAGAACATATCGACCGAGTTCCGTCAGTATCGCGGGCTTTTGTTCCCAATCGGCGAAGCGTTTGTCGTATTCTCTCCGTACTCCCTCGCCGATAGCGAAGATGTCGCGCTCGTTCTCCTCAGGTCTGTGCGGAACGCCTATACCACCCGACAGATTGATGAAAGACACGCGGACACCTGTTTCGCGTTCCAAAAGCAGCGCAACATCGAACATCAGACCTGCGAGTGCGGGATAGTACGCGTCTGACTGCGTGTTTGATGCGAGAAACGCGTGAAGCCCGAACCTTGTCGCTCCAAGCGACTTCAGCTTCACGAAAGCGTCAATCAGTTGCCGCTCCGTCATTCCATATTTTGCGTCGCCGGGGATATCCATTACGTTGCCGCTTGGGTCGTCCACGCCGAAGTTCCCGCCGGGATTGAATCGGCAACAGACAGTCTGCGGTATGCCGCAAAGTTGCTCTACTACGTCTATATGCGTGAAATCGTCGAAGTTTATCACCGCACCAAGTTCTTTTGCCTTGATAAAGTCCTCATCGGGGGTGCAGTTTGACGAAAACATACTGAGTTCACCCACCGCACCAACTCGTTCCGCTATTATCAGTTCGGCAAGAGTGGCACAGTCAAGTCCGCAATCGGTGTCGAGAAGAATTTTCAGTATCGCGGGAGTCGGTGTCGCTTTCACCGCGAAGTATTCGCGAAAGCCCTCGTTCCAGCTGAACGCCGCGTTCAAGTCTTTGGCTCGGCGTTTGATTCCACGTTCGTCATACACGATGAACGGCGTTGGAAACTCGCTTGCTATTCTCTCTGCTGTGGCTTTGTCTATAAACAGCGTCGTATCTTTCAACGCTCATTTTCCTTTCAGGTAGACTGACGTTTCGCCGTCGTTTGAGAAAGTCGGGATAATCTCAAGGATTCGTTTGTGCCGAAGCCCTCGCCTCACGGTGTCGCGAAGAACCGTGCCGCTGTTGCACCCGTGGATAACCACCAAGCGTTCACAGTCGGCGGGAGCGGCGGATATCAGCCGCTCAATGTGCTTTTTCGCCTCTGTCGCGGTCATACCGTGAATGTCGGCGGTGATTTGCTTTGCCATATATGCGCCCTCTTTATCAGTATAACATATTCTACGGGGAAATACAAGTGCGTGGACAAATTTTTTTGGAGTGGTTGACAATCTCTGCCTATGAGGTTATAATATGAGTATAACAATATTTAGCGGAGGAACAACCATGGCTTATATCATCAACGACGAATGTATCTCTTGCGGCGCGTGCGCGGGCGACTGCCCCGTAGACGCTATCTCCGAAGGCGACGGCAAGTACGTCATCAACGCCGACACTTGCATCGATTGCGGCGCGTGCGCAGGCACCTGCCCCGTTTCCGCACCGAATCCCGCGTAACAGGCGACCCCAAAGCGCATCGCGTAACCTTGATGAAACTTTGCTTCATTCTTCATTAAGGTTACGCGACACTCTTCTACGTAATCATACACATCATATAGAGATTATACTTATGCCGAAACTGAAACCGTTCACACTGAAACAACTGACGCTGACCGCAATGGCAGCGGCGGTCGCGGTGGTCGCCGAGGTATTCGAGGTGCCGTTTCCGCCACCGTTCGCTTTTCTTAAACTTAACTTGGCGGACGTCCCCGCTATCTTAGCGGCAATGACCGTGTCGCCGTTATCGGGGTTCTTGGTCGTGGTTCTCCGCTGCCTTATCCACATGTTCCGCACCACGACAATCTTTGTGGGCGAAACAGTCAACATAGTCATCGGCTTCGGCATGGTCTACGGGTTTTGTTTCGTCAAGTACAAACGAAAAGGCGGCGAACGCCACTATGCGCTCGCGGCGGTGGCAGGCACGGTTTGCACGATTTTGTTCGGCTATGCCGCTAACATATGCTTCTTTCCCATGTACGCCGCGATGTTCTCAATGAATATCGGGAGTTTCACCGACTACCTCATCAACACGATAACCGCGATGAACGCAGTGCGAGGCGCAATTACGTTTGCGTTTACGGCGCTTCTTATCCCCGCCGTAAAGCCGCTGAAACGAATGTTGAGCTAACAACTTCGGATATATCCGATACACAAAGACACAAAGACAACGAAACGCCCCGATGTGGGGCGTTTTGTTTTGCTTTACTTTGACGACGAATCAATCAAAGTTTGACTCAATGAGTTCGATGAGAGCCGCGACTGCGTCTTCCTCGTCTGCGCCGTCCGCGATAAGGGAGATTGTCGTCCCACCTGTGACGCCAAGGGACAGCACGCCGAGCAAGCTCTTTGCGTTGACTCTACGCTCTTCTTTTTCTATCCATATCGAGGTCTTGTACTCATTCGCTTTCTGAATAAAGAAGGTTGCGGGGCGAGCGTGAAGTCCTACCGGGCTTTTTACTTCTACTTGTTTAACTATCATACTTTGCTCCTTCGATGTAGTGCCGAGCGGATTTTTCTCTCTATCCGCTTGTCTGAAGTCAAGTATACCTTTTTTTTTAGACAAAGTCAACACCAAAACAGCCATTCCTCACCATTTCATCAAAGTTCTACTATTATGTGAGTGTTGTATGAATAAAGCATTGTTTTTTTGTGAAAGTTGCACAGAATATTCGTTCAATTTCACCGAAACTAACTGAAACTGAAAGATTTTATCAGCTTTAACCTTGTAGTGCTTCGGCGAATTCGCCGACATATTTAGCGACAAGCGGTATCGTTTCGCTTTCAGCAAGTTTCCCCGCGAAGAACGACAGCTTTGCGGCTGAACCCGTAATAGCGGAACGAAGCTTCGGGCTTAGTATCGCCGCTAAAGTTAGTTTCCTCACTATTTCTTTGCCGAAAGGCGATTCTTCGGGTGCGCTCTCCCTGCCGAACGCGAAGTTGACGGTCGAAACAATCAAGTCGCCCTCGTCTGTCAGCAGGCAAAGTATGTCGTCGTCAAACTCCTCGGAGTTAGCAAGCAGGTCAAAGAACACGGACAACACGCGGACTATCGCTTCGGCTACATCAGAAGTGTCGGCGTGGAAGTCCTTTGTCATAAGCGACACGATGTCCATACAGGTGTCGCGTTTCGTTTCATCGCTCGCTCCTCCCGCAAGAAACGAAGTCACCAACTTGTTGACAAGCTGCGACAAACAACCTTTGGCATTCGGCTCACCGGGTTTGCCGTCTGTCCGTCGAAGCGAATCGGGGCAGTGGAAGTACGGCAGCGGTTGCCCATATTCGCCGATATCGCCGCGATATCCGCTGAAGAATCTCGGCAACGTGGCGTAAAACCCCAAGCAGTTGACAAAGTCGCGGCGTTCGGCATAGCTGACAATGTTGCCCGCACGTGCCGCCACATTTGCCGCGTATTTATCTAAAAACGCTTCAGAAAAACCCTGCCCGTCAAGCGAGAAGCACCGCTCCGCAACTCCATCGGGCAAGGTGAGATAGGTATACTGCGCCTTGTTGCCGCCTTTTGAGTGACCCGCCACGGTCAAGTGCTTGATTCCAAGCGATGTGTTTTGACGCACACGCCGCACAAACTCTGCCGCCGCTTGTTGCTGAACCGTGTCGCTGTCTAACATACCCTCACCGTTGTCAAGCCACTCATAGTCGCTGCCTGTGCCGCGAAAAACAGCGGCGGCGTTCCCCGCTGAATCGGCAAAGCAAACGGCTCGGTGCCCCGGCTTGACGTAATCCCGAGGTGCGCTTCGCTCCGATATGTCAACATAATCGGCGATTCTCAGCGAGTAAAGACTCGGCGAGGCGACAATCGACGTCATAACATCGCGCCATTCCTCACGCGACAACCCGATTGTTTCCGCTCTGTTCTTCTCCTCAAGGAAACCCATATCAAGCATACACCGCATTATCGTGCCGAGCCGACCAAGCGGAAGAAACTGGGGCAGTTGCTCAAGATAAACCACATTGCAGAGCCGCTCAAGCTGCCAAGCGGAGAGCGGCACGGGATAAAAGTCCATTGCCGCGCTTTCTTTGAGGATACTGCGTGTTCTATACTCGCCGTTCTCATAACGCGCTTCATACGCGTGCGGATTACCCGCGCGATTGAGAAACACGGGTATCTTCCGCTTCGCGAACTCCTCTGCGGCACACTCAAAGCCACGCTGAATTATCGCTTCTGACGACACGCCTTGCGTGACGGTCACGTTCATTATCCCGTAATATTCAGGCTTGCCGTCTGTTGTTGATGAACTTGCCGAGTGATTCAGCGTGTAATCGCAACTGAACAAAAACTTCTCCGCTGTGTAGGCGGCTGTGTCTTGCAGGTTCTCTTTGGCTTTCTGCTTAAAGAAATTGTCATTCAGCCGCTCGCCGTCCGCGTATACGGTGAAACTCTTTGAGAAAGGCGCGCCCTTTGGCTTCGCCCCGATTCGCTTTTCATTCTTGTCAAGCCCACCCGTGATAACGCTTATCAGCTCAAACTTCTCTCCGTACTTGTTCTCAAGATAATCAAGAGCGAGGTCTTTTAGTATGTCTGTGTTCATATATTCACCTACTATAATTTATGTAACCGCTTATTAGCTAACCATTTAGTGTTCTCTTCCCCACTGAATGTGGGGGAGAGAACACTGTTTCTTCACCGGCTGTCAAAGCAAAGATTAGCTAATCATCGTTTACCTATATAACTGGGTATATATCTATTCAGACATCAAAACCGAAAGAACCGCCTAAAACAGGCGGTTCTTCTATTATGAGATTGAATCAGCTCTTCATTGTTTCCAGCAGTATCTTCAGCAAATCAGACAGCTGCGCGCGTGAGAACTGCGCGTTTGCACCCGCCGAGTCGCCTTTCTGCCGCATATTCTCGTGAATAAGCGACGAGAATATGAACACGGGCACACCACGAAGCTCCTTGTCGTCTTTGATGAGTTTAGTCAGTGTGTGACCGTCCATCTGTGGCATTTCAATGTCGCTGATGACTGCGGCGCACGCCTGCTTCAGGTTGGTGCCGCCCTTAAGCGAACGAATGTAATCCCACGCGTCAAGTCCGTTGTAGAACGGGTGCAGGTTCTTGAAGCCCGCCGCCTTGAGCGCATCGCACATAACCTTGTTGAGGAACGAGCTGTCCTCGGCGACAATGATGTGGCGGCCGAAGTCAACGTCGTTTTTCGCTGAATCAAGGTCGAGTTCCTCAAAGTCAACGGCTTCGTATTCGTTGCCGTAGTTGAGGTCACAGACTATCTTCTCGCAGTCGAGAATCATAATCATCTTGTTCTCAAGTTTGGCGATACCCGTGGTCAGCCCCTCGCCGTTGTGGTTGACCGTCGGCGGTTTCTCGATGGTGGACCAACCGAGCCGCTGGATACCGTTGACCATTGAAACGTGGAACGCAACCGACAGTTGCTCAAAGTCGCAGACTATCATAAGACCGCTTCCGTGTTCAGGCGGAATCTGCATACCGAGAATCTTATGTAGGTCGATAACCGTGACAAGCTTCTCACGGTGCATGAACACGCCCTCTATCGCTTCAGGAGCGGACGGCATAGGCGTGAGTTCGCAAAAACGAATGATTTCGCTCACTTTCGCGATGTTGATGCCATAGACTTCGTGCCCGACAAGGAATTCAAGCAGTTGAAGCTCGGTTGACGAAGCGTCAAATGTAACTTGGTCCTTCGTGTTGAAACTGTTCATATATTTGTCCTTTCCTGCGAGAAAGAGTATATCTTACACGATTATATCACACATTCAAACGAATTGCAAGTGTTTTCGGCAGTAAGTTTTGCTTATATCCAAAAACTTTCACCTCACCCTTTACATTTCGCTCTTTTTGGTGTATAATAGGAGAAGTAACTATATTTATTTGGGAGGAACATCTATGCGTGTATCAACAGCACTCGTCGGCATTGCCGCGTTGTCGTGCGGCGCGTATCTCACCTATAAGAAACTCATTGCGGATAAAAGAGAATCCGACGATGAATCGATTATCTACGCCGAAGGTTCGCGGAAGCTGAGCGACAAGGTGCGCCGTGCCTCAATGTACGCGGTCGGTGCGGTGAAAACCGAAGCGAACAAACTTGCCGAGGGATTTGAGGAAATAAAGAACGCCGATATGATTCAACGCGGCGAGGAAACCCTTGACGTCGTGAAAGAAAAGACCGAGTATCTGAAGAAAGAACTCGACGAACTGAAGAACCTCATCGCTTCGCTTGCCGACGGCGGCAAAGACGACGAGGACGACGACTTGGACGACGAGTTTGAAGAGGACGACGAGTCCGACGAAGCGGACGACATCGCTGCGGAAGCGGAAGAAGAAGTTGAGGACAACACCGAGGAAGTGCTGAGCAAGGCATTCGGTGAGCAAAGCGGCTTTGGCTTTGACAAGTAACTTCGCGTAACAAGAAGCCCTCCCTTTATCGGGAGGGTTTCTTGTTATACTGCGTAACACATAAAAATTCACCGAGTTTTTATGTGCGGCACGCGGTGCCAACGCCGTGAAGCGGCGTGTTACGCTTGCGGATTAACTTGGCGGCGTAGCCGCCAATTGCCGCAAAGCGGCAGAGGTTAAACTTTCAGTTTAACCGGTTAAGGAGTATAGAAATACAAATGCCCCAAGAGTTTGCACTCTTGGGGCATAGTTGTCGGCACACTCTATCTTCCCGGCTCGTTACCAAGCAAGTATTTTCGACACAAGTGAGCTTAACTTCCGTGTTCGGAATGGGAACGGGTGGACCCTCACCGCTATCTGCACCGACTCG
>JAISLD010000006.1 GCA_031260665.1 Oscillospiraceae bacterium | reverse complement strand
TGCCGCGCCTACGGCGCGGATTTAACCGTCCTGATACGCCGGTGCGCGGCAAAGCCGCGCCGCCGCTTCGCGGCGAAAACTCAAAACACTTTAGTGTTTTGAGTTTAACTGGCTATATCAACAAGTTAAACAACTTGATTCGCGGAGATTCCGCTTCTGTGGAAGCGGCAAGGGCTTTTCGGTCGCCCGCCTGTGCCCCGAGGGGTATGGCCTTTGGGTCGGTGCCAAACAGGAAATAAGTTAATGTGACAAATAAGCCCTTTGGTATATGTGACATATATGTGTAAACCCCTTGACAAATCAGCAAAAATACTGTATAATGTGATTAGTGACTAAACATAACACTATATATAGTGTTTGCGTAGGATAACAGAAAGGCAGTGGAAAGTGATGTTTAATGCGATAAGAAAGCGTGACGGCGCAGAGGTGCCGTTCGATGAGAACAAGATTACAAAGGCGGTGCTGAAAGCCGCGGAGTCTGTCGGTGGTCACGACAAGATGACAGCGATGAAGATTACGATGTCGGTGCTTCAGTTAGCAGACGACAAATTTCCCGAGGGGACCGTCCCGACTGTCGAAGAAATACAAGATTTAGTTGAAAAAGCGTTGATAGAAACAGGTCACGCCAAGACAGCGAAGTCGTATATTCTCTATCGTGCCGAGCGAAGCCGCAACCGCGAGATGAACACGCAACTCATCAAGACCTACGAAGATTTGACATTCAAGTCGGCGATTGACTGCGACGTGAAGCGTGAGAATGCCAACATCAACGGCGACACCGCAATGGGCACAATGCTGAAGTACGGCAGCGAGGGAGCAAAGCGGTTCTATGCGCTTCGTGTGCTTGACCACCAGCAGTCAAAGGCACACGAGGACGGCGATATTCACATTCACGACCTTGACTTCCTTACCCTCACCACCACTTGCTGCCAAATTGACCTCATCAAGCTGTTTCAAGGTGGCTTCTCAACCGGGCACGGCTATCTGCGTGAACCGAACAACATCGGCAGTTATTCGGCTCTTGCCTGCATTGCGATACAGTCGAACCAGAACGACCAACACGGCGGTCAGTCGGTGCCGAACTTTGACTATGCAATGGCTGAAGGTGTGAAGAAAACCTATCGTCAGCTTTACACCAAGAACATAGCGAGAAGTATCGGGCTTTATACCGACAGCGACGCGAAAGAAGCCGAAGACAAGACCAAGTCTTATATGAAAGAGTTGTTCGAGAAGCACGGACAAGAGCCGTCGCTTTCCGACAACGCGGGGTATCTCTCGTTAGAGCTTCCCGTCCTTGAAGAGATATTCACGGACAAAAAAATCGCGGCGAAAGCGCAGAAGTTCACGGTTGACTTGACCGAACAGGAAACTGAGAGAGCAACATTTCAAGCAATGGAAGCGCTTGTCCACAACCTCAACACGATGAACAGCAGAGCGGGTGCGCAAACGCCGTTCAGCTCGCTTAACTACGGCACAGACACATCGGCAGAGGGTCGAATGGTGACGCGAAACATTCTCCTTGCAAACGAGCAGGGGCTTGGCAACGGTGAAACGCCTATCTTCCCAATTCATATCTTCAAAGTAAAAGAGGGCGTGAACTTCAACGAGAACGACCCGAACTACGACTTGTTTAAGTTAGCTATGCGTGTGTCGGCGAAACGCCTGTTCCCGAACTTCTCGTTCCTTGACGCGCCGTTCAACCTGCAGTATTACAAAGAGGGCGACTATGACGCGGAAGTCGCTTATATGGGGTGCCGCACACGCGTTATGGGCAACACCTACGACCGCAAGAACGAGATAGTCAGCGGTCGCGGCAACCTGTCGTTCACGTCAATCAACCTGCCGCGGCTCGGCATTGAAGCAAAAGGCGATGTTGACAAGTTCTTCTCCGACCTTGACGATATTATCGACCTTGTAATCAAGCAGCTGAAAGACAGATTCAAGATTCAAGCGCAGAAAACCGTGCGTAACTTCCCGTTTCTTATGGGGCAGGGCGTTTGGCTCGGCTCGGAGAATCTCACGGCTGACGACTGTGTTGGCGAGATACTGAAGCACGGCACACTCTCAATGGGTTTTATCGGGCTTGCCGAAACACTCGTTGCACTCACAGGCAAGCACCACGGTGAAAGCGAGGAATCGCGAGAGCTCGGGCTTCGGATAGTGGCGCATATGCGTCAGCGAATGGACGAGGAGAGCAAGAATACGGGGCTGAACTTCACGCTGCTCGCTTCACCTGCCGAGGGATTGTCGGGGAGATTTGTGAGAATCGACAGAGAGCGTTACGGTTCGATAAAAGGTGTCACCGACAGGGAGTACTACACCAATTCGTTTCACGTGCCGGTCTATTACCCGATAACCGTGATGGAGAAAATCGACGTTGAGGCGCCGTATCACGCGTTAACTAACGCGGGGCATATCAGCTACGTCGAACTTGACGGCGACCCTTGCGGCAACATACAGGCGTTTGAGAAGATAATCCGTTATATGAAAGAAAAAGGTATCGGTTACGGTTCGATAAATCACCCCGTTGACCGCGACCCTGTTTGCGGATACACAGGCGTAATAAAAGACGTTTGCCCCGGTTGCGGTAGACGTGAAAACGACGGCAAGCCGAAGTTTGAGAGAATACGCAGAATCACGGGGTACCTTGTCGGCACGGTAGACAGGTTCAACAACGGCAAGCGCGCCGAAGAACGCGACCGAATCAAGCACGGGATATGAACAGCTATAACCTCAAGCGGCTTGCCCTCAATGTCTTTTACCCGAATGTCTGTCCGTTTTGCGGCAAGATAATCCCCTATGACGAGTACTTCGACGATGAGTGTGACGACCTTGCGCGTTGCCGCGAGTCGTCGCGTCAGTTCTTCCGCGCCGTTTATTACAACGACAAGTCAAAGCCGTTGATTACCGCCGCGAAAGAACACGCGGACGGCGCGGCAATCTCAGCGGCGGCACGCTTGATGTTCGAGGAGATACGCGACCACACATTCGGGGTTATCACAGCCGTGCCGCCCTCAAAGGCGCGGCTTGCCGAAAACGGTTATTCGTTTCCTGAGTTGTTGGCGCGAGAACTCGCCGCGATGTGCGGCACGAGGTATCGCAAGTTGCTTGTAAAGAAGTTTGAAACCAAGGAACAAAAGGACTTGACCGCCGAAGAACGCCGCCTCAATGTCGAGGGGGCGTTTTTGGCGGTGAACGAGCGGTTTGTCCGTGGTGGCGACATCTTGCTGGTTGACGACGTGTCCACAACGGGTGCGACAATGAACGAAGCGACACGCGCCTTGTTTGCCGCGGGAGCGACAAGCGTCACGCCCGCAGTGTTCGCCCAAACGCCGCTCAATGTTTGATAAAGTCGTTTAGCTTAAATAGCTGTGAGCGTAGCGAGCCGCTGGGCGAAGCCAAGCGAAACGACGTATGGGCGACTTGCCGCCCGAAGAAATAGCCTGCTATTTCTTAAGTTAATCGACTATAAGCCCGACTTAATGCCCACATAAACGCTTTCTCAAACGCAAAACTTACCGCGACCACCGCCGCCGTCACCGCGAACAAGTCAGCGGCTGAAAAGTAAATCTTTGCGTAGTAAAGCCACTCGCCAAGCGTGCCTTTCGGCTGACCGATGACTTCGGCGGCAACGCCGGCTTTCCAGCACATACCGATTGAAAGCGAGCAAGCGGACAAGAAAAACGGCGCGGCACTCGGCAAATAGATGTGCAAAGCACGCCGAAGCGGCGCAATTTTGTAGACCGCCGCCATCTCAAGCGTCGCCTTGTCGGTGCTTTGCAGACCGCCTAACACATTGGTGTAGACGACAGGTAACGCGATAAGAAACGCCGTGAACGTCGAGAGTTTTGACGAACCAAGCCAAAAGAGCGCAAGTATCGTGAAGGAAGCGACGGGCACGGACTTGACCGCCGACATAAACGGCGACAGCAGCACCGCGACTTTGTTCCACGCAAACGCCGCCGCAGCCAAAGCCACGCCGACCGTGAGCGCAAGCAGCATACCCGCGGTTATCCGAAGAAGCGAGCGAAGCACGGAACGTAAAAAATCAATCTCCGTCATAAGCTCCGCAAGCCGCTTGAACGCGGCAAACGGCGTGACCAGCACGAACGCGTTGTCCACCACGACAGCTGCAACGTGCCAGACCACTAACCAGAACAGCACGGCGAGAATCTTCCCGCCGTGCTTTTTTATCGTCTGTGTCATTATTTACTTTGAAATGTAGTAAAAGCTGTCGTCAGGCAGTGCACCGCCCACCGATTTCGGGTTGAAGTCGAACAAAACTCCGAGATAACCGCCGAGTTTTTCTTTCAGCGGCTCGTTCGTGACGAACGCGAGGTTGAGATACGGCAATGCCTTCAGTGCCGCAGGTTCGGGGGTTATGTCGTACGAGCCGATGAGTGCGGCGGCTTCGGTGTGGTTCGCCACAACCCAGTCAACGCTGTCGCCGAACTTCCGCAAGAACGCGTCAACTTCACTCGGGTAGCTCTCAAGGAATTCTGTACGCACAATCGTCACACCCGTGACAAGCTCCGCACCCGCTTTTTGCCATTCGTCGGTCAAGCTGATTGCCATACGCAGGTCGGGGTTCTTTAGGCTTGCCGCCGCGATGTACGGTTGCGGCAGAACGCCGACAGCGGACGGGTCAGCGGCGAGTTTAGCCGCGACTTCAGCTGATTCGGAGAGGTATTCCACCGTCAAGTCGGCGTCGGGGTCGATACCGTTTTGCTTCAGCACAAAGTTCAGCGCGTATTCGGGCGTGGTGCCTTTGCCTGTTGAATAGAGCGTCTTGCCTTTGAGGTCGTCAAGCGACTGAATCGTGTCACCGCTTTCCACGACATACAGCACACCGAGTGTGTTGATTGCCGCGACCTTCACCGCGCCGCCCGTGTTGGCGTAAAGCACAGCCGCAAGGTTAGCGGGGACGTTTGCTATGTCAATCTCGTTCTTTGCAATCAGTGCGACAATCTCATCCGGTGCGCCGTATAGCGACACATCGTAGAGCGCGCCGTCGTCGTCAGACATCAGCTTCACCATTCCGATAGTGGTCGGCCCTTTAAGCGAAGCGATACGGATTGTTTCGGGAGGTGCGTTTGTGGTGACAGGCTCCGCTGTCGTTTCTTCGGGGGTGGTGGTGTCGGCTGCGGCGTCGGCAGTGGTAGTGTCGCTTACAACCGTGGTGTCCGCCTCCGTCGTGGTCGGCGTGGTTGTGCAGCCTGCGCCGAACGCTGTCGCAAGGGACAGCAACAAGGCGGCAATGAGTCGCTTTTTCATAGTATGCCTTTCCGTGTGGGGTCGCCACACTCCATAGGTTCTGCCCCGTTGACAGAACCTTTTTATATAGCAAGCCGTTTCATCTGCTTGCAAGGTTACGCGATACAGCAAGCCGTTTCATCTGCTTGCAAGGGTTACTTATTGTCCTCTTTGCTTTCTTTCGATATCGGCGAGAGCTTCTTTGCGCGACATACCGACTTTCCCGTTTGACGGGTCAATCTTGATTATCTTCGCGATAATCTCATCTCCCACCTTGCATATATCCTCAACCACGTTTACGCGGCGATTGTCGAGTTCAGAGATGTGAACCATCGCTTCTTTACCCGGTGCAAACTCAACAAACGCGCCAAACGCTGCGACTTTGGTCACGCGGCATTTGTATATCGAGCCGATTTCAGGAACCATAACGATTGATTCAATCGCGGCAAGGCATGCTTTTGACTTCTCACCGTCAACGCCGCAAACAAAGACGTTGCCGTCCTCGCTGACGTCAATCTTCACTTCATAGTCGGCGCAAAGCTTCTGGATAACCTTGCCGCCTGTTCCGATAATCTCGCGGATTTTATCGACGGGAATCTTGGTTGTCAGCATTTTCGGCGCATACGTGCCAACCTCGGCGCGCGGCTTGTCGATTGCTTTAAGCATTACTTCATCGAGAATGAAGATACGCGCCTTGTGCGTCGACTCAATCGCTTCTTTGATAATCTCGGGTGTTAAGCCGTCGATTTTCAAATCCATTTGGATTGCTGTGATACCCTTGTGTGTGCCGCCCACCTTGAAGTCCATATCCCCGAAGAAATCTTCGACGCCTTGAATGTCAATCATAGTCATCCAACGGTCGCCCTCGGTGATAAGCCCGCAGGAGATACCCGCAACGGGGGCTTTCAGCGGAACGCCCGCGTCCATAAGCGACAGTGTTGAGCCGCAGATTGAACCTTGTGACGTTGAACCATTGCTCGACAGCACCTCGGACACGGCACGAATCGCGTAAGGGAATTCTTCAATTGACGGCAGCACAGGTTCAAGCGCACGCTCCGCCAACGCGCCGTGTCCTATCTCACGCCGACCGGGTGAACGAACGCCGCGTGCTTCGCCGACTGAATACGGCGGCATATTGTAGTGGTGCATATAACGCTTTGTGGAGTCGTCGTCAAGCCCGTCGATTCGCTGTGAATCGCTGACAGGACCAAGTGTCGTGATAGTCAGAACCTGTGTCTGTCCCCGTGTGAACAAACCTGAACCGTGAACACGAGGAAGCACGCCGACTTCCGCGGCAAGCGGACGAATCTCGTCAAGGCGGCGACCGTCAACACGTTTGCCGTCGTCGAGAAGCCAGCGGCGAACCACTTGCTTCTGCAGTTTGTAGATAATCTCGTCAATCATCGCAACTTTGTCGGGGTGCAGGGGGTCAAACTCCGCGTGGATTTCGTCTTTCACGGGTTGAAGCCGTTCTTCACGGACATTCTTGTCGTCTGTATCAAGTGCGTGCTGCACCTTTGCGGTGTATTTGCCCGCAATCTTGTCAAACAAATCGTGGTCAACGTCTTGCGACTGAAAATTAAACTTCGGCTTGCCGACTGTCGCCACGATGTTGTCTATAAAAGGTATGATATTATCAACCAGTTCTTTATGACCCGCGTTGATTGCCGCAATCATTGTGTCGTCGGGGACTTCGTTCGCTCCCGCTTCAATCATCACGACTTTTTTCGCGGACGAAGCAATAGTGAGGTTAAGGTCAGACTTTGCGCGGTCAGCCGAACCCGGCATAAGCACGATGTTTCCGTCAACCAAACCGACCGAGATACCGGCGATTGGTCCATTCCACGGGATATCGCTGATTGCCGTTGCGATTGAAGCGCCAATCATTCCCGCGATTTCGGGTGAAGCGTCGGGGTCAACAGCCAAGACGGTCATAACGATAGACACATCGTTCCGCATATCTTTCGGGAAGAGCGGGCGCATGGGACGGTCAACAACGCGTGAGGTCAGCACAGCTTTTTCGCTTGGTCTGCCCTCGCGTTTGAGGAAGCCGCCGGGGATTTTGCCGACTGAATAGTGGCGTTCCTCATAGTCCACCGACAACGGAAAGAAGTCGATACCGTCACGGGGCTTGACGCTTGCCGACACGTTGACCATAACAACGGTGTCGCCGTAAGTGACCCAGCACGCTCCGTTTGAGAGGATACAGGTCTTGCCTGTTTCAACTTTGAGGGTGCGTCCTGCGAACTGCGTGGTGAATACTTTGTGGTTTTCAAACATTTGTGATGTTCCTTTCATTTGTACATTGTACCCAAGCCGCACAGCATTAAAGTCTGCCGACCGTCATAATGACAGCAAGCACATTTTAATACTCGCGGATAGGGATAAGCTGATGAATGTGTTTTGATACTCGCGGATTAGGGAAGCGAATAGATACTCGCGTGACAACGGACGGCTTGTCCGTTGTCACGCTACTGTTTACTTTCTGATGCCGAGTTTCGCGATGATAGCGCGATAACGAGCGATATCTTTCTTCATCAGATAGTTCAGCAGATTGCGGCGATGACCGACCATCTTCAGCAGGCCGCGGCGTGAGTGGTGGTCTTTCTTGTGAATCTTCAGGTGTTCGGTCAGGTCGTTAATCCTGTGTGTCAGGATTGCAATCTGCACCTCGGGCGAACCCGTGTCGTTGTCGGCGTTGCGGTTGGCGATGATTACCGACTGCTTTTCTTCTTTGCGAAGCATACGTTCTCCTTTTGTTGTGCGTTTTCACGCTTGATTTACTCCCGAAACATAGAAACGGGTACGAGAAGCTCCCCATAGGGGCATACGCCCGAAACCAAGTGGCGGGACTTTCGTCTGCAATATAACAGACGAGTGAAATGATTATACCACGATATCGCGGAAAAGTCAAGGCGCATATAATGGAGAGAATATGGCGCATTTGTGTGGAAAAACACTGAAAGGAACGGTAATTCTATGATATACTTTGACAACGCGGCGACGACGTATCCAAAGCCGCCCGCAGTTTTGCGCGGCGTGTCCGAGGCGCTTGTGAAGTACGGCGGCAATCCCGGCAGAGGAGGGCACGAGCTTTCAATGAAAACCGCCGAAGCCGTGTTCAACTCACGAATGAAGTGCGCCGAGTTCTTCGGTGCCGACGTGAACAACACGGTATTCACACTTAACTGCACTCACGCCATCAACATCGCGGTCAAGGGCGTGCTGACCAAAGGTTCGCACATCATTATATCGGATATCGAGCATAACGCCGTTGTCCGCCCCGTTCACGCCGCATCGAAAGAAAACGGCGTGTCTTATTCCGTTGCGCTGACCGCACAAGACGACGACGAAACGGTGCGTAACTTTGAAAAGCTGATTAACAAGCGAACAGCGGCGATTGCCTGCACAGCGGCAAGCAACGTGACAGGTCGGATCCTTCCGTATCAAAAGATTGCCGAGATGTGCGGACGTCACGGTGTTTGCTTTATCCTTGACGCGGCACAAGGTGCGGGCGTGCTGCCAATCAAAATCGGGGCAATCAACATCGTATGCGTGGCAGGGCACAAAGGACTGTACGGACCAATGGGAACGGGGCTGCTGCTGCTTGACGGCAAGTATCGGCTTAAAACCTTTATGGAGGGCGGCACGGGGAGTCGCAGCAAAGAGGTGGAGCAGCCCGAAGAACTCCCCGAACGGTTTGAAAGCGGAACAATCAACACGCCGGGTGCGATTGCCCTTGGCGCGGGGGTTGACTTTGTGAACGGCAAGACAATCAAGCGGATACACGACCACGAATTCGCTTTGTCCGAGTATTTCTACAACGGTGTGAAGAATAACCCGAACATCATCTTGTATACAAACGGCTATGACGAGCGGCGCGCGCCGATTGTGCCGTTCAACATCAAGGGGCGCGACTCGGCGGAAGCCTCGGTTGCGCTCAGCAAAGAGGGGTTCTACTTGAGGGGCGGCTTCCACTGCGCTTTCTTTGCCCACAAGAAAATGGGAACGTCAGACGTTGGTGCGATACGCTTTGCTCCGTCGGCGTTTAACACAAAGAACGAAGTCGCTTCGTTTGTCAATCTGATAAATAAGAAGTTTTGATTATATATTGTGTTTAATACCGACAATAGTGTTCCTTCCCCCACCCACGGCGGGGAAGGAAACACTAAAGTTACTTTAATATTAAACAAGCAAGTTGTTTATTAGGATAGGGCGTCGCATTTGCCCTATAGTAGGTTAAATTAAAAACGCTAAAGCGTTTTTTCAGTCGTTTCGCGGCGAAAACCCAAAACACTTTAGTGTTTTGAGTTTAACCGGCTATATCGCCCACCCCGGCAGGGGTTGACAAATAGTGCTTATCGTGGTAGAATACCAATGTATTATTACAACTTTGTGTATTGAAGCGAGAACACTATGGGAAAAACACTGACAGAAAAGATAATCCTGTCGCACCTCATTGACGGCGAGCCTGTCAAGGGGAGCGAGATAGGCATAAAGATAGACCGCACCCTCACTCAAGACGCAACGGGAACAATGGCGTATCTTCAGTTTGAGGCGGCGGGTATCCCGCGGGTCAAGACCGACCTCTCGGTCGCTTATATCGACCACAACACACTTCAAACAGGGTTTGAGAACGCGGACGACCACGCTTACATAAGAAGCGCGGCAAAGAAGTTCGGCTTGCAGTATTCCCGACCCGGAAGCGGTATCTGCCACCAAGTGAACCTTGAGAGGTTCGCCGTACCGGGCGCGACGCTTATCGGCTCTGACAGCCACACACCAACAGCAGGCGGTATAGGTTCGCTTGCGTTTGGCGCGGGTGGGCTTGACGTCGCCGTGGCAATGGGGGGCGGCGCTTATTACATCACGATGCCACGTGTCGTCGGAATAACGCTGACAGGGAAACTTGCGCCCGGTGTGTCGGCAAAGGACGTGATACTTGAAGTGCTGCGGCTTCTGACAGTCAAGGGCGGCGTCGGCAAGGTTATCGAGTATCGCGGCGACGGGGTAAGCGCGCTGTCTGTCCCCGAACGCGCCGTCATCACCAATATGGGTGCGGAACTCGGCGCAACCTCGTCTATCTTTCCGTCTGATTCGCGAACAAAAGATTTCCTCACGTCACAGCGGCGTGAACGCGACTACACGGAGCTTTTCGCTGACACGGACGCGGTTTATGACGAAGAATACACGATTGATTTGTCACGGTTGGCGCCACTCGCGGCTTGCCCTCACTCGCCCGACAACATAAAGCCCGTGTCTGAACTCGCCGGAAAGAAAATAAACCAAGTCTGTATCGGCTCTTGCACCAACTCGTCGTACCGAGACCTTATGACCGTGGCGGCGATACTGAAAGGCAAGACTGTCGCCGAGAATGTGTCGCTCACGGTTAGCCCGGGGTCAAAGCAGGTGCTGACAATGCTTGCCGCAAACGGCGCGCTCGCCGATATCATCGCGGCAGGCGCAAGGATACTTGAGTCGGCTTGCGGACCTTGCATAGGAATGGGACAATCCCCCGAAACAGACGGCGTGTCGCTTCGCACGTTCAACCGCAACTTCGAGGGCAGGTCGGGCACAAAGTCGGCGCAAGTCTATCTCGTGTCGCCCGAAACAGCGGCGTTCTCCGCTGTAGCAGGTGCGTTTGCCGTTCCCGACACCGCTTATGAGATACCCGAACCCGAATACTTCGATATAAACGACAACCTCATTGCCGCCCCCGCAACCGAAGCCGACGCGGACACGGTGGAGATAACACGCGGACCGAACATCAAGCCGTTCCCACGAAACAACGCCCTGCCCGACGCCATAACAGCGGACGTAATCCTCAAAGTGGGGGACAACATAACAACCGACCACATTATGCCCGCGGGAGCAAAAATCCTACCGCTTCGCTCAAATATCCCCGCAATAAGCGAACATTGCTTCACTGCTGTTGACCCCGACTTTCCCAAACGAGCCAAAGCGGCGGGGCAAGGCTTCATTGTCGGCGGCGTCAACTACGGGCAGGGTTCTTCTCGTGAACACGCCGCTCTCGCTCCGCTTTATCTCGGGATAAAAGCCGTTGTGGTCGTGTCGTTCGCGAGGATTCACAAGCAAAACCTTGTCAACAACGGGATACTTCCGCTGGAGTTTCAAAACGCCGCCGATTACGACAAGATAGCGCAAAGCGACACGCTTCAGCTTGACGGTTTAGGCGACTTGACCTCAAGCGAGGTCCTGACGCTGAAGAACGTGACGAAAGGCGAAACCTATGACGTAAGCCTTGACGTGTCGCCGAGAGGGAAGAAGATACTTAAGGCAGGCGGACTGCTGAACTACATCAGTAAAACTGATTAACTGACAGTTTTTCTATTGGAGGCAAAACGATATACTCCGTAATGGGTTAAACTTTCAGGTTAACTTTCCGCCGCGTTACCGCGTATACTTGGCGTAACAAGCCGCTTCGCGACTTCGGAACTTTGCAAGTGCCGTCGCTTAAAAACTCGGTGAGTTTTTAAGCGGTTAAGCAGTATAGTTAGTTAATAAGCAAGCATATTTTTATACACACATATACAAAAGGAGAACAACGATGGCAAACATCAATCTCGAACTCGACCGCACCCTCAGCAAACTCGACAATGTGCGTGAAAAACTTGAGGATTCTTACGAAGTAAACGGTTGGTGGCTGTTAGCGGCAATCGTTGGAGCGGTGACAATCGGCGTGGCACTTGCGCTTCTCGCAATCAAAGTTAAAGACCAAATTCTCGAAAAACGCGCCGACTATCTCTTCGACCACGAGTGTGACTGCGACTTCTGCTCACTCGACGACGAAGAGGACGACGACTTTGAATTCTAATCGAACACTTTCTACACTTGGCGAGGAGAACAGCTTGTGAGCAACAGAATCCAGATGACTACGCCTGTGGTGGAGATGGACGGCGATGAGATGACAAGGGTGATATGGTCGCTGATTAAACAGCACCTTATATTGCCGTATGTCGACTTAAAGACCGAATACTTTGACCTTGGGCTGAAGAACCGCGACCAAACCAACGACCAAGTGACACTTGACAGTGCAAACGCCGCGCTTAAGTACGGCGTTGCGGTCAAGTGCGCGACAATCACGCCGAACGCGCAACGTGTTGAGGAATACAACCTCAAGGAGATGTGGAAGTCCCCAAACGGCACAATCCGTGCCGTTATGGACGGGACTGTCTTTCGCTCACCCATTGTCGTCAAAGGAATCGAGCCGCTTATCTCAACGTGGAAGCAGCCGATTGTCATTGCCCGTCACGCTTACGGCGATATCTACCGCAATGTTGAGCTTCCGTGTAAGGCGGGCGACAAAGCGGAACTTGTCGTCACGTCGCCCGACGGCGGCACCCGACGCGAAACCGTGCATAGTTTCGCCGACACCGCCGGGATAATTCAAGGCGTTCACAACACAGATAAGAGCATTGCTTCGTTCGCGCGCAGTTGCTTCAACTATGCGCTTGACGTGAAGCAGACGCTCTGGTTTGCAACCAAAGACACTATCTCCAAGACATACGACCACCGCTTCAAGGACATATTCGCTGAGATATTCGCGAAAGAATATGAAGAAAAGTTTGCTGTTTGCAACATCGAATACTTCTACACGCTGATTGACGATGCTGTGGCTCGGGTTATCCGCAGTGACGGTGGCTTTATTTGGGCGTGCAAGAATTACGACGGCGATGTGATGTCCGATATGGTGGCGACGGCGTTCGGCAGCCTTGGAATGATGAGCAGCGCACTCGTTTCACCGGGTGGTCAGTATGAATATGAAGCGGCTCACGGCACGGTGACGCGGCACTACTACAAGCACCTTAAAGGCGAGGAAACCTCGACCAACTCAGTCGCGACAATCTTTGCGTGGACGGGCGCACTCGGCAAGCGAGGCGAACTCGACGGCAACGTGCGGCTCACCGCTTTTGCTCGCGCACTCGAGAACGCCTGCGTAAAGACAATCGAGGACGGCGTGATGACAGGCGACCTTTATTCGCTTTCTTCGGTTGCAAACAAACAAAAAGTGAACACGCTCGACTTTCTGCTTGCTGTGAAAGAGCGAATCTCACTTTGACTGTAGGTGTATTATGACAGACGACACTATCGCCGCAGGCAAAAACGGCAGGAAAGTATCGCAATACGTCATTCGCCGTTTGCCTAAATACTACCGCTTCTTAGATGAGATTGCGGCTGAGGGTGAACAGAAGATATCTTCGTTTGAGATGGCGTCGCGAATGAAGCTGACCGCTTCTCAAATAAGGCAGGACTTCAACCACTTCGGCGGGTTCGGTCAACAGGGATATGGCTATGACGTAATCCAGCTTCGCGGTGAAATCGGCAAGATTATCGGCGTGAAAAACCAAAACCGCGCCGTTCTTATCGGCGCGGGCAATCTTGGCAAAGCGGTGGCAATGCACCTTGGCTATGTTGACAGCGGCGTTCAGCTGACGGGCGTGTTCGATATCAACCCCGATTTGCAGAACATTGACCTTTGCGGTATCAAAATTTCACTTTTCACAAACGAGAATATCGCGGCGTTCTGTAAACGCGAACGCCCGACTATCGCTCTGCTTTGCATACCGAAAGAGGCGACGCAGCTTGTCGCGTCAACGCTGATATCACTTGGCATAAAAGGCTTCTGGAACTTCTCGCATTATGACATAAGCGCGAACTTCAAGGACGTGTTTGTCGAAGATGTGAACCTGACCGACAGCCTGCTGACACTCGCGTATAACGTCAATCACAACGGCGACGACTAATTTTATGTCAATCTTCAGGCGTCTTTCTTGACGAAAGAAAGTCAATCGCGTGTTGAACCGACAGCCGTGCTTCTTCCATTCCCTCGGCGCTCAGTCTGCCTGCGTTTCGATAGTCAAAGCTGTCGCAAAACGTCTTGACATCGCGGTCAAGCACCGACATATACTTGCGGCAAAGGTCGTTCACCGCTTCTTCAAACCTTGGGTATTCTTTCTTCGGGTGAAGCGCGTGCGCGGCACGATAAAGCAGGAAATGACGGTGCTGTGGGCAAATGAAGTCTTGTTCGGCAAACCGCGCCCTGAACTTCTCGTCCGACAAGAAAAGCACAAACAACGTCTTTGTCATATGTGACAACGCCCACTCCACTTTGTCGCAGACAAAACAAGTCGGAATCGGCGGCGGCGATTTCTTTGTGAACGCGTCTTTCTTGTCAAGCGACTTCAGTTGCTCGCCGAGGTGCGAATTAAGCATAAGAGCAAGCGACAAGCGGTTGTTTCGCGGCAACAGCATTTCATAGTGGACGCGGCAAAAGCCCTTTGCGTTGGTTTCAATCCTCACGTCGGGTTCCATCATCGCCGCACCCATAATATAATCGCAGACTTGGTTTTCCACGTGGTCTCTCATTCGGCAGAGTGGGCAACCGCCTGTCTGTTCAAAGACCTCATTCAGCGGAATCGTCAGCAGTGACTCTCGCATTAGGCACCCCTTTATGTTTATAGAATTACCTTATATTGACTTAGACCGCACGCTCTTTTGTGGTCAAGCGTTCCGTTGGGAGAAAAGCGGCAGTGAATACCACGCCGTTTGTTCACGCCGCTGTGTTTCAGTGAACAAGTGTGACGGCGGCATAGAAGTAAACGGCGACAACGACAAGGCGTTCTGGGAGAACTACTTTGCCGCCGATATTGACTATGAAACCTTAGTAAAGCGTTTCAGCAGCGACGACACCTTGTCAAAGGCGGTCGAGTTTGCTCGGGGGATACGCGTTTTGCGTCAAGAACCACTTGAAACGCTGATAACTTTTATAATTTCAGCAAACAATAACATCAAGCGGATAACGGGGATAGTGTCGCGTTTTTGTGAGAACTTCGGCGACAAGGTGGGCGACAGCCACGCCTTCCCGACAGCCGAGCAGATTGCCGAGGTCGGCGTGGACGGGCTTGCTGTCATACGCGCGGGCTTTCGCGCCAGATATATCGCAGACACAGCACAGCGGATAGCAAGCGGCAAAAGCCTGTCGGCAATGGGCGACTTATCCGACGAAGAGCTTCAGCGAGAACTACTCGCGTTTATGGGAGTGGGCGAGAAAGTCGCCGATTGTGTGATGTTGTTTGGTTACTCGCGGTACGCGCGCGCACCTAAAGATGTTTGGATAAAGCGTGTTCTCGCCGAGTATTACCCAAGCGGCTTGCCCGAATGTACGCGCGGCGTTGAGGGAATCGCGCAACAGTTTTTGTTTGAATACATAAGAAACAAGTGACCTACTGAGTGGAAAGCCAATTTCAACAACCGTGGCGTGTATACCGAAGGTCATACCCCTCGGGGCAGAGGCGGGCGACCGGAACGACTCAGTCGACGCCCTTGCCGCTCCCGCAGGAGAGGAATCTCCGCGAAGCAAACTGTTCAAGTTGTTGGCATTGAGTGAAACCCTGCTCTTTTATTATAACATTTTTACATAGACTTTACAATACGAGGTAACTTATGTTTTGCACATCTTGCGGAGCAAAGATAGACGATGGCTTTCAGTTTTGCCCACAATGCGGAAGCACAATCGCGAAGCTTGAGGACGTGGTGGTGAATCTCGCGGAGATTGAACCGATACCCGAACCCACGCCGATACCCGAACCCACGCCGACACCCGAACCCGTGGCTGAACCGACGCCCGAACCGGCGACCGAAGCGACTCCGATACCTGCGGAGTTTGGCGGCGACGAACCTGCCGCTCTGCCGCCCGAATCGCAAGACATCGGTCTGGCTCGGTTTGTCCCCGAAGCGGAACCGTTTGTCACAACCGAATCCCCTGTGCCGCTTCCTCAAATGCCAAACGCGGGGCTTGAGCAGTTCGCGGCGGTGCAGCCGCAACCTGTCTTTGAACAAGCGACGGGCTTACCCGGTGAAGATTTGCTGAACCAAGTGCGCCCCACAGCCGCCGACCCGTTTCCCGGGTTTCACCGTGTTGACGCGCCTGTCTATCCAGTAACGCCGCCGATGTTCCCCGAAACGCCCGTCCAGTTCATACCGCAGTTTCAGCCAATGCCGCCTGTGCCGCCGATTGAAGCCGCACCGCCTGTTCTCCCCGTTCAAACAGTCGCTCTTGCCCCCACCGAGTTCTTCTTCGGGAGAAAAGCGTTTGTTGTTTGTATGGCGACAATTGCGGTGCTTGCGGCAGCCGCGGGGACGTTCGCGGGCTTATTCTTTATGTCACTCGGTGGGTAATATTTATGGTGACAATAGGCAACGATTGGGACAATCTCCTTGAAGCGGAGTTCAAGAGCCAAGGTTACAAAAACCTCCGTGAGTTTCTTAAGTCGGCGTATAAAAGCGGCAAGGTTTATCCTGATATGACGGAGATATTCAACGCGCTGAAGCTGACGCCGTTTGCTGATACAAAAGCGGTGATTATCGGGCAAGACCCGTATCACCGCCCCGAACAGGCAATGGGGCTTTGCTTCTCGGTGAAGCGCGGCAGTCTTTATCCTCCCTCACTTCAAAACATATTCAAAGAATACGAGCAAGACACGGGGCTTGCCGTCCCCGAACACAACGGCGACCTCACACCGTGGGCAAAGCACGGTGTGCTGCTGCTGAACAGCGTGTTGACAGTTGACGAGGGCAAACCGCTAAGTCATTCGGGCAAGGGCTGGGAACTGCTGACGGAACGCGTGGTTCAGCTGCTTGGTCACCGTGAAAAGCCCGTGGTGTTTATCCTGTGGGGCGCGCACGCGAGAAAAAAAGCGGCGCTTATCGACAGAACCAACCACAAGGTGCTTGAGTGCGCCCACCCCAGTCCGCTTTCCGCGTATGCGGGATTCTTCGGGAGCAGGCACTTCACCAAAACAAACGAGTTTCTTCGTGAACGCGGGCTTGAGGAAGTGGACTGGACGCTGTCGTGACGGGCAATAAGGTCGATAGAATACGTTGTCGGTTTAGGCGAACGCTGATATTTCCTGTCGGGTGCCAACATTAACACTCAGTATAAACTTTCGGGGGCGGATTGCCCCCGCTTTGCTTTATTCCGCGTGGTTATCGCCGATAATATAGACAAGACAAAGCGAAAACCATAAACTTAAAAAAGTTTATCAAAAACGCTAAAGTTCGGTGAGAAATTGCCGATAATAATTGCAACACAAAAAAGATATAACGCGCCACCAAGAGAGATTACAGCACAAAGGGGCTGATACTATGGAGATAAACAAGATAAACACAGGGGCAATCAACGCCTACAAGAACACCGCGGTCAAGGCGGGTAAAGGGCAGAACCCCACCAAAACCGAAGCCGCCGCCGAAAACTTCGACAAGATTGAGTTTGATTCGGTGAAAGCGGTGACCAAAGCGAAGAACGACATCTCCGCCGATATAGTGGCGGATGCTTCCGACGAGCGCATTGCCGCACTCCGTCAGGCATACGGCGGCGGAAACACGCCAACCACGCCCGACGACATAGCGGGGTACATCGTGTACGCCTGACAGGGGGAACTATGAACGAAAAGTTCAAATCTCTCAGCAACGACACCGCCCTCCCTATCTTGGACTTTATGGAGCGATACGGCGAGCACTTCAAAGAGCAGCTCGCGTTCCTCTCAGAGAAACAAGAAAAGGTGACCGCAGATGATATAAACTGGCTGCTTGGCTCGCTTTCGGAAGAAGAAAAGCACATTATGAAAGGGAACTCCCTTGAGGGGAAACGTCTGGAACTGATGAAACAGGCGGGACTTGAGGGGGCAAACTCGAAAGAATTGCTTGAAGTTTTCCCTGAGGAGTTGCGCGGCCGGCTTCGCTGTTCTATCGATTCAATAGAAGCGGCGATATACTATATTAAGGACGCGAACCGTGCAATCACCGAGATGATAGAACGAAAACTTGAGATACAGCGAAATCTTTTCGGCACAGAGAACGAAAAGCCGCCCTCACCTTTCATAGTAGGCGGCGACACCTATACCGCGAAAGGTTCGCGCGTCCACAAACCACCCGACGACGAGACCGGGACATTCAAAGCATAAGAACAACGTATCCTGTTAACTCTATTGCCTGTCCGGCACGGACCGGGACATTCAAGGTATAAGAACAACGTGTCCTGTTAACCCTATTGCCTGTTCGGCACGGACCGGGACATTCAAGGTATAAGTAAGAACGAGGTAAATCCGATATGCGCTCATCATTTTTAGGTTTAGAGGTATCGAAGCGCTCGATACAAATAGCGCAAAAGGCTCTTGACCTAACCGGTCACAATATGGGCAATGCCGCCACACCGGGATACACACGCCAACGTGTCGACACAAACGCGCTCTATCTGTCATCGTATCGCAACTGGCAGACGAAGCAGTCGAAGCTGTCGCTTGCCGGGCAAGGCGTTCAGGCGTTCGGTGTGTCGCAGGTGCGTGACGCTTATGTTGACAAGCGCTATCGCGACATCAACTGTTATGTGTCGGAATACGACACAAAGGTGGGCGTGCTCACCGAGATTGAAACAACGCTCGATAACTTCGAGAACGTCGGTTTGGCGCAGAAAATCAGCGAATTCAAGACAGTGCTGACGAACTACGCGGCAAACGCTCCCGACAACAAAGAACTCGCGAGCATTGTCCGCAATTCTGCATCAAACATCTGCACAATGCTGAACAACTACGCGAAAGACCTCGCCGCGATAAAAGAAAACAACGTATTCGCAATGGAAACAACGGTCGGTCAAGCGAACACGGTTATCGAGAAAATCGCGAGATTAAACGAAGCGATAGTAAACGAATACAAGGCGACAGAGTTTGGCAACATAGTGAACGGTCAAGGCGTCAGCCGATATGGACCGCTTGAGCTTATGGACCAGCGGAACCTGCTGATTGACGAACTTTCGGGTTACGCCGACATTCGTGTGACAGACAGCGGCGATGGTTCGGTGAAGATAGAGATAGGCACGGTGGCGGTAGTTGACGGCAGCAAGACCGAAAAAATCATCTTGCAAGACTTTCACGACTGTGACGCGGCAAGACTCAGCTTCTCAAACGGTGAACCCGCAGTGCTGAAGTCGGGCGAGATAAAAGCCTACGTCGACCTCTTGAACGGCAACGGACCTTACGCCAACTTTTACCAGAACTCCGAATACGGCATACCATACTATCAGTCGGCGATTGATACCTTCGCGACAGACTTCGCGGGGTGGCTGAACTCGCTTAACGGCGTTATGCCGGACGACGGCGACACATCACGGGCAATGTTCGGCTCAATGGACGACACCTACGACGTAAACGGCAATCTTACGAAGCGGGGAGCGATAACAGCAAGCAATATCCGAATATCAGACGAATGGATGGGCGACCCGACTATCATTGGGCAAAACATACTGCCCGACGGTTCGTGGGGCTATAGCCCGAACCTTGACGGCACACATAACAACCAAATTCTCATCGGTATCGAGCAAGCCGTGCCGTTCGGCCGCGCACTTGACTTCACGGGGACGCCGTTTGAATACGTCGCGTTCCTTTCAAACAGGTTGGGTCAAGGTATCAGCTTCGTTCAAGAGTTATACAACACCGCTTCCAACACAGCCAACACTCTCCTCGACACCCGCGACTCTATATCAGGCGTCAGCGACACGGAGGAGGGAATCAATATGATGACCTATCAAAAGTGGTTCAACGCATCGTCACGAATAATGACGGCAATGGACGAATGTCTGGACAGAATCATCAACAATATGGGCATTGTAGGCAGATAAGCCCAACGAAAGTCGGTAAACAACAATGAGAATCACGAACTCGACAATCACGCGGCGTTACGTTCACAACCTTGAACGCTCGCTTGAAAGCAAGAATAAATCGGAAAACATCATTTCCACACAAAAGAAGTTCAGCAGAGCAAGCCAGTCGCCTATCAACGCCGCAAGGGCGATAAAGGTGAGGAAAGCAATCTCGGAGATTGACGACCAAACCACCAACCTCAACACCGCAAAGGGGATATACGAGGCGGCTGAATCGGCGATAATGAAAGTGTCGGAGTTAATCCAGTCTACTTATGAGAAGCTGATTTACGGCGCAAACGGCACGCAAAGCCCGACAGAGGACGTCATTATCGGCGACACAATCAAGACCTACGCCGATGAAATGCTTCGTCTTATGAACGTCACGGTCGCCGACAGAACAATCTTCGGCGGCTTGTCGAACGACAAGATGCCGTATACAATGAATGACGACATAGTTTACTACAACGGCAAGCCCGTGAACGGATATCAAGACCCCTCGCTCTTTCCTTACAGCGGCACGTCATACGCCGATATCGGTATCGGTATGCAAAACGCCGACGGCACATACTTTCAGAAGAAATACGAAGACGTTCTCGGTTCAAACGGGCAGGTTATCTACAACGCCCACTCGTATTCGTTCGACTACAACGGAGCGGTTGTCGGCGACTATGGGCTGCAGGTCGGCAAGGCGCAGGTTCAGCTTGACAAAGTGATTGACGGCGAGAACTACATCGTCAACGTGTCAGTCGGCGGTGTGACGAACGAAATCTCGTTCAGCGGCGGCTCGACCCCCGAAGAAACCGTTGAGAATATGAACAACGCCCTCCAGTCCGCAACGTGGGTTGACCCGCTTAGCGGAGAGGATAAACGACCTTACTTCACCTCAGACGGTCAGCTTGCAAGCCCGTCCGACCCGTATGCCGAAGTGATAATCGTTGACGCGTTTGACCCAAGCGATATAGACGAATCAATCGGGAAATACGGTTCGTATAAAGCGGACAGAAAGCTGCCTGTCACACTGTCAACCGACATCAGACCGCTGACTCACGTCCGCATTGACGCACAGTCGGCACTGCCGATTACGTTCAACGGCGCTGAAGTTCTCGGCTGCGGATATCAAGCGAAGATGACGGAAGTGAACATCAGCGCGTTCCAACAAGGCGAGGAATACTCGCTTGATATATCAGTCAACAAAGAAAGACAGACGATAAGGTTCACGGGCGGTGCCGACGAGCAAGAAACAGCCGACAACATCAACGCGGCAATCAAAGATATGTTTGGTCTCGGCACAGCGGTAGCGGTGCAGACCCCGCGTGAAGTGACAGACGCAAGCGGCACACGCATGGTGGCACTCATAAACTCGACCACGCCGAACACTTCTATCACGGTGGAACAAACCGATTGGCCGAAAGACGGCAGTATCCCGTCGTGGATATCAGTGCCGAGTGACACGTTCATTGAAAAACCGACAGGATATTCAAACAACATCATTCAGCTGACGATAGACGCGGCAAACTGCCTCAAAAGCGGCGATAAACTCGGGGCGGCGAAATACGCGGACGCGCTCTTTGCGATACAAACGAATCTTTCGCTCGCAATCGCACAGATAGGTAACCAAGAGGAGTTTATAGACTTCAACCTTGACCGACTCGTGAACAACAGGTTCACGCTGCTGGACCAGCAGAATGAACTTGAGGGTGCTGATATGGGCACCGAAATCACAAACTGGAAAGCACTTGAAGCGGCATACAACGCAACGCTGCAGCTGAGTGCCAAAACCATACCGATGTCGATATTCAACTTTATGTAAAGCGATTTCAACAAGCAGCAACGAGCTTTGCTTAATTAACAACGTGTCACATTAACTTTATTGCCTGTCGGGACACCGACCCGAGCGAGAGAACACTAAATAAATAACTAACAAGCGGTTAGTAAAGCAAACCTTAGTCAAACCAACGGGCGCAAGGACGCGGCCGTGCAGTTTCAGGGAGGAGGCGACCCTATATGATTGACAATTCATTACTTAAAATCAACGTCACGAACGCGCAACTTGACGTTACCGTGAAAGCGGGCGGCTTGAAGAACACACACGATTCACAGCCGAACAAAATCGAACAGCATACGACAGGCAGCGGCGTTATCGACACGCAAATAACCCCCGCGAAGATAAAAGTAGATACCTACGAGGCGCGTTCGAGCCTTGGGTACGGGCACTACAACTCGACTGATTTCAACAAGAATCAAGCAAACATCGGTATCCAAAAAGCGAAAGAGGGCACGTCAAAGATTGTGTCTGACGGCGACCAAATGGTGACAGGCACACATATGCCCGCTATTATCGAACACGACGTTGATTCCGATGTGCGGCAGACAATAACGGCGTTTCTGCCGAAAGGCGGCGCGGATATTACTGCCGACAAAGGCAGCATATCGCAGAATTATCAGTCCAAGACAGTCGATATCAGCTTCAAAGATACGGCGGTTGTGCCACTTGAGTATGTCCCGGCACAAATTGACGTCAGCTTCTCTCGCGGCGTCGTCGAGGTTGAATATACAGGCGACCCGATATACGTGCCACCCTCAGCGAAACCCGACTATATCTAATCAAATAATAACGGAGATAACAAGCGATGACAAAAACAATCCCTACCCGCGACTTTGAGGACGTGGAAATCGACGATGAAAAGATAATCGTGTTCCCAAACGGAATACCCGCGTTTGAGGATAGCCGCGAGTTCGTCATAATAAGCCCGCTTGGCGACAACGTATATCCTATGTGGCTTCAAAGTGTCGAGGACTCGTCACTCTGCTTTATCGTCTACAATCCGCTTGAGATTCTCCCAAACTATGACGTCAACCTTTCGGGATACGAACGCAAACTCCTTGAGATAACAGACGACACCGATTATCTCGCGCTGGTTATCGCTCGTCTTGCCGACGACTACCGCGACACCGTGGTCAATATGCGCTCCCCGATAATCGTCAACCTGCACCAACGAATAGCCGCGCAAATCATACTGCCGAGTGACGAATATATGTTCAGGTATCCCGTCTATTCTGTGAAAGAAGGCGTGTGATGCTTGTAGTTACACGAAAGACAGAAGAAGGCTTGGTTATCGCCGACAATGTTGAAGTAACCGTCCTCGAGATATCGAAAGACAGAGTGAAGATAGGTATATCGGCGCCCAAAGAGATGAAGATTATGCGAAGCGAACTGGTTAAGACACAGGAAGAAAACATCGAATCAGCAAAATCGGCGTATCGTGCGGCAGTGAACTCGCTGCTGAAGAACGTCGGCAAGAAGTAACAGACATAAACAAACCACGTCACGAACGGAATCGAGGCGTGCCGGAACATCAGGAGGATTAGGCTATGGCATCAACAGCGGGCAGTGTGCTTCGTATGTCGGGAATGAACTCGGGGCTTGACACCGAATCAATCGTTAAAGCGATGACAGCGAACACTCAACTGAAAATCACTACGCAAAAGCGTTCCCTGCTGAAGCTGTCGGCTCAGCAGGATCTTTATCGTTCGCTTATCGACAAGATGAGCACGTTTAAGAACAAATACTTTGATATACTTAATCGTGCAACCTACTTCAAGAGTGCCTCGACTTTCAATCAGCTGAAAGCGACGACGACAGTCGGCGGTGTGGAGAAGAACCCGATAGGCGTGAACATCACGACGACAGGCGGGGCAAACGCGGGGACGTATGACGTCCGCCTTGACGCGAAAGCACAGCAGGCAACGTGGTCGGGGCAGAGCCTGAACTCCGGTATCACGTTTGATTCAGCGGGAACAGACCCGACTATCTTCACGAGTGGCAGCGAATATTCGCTTGACGTGACGGTCGGCGGTACGACAAAGCAGGTGACTTTCACTGCGGGAACAACCAAAAACGCAACGCGTGAAGCCCTCAACACCGCACTTAAAACGGCGTTCGGTTCTTCAAACGCGTCCGACTTAACCAATAACACGGCAGGCGGCAAAGTATACGTTGACGCGACGGGCGCGTTTAAGTCGCTGGAATCGGCAGGGATAACCACAACCACAGCGACAGAGCTTAAAGCCTCGCATACATTCGGCGGCAGCAGCGCCGCGATAACTTACGGCAACGGGCAATCCTCACTGAAGATAATGATTAACGGCGAAGAGAAAACCGTGTCGTTTTCAACCGTATCAGATGGTTACTTCAGCGACTTGTTCAACGCGAGCGCGACAGCGGCGCAAATAGACAAAGACGGCTATGTAAAAGGGAAAATCGCAACATCGGCGGACATAGCGGCAGAAGTGAAAACAGCACAGGATAACTTCGCCGCTTCTATCGGGGCGACCTTTGACGCAGTGAGCGGACTGTATAAGTACGACTCAAACGGTCAAGAGCTGTCAGCGGAACACTCGAGCGACCTTGTGCAAGTCGCGGCGGACACAGCGGCGAACGCTGTTGACGACAACGGCTTCCTCAAGTCGGCTCAGGCTGAACACAACAGCAAAATCGCGTTGTTCAAAACGACTATGAGCGGTATGTTCACTGAGATACAGCACTCCGCTTATGACGACTGGAAAGAAAATCTCGCGGGTCACGTTGACACGAAGAAGTACAGCGAGATGTCGCAGACACAAAAAGACTTGTTTGACGCGGAATACACACGACGTGAAGCCGAAGACGCGACAAAAGAATACGACAAGGTTCTGCTGAAGAAGTTCGACGAGTGGTGGGAAGCCGATATGAAGGCGTGGAATGAAACCCACACCGGAACGGACAAACGCACCTCAATGGACTACAGCCTCGACCGCTTCAAGGCGGGTGAATACGACCAAGCGGACGGTTATCTTGAGGGTGGCGACGTAAAGTATTACAACTCAACCACCACTACAGTTGACGGTAAAACAGTTTACACAGCGACCACCGTTGACGCGACCAAGTTCGCGGCGTTCGTCGGCAAAACGCTTGACGGACCGGACGGTGACTTCACGAAGCAGTATGAAGACTATGTGCAGTATCGTCAGCTTGATAGAGACGCGTTCGGCACACTCGGCGCGTACAACGAGTACACCGCGTTTGTCAACAACGCTTACAGCACCAACAACTTCGGCAACAGCAACACAAACGAACCGACGTTAGAGACGTTCCAGTCGTCGCAGAAAACCCTCGCGGGTGCGTCAGAAATGGAAGTGTTCTTCAACGAATCGGCAATCAGGAATACTCTTCAGAACACGACATTCGCTGACGGCACCAAGCTGAACGTAAACGTCACGGGCGGTTGGTCGTGGAACACCACAACGTCGTCGCTTGCAGACTTACAGTTCGCCGTGACGGCGGAGGACACGGACGGCGACCCCGTGAAAGTCGGTATCGCGGAAGTCGCAGGCTCGAGCACAAACTTCGGCACGGGACTTTCCGATGTTGAAGAACAAACCGCGACACTGACGACAAGCACCAAGCTGTCTGAGCTTGGACTGACCGCAAACGCAAGCGGCAAGTTCAACGTGACAATAAACGGCAGCAACTTTGAGTTCAAGTCTGACGCGACTATCAAGGACATGATGACATCGGTCAACACATCGTCGGCAGGTGTCACGATGGAGTATTCCTCCGTCACAAATTCTTTCTCCATCAAGACTAAAGATTATGGCAAAGATGCCGATATAAGTATTATCGGGGATACACAGGGGTTATTCTCAAAGCTCGGCTTTCAGCAAAGCACAGCAGGAGTGGCGACCAAAGGCACCAAGACCGAGGGTCAGAACATGGTGCTTAACGTCAATGGCGCAACCTTTGAAACCTCGTCTAACTCTTATGAGATAGATGGCACGACCTTCACGTTTGACGACCAAGCCTTGACGGGAGCAGCCAACAGCTTCCGCACCGTGGTTGCAAAGGACAACAGCAAGGTTATTGATTCAATCAAGCAGTTCGTTGAGGACTACAATCAGCTGATAAAAGACGTCTACGGCATAGTGGACGAGAAACCCGTGAAGAAGTCAAGCGGGTCATACTATTTCTTGACTGATGAGGACAAAGCGGAGCTTGAGCTGTCGGAGTCACAGGAGAAAGACTGGGACACAGCGGCAAAGAAAGGTATCCTCTACAACGACTCGACACTGCAAAGCGTGATGTCAAACCTTCGCACAACTCTTTACGATTCAATCGAGAGTGCCGACGGCACGAAGTTCGCGTTGTTCTCAATGGGGATAACGACAAGCAGCGACTGGTTGGCACACGGTCAGCTTCAGATAGACGAAGACAAACTCGCCAAGGCGTTTGAGGAACACAGCGACGAGATAGTTAAGCTATTCTCCGACCCCGAAAACGGCATAATGGCAAAGTTTGACAAGGCACTCGACGGTGCAATCGCAACATCAGGCGCACGTCAAGACAAAGGTGTGCTGGTGCAAAAGGCAGGTAAGGCGACAGGCACCTCGGCGACAGACAACGCGATATTCGACAAGATAAAGTCAATCAACACCCTGCTGACCTCGCTTGAATCACGCTATCAGCAACAGCAGGACAGATACTGGAAAGTGTTCACGGCAATGGAAACCCAGCTTGGCAACATAAACAGCCAAAGCAGCTATATCACACAGTTGACAGCGATGTAACGCGCCTCTCGGCGGGTTCACCGCCGGAAGAAAGTTACAAGGAGAAAGACTATGACGAATGGTAATTCATTCACAGCCTACCGCAAATCTTCGGTGCTGACAATGACGAGTGTCGAACTGATTGTTCGGCTCTACGACGAGTGTATCCGCTGCTTAAACAGAGGTATCCACTTCATCGAAACCAAGGACTATGCCCAGTGCAACCAGAACCTGATGAAGTCACGCGAGATTGTCGAATCCCTGCAAGCCGCTCTCGATATGAGCGTGCCTATCAGCAAGAACCTCGACTCGCTTTATTCTTTCTTCAACCGCGAAATTATCGCCGCAAATATGCACAAAGACGCCGACAAGGCGCGTGCGCTTGTGCCGTTCATCACGGAATTACGCGACGCGTTCAAGCAAATCAGCACCATGTCGCGTGAACAAATGGCGGCACAGGCGCGCGCCGGTGCTGTGCCGAGTCTGCCGCAGGCGGCTAACGCCTAATCAGACATAAAAACAAACCCTCCCGATTAACTGGTCGGGAGGGTGCTTCATACGGAGGGAGTAGGTAATGAATGACTTCAATACCCTCGAAAAGTGGCTTTCCGCATTGACCGAGCTTCTTCGCGCATATCTTCGCGCGACAGAGAAGCTGCTTGTCGCTGACCTTGACGATATCGAGCGAACAGACGAGCTGATTGCCGAACGCGGTGCGCTGATTGCGCGAATAGACTTTGCCAGAATGGAGATAACCAAGCTGCTCGACCGGTTTGACGCGGACACAGCCGCGCTGTTTCGCAGTATGCTTCACGGCGAAACCGTGACGGCAAGCCTGTCGCACGAAGAAAAGTCGGTCTACGGAGTAATCCTCGACCTTCGTTCGCTTCAGCTTGACGTTATGGATAAAGATATTGTCAACACCGAACGGTTTCGTCAGCGGCATAATGAAGTGAGAGAACATCTCGTTGACTTGAACCAACAGAAGAAGAAGATAGAGTTCTACAGCAACGCGTCGCATAGAGAACGCGGCAAGCTGATTGACGTGAAATAACACAAAAAGCGACCTTATGGGTCGCTTTTTGTTATGGTGGAGCAGAACACGCAATATCCGAACACGAGATTGTTGCTGTGTTCTGCCCCGAAATGTTAAAAGTGAAGACAATCCGTCTACCCTTCTCCCCATCATCGTAAACATAGACGGAGTTCACCAGCGTATCAATGACTCTGCGCCTGTAATCTACGTCATTGATGTCACCACTCTTGAACGAAACGAGCCAATACATTATTCGCTCTTTCGTCAAGAGTGGTTTTTTTATTTCCTCACGAGCGATTTGGGTCTCAATATCATTCTTTTCAAGCTCAAGTTCTTCAAGCCGTTCCTTTGTAGTGGAGGTTATCATACCTTGCTCAATGGCGGTCATGAGGTTCTTGAGCTTTTTCTTTACCTCTTTGAGTTGAGCTTGCAGACCGTCAAGAAAAGTGGTGTCGGCGGATTCCTTCTCAATTATCTCCATAGCTCGTGTGGCTATGAGGTCAATGTTTTCGTCCGTGAGGACTTTTTGAACGGTGAAGCGAACTACCAGCTCCTCAATCCAGTCTTTCTTCTCAACAGCTTTTTTGCACTTACGCTTCCGCTTGCGGTCAACGCATTTATAGTAAAAATGTAGCTTCCCCGATTTGGAAGTGCCGCTCTCTCCGACCATTGAAGAACCGCAATGGCCGCAAAACAATTTTGTTGTGAGGAGGTCTTCCTTGGCTTTGTTCTTAGCCCTTGCGGTTGAGTTGTGTTTGAAGGTGGCTTGCACCTTATCGAACAGCACCTTGTCTATTATGACAGGCATACCATCGGGTATGATTACGTCTGCATATTTGTAAACCCCGATGTACTTCTCATTGTTTAGAATTGTCCTCAGACTGTTCTTGTTGAAAGAGTTTCCAAGGGAAGTTTTGTAACCGTTTTCATTGCAATAGTTGATTATTTGGTTTATAGAAGTACCGTCCGCATAAAGCTGAAAAATCTCATTTACTATCCTTGCGCCCATAGGGTCTATTTCAAACTTACCATCTTTTCCAACAGTATAGCCCAATGCTTTACCGCTACCGTTGAATCTGCATTGCATTGCATTTTCTTTCATTCCACGCTTTATGTTCCGGGACAGGTTCTCGGAATAATACTCAGCATAGCCCTCCAAGACGGATTCAAGGATAATACCCTCCGGGGTGTCCGGCATGGGCTGTTTGGCATAATAGACCCGGACTCCGTTCTTCTTTAGCTTCGCCTTGTAGATGGCAGAGTCGTATCTGTTTCGAGCGAAGCGGTCAAGCGTGTACATGATTACAGCGTCAAACTGCCCCTTATCACTGTCCTTGATAAGACGCTGAAAACCCGGACGATTGTCGGTCTTGCCGGATATAGCTCTGTCGCAATATTCATTTATAACTGTCATTCCGTTTTTGAGAGCAAATTCGTGACACTCACGAAGCTGTCCCTCAATGGATTCTTCTCTTTGGTTATGGCTCGAATATCGAGCATAAATTACCGCTTTCGTAATATCACCTCCAATGCTCTCTGTCTCCGAAGCAACTCAATAGGGACAACCTTATTAGACCGCAGAAATGTCCTTATCCCCCTCTAATTCTTCTCTGTTTTCAAAATCATACACCATGCTCATGAATTCGTGTTTTGCTCTGCGAGACAAACTACGATACGCCTTGAGTATGTCCTGCTCGTCCTCGTTCTGTGGTTCAGTCCTCAGAGCGAGGTCTTCTTCGTCTGCGAAGAAATCCATAACGGAGCAACCAAGCTCTTTTGCAAACGCAAGCAGTTCGCTCTCCTTGGGCAGAGACCCCTTATTGATAGAAGTTGCGAACGATGAAGACCCCTTTACCTTCTTCACCACGGCGGTTAAATTTGTCCCTCTCTCAAGGCAAATTCGGTTAATGTTCTCAGCAAACGTCATGTCAATTCCTCCTTCACAAATTTTAATTCGCAATATTTGAATTTACCCCTTGACAATTCGTGAAAGAAGAATTATACTAAGAACAAGAAATTCGGAAATCACGAATTGACAATAAAAAACCCACCCCTCAGAATTACCAGTTCCGAGGAGTCACGAATTCGGTGAACACCCTAATAAGAATAATAACAAGAATTCGTCATTTTGTCAAGATAAATTCCGATTTTCAGAATTACGAAAGGAGGAAAATCCATGAATCAGATTCAAAAGCGCATGAAGAACCTCGACATCAAACAGGTGGATATGATTCTTGAACTGCAAAAGCGAGGTATTGTAGTTCAGCCGCCCGAACTGTCGCAAATTCTTCGTGGCGTTTACACCTACCCGAAAGCCAAGAAAGTCCTCGATGAATGTGACAAGATTCTCAGTGAACACGAAGCTCAGTGATTCACAGGTCAATGACCTCGCAAGACCATTGATGGGGATTTTGGAAGCATTTTATAAAGACCCGAAGAACGAGGAGGATTTTCAAAAATGGCTAATCAGTGTAGAGAAAAAGCAAGCAAAACCAATAAAAGCAAGCTCATGAAAGGCCGTATATGCGCTGTTCTTGTCATGCTGGTGCTGATTGGAGGGGTCGCAGGATTCTTCTTGGGTCGGTCTTCTGCCCCCGAAAAGACGCTCACAGTGACGAAAACCGTAGAAGTGCCTGTGTACAAGTCGGCAATGCTGACAGATACCTCCGAGGTCTTCTTGTATGATGTTCCTCTCTCGGATTCCTTACAGAGATACATCTATGAGATATGTGCCGATGAAGGTGTCCCGGTAACGATGGTGCTGGCAATGATTGAGCATGAGAGCGGATTCAACCCGGAGGTTGTAAGCTCCACCGATGATTACGGTCTCATGCAAATCAACGCAATCAATCATGAGCGACTGGAAGACAAATACCGCTGTGCCAACATGACAGACCCTTATCAGAATATTTTCTGTGGTGTGTCCATCATCGGTTCTTACCTTGAGCGATATGAAGGTGACTACACCAAAGCTCTCATGGCATACAACATGGGTGATTACGGCGCACGAAAGGCTTGGGACAGCGGTATCACCAGTACGAGGTATTCAGAGCGGATTCTGTCTCTGATGGCAAAGTACGAGGAGGTGTCCAATGCCAAGAGTGATTGAGAAATGGATACCAATTCAAGACTACGAGTCCCTGTATGCAATAAGTGACAGGGGTCGGATTAAGAACCTTCGCACTCAAAAAGTGCTGAAAGGGAAGAAAACCAAGAATGGCTATCGCCGTGTCAACCTGTCAAAAGACGGACAGTTGCGGACATTTACAGTTCATTGCTTGGTAGCCGCACACTTCATACCCAACCTCGAAAACTTCCAAGAAGTCAACCATATCAACGAAAACAAGCTCGACAATCGAGTGGACAATCTTGAATGGTGTGACCGAAAGTACAATGTCAATTTCGGGAGCAGGACAGAGCGACAACGAGCAAAAATGTCGAAGCCTGTGATTCAGCTCTCAATGGAGGGGAATGAAGTTTGCCGATTTCCGTCAATGGCAAAAGCTGACGCAGAGACAGGCATTGCCCACAGCAGTATATCGGCGTGTTGCAGAGGGGTTCGTAAATCGGCTGGCGGCTTCATGTGGAAATTTCAAAGGAGGTGCGCTCGTGAACAACAAAAAGCTCGGCAACGATTTTGAAGCTCAGTTGTGCGAAATCCTCTTTGAAGAAGGGTTTTGGTGTCACAATTTGGCTCAGAACCAAGCCGGACAACCAGCGGACGTAATCGCTGTCAAAAACGGAAAAGCATACCTTATCGACTGCAAGGTATGTAGTACCAGTAGGTTCGCTCTCTCTCGCATGGAGGACAACCAAGACCTCTCTATGGAGCATTGGAAAGATTGTGGCAACGATGATGGCTGGTTTGCTATCCTGCTCAGAAATAATGCTATCCATATGATTCCTCACTTCGCCGTGAGAGAAATGGCAAAAAGGCGGTCTTCCATTGGTGAGCAGGAAATTTGCGACAAGACCCTTTCTCTTGTGGAATGGTTGAAATTGACATGAGAGTGACGGTTTCCAATGTTCTCGCAGTCGAAAATCCCACAGCAGAAGTTCTGATGTGGTGCAAAAAGAACCTCACCATTACAAACCCGGACTACGCCAAGAAAGCTCGTATGCACCTGTGGCTCGGAGACACCCCCAAGGTTCTCACGCTCTATGAGCAACAGGGAGACACGCTGATTCTTCCCTTCGGCACTCTAAGGACATTGCCGGACTGTATCAGCAAGGAAGGGTTCTTTACCAGCTCCTTTGCGGACGCTCAGAGCGTAGATTATGGCGGCAATGATGTTCCCCTGTATGACTATCAGAAGACCGCTGTGGACGCTGTGTATCAAGCACAGTACGGTATTCTTCAAAGTCCTGCCGGGAGTGGCAAAACGCAAATGGGTATTGCTCTCGCCAAGAAGTTCGGCAAGCGTACCCTGTGGCTCACTCACACGCTCGACCTACTCCAACAGAGCAAGGCTCGTGCTGAACAGTACATGGACAACTCCCTTATAGGGACTATCACCGAGGGCAAGGTCAACATCGGCAAGGGTATCACCTTCGCCACTATTCAGACCATGTGCAAGCTCGACCTCCCTCGCTACAAAGACTTGTGGGACGTAATCATCGTGGACGAGTGTCACCGCTGTAGCGGCTCACCAACGGCTATGACGCAGTTCTTCAAGGTGCTGAACAACTTGGCGGCTCGACATAAAATCGGTCTTTCGGCAACGGTACATAGGGCTGACGGTACAATTCAAGCCACCTACGCTCTGCTCGGTCATATTGTCTATACCGTCCCGGAAGAAGCTGTCGGAGACAAAATCATGAAGGTAGGTATTCTCCCGGTAGGAACTGGCGTGGAAATCAGCAAGGCGTGTCTCAACACGGACGGTACGCTGAACTACACGAAGCTCATTACCTATCTCACGGAAAATTTGAGCCGGGAGGAAGTCATTGTCAACACCATCACGCCCAACGAGGGCAAAAGCTGTCTGATTCTCTCGGACAGGCTCGGTCATTTGGAACACCTCATGAGCTGGCTTCCAGCTTCCATGAAGAAAGACGCTGTGATGGTGAGCGGCAAAATGACAAGCAAAAGCGGCAAGGCTCAGCGAGAAAAGGCTATTGAGGATATGCGAACAGGCAAGAAAAAGTACCTCTTTGCAACCTATTCGCTGGCAAAGGAAGGGCTTGATATTCCTCGGTTGGAGTATCTATTCCTCACCACTCCTCAGAAAGACTATACGGTTGTTACACAGTCTATCGGGCGTATCGCTCGAACCTTTGGGGGTAAGTCAAACCCGATAGCCTATGACTTTGTGGACAATATCGCTTACCTTGTCAAGTCGTACAAAAAACGCTGTTCCATTTATAAAAAGAACGGTTGTTACTTCGTAGAAGGAGGTTAAAAAATTGAGCAGGATTCAATATAAAGACATTGCTTTTCAAGGCAAAAGTCTTGAGTTGATTGAGCGAGTAAATTCAATCATAGCCGAGTATGACGCACAAGGGTACGAACTCACCTTGCGACAGGTCTACTATCAGTTAGTTGCACGAGGGTTTATTCCCAACAATGAGCGCAGTTACAAAAATCTCGGTGAGCTTATCAACAACGGCAGATTGGCTGGTTTTATTGACTGGTATGCAATCGTTGACCGCACTCGAAATCTGCGTAACAACAGCCATTGGGATAGCCCTTCTGAGGTAATCAATTCTGCAAGATACTCTTATATGCTTGACAGATGGGAAGACCAATCGAACTATGTCGAGGTGTGGGTTGAGAAAGACGCTCTTATCGGCATTGTGAGTCAGATTTGCCGGAAGCTCGATGTTCCTCATTTTTCGTGCAGAGGTTACACTTCTCAGTCTGAAATGTGGTCGGCGGCGCAGAGATTTATCCGTCAAAGCCACCGGGAAAGCAGAACTATTATCCATCTGGGAGACCATGACCCAAGCGGTATCGACATGAGCCGTGACATTCAAGACCGTCTGAGTATGTTCGGGGCTGACGTTTTCGTAAAGCGTGTCGCTCTCACGATGAAGCAGATTAAGACCTTCAATCCTCCGCCTAACCCCACAAAGCTCTCAGACGCACGAGCAAACGACTACATCGAGGAGTACGGTCACGAATGTTGGGAGCTTGACGCTCTTGAGCCAAAAATCATTGCCAATCTGATTGAAAGCGAAGTAACCGCACTGGTAGACATGGAGCTTTTCAGAGAGACAGAGCGGAAGGAAAACAAGGACAAACTCGACATTCAAAAAATTTGTGAGCGGTATGACGATGTGGTGGACTTCCTCGATGAATCCGAGGAGGGGTAAACATGAGACTCATTACTTATGACTGCGAAGTCTTTGCTCACGATTGGTTGGTTGTCCTCAAGGACATCGAAACAGGTCGATTCACAGCGATTCACAATGATAACGAGGAGCTAAAACAGTGCATGACCGATGATTGCGTCTATGTTGGCTTCAACAGCAAGCATTACGACCAATTCATCATCAAGGCGATATGCTGTGGATTCTCTCCACAGGAGGTCAAACAGGTCAACGATTTCATCATCGGCGGCGGTCAAGGTTGGGAATGTCCTATGCTCCGAGACCAGTATTTTCGCTTTCCGAACGTGGACATCAAGGACGATATGCAGATGGGCTTGTCGCTAAAAGCAATCGAAGGGCATTTAGGACTCTCTGTTAAGGAATCCACCGTGCCGTTTGACCTTGACCGTCCTCTCACCGAGGAGGAGCTGAAAGAGACGCTGACCTACTGTATGCACGATGTTGACACCACCGAGAAGCTGGTAGAGCTACGCCGGGATTACCTCAAAAACAAAGTCCATATCGGTAAACTTGCAGGATTGGACGATGTGAGGGCAATGGGTATGACAAACGCCAAGCTGACAGCGGCTCTGCTTAAAGCGTCCAAACAGCCCCATGACGATGAACGCAAGTATGTATACCCGGAAAAGCTCAAGCGAGAGTACATTCCTCAAGAGATTTTCGATTTCTTTGACAAAATGTATGACCCGGAGGTCTCTGACAAAGAGCTGTTCAGCGGCAAGCAGGAGTTTCAAATCGGTGACTGTCCCGGTGTCGTAGGCTATGGCGGTATTCATGCCGCTATCCCAAATTACTTCTTTGAGGAGACAGAGAGCCGGGTTATCCGCAACAAGGACGTGGCGAGTTATTACCCTCACCTCATGACACTTTGCGGTTACACCTCAAGAAACATTCCATCGGCAGAGACCTTCGAGAACGTTCTTGAAACCCGAATGAAAGCCAAGGCAAGCGGTGATAAGGCTACCGCAAATGCCCTCAAGCTGGTTGTGAACACCACTTACGGTGCTTTGCTGAATCAGTACAACGACCTTTACGACCCCCTCATGGGACGTTCGGTATGTATCACAGGTCAGTTGTTTCTCATGGAACTGGCACAGCATTTGTACCGGGACATTCCGGGGCTGAAAATTGTACAGCTCAACACGGACGGTGTTATGGCTGAATGTGATGTCGCAGACCTTGATAAGCTCAATGAAATCTGTGACGAGTG
>JAISLD010000039.1 GCA_031260665.1 Oscillospiraceae bacterium | reverse complement strand
TCAGCTCTTTGTTGTGCATTGAACTAAGCAGTCGGCTTTCAATCAAACCCGACAGCTTGTCAATCTGTTTCAGATACTGCAGGTATTTCCCCGCGACACGCAGCAGGATATGAAACGTGAACTGGGTGCGAAAGTCGGTGCGAAAGCCTTTGACGACACCGTGAGCGAAGTCCTCGAGTATTGGGTTGGATTTCAGCGACACGGTGATGACGTTGTTGCTTGTGTGGATAATCCCCATTGGAACGGTGTAGTAGGTGAAAGGTTCGTTGTCGGCGTTGCGGTTCTTCTTGAATCTTGACCTTCTTTGTTTAGACTCCGCTTTGACGGCACGTTCAGCGACAGGATAGTCAAGCACGATTAGCACTTGACCTTCTTCGTTTTCAATACGTGAGGTTTCTTCCTCATCGAGGGCGGCACGGATAAAGTCGCGGTCAACGCTTAGTTCGTGTTCCAACTTAGAGATTTCCGCTTCAGTCGGCGCGGTAGCTTCTATCCAGCAGCCGTCCTCGATGTCGTCTAATTCCTCAAGGCGGTTGTTCACAGTCTTGTAGTATTTCAGCAAAGGCCCGCGCCTCCTTTCAAGGTTTTTATGTAACCTGCTACACAGTCGGTCTGCACCCGCAATACTTTTGCCGATACAGCCCAAGTTCACGCGATAACTCCGTGCTTCGCTTGAAGCCGTCTTTCTTCTTGAAATCGCCGAGCAGTGGCTTCGCTCCGTGAAGAACCCCCGTTTCTTCAGCGGTGCGGTTGATAACAGCGGAGTTTTTGTGCGGACTGATAGTCAGCGTGGTTGCAAAGAGGTCAAAGTTATCGTCTGCCGACTTCCTTGCCGTGTCGCCAAGCCGAAGATTGAAGCAAACAGCACATCGCTCGCTGCCCTCGGGGTAGTCGGCATAAGAAGCGACCGCGTTGTCAAAACTCTTGGTGTCATAGTCGCCTGCAAGAATAGGCACACCGAAGTAGTTCGCCACTCGTTCGGCTTCGCAAAGGCGGCGATAGTATTCATCAATCGGCTTGATGTTTGGGTTGAAGAAGTATAGCGTCAAGTCGTAGTCATTATGCAGCTGTTCAATCACAGACGTGGCACAAGGACCGCAACAAGCGTGCAGAAGAACCCGGGGCTTTTGATGTAGTAACTCATTTCTCCTTGTCACGCTTTTTCTTCTCCGCTTCTTTTGTTGCTTTTGTGGCGGTCAACTCACGCTTCCGCTCCTCAAGGAACGCCGTGAACTCGTCTTTATCGCCGACTTTAAGGTTGTCGAAGTCAATCATCAAGAACACTTCACCGTCGCCATCAATAAAAAACACGCCGTTATCTGTCAGCGTAATGCTGTCGGTGTCAGCCCAGTAGGTTGCGCGCAAAGGTTTCTTTCCCTCACGAATCAGTATCACGTCCTTATCGAATGCGGCTTCAAGACCCGCGTGGGACTGAAGCGAAGTGTAGAGCTTCTCGGCGTTCTTCTTCAGTATGACGTACATTATGAGGACATAGGCAATGAGAATAGCGCAAACTCCGACCGCGCCAAAGAGATAGCGGTTGTCGCCCGTCAGTGTCGCCATATTTATGCCAAGAGTTGTGAGGAGAACGACAATGACGGCAAACAGCCCAAAGAACGCGTACTTTATCTTGCTGTTGATGAACACGCGTGATTTGACGAACGTCCAGACAAACTTTTCGGTGTACTTAAGTTCCGCTAAAAACATTTTGTTTCCCTTTAATGAGGTTTACTTTTTGTTGTTATCTTCACCCGGCACGGACTCACCGGACAACGGGTTTTGCTTCATCGCTTCTTTCACTCGCTTATCGGCGACATGCGTGTAGATTTGTGTTGTGCCAAGGTTCTCGTGACCGAGCACGTCTTTCAGCACCAGCACGTCAACACCGTTTTGATACATCAGTGTCGCCGCTGTGTGCCGCAGTTTATGCACCGAAATGCCGTTGCCGCTAAGTCCCGAGTGAGCGAGCGACTCCTCGACTATCTGCTGAACCCGCCTTGGCGACAACCGCTGACAACGTCGTTCACTCACAAAGAGTGCCTGTTCGCTTAATAACTTCTCGTGGGTTTCAGAGAGTTTGGTTCGGTGTTCAATGTAGTTTTCGATTGCTTCGGCGCACGCCTTGTTGAGATAAACCGAGCGTTCTTTGCTTCCCTTGCCGCGTATCACCAAAAACTCGGCGATGTTGTCGCTGTCGGCGGAAGAACGCCTCACATCATTCGTGTTGATTGACACCAACTCAGACAACCGCATACCACAGTTAAGGAAGAGCGTCAGCATACAAAACGCACGCGCTTCTTCAAACGTGTTTGCCGCGTTTGGTATGTTCAGCAGTGATTTTGACTGTTCAAGCGTCAGATACTTTGGCAACGCTCTTTTTGCGGAGGGAAGGGTCAGCTTGTCGAGCGGGCTTACTTCATACCAGCGTTTCGTGTCGGCAAGGTACTTGTAGAACCGCCTAAGCGCGATTGCTCTCCGTGAACGCGACGCCGCGTTGTTGCCGCGGTCGTTCATAAAGTGGAGAAACTCCATTGCGTCCATCAGCGTGACGCTCTCGACCACCGCGTCCGTTATGTGGCGTATGTCGTCGTTCTCAAAACCGCCCTCAACACCCATTCGTTCGTTCAAGAAGCGAAAGAACAGCTTTAGGTCCTCGTAATAACTGAGGACGGTGTTCTCGGCACGGCCCTTGATAACAGAGAGGTAGTGCAGATATTCGAGAAGAATCGGCGGGGCGTTGTCGCGGTAGGCTTTTTTCTTCATTTTATTCTACAACTTTTCGTTTTGAATGTCAAGAAAGCGCAGTATGATGTAGCCGTCGTGGTAGTCGTTTGCGTTTACATCGTTATTGTACAGTTCAGCCGACAGTTTCGTGTCAAGAAACGTGAGTATCTCCTCAATGGTGCGCTTTCTGACGGTACGACAGTGCTGCGACACCGTGACCGCGACTTTATCGCCGACTTGCATCAAACGAAACGGCCAGAGTTTGCAGTCAAGCGGCTTGTCGTTGCCGAGCGAGCAACCTTGCGGTGTGAGGGCGGCGCAGTGAAACAGCTTGTCGGCTTGATTATAGTAATACGGCTCACCCACAAACGAGGCAGAAGTGGGAAATTCCCATAAATCGTTTTCCGTGAACACGCAGCAATAGCGGCATTCACTGCAGTCGCTTGGCTTGATAAGCGGATAAACCACGGTTTCACCTCAAGTGTTCTTGTCGGTTTGCTTAAAGTCTTTCAGGTTTCCACTTTTAGCTGAACGCCTATCCAGTTCGGCAAAGACATCAGCAACAGGAAGCCCGCGTTCGGCGCAAAGGATAACAATGTGATAAAGCAGGTCGGATATCTCAAGGGACAGCTCTTTGTTGTCGCTGTTCTTGGCGGCAATTATCATCTCGGCGGCTTCCTCGCCGCATTTCTTCAAGATTTTGTCAATCCCTTGCTCGAAAAGATAGCAGGTGTATGACTTCTCAGTTGGATGCGCCTTTCGTTCAAGCGCGGTCTGCTCAAGTTGCAGCAACGTGTCGTTCATTTTAATTAAAACCCCTTAATCAATTAGGATTGGTCAGGAAAAAGTCCTTATGAAAGTGTAATCAGGGAGCCGCTCTCCCTCAAGGTAATACGTTTCTCCCGCTTTGTTTGCGCGGTCTGTTTGGCTCAAGTCTTTGTCGAGCAACACGGAGAACTTTTGTTCACGCGGCGACGTTTTTGGGCTGATTATGTCGATTGTTTGCGACAAAATGAACAGGTTGCGCTGTTTCACTTCAATCAAACCGCGGTTGCTGTCATATCCCGTCACCATTGCCACGACTTCTCGCTCCCGCAAGTACCCGCCGTAGTCAAGGTTCTGCCCCGGTCTGCCGAAGTAAAACCCAGTGGAATACGGACGGTGGCTGACCGCGTTTGCTTCGGCTATCGTCCAATCGGGCGGCGGTTCGTTGCGGCGTGCAGAGTCAAGTGCGGCACGATAAGCGTTGGTCACAGCCGCGACATAGTAAGACGACTTCGCTCTGCCTTCAATCTTCAGCGCGTTCGCTCCCGCGTCAATCAAGTCGCGCAGGTGTGTGAGCATACACATATCGTTGGCGTTGAGGATAAAACTGCCGCCGTTTTCTTCATAGAGATACAGCCCGCGCTCGCTTTCCGACACATTGTAGGCACGTCGGCAAGGTTGGGCACAAAGCCCGCGGTTCGCGTCGCGTGAGTCGGTGTACTGTGACAACAAACATCTCCCCGAGAACGACACGCACATCGCGCCATGCACAAAGACCTCAAGGTCAAGTTGCGGTTTTGTTTTCTCCCGCAGAACCTTGATATCCTGAAGCGACAACTCGCGCGCCAACACGACAAGCCGCGCGCCGAGGTCGTAAAGAGCGTTAGCGGCGGCGTAGTTCATAATGCCGACTTGTGTTGACATATGAATCGCCAAATCGGGCGCGTGTTGCTTTGTGAGGGCAAGCACGCCAATGTCCGACACAATCGCCGCGTCGATACCACAAGCGGCGGCGTTCTCGATGAACGCGGGGTATTCGTCAATGTCCTCGTTTGTAGGCACGGTGTTCACTGTGAGGCTGACTTTGACACCGTGTGAGTGAGCGAACGTCACGGCTTCCGTCAAGGTGTCGCCGTCAAACCCGCCGCGTCTGCCACCGTAACCCGCCCTCATTCCAAACGCCGAGCCACCGAGGTAAACCGAGTCAGCCCCGTAAAGAACAGCGCACTTCAGCGACTCCATATCACCGACAGGGGAGAGAAGTTTTGTCATCATTCGACCATAATCCCCGAACCGCCAAGCCCTATCTTATCAAGGTTTCGCTCGTGTTCGGCAAGTGTTTCGGCGAAGTACATCTCCATCGTGTTAGGTTCGGCACAGAAGTAATAATAATTCGTTTTGGGTGAGTTCAGCACCGCTTTCATCGCGTCGCCGCTTGGTGAGCAGATTGGACCGGGCGGCAGCCCCTTTGACTTGTAGCTGTTGTAAAGTTCGGGTATCCGCGAGAAGTTTCCGCTTAAATCAGCGAGATTCGGTTTGATGAAGTTCTCGGCATACAGCACCGTCACGTCCGACTGAAGATACGGGAAATTGTCCGCGGCTTCAAGTCGGTTCTTGAACACAGAAGCCACCAGCCCCATCTCTTCAACAGTGCCCGCTTCCTTTTGCACCATAGAAGCCAGCGTGACAAACTCGTTCAGCTGAAAGCCCTCGTCATACATCTCGCGGTACATCTCTTTGGTTATCTTGCTGTTGAAGTTCGAGAAGAGCTTACGAATCGCTGTTTCGGCTTCTTTTATCGTGTTTTCGGGCATATTGCCGTCGATATCAAGCGCCGAGTAGAACTCGTAGGTGTCGGGGTAGAGGAAGCCCTCAAGCTGCAAGTACTTGTCGGTGTCAACGTGAAGCCGCTTCTCAAAGTTGTACCAGTCGTTCTTGGTCGCGGCAAACTTCAGAAAATCGGAAGAACGGCAGACACCGTTTTCTTCAAGCAGGTCGCCAATCTGTGCGACCGTCATGCCGTCCATTATCTGCAGAGTGACGAGCTTCGTTTCTTTTTTGGTGGTTTGCATTAAGCGAACCATTGTGGAGTAAGTGAGGTTTGAACCGAGGGTGTATTCTCCCGCGATGAACCCCGTGTCTTTCCCCGACACCTTGACATACAGCTTGAACAGCTCGGGCGTATCGACAATGCCGTTGTTGTGGAGAAGCGCGGCTACTTCGTCGACCGTAGCGTAAGGCGGGATTTCCACTCGTATGTCGTAGTCACGCATACCTATGCCGACAAAATCAAGCGAACCGCGGACGATGTAATACGAAAGTATCACGGAAACCGACACAGTGAGTATAACAAGCACGACCGCCGTCAAGATATGCGTGGCGGTGCGGTTTGCTTGACGATAGCGTATCTCTTTTATCCGCTCCGGGTCGATGTTTGGTTTGTCGTAATCATCGTCAATTGGTTCATCGTCAACCGAGGGAGGGAAAACATCGTCGCTGTCGTCGGTGAATATGCGGCGTTTTGGCTTTTCCGCGAAGAATCCTTCGCTGTCGTTGTTCTGCATATGGCCTTACATATCATTCAAAGTGTAAACCGTCGGCTACTCTTTGCGCAAGTTCCTTGCCGCGAAGTATCCGTATCAGTTCTAATGCGAAAAGGTGCGCCGTCCCTGCGGAACGCGACGTGGTGAACAAGCCGTCGGTTTCCACAGCCGCCCCCGTATAAATCGCGCCTGCCATTTGTTCCTTGCAACTTGGGAAGCAGGTTGCTCGTTTACCTTCAAGCAGTCCCAGTCCCGCAAGGATTGTCGGTGCGGCACAGATTGCCCCAATCGGGATATTGTTGTCAGCCGCGTAAAGAATCAGCTTTTGCGCCGCTTCTTCTTGACGCAGGTTGTTTGTGCCGGGTTGCCCACCCGGGAGAACAATCATCTCAAGATTGTCATAGTCGGGTTCAAACGCGGTCAGCTCAATTTTAATGCCGTGGCTGCCTTTCACACGGGCGACGAACTCGCCACCGGGGATTGATTTCGCGTCAATGCCCGCTCGCCTGAGATAGTCAAGCACCGTGACCGCCTCAACTTCTTCAAATCCTTCTGATAAAAGCACACATACCATACAAAACCTATCCTTTCACTTCAAAAGTAAACTTTTCAATCATTTTTATCGGGTCATACGACAGCTTTGCCTTTCTTAGGTTTTCGCTGCCCGTGTCGTCCTCGCGGTTGATATAGACATAACCGTCAAGTGCGTTCTGTGCGAACTCCGTGTTTATCGCGGCATAGGTGCCTTGAATCGCCGACATCGCTTTCTCCACGTGTGACACGAACGTGTCGTGGTTCAGCCGCTCACCGTAAGTGAACGCCACGGGTTTGCCGAACGCGCGCAGCATACCGCCGACAAAGCCGAGAGCAAAGAAGTTCTCCAGTCCCTCGTCAACAGCGCAACTGTCCTTTTGGTTGCCGATATCGACGTTGTTCTCTTGGCACCAGTTGAAACTGAGCGTCTTACATTCCTCTATGTTGTACTCGGTCAGAGGTTCGTAGGTGAAATCACCGCCGCAAAACTCGTAGAACCTTGCGGCGTTGGTCCGCTTTGCGTGAAGTTTCTTTCCACGAAGCGAAGCAAGGCTTTCTCGTGTGTAAACATAGTCGAACAAATCACGCGGACTGCTCGCCTTGCCTTCAGAGAGCGAGGTCAGCTCGCCCAGTTTCTGCTTTGGCACTGTCGCAAACTTAATCGGCTTGCCGTTATTCTTTGCGTGTTCGGTGATGAGAAACAACGCGTTCTCGGTGTCAACTTGTCCGGCAGGGAAGTAGTACCCGTTTTGATTCTTGATGAACAGCGTGTTCTTGTGGAAGCAGACTTCGTTTTTATAAACGTCTCTCCAACAAAACAGATTGCCGAAACTGTATTCACATCCATCATAGCCCGACTCCGCAAGCGCTTCACGCACCGCTTCGCCGTCTGACAATCGTATTGGCTTAAACTCTAACATCTAATCTAAAAAATCCTTTATTTTTGTAACAAGTTCCAACTGAATATCATCGACGTTTCGAAGCGCGCCGCTTTTGACGCAATCAATCGTTTCCCAACCGTCAAGTCCCGCTATGTAACGCGCCGTTGCGCCACATTCGCTTCGATAGGGAGCGTCGCTCTCGTGGATATCACGCGCTTCTCCACGTGAATCAACCAGACGTTTGCTCACTTCTTCGGGCATTGTGAGGAAGAACACGCGGTCGGGTTTGGGCAGCGAAAGCTTGCCGTACTCCAAGTCGTAGAGCCACTCAATGAAGTTGAATCGTTCTGTCTTGGGCAGCCTTGCCGACTGATAAACGGCGTTTGACGTGACGTATCGTTCCGCGATAACAACGCCGCCGCTTTCATAGTGACGAAGCCACTTGTCGGTTTGCCCGCTGACGTACCTGTCCATAGCGTAGAACATCGCCGCGGCATACGGGTTTGCGGGGAGCTTGCCGTCAAGATACTTCGTCACGACATTCCCTGTGTCTGTGCCTCGTGTATGAAACTTGACGAACAACGCCTCACCAAGCACGCCGCTTTGTTTCAGTAGTTCGTGTTGTGTGGTTTTGCCTGTGCCGTCAAGCCCGTCTATAACAAGCAGTTTGCCTTTTCCCATATAATACCTTGTATAGAAATATACATCTATTATAGCATAAGACTGCATAGTAAGTCAAGTTTGACATTCAAGGCAGTATATGGTATACTTTTGATGAATGAACACTATCACAATCGGGAATCTCACGCTTCCACAGACTGCCGCCCTTGAACCTCTCGCGGGTGCGGGCGACGCCGCGTTTCGTGCTATATGCCGCCGTTTTGGCGCGGCTGTCGTCACCACCGAGATGGTCAGCGCAAAGGGACTTTGCTATAACAACGAGGGTTCTGAGCGGCTGATTCGGCTGACAAACGACGAACGACCTGTCGGGGTTCAGCTGTTTGGAAACGAGCCGTATTCTATGGCGAAAGCCACCGAGAAAGTTATACGAAACAAACCGGACTTCATAGACATCAATGCGGGTTGCCCCGTGCCGAAAGTCGTGCGTGAGGGGGCAGGGTCGGCTTTGCTGAAAGACTTGCCGCTTTTGTCAGCGGTAGTCAAAGCCGTAGTGTCAGCGTCAGACGTGCCGGTCACAGTCAAGATACGTTCAGGTTGGAGCGACGACACATCGGTGGAAACCGCCCGTGTGGTTGAACAAGCGGGTGCTTCAGCCGTCACGGTTCACGCGAGAACGCGCGAGCAGTTTTATTCGGGCAGGGCGGACCGAGATGTAATCAAACGAGTGAAACAAGCGGTGAAAATCCCTGTTGTCGGCAACGGCGATGTCGCAACGCTTGACGATGTGCTTCGTATGTACGAGCAAACCGGTTGCGACCTTGTGGGAATCGGACGCGGGGTACTTGGCAACCCGCAACTTTTTGCCGAAGTGAACGCTTACTTCAACAATCAAACGTACACACCGCCGACACTTGACGAGAAACTTGAGATTATACGAAATCACATAGAGCTTATTATCACAAACAAAGGCGAACTGACGGCTATGAAAGAGGCGAGGGCGCATATCGGCTGGTATCTTCGCGGTATGAGAGGCGCGGCGAAGTTGCGCGCTGTTGCCTGCAAGTTGTCGAAGCAAAGCGAATTAGAAGCGTTTTTATCGTTAGTTAAAGCCGAACAGAATGTCGAGTGATGTTACAATGCGAAAGTTTATTTTATCAGCTTTGCTGTTGTCTGTTCTTATGCTCACGTCTTGTGAGAAACTTGGGCTGTCAACCCCGGAAGAAACGACAGCGGCAACAGAACCAACCGTTCCTCGCGAATATCCCGTTGTCGTCAACAGCGTGACGTTCAACTCCGCGCCTAAACGCGTTGTTGTGCTGACACCGTTTATCGGCGAGATTATCGGCGACTTTGGCTTTGAATCACGTGTCGTCGGCCGAGTGAACGAGTGCGTTTACCCCGACAAACTTGTGGAGAAAACGTCAATCGGCAGCGGACTTTCACCTGATTACAACAGGATTATCGCGTTGTCGCCCGACGTTCTTCTAACATCAGCGGAACTGCCGCAACAAGAGCGGTTCTTCCTTGAAAAAAATAATGTTAAAATATTAACAATCGAGTATCCAACAAGCATATCGGCACTGAAAAATGTTTACAGAGACATCGGGCGGCTGTTCGGCGGTGAGCAAACGGGAGGGATAAACGGCGAAGAAGTATTCGCTCCATTGTCTCATGCACTTGATAACTCAAAAGCGGTTAACCTTGGTAACTTTGTCTACATCACCGAGGGGATTCGCGCCGCAACACCCGACACATTAGAAAGCGCGGTGCTGTCGTGTTTTGGGCGCAACGCCGCTGACGGCACACGATACAATGCCGACAAAGACGCGATTCTCGGCGTCGGCGTCAACTTGATTATCTTAGGCGGCGATTATCCGATTGCCGACAGCTTTTTGTCGCTTACCGCGGCATACGGCGAGGGGCGCGTAATCAAAATCGACAACGCGTACTTTGAACGGCCGAGCCTGCGACTTGTGAAGTTGATTGAGCAAGTGACTGATGAATATATCAGATTAAATTAGCCCCTCTTTTGTTCGCATAATTTACCTTATACGAAATTGATTGTGTAATATAGCCAGTTAAACTCAAAACACTAAAGTGTTTTGAGTTTTCGCCGCGAAGCGGCGGCGCGGCTTTGCCGCGCACTGGCGTATCAGGACGGTTAAATCCGCTCCTGC
>JAISLD010000048.1 GCA_031260665.1 Oscillospiraceae bacterium | reverse complement strand
TGTTGACGGATTTCACGAAAGGTTCAGACGTGCTGTTCCTCTACAGCTCGCAGGTGCTTAACAACTCGGGTATCTTGTTGGTGTCGTAACGGCGCATAAAGCGACCTCATTAAAAAGGTCGCTTTGTTTATCTGATTTACATAAATTACTCAATCCCCATTTCCTCCGCGATATCCCCCTCAAATGTAAACACCACTTTTGCCCTCACGCCGTCTGTTCCCGACACAAACTTCACGTTTTCTTTCAAGTTTACCGTGTTTTTCAAAAAAACCGCTTTATATTCATCAATTTGCCGCCGAATATCCGCCACGCTGTCGTTCGGCGTCCGCGTGATTTTTTTTTCCGCAACTTTGCGATACTCGCGTTTGCTGAGCGTAAAAGGCAGCGGTAACTTGCCAAATATCCTCGGTTTATAGTTTTCTTCGGTGTATTTCGTGTTGTTTGCGTCAATTTCGTGCAAATAAAGCGGAATGTTTTTTCCAAGCAGAACAAGCGTTGTTTGTGACAGCGTTTCGTCTGTCGGTGCTTTTATTGTTTCATTAAATGGCGTGAAAAAAGTTTCGATGAGGGTGCAGTCGGCGATAATCTCGGCGTTTGCACGCGTGAGGTTTCCCTTATAATTACCGCTGATTAACACATCGCCTGCCTTCACCGTGTCGCCCGTGTCCGCGAGAAGCTTGCCGCCACGCAGTTTTACAGACTTTATCACGCCGCTGTACTTTGCGACAATGCTGCAGGGCTTCAGCCCGTCGGCTTCTGTGTGTTCGCTGATACTCACGTGAAGTGTCGCGCCTTTCTTTTGAATGTCAGCCCACGATATCTTGCGCGAGCGAACAATCAACTCATTCTCGGCGTTCGCAACAATGATATCAGACGACCTCACGCCTGATTTTATCCCCATGTCGTCAAGAATCGCAAGCACTTCGCTTTGAGATACATTTTCGCTTGCCGTCACGTCGATTTCCCAAATATAAAGCGACATAACGTAAATAACAGCGAAGAACCCCGCCACCCCGAACCACGCGCCGAACCGCGACAAATATTTTCTCACACGAAAGAACACGCCGTGCCTCTCAACCACTTTGGTGCGAACGCCGTGCCGTGAGGCAAGCCGTGTGCATTTGCCGTAATCAGCGGCTGAACAAGTGAACTCGCAGACACCGTTGTCGCCTGTCATATCGCAGATACAAACGCCGTCAGCCACCGCGTCCCCGAAGAAACAGTCGGTGTTCGCGCCCTCGGCTGTCGCTTTTATGTAGTTTGTCATATTGTTTTGCCCTCGAAACGTATACCGCTGATTTTCCCCGTCACGTTCAGCCCGCTGTCGCCGAAGCCACGCACGGTCAGCCGCGTCCCCGTGACGACAAGAATGTTTTGCCTGAGTGCAATCCGCACCTCACCCGATGAGCAGGTGATGAGTGCTTCGGTTGGTTCGGCGGTCAGCTCTGTGTCGTCTTTCAGTTGAACATACGAGTGTTTCTCAAGTGCCCGCTTCATATTGTCAAGTTTGTTTGCGAATTTGTATACCGCTTTGTTCATAGGCAGACCTCCGTTCACCTTTATTTTATGTACGAGTTGCTTAACAAAGAACCGCACCGTTGTCATACCGGCAATAAGCTAATGCGATACGTAATCATAAAACAACCCCCTCTCCCCAAAAAGGGGAGAGGGGGCTTGCTTTGTTTGGCTAAGTTGCCTGTCGGCACTCGTAAGAGCCGCAGTCGCTGCCTGTGCTGTTTGCCGCTGAAGCGTGCGCTTCTACGTTTATTGTTTTCAGCGTACATCTGTCGCCGTCGCAGTAATGCGAGCAGTCTTTGACACAGCAGTTGACGCCTTGGTTCACAAAGTTAGGAGTTCCCACGATATCACTTCCTTTCGCAACCACTTGGCTGCATAACTATTGTGTGCAAAAGCAGGGGAGATGATACGAGGAAAGTTGTGACAGTCAGTTTTGTTTCCGCGTTATCTTCGCGAGTATTCGTTTTGCGGGAACAAGAAAGAGGTTTCTCTCATAATCTTTCATTCCGATAAACCAAACCGACGCCCAGTAAACAGCCGTATAAAGAACGGCAAACGGGATAAACGCCGCAATCTTGTTTATCCCACCGAACAGCATTATCAGCGCGCCGACGATACAAGGGATAACAAACGACGGCAGGCACGACAGCAGACTACGCCCCCACGACTTCATATTCATTCCCACCACCTTGTGAGAATAAACGATTTGATAGATATTATACGAAGCAACAACCCCGATTGACAACCCGACAGCCGCGCCTATCTCACCGTAGAGTTTAGTCAGCGGAATAGAAATGGCAAGAGTAGCCACGGCGAACAACGTGTAACCGACGGTCATCTTACGGTGCAGATTCTTCGACACGGCGGTTTGTTCGGCAAGCTGCATGCAAAAAGGGAGAAGCATTGATATCATCATGAGGAGGGATATAACGTAAGAACCCTCATAACCTTCGCCTGCATAGTCGGCAATGAAAGCACGACCGAAGAAAGCGAACGCGGTTATCACAAACGAGCAGATAAAGAACTGAAGCCGCCCCACCTTTAACATCAGCTCCGTTTGCATTTCCGCGGCGTTCTCTTTCTTAGACGCGGTGAGCCGATTGATTGCGGGAATTAAGAACCCCGAAAGCAGCAGCCCGAGTTGCTGATACATGGCGTAGAACGACAAACCGATACCGAATACCGCGTTGTGTTCAGCACCGCGATACCGCGTGACCAGCACCGAACCTATTCTCCAAATAAGAACGTCAACCATTGTTTTCAAAAGTATAAAGAACGTAAACCCAAGTATCTCACGAAGCAAACGCCAGTCAAAGTTGGAAAACCTGAACTTCACACCGAGTGACACGTTCTTGACTACATAGCAAACAAGCTCAACCGTGACGACGCCAAGCCAAACAAGTACAACGTCAACCGCGTCGCCGCCAAAGTAGAGAACAGGGAACAGAAGCGCGGTACGCACCAAGATATCAAACAAAGCGATAGACTTGACAAACACAAAGCGTTCTCTCGCGGTGAAAATCCCAAGAAACATTCCGTTTAGTGTGTTAAGCGCAACCAATGCCGACAGCACAAGCATAAGCTTCTTGGTCAATGCGATTTCAGCCGCTGTCGCACCCACGCCAAGCACAAACTCGGTGTTCAGCGCGATTGCCACGCCTACAGCCGCCATAATCACCGCAAGGGCGACAAAGACTGTGAGGAACAAGCCGTTCAGTTCGTCACGCTTTGTTGTTTCGCCTTTTTCCTCAAGCTGAACCGCGTAACGCATATATGTGGACACAAACCCTGCTTGCAATACCAACAAACTGAGCAGGATTGACGTACACATATTGTACAGCCCAAACTCAGCCGCACCGCGTGTTCGCAGCATAAGCGGCACGATAACAAGCCCGTACACCACGTTCATTAACACGGATATGCCCGATATGACCGCGCCGACTTTGACTGAACGCCCCATACTTTGGTTGTTCCTTTCGTTTCTGCAAAAACAACATAACGGTTGAAACCACTTCAACCGTTATGTGTGATATATATGATTCACTTTCGCTACTGCGGGGCAAGGGCGTCGACTGAGTCGTTCTGGCGCCCGCCTGTGCCCGAGGGGTAGACCTTCGGGAACGACTACAACTCAAGGATAATCTCGTCGTCGTCGTCAGTGGCGTCGTCTTGTTCCGGTTCGCGGTCTAAATCAATTTCAAACGGGCTTTCAAACACAACGACAGGCGTGCTGTTGTCGCGTTCGTCCTCGTCTTCGTCGTCCTCAAACCCGAAAGTCTGCGACTTCAGCTCAAACTTCGCTACGTTGCCCGACAGGATATCCGATTGTGTGCTGAGTTCTTTTGAAGAAACCGCCGTTTCTTCGGCAACCGCGGAGTTTCGTTGAACGATAGATGTGATACGGTCCACGTTGTCAAGGATTCTTTCGATAGAGCTTTGTTGTTCGCTCCCCGATTCAAAGATTCCCTCAATGATAGTCGCGCTGTTTGTAATGCCGCTCATTATCTTCTCAAGAGATACCGCCGTGTCTTCGGTGATAGACGCGCCGTATTCGGCTTTCTGCACCGTGGTGTCAATGAGGCGGTGGGTTTCGCTTGCCGCTTGCGCTGATTTGTTCGCAAGGTTTCTCACCTCACCGGCGACTACCGAGAAGCCTTTGCCCGCCGCACCTGCGCGCGCCGCTTCCACCGAAGCGTTTAGTGCCAAGATATTTGTTTGGAACGCAATGTCCTCGATTACTTTGATAACCTTTGAGATGTTGCGGCTCGCTTCGCTGATTTCCCAGACTGATTTGGTCATCTCGACCATCTGTGTTGTGCCGATTTCGGCGTTCTTCATCATTTCTTTTGATAACTGTGAAGCCTCAAGTGTCATCTCTGAGTTTTTCTTTATGACTTTTGATATCCCCGAAACGGATTCAGACAGTTCTTCAACCGCAGTCGATTGCTCCACCGTGCCTCTTGCAAGACTGATTGAGGTGTCGGCAATCTGGTTCGCTCCGCTGTCAACCAAGTGAGCGGCGTTTGACACGTTGCCGAACAACGCGTTCAGGTTTTCCACCATTTGAATAACCGCGTTGCCTATTCTGTCGTCAGGCGACAGGCTGTTCGCTTGCACAGTCAAGTTGCCTTGCGCCACACTGCCGAGTTTGTCAGCCATGAGCGCGATACGCTCAAGCATTGAGTTAAGGTTTTTGGCGCAGATACCCACCTCGTCAGACCGAGCCGATATCTGCATGAGGTATTCGACTTCATCTTCGTCAAACTGAACCCTGCCGTATCGCCCCGATTGGTCGAGAATAACGCTCATAAACGACACAGCGGGTGCAATAAGGTGCGAGATGTAAAGCCCAAGGAGAATCGCTCCCGCAACAGCGAGTGCCATTATGACGACAATGACAGCGGTCAGTTCCACCGCCAAAGTTGCGGTCGCCTTTGATTTTGAGGAGAGGTCAGTGCCGACAAACGCCGTCAGTTCGTTTATCCGAAGCGAGATGTCGTCGTAATACGGGTCAAGTTTGTCCATCGCTTCACCGACCATAGCCACCATAATGAGATAGGTTATGTAGGTGTAGTCGCCCGTCATCACTTCTTGAAAGTGCTTCCGTTCCGCGTTCAATGCGTCGCGCGATTCAATCAACTTGTCAAAGTAAGGACGCGTTTGGACTGTGATACCGCGTTCTATCTCCAAGAAAAGTGCGTCACTCTGCTCGTCGAGTTCAGGGAGGGTGCTTTCCATTATCTTCGTGACCTCGTCGTCACGACGAATACACTTGTAGAGAGCGGAAGCACGTTCGACTGAACGCGTGTCGTATATGTAGATACCGAGTTGGTTTACTTTCATCGCGTTGACGCCGGTGTTGACCGCGTTGGAGGTTTCCGCGCTGAAAGTGTTGACGAAGATAGCGCCGACCATTCCGACCACGACAGTCAGTAAAGCCACGATGATAAAGCCCGACAGTATTTTATATCGTATCTTGAGGTTCTTCATACGAATCCCCGTTTCTTATATTAAGATATGCAACGCTTACACAAGTCCTACCTATATTATAACGTATACCGTGAGCTTTGTCAACAGTTACAGAACTTATTATTTATGTAACCCGATGTCAGCAACCGGGGCGCATATCCGAAGGTCATACCTCTCGAGGCAGAGGCGGGCGACCGAAAAGCCCTTGGCACTCCCGCAGGGCGGAATCTCCGCTTAAAACCAGAAGCGTGGCACTTCTTTACCACGCTTCTTTATTGTTATATAACCGGTTAAACTCAAAATCCCTAAAGTGTTTTGAGTTTTCGCCGCGCACCGGCGTATCAGGACGGTTAAATCCACGCCGTAAACTGCAAAAACGCTTTAGCGTTTTAATTTAACCTACTATAACTCTATCTTGCCGTAAAGCAGCGCGTTCTTCTCGAACTCCGCTGTTTCCTCCGACACGCTAAGTCCCGTTCCCACTTTCTTATAGTCGCGTTCAAACGATGTTTCAAACGTCGGTTCGGCGTCGCGTTTCTTTGCGGAAGGCGCGGGGCGGCGGTCGTTCTTGCGAGGTGCTTGTGCTTGTGCCGCTGTGGGAGAAGTCGTGTTCACTCGAGCAGGCTCGGCGGATTGGGGCAGGGGAGAGGCTTTGCTTTTTGTTTTGCCGTCAGCTGAGATAACCACTTTGCGAAACGGTTCTTCTCCGATTGAACCCGAAGTCACGCCGTCTATCTTCGACACTCGGCTGTGTATGATACGCCGTTCATACGGATTCATCGCCTCAAGCGTCACTTTCTTGCCTGTAGAGATGACTTTCTCGGCGGTCCGTTCCGCCACGTTTTCAAGTGTGAAGCGGCGTTTGCGTCGATAACCGTTGCAGTCGATTGTCAGCTTTGATTTGCCTGTCTTGCCGTCGCCGCGGTTCGACGACAGTATCGCGAGATATTGAAGCGCGTCAAGGGTTTCGCCGCGTCTGCCTATGACAGCACCGAGGTGTTCGCCCTCGATGTTAATCAGTGCCAGCCCGTCTTTCTCCGACGTTGTTATCTTGTATCCCGACAAGCCGAGCAGCTTCAGTATCCCGTCTAAATAAGCGGCTATCGCTTCGGTTGACTTCGGTTCGAGTTTCGGTTTGTCAACCACCGCGGCTTCCGTTGACTTAGGCGCGACCGTCACGATTGGTGCGGGGACAGCCTCGGCTTCAACGAGCGTTTTGGTTTTCTCTTGCGGAATCTCGGCGATTGCGCGTATGCGATACTCGCCCTTTGCCCCGAAGAGTTTCTTCACCGGTTGCTCGATAATCTCGTAGTCTATCTCAAAACTCGCCACGCCGTATCCCGCGTAGAACTCCGAGGCTTTGTCCTTGGTTTCATCAAAGGATTTCCCCGTGAAAATCTTTTCCATAATTTATAAGCAATTCCTTTCAGGTTACGCAGTCACACTGCTTAAACCTTATAAAAGTATAGTGGTCAGTCGCCGTACTTTTCGTCCATTCGCTTGCGTGCTTCTTCAAGGCGTTTTTTCAGCACTTCGTCTTTCTGCCGCTTCGATAATTCCGAGAATTTCTTTTCTTCTGCCATGGGCTGTTCGTCTGACGTTTCGCCAGTTGTTTCAGATGTTTCAAGTGCTTTGGTCTGTTGCGGCGTGTACTTAACCACGAAGTCGGCTCGTGCCTTTTGTTTCGCGAGAGCTTCGGCTCTTATCTTCTCGGGCGGCCAGAACTTGTAGGTCGCGATACTTTGCGCTATCCCGAACATATAAGACACAGCCCAGTAGAACCCGGCGCCTGCCGGCACGGTGAACGAAATCCAGAGCGAGAACACAGGTGCGATAACATACATCATCTTCATTGACGACATTGCCTGAGCGTTTTGCTGAACGTCGGGCATTGTCTTTTTCTGTATCACACTCGTGATATACATTTGAAGCGCCGAGAAGATGAACGATATTATCGGGATAATAATCAGCGGTTCAAACTTGAGGCTCGGCCGTTGACCGAGGTTCAACCCGAGGAAGATAATGCGTTCGGTCAAGGTGTCGAGTTTGGTGTAAATCTCGGGTTTCAGTCGTTCGTCACGGAACGCGTCGGGGCTTGTGCCGTACATCTGAACAGCGGCAAGCTCACCGTAAAGCGAACCTTTGCGGTAACTGGTTGAGATTGACTTGAGCGCGTCTTTCACTTGAAACGAGAGCCGCGAGTTCTTTGAGATGAGAGCGTCGAGGTTGTCGGCGACAAAGCCGCCTATATTCTCGCGTTCGTCGTTGGTGACGTGCTTTGCGTAAACGAGTTTGGTGTCAATCTCGTTGCCGCGTTTGTCTGTTTCAGTGCTGACATACTGCGGTAACGCGGCGGTGATGTTGATTGTTGAATCGTCTTTGATGAACTCAAGAATCAGTTGCTTGTCCTGTTCGCTTCCGAGAACAACCGAGGCATACTCGGCTTCGGCACCGAGTTCCTTTACAATCTCAATGCTGCCTTTCTCCACCCAATCAAGCCGTTCAAGGTGGGTCATCGGCTTGTACACAACGTCAATGACGCCGAAGAGGATAACCATAATGACAATCATAGGTCCGCAACCACCCATTGGGTTGTAGCCTTCCTTTTGGAGCTTCGACATCTCCTCTTGCATCTTTTGGTTGTTGTTCCGATACTTCCGCTGAATCTCTTGCACACGCGGAGCATAAAGCTGCGAAATCGCCATATTCTTTTGCTGTTTTATGTTGAGCGGAAAACTCGCGAGTTTAACGACCAAAGTGAACAGAATGACTGCCACGCCGAAGTTCTTGACGAGCAGATACAGCACCCACATGATATAACCGAGTGGCGTGCCTATTATAGAATAGATAAAAGTTATGGGTTACACCTCGTTTCTTTGGTAATGTGTCGTTCACGGCACAGGGTCGCTTCCTCCTGCGGAAAACGGATTGCAGCGAACAATTCTCTTAAACGCCAAAAAGCCGCCCTTGAACACCCCGTACCGCTGAATAGCCGTGACGGCGTATGCGGAACAGGACGGGACAAAGCGGCAGCAGGGCGTGAGAATCTTAGCCAAAGAAAGCTGATACAGCTTTATAATTCCGATGAAGATATATTTCATTTAGGGAGGAGTTTTGGTGTGACAAACTTGGTCATCTGTTCGTAGATGAAACCCGACTTCATCGCGGGGGTTTTATCTCGGCAGAGAAACACGAACGTGAAGCGTTTGTCGGTCTTTGATTTAAGGAGTGGGTCGTAGCGGCGAAACGCCTCGCGGATAACGCGGCGCGCCCGTGAGCGTTTGACGGCGTTGCCGACTTTCTTTGAGGTGACGATGCCGAGCCGATTGACTCTACCGCGGCTTTCAAGGTAATAGCAAACAAAAGCCGCCGTACCCATAGACCTCGCTTTTTTGAAAACGTAAGAGAACTCGCGGTTCTTCTTGACACGAGCATACCGAACGGCAAGCGGTGGCTTTCGCTTCTCGTGATGAGTCAGCTTGCTTTGGTTGTCGGGGTTGTCCGCTGTCAAAGAGTCAGTGTCTTTCTGCCTTTTGCGCGACGACGAGCGATAACCTTGCGCCCGTTTTTGGTTGACATTCTTTTAAGGAAGCCGTGTTCTCTGCTGCGTTGTTTCTTTTTGGGCTGATAGGTGCGTTTCATTGTGGGAAATCTCCTTAATATTTTTCTTTAGGCAAAGCCAAGCAAACACCCTCCGCTTTTACGAAGTGTGTTTGCTTATGCGTATGTGAAACTTTGCGTTGATTAGATGTCGAGGAACTTGCGAACCGCGAGGAACTTGCGGAGGTCGCCGTAGAAGTTCAGCTTCTTGGCGAGAACAGCGTCGTGGAACGAGAGTTTTCCGTCAATGAACTCAGCGATATTGTCGTAGCTGCCGCTTAACACGCCATCGTTTCCTTGGTAGGGATACGGTTGAACGTGCTTGCCGTCGTCGCGGAGAGCGAGATAGAGAGTGCCGAAGTCGTAAACGTCAATCTGGATAGCGAGAGGTATGTCCGCACCGTCTGTGTTTGCTTTCTCGAACTTTGCCCAGAGTGCGTTTTGAAGAACATCAATGCTCTTCTCGGGTTCTTTCTTTGCTGCAGGTTTCTTTGCGGGAGCGGGCTTTGCTTCGGGTTTCTTGGCGGGAGCCGCCGCCGCTTGAGGTGCTTTCACCTCAACGGGTTTTGCTGCGACTGCCTCTGCTTTTACGTCTGTGGTGGTTGCTTTTACCGCGGGCTTCGCGTCGGTAACGACTGCTTTAGCCACCGGTTTCTTTGCTTCTGCCATAACTCTTCCTTTCCTTGGTGGAATAAAATCGCCGCTTGACCGCCGAAGAACGGCATAGTGGAGTGAACAAGTGGTCTGCGACGCAAAAAAATACTTCTTGACTAATACTACCACATTCACGAGTAAATTTCAAGTCCTTTACCCTAATTGTTGACGATTTCAGTAAACTTTGTGTATTATCACAATATATTGTCCGCTTTTATTGCCTAATTTATACAATTTGACTGCACTTCTCACACTTGACAAGTTTTTCTTTTTATGTTATAATAACGCCCGAGCGTTGTTTTGACATTCAACAACAAGTCAACCTCGCGGGTGTAGTTCAATGGTTAGAATACCAGCCTTCCAAGCTGGCTGTGTGGGTTCGATTCCCATCACCCGCTCCACTGCGTCATTAGCTCAGTCGGATAGAGCAACCGCCTTCTAAGCGGTAGGTCATTGGTTCGAATCCAATATGGCGTGCCAATACCTTTGCACCTCCCCCCCTCAATATGGCGGATATAGCGTAATCGGTTAACGCGCGAGATTGTGGTCCTCGAGACCGTGGGTTCAATTCCCACTATCCGCCCCACCTTATCAATGAAACGCGTACCATAACGGGTACGCGTTTCGCATATATAGTCGAGAACAACTTGAGAATAATAGGTATCGACCCGGGTTACGCGATAACCGGCTTTGGAATAGTGGACTTTGCTTCAGGCAAGCTGACGGTGAGCGAATACGCCGCCATAACAACAAACGCGGGCACTCCGTTCCCGAAACGCCTTGCCGAAATCCACGACGACCTCGCGTTTGTTCTCGACAAGTATCGCCCTGACTTTATGGCGGCTGAACGCCTGTTCTTCACGAACAACAAGACGACGGGGATTGAAGTCGCCGAAGCGCGCGGCGTGGTTATCCTGTGCGCCGAACAGCGCGGCATACCTTTCTATGAGTACACGCCACCTCAAGTGAAGCAAGCGGTGACGGGGTACGGCAACGCGACAAAGCGGCAGGTGCAGGAGATGGTCTGCCGCATACTCTCGCTCTATGAGATACCGAAGCCCGACGACACGGCTGACGCGCTTGCGGTGGCAATCTGTGCCGCACATTCTATCGGAAACAGCGTGTTCAATACAGGCAAAGTCAATTAACAACCGAGAACAAGATGATTTATTCACTAAACGGCAAAGTCGTCCACCTTGAACAGAACCTCGCCGTTATCGAATGCGGCGGCGTGGGTTACGCGGTGCGGACAAGCGCACAAACTTCCGCTTCACTGAAAATTGATGAGAACGCAAGGCTCTTCACCTATATGCACCTCTCTGAAAACAACGCGGAAATATTCGGCTTCACCGACGACTTTGAACTGACGGCGTTCAAGCTGCTGCTCTCTGTATCGGGCGTCGGTCCAAAAGCCGCGTTGTCTGTTCTTTCTTCTTTGACAGCGGGGGATTTTGCTCTCGCGGTTATATCAGAAGAGAACGAGCGGTTGGTTAAGTGCCCCGGCATAGGAGCAAAGACGGCAAGCCGCATTATTCTTGAGTTGAAAGAAAAACTCGCTAAGATGACGGGCGAGGGTTCGGTGTCACGGCTGAAGTCAGTCGGCACAAAAGGAAACTTCGCCGCCGAAGCAATCAGTGCGCTTGTAGTGCTTGGGTTTGCGGCAAGTGACGCCGCAAAAGCGCTTGACGGCGTTGAAGCGGGCACGTCGACCTCCGAGATGATTAAACTTGCACTAAGAAAGTTATCTAAACGATGATAGAGAACCAAAACATCAAGCTGAAAACGCCGCGTAACGTAGAACCGACGTTTCAAGCGGACGACACAGACGTTGAATACTCGCTTCGACCTCGCACCCTCGCCGAATACATCGGGCAAAACAAAGCGAAAGAAAACCTCCGTGTGTTCATATCAGCGGCAAAGGCACGGGGTGAAAGCCTTGACCACGTACTTCTCTACGGACCGCCCGGTCTTGGCAAGACGACGCTTGCGGGAATTATCGCGAACGAAATGGGCACGAACATCAAAATCACATCGGGTCCCGCGATAGAGAAGGCAGGCGACTTGGCGGCGCTTCTCACCAACCTGCAAGACGGCGACGTGCTGTTTATCGACGAGATACACAGGCTGTCGCGTCAAGTGGAAGAAGTGCTTTATCCCGCAATGGAAGATTCGGCACTTGATATAATGATAGGCAAAGGTCCTTCGGCACAGTCGATACGGGTTGACCTGCCGCACTTTACATTAGTGGGCGCGACGACGAGGGCAGGGCAGCTGACAGGTCCTCTGCGCGACAGGTTCGGCGTGATACTTCGGCTTGAGCTTTATGACGAAGCGGAGTTGAAAGAGATAATTATGCGGTCGTCTGTCATTCTCGCTATCCCGACGACGAACGAGGGAGCGGCGGAGATGTCGCACCGTTCACGCGGAACGCCGCGTATCGCCAACCGACTGCTGAAACGTGTTCGTGATTTCGCGGAAGTCCTCGGCAACGGCACAATCACGAAAGACCTTGCCGACATTGCTCTCGGTCGGCTTGAGATTGACCACCTCGGACTCGACAGCCTTGACAGGCGGTTCCTCACAATGCTGATTAAAGGTTACGCGGGCGGACCGGTCGGGCTTGAAACACTTGCTTCGGCAATCGGCGAAGAGTCGGTCACACTTGAGGACGTATGTGAGCCGTTTCTTATGCAACTTGGCTTTGTGGCAAGGACAAACAGGGGGCGCACCGCCACTCGCCTTGCCTATGAACATCTCGGCATTGAACAAACGGGGCAGCTGTCGTTGGAATAAAAACAATGAGAATATCGTCAACTTGGCAAGACTATGAACTGATAGACACCTCAAACGGTGAGCGACTGGAGCGGTGGGGAAGCCATGTTCTCATTCGCCCCGACCCCGTTGTGGTCTGGACCAACGAGAATTTATCGCCGCGTTGGGCTTCCGCCGAAGCGCGTTATATAAGAAGCGCAAAGGGTGGCGGTCACTGGGAGTATTTCCGTGATGTGCCGCAGCAGTGGCGCGTTGCTTATAAAGACTTGACGTTCAAGGTCAAGCCGACGGGGTTCAAGCACACGGGTTTGTTCCCTGAACAGGCGGTCAACTGGGATACGGCGGCTGAACTGCTGAAACAACGTAATCACGCAAACCTGCTGAACTTGTTTGCCTACACAGGCGGCGCGACGCTTTCAGCCGCGAGTGTCGGCACGAATGTGTCGGTCACGCACGTTGACGCGGCAAAGGGAATGGTGCAGTGGGCAAAAGAGAACGCGGTTCTCTCAAAAATAGACGGCAACGTCCGCTATATCACCGACGACGCAAAGAAATTCATTGCGAGGGAGATAAGGCGAGGAGTGAAGTATGACGCGGTTATCCTTGACCCGCCGAGTTACGGCAGAGGACCGACAGGCGAAATGTGGAAACTCGAAGATGAGCTGTATTCACTGATGAAACTCGTCGCCGAGTCGTTGTCGGATAAACCGCTGTTTGTTATGCTGAACGGTTACACGGCGGGACTGTCGCCGTCAGTGATGAAGTGCCTTATGCAAACGGTTTTCGGTGGCGCGGACATAACAGCGGACGAGATAGGGCTGCCTGTCACCCACACAGGTCTTGTTCTTCCTGCGGGGAATACCGCGATTGTGAAATTTGAATGAAAATAATAGAAGCAACCAATCTATCTTACGCATACGGCAACTATGACGAGAACGGAGTGCAAACAGAGGGAAGCGACGTGCTTCACGGCATTGACTTTGCGGTGGAAAAGGGAAGCTTTGTTTCAATCCTCGGTTCAAACGGAAGCGGCAAGTCAACTTTGGCGAAACTCTTCAACGGGATACTCGTGCCGACAAACGGCACGGTGTTAGTCGATGGAATGGACACCAAAGATGAAACAAAGCTGTTTCATATTCGGCGAAAAGTGGGAATGGTGTTTCAAAACCCCGACAACCAGATTGTCGCCGCGATTGTGGAAGAGGACGTGGCGTTCGCCCCCGAGAACCTCGGCGTTCCCCCCGATGAAATCCGCGTGAGAATAGACAACGCGATGAAAACGGCGGGGATATACAAATACCGAAAGCACGCGCCTCATCAGCTGTCGGGTGGGCAAAAGCAGCGGGTGGCAATCGCGGGAGTAATCGCGATGGAACCCGAGTGCATTGTCTTTGACGAGCCGACCGCAATGCTTGACCCGAAAGGCAGAGAAGAAGTTATCACAACAGTTCGGCGGTTGAACCGTGAAAAGGGAATCACTGTGATTCTTATAACCCACTATATGGAAGAAGCCGCCGCTTCCGACAGAGTCGCCGTTATGGCAAACGGACGGATTGTGGCTGACGGCACACCGAGTGAAATCTTCTCTGATGTGGAGCAGATGAGAAAACTCGGGCTTGACGTGCCGCAAGTCACCGCTTTGGCGTATCAGTTGAATCAAAACGGATGGGACTTAGCCCCCGATATCTTGGACGAGCAGTCTTGCGCTTTTGCGATAGCCGATTATATTGAACGACATTCAAAAGGATAACACATTGTCAGCAGTCACAACAACAAACCTGCGCTATATCTACGGCGCGGGCACTCCATTTGAAGCCGCTGCGCTTGACGGCACGGACTTCACAGCGGAAGAAGGCGCGTTCATAGGGATAGTCGGTCACACAGGCAGCGGCAAAACGACGTTGGTTCAGCACCTCAACGGACTGCTGAAGCCGACAAGCGGCACAGTCGTGCTGTTTGGCAAAGACATCTGGGCAAAAGGCTATGACATCAGGGCGGCACGCTTTGAGGCAGGGCTTGTGTTCCAGTTTTCAGAGTATCAGTTGTTTGAGGAAACCTGCTACAAAGATATCGCGTTTGGTCCGAAGAACATGGGGTTGTCTGACAGCGAAGTGGACACACGGGTGAAAGAAGCCGCCGCCGCAATGGAAGTGAAAGACGAGTGGCTCACCAAGTCACCGTTTGACTTATCTGGCGGCGAGAAACGCCGCGTTGCTCTCGCCGGTGTGCTTGCAATGCAACCGCGGCTGCTTATTCTTGACGAACCTGCGGCAGGGCTTGACCCTTCGGGGCGTGAAATGGTGCTGAACCGAATCAGCAAGTACCGAAGTGACAACAACGTGACGATACTGCTTGTGTCGCACTCAATGGAGGACATAGCGCGTTTCACCGACAAGGTGCTAGTTATGTCTGACGGCAAGGTTCTCCTTTACGGCGACACCGAGGACGTGTTTGCCGAGGACGGCGTGCTTGCCGAAGCGGGTTTGGCGTTGCCGCAAATCACACGGCTTGCGCTGCTGCTTAAACGGCGCGGCATAAACATCGGCGCGCCGCGGACAGTCGAGGAAGCGGCAAAGCGGCTTCTTTCGTTGTAATTTTAATTATATGAAATAAACAGTAAACTATGTTAAAAGACATCACAATTGGGCAATTCTTCCCCGGGGATTCGGTTCTTCACAGGCAAGACCCACGCTTCAAGCTGATAGAAAGCATCATCTTCATCGCTATGCTGTTTGCCGCGCAGAATTTCACGGCGATTTTTGTGGCAACTCTGTTTGCTTTCTTCGCTTACGCGGTCGGGAAAATCAAAATCTCGCTTGCGCTTAAGGGGCTTAAGCCCGTGTTGCCGCTGATAATCTTCTCGGGTGTGCTTAACCTGTTCTTCATAACAGGCGGCGAGCTGTTGTGGCAGTGGCAGTTTATCTCGATATACGAAAACGGGATTGAAACCGCTGTGTTTATGGTGGTCCGTGTGGTTGCGCTGATTGCGGGAATGTCGCTGCTCACCTACACTACGTCGCCGATTATGCTGACCGACGCAATCGAGAACCTGCTTGCTCCGCTGAAGAAAGTGAAGTTCCCTGTTCACGAATTGGCGATGATGATGACGATTGCTTTGCGGTTTATCCCAACGCTGATTGAAGAAACCGACCGCATAATGTCGGCACAAAAGGCGAGAGGGGCGCAACTCGACACGGGTTCGCTGAAAGTCCGCGTCAAGGCACTCGTGCCTGTGTTGGTTCCGCTGTTTGTATCCGCGTTTAAGCGAGCAAGCGACCTTGCGCTCGCGATGGAATGTCGTTGTTATCGAGGCGGCGAGGGACGAACACGCTTGCGTACGCTCAAGTCCGCCGCGATTGACGGCGTGTGCCTGACGGTCACGCTGGTTGTGGCTGCCGCAGTAATCGCGGTTGGGTTTGTGCCGTGGATAATCTGAGAAATTTGCGCTGTCACATCGCTTACAACGGAAAAGGCTTCTCCGGGTTTCAGATTCAGCCGAACAAGCGAACAGTCGAGTTGGAACTTAACAAAACGCTGTCATCGGCACTCGGTGAAGCGGTGAAAGTCGTCGGTTGTTCACGAACAGACGCAGGTGTGCACGCACGTGACTACTGCTTCAATGTTTTCACGTCAAACAATTCTATCCCCGACAACGGACTGCTTCGACTTGTCGGCGGGCTTTTGCCGACTGATATATCTCTGAAAAGCCTCGTCACCACCGACAACGACTTCCACGCGAGGTACTCGTGTGTCGGCAAACGATACGTCTATCTGCTTTGCACGGCACCGACCGCCGATGTATTTGTGCCGTCGTTTCATGTTTCACGTTCACTCGACATCACAGAAATGAACAAATCAGCGAATGTTCTTATCGGTGAACACGACTTTTCGGCGTTCTGTGCCGCCGAAGCAAAGACGCGGCTGTTATCAACTGTCCGTGAGGTCACAGACGTGTCGGTGAGTGAACAAAACGGCTCGTTCACGCGGATAGAAGTGAGTGGCAAAGGTTTTCTTCACAATATGGTGCGAATCATCGCGGGCACGTTGCTTTACGTTGGAGTCGGTCGGTTCACCGTTGAAGATGTGGCGTATGCGCTTCAAAGCGGCGACAGAGCCAAAGCAGGCAAGACGTTGCCGGGTTACGCGCTTTATCTTGAAGAAGTGTTTTATTCATAAAAGAGTAGTGCTATGAACGAAAAACCAAAGCAGAATCGCGTGAACTTCACCTTGCGGCTTGCGCTTGCAGGTGTGATTTTGTTTGCGTTCGCGTTAGTTTATATCAACCGCGAGGAGATAATAACTTGGGCGACCGAACTCCCCGAGAGGTTTTCGGTTCGTGGCGGCGGCTTTCCGCTGGAACTTGACGGCGGTGTGCAACCGCAGCTCTACGCGGTCGGCAGCGGGTTTGCCGCGGTGAACGACATATATGTCACGATGTACAACAAAGACGGCGCGAAACTCTCGAGTGAACGGCACAACTGCAAGTCGCCCCGTGTGCTGACAGGCGGCGGCACGTTGGTGGTGTTTGACGAATACGCGACAAAGATAACGATGTACAACAAAAACGGTAAGGTCGCCGAGTGTCAGGCGGGGCTTTATGATGAGAACGGCAGGCGAACGGATTCGGGTAAAGCGTGGGAAATTTCGTCGGCGGCTGTAGGCGACAATGGCAACGCTGCTGTTATTGCTTCGTCTGACGAATACCGCAATATCGTTGTGGTGTTTGACAAAAGCGGCGAGTTTCGATACCTCCACATCTTCCTTGACGACTTTGCCGCCGACTGTGTTCCTGCCGAGAACGGCGTTTATGTCGCGACACGCGGAGCGGAAAACGGCGACTTCGCTTGCGGTTTGCAGTATTTTGAATACAGCGGCGAAGAAGCGGCGACACGAAGCGTGGCGTTGCCGAAAGGCTCGCTGGTGCTGAAACTCTGGCGCACAAACAACACAGCGGCGGTGCTTTGCGACGATGGCGCGCTTTTTGTAAACGCCGCGACGTTTGAGCAAAAGGGCGCGTATTCACTGGGGGGCGACGGAATTTTCGCCGCCAAACAAGGTCGCGACTTCTTCACGCTCGTCACTACAGACGCGGTTGACGGAAGCCGCAGACTGATAACGATTGACTACAACGGCGACGTAATCGGCGCACTTAAGACAAATCCTGTTTCGGTTGCAATTTTCGGTGAAATAGTGTATACTCTTGAGGAGGGGCAAGTGTTCTCTCGGAGTGCCGAACTTGACGGAGAAATCTTGTCGGGAGTTGATGACAGCATCAGCGCTATCGGTTCTTTCGCGGTGACAGACAACGGTTTGGTTGTCGCCGCTTCAAACGGATACATCTATATATTAGAGTAATCAGAGTGAGATAATGGGTGAAAATCTGCATTGGTTCTATGATTTAATCATTGTCGGCGTGGTTCTCGCCTCGATGTTTTCGGGGTATAAAAAGGGCTTCGCGGGTATCGTGCTATCCTTGACAGCTATGGTTGCCGCTGTTTTATCGGCGGTTCTCCTTTCGGGTTCGGTTGCAAACTTTGTTTATAAAAACTTTCTTGAGGGCGCGATTGAGGACAGGATAAGCAAGGTAGTGAAAGAGTCCGTGGGGGAGCTGCCAAATCTTTCCTCCTATAAGGGCTTGTCTTATGTGGACACCGAGAACATCATCATTGGACAACGAAAACTTGCGGATATAGAGCCGGAGATTGACTCTACAGGCAAGGCGATTCTCGATTTATCAAACGTCAACTTGTCTTACACGGGGATTGACCGTGCCGACCTTTCAGCGTTTGGACTCAGCAAAGCGGGGCTTGACTTGGCTCACCTCGACCTCGGCAAGGTTGAAATCACCGCGTCTGAACTCGCCGGTGTTGACCGAGGAGAGTTGTTCCTCACAAAAATCTTAGATGAGATGACGACCTCGGGTTCGGGTGAGTCGCCACTCGGCAAAGTAGCCGACAAGTTCAGCGGAATGTATTCCGGTGATATGTCGCGGATAATCCGTGTGCTGATGAACAGCGGCGAAACCGACACCGAAACAGCGTTCAGGAACGAGATTATCCGACCGACTGTTATGCGAGGGCTTACTGTCGTTTGCTTCCTGTTGATTTACGGGATTGTGTTCGGTGTGGCGTCGTCTGTATGCGGCAAAGTCGCGGGGGCGGTGAGGCACGTCCCTGTGGTCGGCAGCCTGAACTCACTCGGTGGCGCACTTCTTGGCTTTGTAAAGGCTATTATAATCATCTTATTTATCGGAATAGCGGTGAGGCTGATAGTGTCGGCGACAGACGACAGCGGCTTGTTCTTCAATTCCACGGTTATAAACGACACCACGGTGTTCAAGCAAGTCTATGACGTTGACTTACTCGCGTAAAAGGGGAGATATTTGTTATGATAATGTGTACAAGGTGCAGGAAAAGAGCAGCTGTGGTTTTCATCTCAACTGTAGACCAAAATGGAAAGCACGACGAGGGGCTGTGTCTTAGGTGCGCAAAAGAAACGGGTATCCCGCAAGTGAAGTTTTATATGGACCAACTTGGGATAACGGAAGATGAACTTGATATGTTCGGGGTGGACGGTATGCTTGAGACAGGCAACCTCAACAACAGAGACAACGACGCGGATTCAGACGACGACGACGACAACGACGGCGAAGAAGAAGAAACCTTGTTCAAACCGGGCGGAGCGGGGACAATGCTGCCGCCGTTTCTTCAGAACCTGTTTGGCGACCGAAACAAGGCTGACGGGGATAATTCTAACCCCAACTATGAACCGTTTAGGTTGAATGAGTTGCTGAATAAAGACAACGCACCCTCAAACGATGGCGACTATGAATCGAAAGAACGCCCCCACCACAGCAAGCGAAAAGAAAAAGACAAAGACAAAAAGCGTAAGTGGCTCGATACGTTTTGCGTCAACTTGAACGAGAAAGCGAAACGCGGTGAGATTGACGACATAATCGGGCGTGACCGCGAGATAGAACGCGTGACGCAGATTCTGTCGCGTCGGTCAAAGAACAACCCGTGCCTTATCGGTGAACCCGGTGTCGGCAAGACCGCAATCGCTGAAGGCATCGCCCGTCGTTTGGCAAGCGGCGACGTTCCGTATAGGCTGAAAGGCAAAATCCTCTATATGCTTGACCTCACTGTGCTGATTGCCGGCACGCAGTTCCGCGGTCAGTTTGAGCAACGGGTGAAGCAGCTGATTGACGAAGTGAAGCAAAACGGAAATGTTATCATCTTCATTGACGAGGTGCATACGTTAGTCGGCACGGGTGGCAGTGACGAGAGTATGAACGCCGCCAATATGTTCAAGCCCGCTTTGTCACGTGGAGATATGCAGGTTATCGGGGCGACGACGTTTGGTGAATACCGCAAGCACATAGAGAAAGACTCGGCGCTGGAACGGCGTTTTCAACCTGTGACAGTGAACGAGCCGACTGTCGAGGAAACAGCGAAGTTGCTTCTTGGAATTAAGAAGTACTACGAAAAGCACCACGGCGTGACCGTGACCGACGAAATGGCAGGCATTTGCGCCGTTATGTCCGAGCGATATATCAACGACAGGTTCTTGCCCGACAAAGCGATAGATTTGCTTGACGAAGCCTGCGCCTGCGCCGTTATGGCGAACCGCGGGCTTGCCGAGTATCACTCGCTTGAAGATAAAGTGAGAGAGCTGTCCGTTGAAGAAGAAACACAGCTGACGTCAGAGGACGCCGACTATCGCCGCGTTATGGAGCTGCGCCACGAGGTGGCGGTCGCGAAGAAGCGGCAAGGCGAGCTTGAGGACGAGGTAAACTCCGTCAAAATCACCGAGTACGACATATCAAAAGTCATTGAGCTTTGGACAGGAATCCCCGCTAACAAGATAATGGAAACCGAGTTCTCTAAGATAGGCAAACTCGAAGCGGCGTTAAAAGAAAAGATTATCGGGCAAGACGAAGCGTGCGCGCTTGTCGCCGCCGCTGTTCGCCGTTCACGCGTGCAGCTCTCAATGCGCCGCCGACCCGCGTCGTTCATCTTTGTAGGTGAAACAGGCGTTGGTAAGACTGAACTCGTCAAGGTGCTTGCCGAGGAGTTGTTCGACAGTGTTGAGCCGCTTATTCGCCTTGATATGAGCGAATATATGGAGAAACACAGCGTGTCACGGATTATCGGCTCGCCTCCCGGGTATGTCGGCTATGAAGAAAGCGGTCAGCTGACCGAGAAGGTGCGGCGCAAACCTTACTCGGTGGTGCTGTTTGACGAAATGGAAAAGGCGCACCCCGATGTGCTGAACATCTTGCTTCAGATTCTTGACGAGGGCAAGGTGAACGACGCGCACGGCAGAAGCGTTTCGTTTGAACACACGGTTATATGTATGACGTCGAACGCCGGCTCGACCGATAAGTCAACGGGCGTCGGTTTCGGCAAAACGACAGCTGATATATCAAAAGACAAAGCGATAAAAGCGTTGAAAGACTTTCTTCGCCCCGAGTTTATCTCACGGATTGATGAAGTGGTCGTGTTCTCGCCACTCACGGAAGAAAACTATCGTGATATCGCAAAGCTGATGGTAAAAGAAATGTACGCCCCGCTTGCCGAGAAGAAGATTACGCTGACTGTGGTCGAAGAAGTCTACGTTTATATCGCGAAAAAGGCGTTCGGCGGTAAGTTCGGCGGCCGTGATATACGGCGTGTTATCCGCAAAGAAGTCGAGGACAGCATTGCCACGGCTATTATCGAAAGCAGCGGCGGTGTGACTGAAGTCCGCGTTGTTGTGGTTGCCGAAGCAATCGCGGTTCAAGTGGTTTAATTGTATGAAGTTTCGTTCCATTCGTAATCGTGTTGTGCTGATTGCCGTATGTGCGCTTGTTCCTCTGCTTGCGATATTTGTGCTGACTCTCGTGCTTCTCGCGAGGTGGGAACTGACCGTGTGGGTGATAATGTCGGTCACGCTGCTGTCGCTTCTGCTTCTTTGCGGCGGCGGTATTCTCGCCGTGTCGCTGGTTCACGAGATAAACGCGACAGCAGAGCGTGCCGCCGAGCTTATCACGCTTGCCTACGGCAAAGAAGAAACGGCGGCTCTTGACAAGATATCAAGCGGCGGACTGAAGAAAACAATGCTCTGGTTTCTTGAGAAAGTCACCTACGAGAGAAGTTTCACCGACCAACACCGCGCCGTCAACTCAATGGCTGAAACAGCGTTGGTTCACACACGCGATATTGTCTTTGCGAAACTTCCGAGCACCGATGAATTTGTTCTTCACATTCCCCCAAGTTGGAAGAAGATGTTTAAGAATCTGCCGCTTCCTGAACGATGTAGGCTGTATTCTTACTTTGACATCGCTTCCGCTGAAACGCTTGCCGAGTTGTTTACGGCAGCGGAAGCAAAGCCGCGGCGGCTCATAAGGCAGAAAGCAATGCTGAAGGTTTCGCCCCGCACATTTGTTCAGGTGCTGATTATCGCTTCGTCCGCACCCGATGTTTCGGGCGGGCTAATCGTGACGGGGACGATTGCGGAAGCGGGACACAGAAACCAAGCCGAGATTCTCCTCGGTGAGAGCCGCTCACTCTGTGAGTTCTTGTCTGAAAGCAGTGCCGACTTTGTTTATGAAGCGGATATCACCGCCGATTATTACCGTGTTATCACAACGCACAGAAAGAGCATAACGGGTTTGTTTTCCGACAACGGTTCTTTCGTGGAGCAACAGAAGAAATTTGATTCGATACTCCACCCCGATTACAAGAAAGGCTTTGATGAACGGTTCATTCCGTACGAGAAGCTGCTTACTTCGCCGAACCTCACGGGTACCTACGAGTGTCGCATAAAGGTTGACGACGGTCAGTACATCTGGATTGAACACACTATCAAGGTGTTGAGTTCAGACGACGGAGGCGTGAAGCGAATAGCGGGGCGGATTGTCGATATCAACAAGCACAAGTATCACGATTTGTTCGCAACGGAAAAAGCAAGGCGTGACGAGTTGACGGGGCTGCTTGTGTTTCCTGAGTTCAAAAAGTTTTATGAGGAACGAACGGCAATCGGCGACAACATTGTGCTTATTCACGTTGCGATTGGCAATCTTCGCGGCATTATCACAAAGTACGGCGGTGAAATCGCCGATATGGCAATCAAGTATGCCGCTGATAATCTTAAGAGTTTCGGCGACAAAGGGATAACCGCGTGGCGCGACAGGCGAGGCGCGGGCGGCGATTTCGTTGGATTTATCACAGGCGGCGACCACAATGTCGAGGAGCAAACGCTTTGGCTCGCTGAAGAACTTGAGAAGATATACAGCGAACCCGTGAAACTCGGCAAGTACCCCGTGAGCATTGAAGCGGAGATAACCACGGGACTGAACCTTGAGGATTACTTAGCAAGCAGATAGTAGTATATTATAAACAAAACGTCTTACAAATGAAAGGAGCAAACAATGGCAAAGGTATTCTTCACATCGGAAAGCGTGACAGAGGGTCACCCCGACAAGATTTGCGACCAGATATCAGACGGTATCTTAGACGCGATATTGGAGCAAGACAAAAACGCGCACGTCGCCGCTGAAACCTGCACCACCACAGGTATGGTTCTCGTTATGGGCGAGATAAGCACATCTGCTTATGTCGATATCCCGAAGATTGTGCGCGAAGTCGTCAAAGACATCGGCTATGACGACGCAACCTACGGGTTCGACTGCAAAACTTGCGCGGTCATCACCTCGATTGACGAGCAGTCCCCCGACATCGCCCAAGGCGTCAACAACGCAATCGAAACCCGTGAGTGGAAGCAAGGCGACATCGCTGACACAGGCGCGGGCGACCAAGGCATGATGTTTGGTTACGCGTGTGATGAAACACCCGAGCTTATGCCGCTCCCTGTGTCACTCGCGCACTTGCTTGCCAAGAAACTGACAGCGGTAAGAAAATCGGGTTCACTGCCGTATCTTCTCCCCGACGGAAAGAGCCAAGTGACTGTTGAGTACATCGACGGCAAACCGGCGAGAGTTGACACGATTGTGGTATCAACACAGCACAAAGACAGCGTGTCGCTTGAGCAACTCCGCAAAGATATCGTCGAGTACATCGTCCGCCCCGCGATACCCGAGGCGCTTCTGGACAACGCAACCAAGTTCTTCATCAACCCGACAGGGCGGTTTGTTGTCGGCGGACCTCAAGGCGACAGCGGACTGACAGGGCGCAAGATTATCGTTGACACTTACGGCGGCTATTCACGTCACGGCGGCGGCGCGTTCTCGGGGAAAGACCCAACCAAGGTTGACCGCAGTGCCGCGTACGCAGCGCGTTATGCCGCGAAGAACATAGTCGCGGCAGGACTTGCAAGCAAAGCCGAAGTGCAGCTCGCTTACGCTATCGGTGTGGCGAAGCCCGTGTCGGTGCTGGTTGACACATTCGGCACAGGGAAATACCCCGACGACAAGATAGCAGACGCGGTGAACGAAGTGTTTGACCTGCGACCTGCCGCGATAATACAAGAACTCGACCTCAAGAAACCGCAGTACCGCAGACTCGCCGCCTATGGACATATGGGGCGTGAGGAGTTGGGCGTGGCGTGGGAAAAGACCGACAAGGTTGACGCGCTCAAAGCGGCAATCAAGTAAGCAACGCATACACATACACATACACATAAGCACCTGTGGCGACAAAGCCGCGGGTGCTTTGCGTTTGCTTGACACTTGTCCGTGAATGGAATATAATAGATACGTATGTAGTAATCACTGATATTAGCGTTTTCTCCCCGCCAAGGTGGGGAAAGAACGCAGAATAGTTATTTAATCAGCAGTTACGGGCTTTTAAGAGTATAATCAATGAACCAAACAACAACCGAGCAGCCGACCAAAGTCACGCCGATGATGCAGCAGTACCTCGGGATTCGTGAAGAGAACAAGGGTTATCTGCTTTTATACCGACTCGGCGACTTCTACGAGATGTTTTATGATGACGCGGAGCGTGTGTCTGCTGATATAGAGCTGACGCTGACCTCACGGGCAGGCGTGCCGATGTGCGGCATACCGTATCACGCGGCGAACACCTATGTCAAACGCTTGATTGACAAAGGATATAAAATCGCGGTGTGTGACCAAATGTCTGACCCTGCCACCTCGAAAGGCTTGGTTGAACGGAAAGTCACGCGGATTATCACACCCGGCACGGTGATTGAGGACTTTCTGCTTGACGAAAGCCGCAACAACTTTTTGGCGGCGATTGCCGCGAAAGACGGTTGTTGCGGAATGGTTTTCGGCGATTTGTCAACAGGTGAACTGCACGTTTATTCGTTTGCGCTTGACAGTGTCGGCGATATTTCGGCGGAGCTGACGCGTTATCGACCCAGTGAAATGCTGTTCAATCAAAGTTTCTTAGATAACAAAGAGATAACAGCGGCTGTTCGTGAGAAACTGCGCGGCTGTTCGGGTGAATTGAAAGACGAGAGTTACTTTGACGTTGACGACAGCTTTATATGCGGGCAGTTTACGGTTGATAACATAAGTACGCTCGGTCTTGCCGACAAACCCGCGGCACTCTCGGCGTTGTCCGCGTTGATGAGATACTTCACCGAAACACAGAAGTCATCGGTTGAACGGTTCACGGGGGTAATCCTACACAACAGCGGCGACATCTTGAGCCTTGGTGAATCGGTCATACGAAACCTTGAACTGACCGAGAACATTCGTACAAAGGAGCGGCGTGGCAGTCTTATGTGGGTGGTTGACGCCACGGTGACTTCTTCGGGCAGGCGAAAGCTTCGTTCGTACATCGAACGACCGCTGACCGACCCGCTGAGGATTTATGCCAGACTGTCGGTCGTTGAGGAGTTGACGCGTGATATCTCATTGCTTGACGACATACGCGACTCTTTGAAAGGTGTGTATGACCTTGAACGATTGATGACGCGCGTTATCTACAAGAACGCGTCGCCGAGAGATATACTTGCACTCGGTCGCACTTTTCAAAAGCTCCCCGAGGTGAAAACGTCACTTCAAAAGCTTCAATCACCCCTTGCGAAAGAACTGCACGACAAGATTCCTCCGATGACTAAAGAGTGCGAGCTGATACTTAACGCTATATCGGCTGAACCACCCGCGCGAGTGTCGGACGGGGGCTACATAGCCGACGGGTTCAACGAACGGCTTGACAAACTGCGGCTTCTCGGCAAAGACAGCAAGGCGGTGCTTGCCGAAATAGAGAAGCGTGAACGCGAACGTACAGGTATCAAGAACTTGCGCGTGTCGTTCAACCGCGTGTTCGGTTATTACATCGAAGTGTCGAAGAGTTTCACCGACAAAGTGCCTGCCGATTATGTGAGGAAGCAAACGCTTTCAACGGGAGAGCGATACATCACAGATGAACTGAAGCAGATTGAGGGCGAGATTCTCGGTGCGGCTGACAAAGCGGCGGCACTTGAAGCCGAGATATTCGAGGAGATACGCGGCTATATCTGCGAAAGTTTGAGCGACGTGCAGTCGGCGGCGGAGGGTGTGTCAACACTCGACGTGCTTCAGGGGTTTGCGCGGGTTTCAGCTGACAACGGATACTGCCGTCCCGACGTCACTCTCGGTGAAACGATTGAGATAAAAGACGGGCGTCACCCCGTGGTGCAGAAAATGCTGACAGACGAGCCGTTCACACCGAATGACGTTCTGCTTGACACCAAGTCGAACCGATTGCTTCTGATAACAGGACCGAATATGTCGGGCAAGTCGACGTTTATGCGGCAGACCGCCTTGATTGTCATTATGGCGCAAATGGGTTGCTTTGTCCCCGCGAAGTCGGCGGTTATCGGTGCGGTGGACAAGATATACACACGAATCGGGGCAGGCGACGACCTCGCGGCAGGGCAATCGACTTTTATGGTTGAGATGAACGAGTTGGCTGAAATTCTGACGGGGGCGACAAGGCGCAGCTTGGTGATTCTTGACGAGGTGGGGCGGGGCACGTCAACCTTTGACGGCATTTCAATCGCGAAAGCCGCCGCCGAGTACATCGCGAGCAAGAAACTCGGTTGCCGCACGCTCTTCGCCACTCATTATCACGAACTCATCTCTCTTGAGAAAGAGGGGAGCGGGATAAAGAACTTTTCTGTCGCGGTGAATCGTGTGGACGACACTCTGCGGTTTCTGCACAAGATAGTGAGCGGGGGAGCGGACGACAGCTATGGCATTGAAGTCGCGAAACTCGCGGGGATACCCGACAAGGTGGTCAAGGCGGCGAAGCGCACGCTTAAATCAATGGAACTCAGCTCTAAGATTGACCTTGAGAGAGAACTGAAAGAGTCGGAAGAAGAAGAAACTCAGGCTGACTTCTCGCGGCTTGCCCGTGAACGCGTGATTATGCGGCTGAAGTCGGCGGAAGTTGACAGGTTGACTCCGCTTGAGGCGTTGAAGCTGCTTGCTGAACTTAAAAGTGAACTTTAAGGTTTGATATACAGCGTAACCACATAAAAACTCACCGAGTTTTTAAGTGCGGCACGAAGTGCCAACGCCGTGAAGCGGCGGCGGTTAAACTGAAAGTTTAACCAGTTAGGGAGTATATGATAAACGTACTTGACAAAAACGTGGCGGAACTGATTGCGGCAGGCGAGGTGATTGAGCGGCCTGTGTCGGTGATAAAAGAACTGCTTGAGAACTCGATAGACGCGGGAGCGAAAAACATCACGGTCGAGATAATGCGCGGCGGTATCGCGTATATGCGAGTGACCGACGACGGAGCGGGGATAGAACCCGATGATGTGAGACGCGCTTTCTTTCGTCACGCAACCAGCAAAATCAGCACAGCCGCCGATTTGTGGAGCATTGGCACAATGGGGTTCCGCGGCGAAGCACTCGCTTCAATCTCGGCTGTTTCAAGGGTCGAGCTGCTGACGAAGCCACACGGCAGTGAACTGGGTATGGCGTATCGCGTTGAGGGCGGCGAAGAAAAGTATCTGCGGCAGACGGGTTGCCCTGACGGTACCACGTTTATAATCCGCGACTTGTTCTTCAACACGCCCGCAAGGCTAAAGTTCCTGCGACGTGACCAAACAGAGGGCAGCCAAGTCGTGTCGCTTGTCGAGAAACTTGCGCTCATTCACCCGGAGATTTCGTTCAAGCTGATACGCGACAACAAGCCCGTGATGTTTACAGGTGGGGATGGCAAGCAGTTCTCGGCGATTCGTTCGGTGCTTGGCAAGCAGTTTGCCTGCTCGTTAATCCCGGTTGAGTATTCACAGGGCGGCATTTCCGTGAACGGATATGTATCTTCGCCGCTGTTTCCGTCGCATAATCGTTCATCACAGTATTTTTATGTAAACAAAAGGTACATAAAATCGCTATCGTGCATGAATGCGGTCGAAGAAGCGTGCAAAGGAAGCATAATGGTCGGCAAATTTCCTGCCGCTGTGCTTGATATTACGATGCCGCCGAGTGACGTTGACGTCAATGTTCACCCGGCAAAGACGGAGGTTCGCTTTGCAAACGACCGAGCAGTACACGAGGTGGTGTACTTCGCGGTGAAGAACGCGCTTCTTTGTGGGAACAACGAGAAACGCTTTGTTCCAACCGAAACCGTCAAAATACCACACGAAGTGTTTAATCTCGACAACAATGTTCACAAAGAAACAAATAGTGGAAACATCAGGCTTAATTCATCGTTCTCTGAATACAAAGTAAATGAACAGAAAACATTGCCGCAAGAATTATCGACAAGAAAAGACAAAGACTATCAATATATCTCAAGTTTTCACAAAATAAATCAAGATGAACAGGTTTTTGCAAGGCAAGATAAGCCGCTGACCGAAGAAAACGTCACGGAAGAAATAGACAATGAACGATATATCAAGGTAATCGGCGAGGTGTTCAGGACATACATCGTCTGTGAATCGGGCGACGACTTGGTGCTTATCGATAAGCACGCGGCACACGAACGCATACGTTATAACAAGCTCCGTTCTGAACTGAATGGGTCGGCGCAGCTTCTCGCCGAGAGTGCTCAGGTGCGGCTTGACGCGAACGAACACAGCTTGCTGCTTGAACACGCCGACTTGCTTCTCGGCGTTGGGATTGACGTTGCTGACATCGGCGACTATACTATAGAGGTGCTGTCGCTGCCGACGCTCTTTGCTCACCAAGAAGCGGGTGGCATTATCGCCGAGATTGCCGAGCAGCTGAAAGGCGGCGGCGAAAACATCAGCGACATCTTCGACGAAACGCTCCACTCAATCGCGTGCCGAGGCGCGGTCAAAGCGAACGACTACTCCGTGCCCGACGACCTCAAGTTTCTTGCCGAAACAGTCTGGAATGACAAGACGCTTCGGTTTTGCCCCCACGGTCGGCCGATAATCACCGTGATAAACAAGAGCGACCTTGAAAAGACGTTCGGCAGGATTCAGTGACAACAACATCATTCTGTTTGCTGAAGCCGAAGTCGCAACGTCGATTTTCTCCACACATTCGACAATGTTTTCAACCTTTTCAACCGAGTTTTCAACACAAAACACGATGAACAAGATTTTTTTGCCCGTAATCACAGGGCCTACCGCCTCCGGCAAGACCGCTCTCGCTGTTGAACTTGCGCTGCAAATCGGCGGCGAAGTCGTGTCCGCAGACTCGATGCAGGTCTACCGCGATATGGCAATTGCCACCGCTCAACCGACCGAGGACGACAAACGCGGCGTGCCGCACCACCTCATCGGCTTTCTCGACCCGAGAGAGCCTTTTTCCGTTGCGAACTACACGAAATTAGCGGAGCAAACCATCGCCGAGATAAACGGCAGGGGAGTGGTGCCGATTCTTTGCGGAGGCACGGGGCTGTATATCGACAGTTTATTATCGGGAATGTCGTTCGCTGAAGAGTACGCGTTCGATGAGAAGTTTCGTGCCGAACTTCGACGTGAAGCGGCAGAGTTTGGCAATCACCACGTATGGAAAAAATTACTCGCTGTTGACGAAGAATACGCGCTTGCACTCCACGAGAACAACCTGAACAGGGTCATTCGCGCGCTTGAGCTTGTTCACCACAGCAAAATGACGGCGACCGAGGTGCGAAAAAAGTCACTCACGAACACGCAAAAATATGAATTTGTAAAATTCGCGGTGAATTTTGCGCCACGGGAAATACTTTATGAACGTGTGAACGAACGCGTGCGTTTGATGTTTCAATCGGGATTGTTGCAAGAAGCGGAGCAATTCTTTGAAAAATACGAAAACGCGCCCACAGCGGCGCAAGCAATAGGCTATAAAGAATTAAAACCGTATTTTCTGGGAAATAGTTCACTTGAAACCTGTTCACTGAATCTTATGCAGGCGACGCGCAATTACGCGAAGAAACAGCTCACTTGGTTTCGCCGCGATAAATGCACGGTTTGGCTTGAGAGTGAAAAAACAATCGAAATGTGCGGCAAAGTTACACAAATTGTCGTGTCGAAAATAGGCTGAATATATACAATGTGACATAAAGTTTTTCACTTTGGTTCGGTTTTTCCCCTTGACATTCGTTTTAATCCTGTGGTATAATCATTCTGTCATCAAACGTAAATCCGATTATCACATTAACTACATATTAAAATCAAGCGACATTATTTTTATCGCTTGCTTTGTTTCACTCATACTTAAATTATTTTCCTTGAATTTATAAAGGGAGGACGCTATGCCGAAAGAAATCAATCTTCAGGACGTGTTTCTGAACCAAGCGAGAAAAGAGCATATCCCCGTGACGGTCTACATCACCAACGGTTTTCAGTTCAAGGGAATCATTCGCGGATTTGACAGCTATGTGATTATACTCGATGTGGACGGGAAACAGAACCTTATATATAAGCACGCAATCTCAACAATCACTCCGCTGAAGAATATCACAGTGTTCGACCCGTTTGACAAGAACGAGGACGGCGGAGATGATTAATCCCGAAACCCAAGAAAAAGAAAAACTACAAGCGACAACAACGACGCTGAAGTTCGTTATCGCGTTGCTTATCTTGCTGATGTTGGCGGTTCTGATTGAACTCGTTGCTTCGAGCGTGAAGAAAGAACTCCCGACAGAGAAAGTCGCGCTTTATACCGACGTAACCGCAGTGGCGTTCAAGGGCGTGTTCATAAGAAACGAGCGAGTTATCCCGGTGGAAAGCAAAGGCGTCACGGTTTATCCCGGAGGCGACGGAGCGAAAGTCGCGGCAGGTTCAAAGCTTGCTCTAAGTTATCCAAGCCGCACCGATTATCTCGCGTTCAAGGCGGCGGACCAGTCGAGGGCGCGATACCAGCTGTTGGTGAGCGCCAAAGAAGAAAGTGGGTCAAACAACAGCAGACTGATAGGACTTCGCGCCAAACTTCGTTCAGCTGAAACAAGTGTGTCCTCATCTATAGCGAAAGGCGACTACAGCACGGCAATCTCAAAGAAATACGAACTGCTTGAGTTGTTCTGCCGTGAGGACGCGGCACTCGGCAAAGACAGCGGCTTCGCCACAGAAGAAGCGAAACTGCTGAACGACGAATCAAGCAAACTCGGCAGAGTAAGCGGACAGCCCGTCACGGTGACGGCAGCGGAAACGGGCTACTTTGTCGGGCACACCGACGGATACGAAACCATACTGACGAACTATTCTTTAGATAGTATAACCCGCGAACAGATAGAACAGGTGATTAAGCAGCCCGACACGACGGGAGGCAAAGGCGGTTATGGCAAGATGCTTGACGGGTATCGCACAAACATAGCGGGGGTTTTTTCGGCAAACGATGTGACGGGAGTTTTCGCGGGTTCATATCAAAATGTGGTTATCGAGAACGAAACGCTCAGCTTACTCGTCACACGGATTGAGAAGTACGACGACGGCAAGGTGCTGCTGATATTCGAGTGTGACCGTCAAAGCGGAATCTTCTCGTCGGCAAGAATCGCGGATATGAAACTCGTGACCGATATCAAAACAGGAATACGCGTTCCTTCATCGGCAATACGATTTGAGAAGAAACTAATCAAAAACAAAGACGGCTCTCTTACATACGGGGACGTCGAGGGGGTTTACGTCAAAAGCGGAACGGTGCTGTCGTTCTGTAAGGTCGAGGTGGTGAAGTCGGGGCGAGGATACGTCTTGGTGGAGAACTCAACCGAGAAAGCAGGCTGGCTGTCGCTCTATGACCCGGTGGTGACAGACGGCAAGGGGTTATACGACGGCAAAAACGTGGGATAAAACAATGAGTGACACAACAGACAATCTGAAAGACATCAAGCGGCGTGCCGCGCTTGCAATGGAACGCGCAGGCAGAACGGACGAAGTTTACATCATGGCGGTGACTAAAACCGTGCCATTTGAAAAGGTAAACGAAGCGGTGAGAGCGGGAGCGGACCTCCTTGGGGAGAACCGTGTTCAAGAGTTTCTCGAGAAACGCGAGAACTACGAGTGCGGAACGCCCGTGCATTTCATCGGGAGGCTTCAGCGGAACAAAATCAGGCAAATCGTCGGCCTTGTGGATATGATACACTCGGTTGACGACTTCTTGACAGCGGAAGAAATCAGTGTTAGGTCGGAGAAAATAGGCATAACAACGGACGTGCTGATTGAAGTAAACTTCGCCGCGGAAGAAAGCAAAGGCGGCGTTCCTCCCGACCAAACCGAGGAGTTTATCGCGGAGGCGGACAAGCTGCACGGGATACGGGTGCGAGGGATAATGACGATTCCTCCGCCGGGAGAAAGCGAAACCTACTTTCCGCAAGCGAAAGCGTTGTTCGGCAAGCTGAAAGAAACCCACACGGGAATCGACACGCTTTCAATGGGAATGTCGGACGACTGGGAGCAGGCGATAGAACACGGCGCAACTATTATAAGGATAGGCAGCGCGTTGTTCGGCAAGCGTTCGGTTAATAAATAACACATATATACACACAACACAGTGCCGCAAAACGCGGTCATTTGAAAAGGAGAAACACAAATGAGCTTTCAATCAAGCCTTAGAGATGCGCTCGGATTCTCGGCAAGAGAAGAGGACTACGATGAATACGTTGACAGCGGCCGCGAAACAGACGGCGGCTTCTCTATCGCAAAACCCAAAGCAAGAACGACATTCCCCGACAAGGAACGCCCGAGTGACAGATACCAGTTGCCCGAGAACTTCGAGGACGTGTCAAAAATCGCGGACGAGTATCTCGAGAACAACTCGGTTTACATCAACTTTGAAAACCTGTTCAATCGTATCGCCGACCGTGAGAAAGCGCGCCACGAACGCGACAATATCCTCAATTTCCTTGGTGGCGTAGCGTATGCAACCGAGGGACGGCTGAATCATATCGGTCACAACTCCTACAAGCTATATCCCAAGGGTTGGGACGCACCCGATGAGCTTGACATCAACGATGACGATGAAAAGGTTGCGCCGAAGCCGTTGTTCGGCGGCGGCTTCAGCAAATATCAATCCCTGTAAGACTTTTCGACACCTCCTCACAGTCGAACGGGTCAACAAGGCATTGCGGGGCAGGCAAGTCCGTGCCGAACAGGCAAGTCCGTGCCGAACAGGCAAGTCCGTGCCGGACAGGCAATAAGTTTTTGCGATACCTTATATAATAGCACGCACTTCATAAGACTTTTCGACACCTCCTCACAGTCGAACGGGTCACTAAGGCATTGCGAGGCGGGCAAGTCCGTGCCGAACAGGCAATAAGTTTTTGCGATACCTTATATAATAGCACGCGCTTCATAAGACTTTTCGGCATCTCCTCACAGTCGAACGGGCCAACAAGGCATTGCGGGGCAGGCAACAGTCTGCCCTGACAATAAAAAGCCCCACCCCAATCGGTGGGGTTTGCATTTGTTAAGGTGGGTATCGCAAAGATATATTGCCTATATGATTTGGGTGAGGGGCTTGCAATTTGTCTTAAGATGATGTATAATAATAGGAGTGGTGTAACCGATAAACAAAAAGGGAGAAACACTATGGCGTTTGAAGACAACGTAAGAACAGCGAGGACGATAAACGGACTCGACGTCACAGACGGGCTTAATAGGTTTGCAGGGAAAGAAAACCTTTACGACAAAGGTTTGTCCCTTATGTTTGCGAAGATTGAGAGCGGTGCCGCTAAAGCGGAGGAACTCTACAACGCAGGCGACTTCAAGGAGCTTGGTATTCACGCACACGGGCTTAAAGGTTCACTGCTGAACATCGGGGCGAAAACTCTCGGTGAGATGGCGTTCGGTCTTGAAAAGGCGGGCAAGTATGACGACCCCGACTACATAAAGCAGAACATCGGGACATTCCTTGAGGAGTTTCGTTCATTCGGCGCGGATTTATCTAAGATATACGCCCCGAAAGAAGAACAGCAGACCGACCCGCTGACCGAAGTCGTGAGGAAAATGCTTGCTGCCGCGTCGTCGTTCAACTACGACGGGATTTATAACGGGTTAGACGAATTGCTGGCACTGAAGCTGACCGACGAACAGACAGAAGCGGCTAAGCGTATACGTGCGTTTGTCGATGATTTTGACATCGAACAAGCGGAAACTGAACTGAAGAAGTGGATTCTTTGACAGGGCTTGACAATGCTTCCGATTTGTGTTATAATAGTGAAAAGTTAGAGTAGAAGATTAAGTAAGATAAGGTAAAGTGATGATAATATACAAAATGACCGGGGAATCTCCGGTCATTCGTTTTGAGGAGCGTTTAAGGAGTTAAGATTTGGCACTTAACACGGAACAAAAAGCGGAACTGATACTTCGTCCGATTATAGAAGCGGCAGGGCTGAAACTCTGGGACGTGGTGTTCGAGAAAGAGGGCGCGTATCATTATCTTCGCGTTCTGTTTGAACACGAGGACGGCACTCTGACGATTGACGAATGTGAGGAGCTGACGCCCGCAATCAACAAAGCGGTTGATGACGAGCCGTTTATGCAGCAGGTCGATGTGCTTGACGCGGGTTCACCGGGGCTGACACGGCAGCTTCGCAAAGCCGAACACTACGATTACGCGGTGGGCAAGTTGGTGAAAGCGGTTGTTCGTCAAGGCGGCAAGACAGAACGTGTGACAGGCACGCTGACCGACTGGGACGACAAAGGCTTCACGATAAACGACGAACATATCGCGAACGCCGACTTGGTCAAACTGAACTTGGATTTGTAACCGAACAGAGATTAACTGATTCTTGCTTTGCTGATGAACCAAGAAACCGTGCTCTCTCCCAACAGAGGTGGGGATGGAACACCAAGCAGTTACTAAGCGGTTGCGTAACTATATAACTGATATACTATATATAATATAAAGGGAGGATACTCGAATGTATCTCGGAGGAACATTTTGATGGACTACGGTAAACTTTTAACCGCAATGAAAGAGCTGTCCGACGCAAAAGGGCTGTCAACGGACGCGGTTCTTGACTCGCTGAAGAAAGGCATAAAGTCCGCGTTAAAGAAGGAAACAGGCGACAGCACGGACAACGTGGTATTCGATATAGATTTGTCAAAGGGAATGTTCAATGTGTATATCGCAATGGACATCGTCCCACAAGAAGAGATAGAAAACCCTTGCGTGCAAATCAGCCTTGAGGACGCGAGGGAAATCTCGCCTGCCTATGAACTCGGCGGCCGTTACCTAAAGCCTGTTGACGTGACAAAATTTAACAGAAACTATGCCAAGAAAGTAAAGCAAGGCGTTCACGACAGCGTCCGCACCGAAGAGAAGCGCGCCCTTGAAGGACGTTGGAATGAGATACAGGGAACCACCGTGAAAGCGGCGGTCACTCGCTTAGAACCCGCGACAGGCGATGTTTACATCAAACTGCGTGAAACCGAGATACGGCTTTATCGACGCGACCAGATACCGGGCGAGGAACTTGCGGCGGGGCAGCACATCAGCGTTTTTATCCCGACCCCCGTGAAGAAAGAAATCGGCGACGGCAAAGAAGACAAGATATCGTTTCGTGTCACGAGAACAGCGGAGGAACTTGTTAAAGGCGTTCTCGCCGCCGCTGTCCCCGAGATATCCGACGGTTTGGTGGAAGTGAAAGCCGTGTCACGCCGACCCGGCGTCCGCAGTAAAGTCGCGGTGTTCTCGTCCGACCCGAACGTAGACGCGGTAGGTTCGTGCGTTGGACCAAAGAAAAGCCGAATAAACGAAGTCTGCCGTGAACTCGCGGGAGAAAAGGTGGACGTGGTTTACTGGTCGAACGACCCTGTCGAGTTTGTGAAGCAGGCACTGAAACCCGCGACTGTCATCGGGGTGAACTTTCGCGACAACATCAACAAATCCTGCGAAGTCACCGTGCCCGATAATCAGTTGTCGCTCGCAATCGGCGCAAAGGGCATTAACGCGGCTCTCGCGGCAAAGCTGACGGGAATGAAGATAGACATCAAGCCCGAAAGCGGGTTCTTCACCAGAGAAAACGAAAATGACAACAACTGACAACGCCGATTCTCGCGAATCAAGTGTTCCCAACGCGCCAAAGCCTGTCGGCACACGCAAGTGTTCACTTTGCGGCGGCAGCGGCGATAAACGCGGAATGTTGCGCGTGGCAAAGACAAAAGACGGCGTGGTGTTTCTTGACAAAGCGAAAAACGGCAAAGGCGGCGGCAGAGGCGCGTATCTCTGCGCGGAGTGTTCAGCGGCGACAGCGGAAAAGAAGCACGCCCTTGAACGGGTGCTGAAGTGCAAAGTGCCGCCCGAAGTTTACGCGGAAATGAAAGCGGTGCGAAGTGAACAGTAACAATCTTCTGTCGAACATCTCGCTTTGCCGCAAAGCAGGGAAGGTCACCACGGGGTTTGACGCTGTATGTGACAACTTTCCGAAAGCCGCTCTCGTGTTCGCTTTGTCTGACGTGTCGCCAAAGACACTGAAAGAATTGCGATTCAAAGCGGAGAAGGCACACCGCGAGGTGAGGCTGCTTCCTCTCACAATGGACGAAGCGGCGGACGTGTTCGGCAAACGAACAGGCGTGTTCTCGGTCGACGACAAAGGCTTGGCGAAGATATTCGTTGACATCACTTAAAGCTATATTATAAATAGTATACTTATTTTCTCATTCCGGGGAGTTTATGGAACTGCAGCAAAAAATCAAAAAGCTTAAACTGAAAACAATCGCGGCGGACATCGACACAGACGCGGCGAAAATCATCGAGATAGTGAAGCAACACAGCGGCACGGAGAAGAAGCCGAGTGGTGAGTTGACGCTTGATGAGGCGGACATCGTTCTTGAACGCATTATAAAAGACGAAGCCGAGGCGGACAGTCCGGCGGCGTTCTTTGCGCTGAAACGAAAGCCCGAACCGAAACCCGAGCCACCGAAGCCCGTTAGGATTGAAAAGCACACCATAAAATCCGACAAGAAGCCGCCTGTCTTGACAAAGACCGCGCCTCCCGCACCGCGACCGCCCCAGCCCGCGGCAAATTCCGTGAACCAGCCGTTCAAGCCGAAGAAGCCGACTATCGCGCCTGCCCGTGAAGTCAAGGCGATGGTTGACATAACGAAAGTCAAAGCGAACGAACCGCCGCGTCAAAAGCAAAAAGGCGAAGCCGTTGAACGTGCCGAACAGGTGACGAAAGTCGTTGACACACGCGGCAGTTACGTTGAGATAGACAAGTACAACGAGAAGTACGACCGCATTGCTTCGTCTGTCGGTGCGGGCGGCGAGCAAAAGGGGCAGAATGCCGCAGGCGGTATGAAGCAGAAGTTTGCCCAAAAGCCCTCGCAGAAACCCGGTCAAAACCGCCCCGGTCAGCAAAACCGCAACAGACAACCTCAAAACCAGAACAACAGGTTTCAACCGAAACCGCGTGAAACAGAGCAACAACGTCTCAAGCGTATCCAGCTTGAGCGTGCCCGTGAGATGCAGCTGAAAGTGCTGATTCCCGACGCGATTGTCGTGTCGGAACTTGCGCAACGGCTTAAAGTCAAGGCAAGCGATGTTATCAAACGCCTGTTTAACTTGGGCGTTATGGCGACAATCAACGAGATAATCGACTTTGACGCGGCGACTTTAGTCGCGGAAGAATTAGGCGCTAAGGTTGAACGCGAGCAAGTGCTGTCGATTGAGGACAGACTCTTTGAACCCGAAGAAGAAGATTTGTCGGAGAAGTTGGTCGAACGCGCACCCGTTGTGGTCGTTATGGGTCACGTGGACCATGGCAAGACCTCGCTTCTCGACAAGATACGGAACGCAAACGTCGTTTCGGGAGAAGCGGGCGGTATCACACAGCATATCGGTGCGTACCGCGTGAAAGCGGGCGGCAGAGATATCACGTTCCTTGACACGCCCGGTCACGAGGCGTTCACCGCGATGAGAGCGAGAGGCGCGTCTGTCACAGACGTGGCTATCCTTGTGGTAGCCGCTGACGACGGGATAATGCCGCAGACAATCGAGGCGATTAACCACGCGAAAGCGGCAGGCGTTTCTGTCATTGTCGCTATCAACAAGATAGACAAACCGGGTGCAAACCCCGATAAAATCCGTCAAGAACTGACGAAGCATGAGATTGTGGTCGAGAGTTTCGGCGGCGATGTCATCTGCTGCGAAGTTTCCGCGAAGAAGAACATCGGCATCGACAACCTGCTTGAAATGGTGAGCCTTACCGCCGACGTGCTTCAACTGAAAGCGAACCCAAACCGAAACGCAGGCGGCGCGGTGATAGAAGCGCACCTCGACAAAGGACGCGGTCCTGTTGCGACGCTGCTTGTGCAAAAGGGCACGCTGAAGAAAGGCGACGTCATCATCGCCGGTATGTCAGTCGGTCACGTCCGCATAATGAAAGACGATATCGGTCGTTCGATTGATAAAGCGGGACCGTCGGTTCCTGTTGAGATAACAGGGCTTTCAGAAGTGCCGATGGCAGGCGACTCGTTCGCTGTGGTTGAAAACGAAAAGTTAGCGCGTGAGCTTGTAGAGAAACGGCGCGGTGAAGCGAAAGAAGAACAGTTCAGACGCATACACACCGTAACAAAGGAAAGCCTTGACGCGGCGATTGCCGGCGGCTCGGTCAAAGAACTGCGAATCATCATCAAAGCTGACGTGCAAGGTTCAGCGGAAGCGGTGCGCCACTCACTTGAGAAGCTGTCAAACAACGAAACCAGAGTCAAAGTCCTTCACTGCGGAGTCGGCGCGATAACCGAAACCGATGTGTCGCTTGCCGCTTCTTCGGGTGGCTTGGTCATCGGGTTCAACGTCCGTCCGCTCTTGGCGGTCGCCGCAAACGCGAAACGCGGCGGTGTCGATATCAAGTTCTACTCGATTATCTACAACGCTATCGAGGAAGTGACGGCGTTGATGAAAGGTATGGTCGCACCGAAGAGCCGCATTGTTGAACAAGGCAAGGCGGAAGTACGCAGTGTGTTCAAAATCACGGGAGTTGGCGCGGTCGCCGGCTGCTATGTGCTTGACGGCAAGATTACGAACAAGTGCGAAGCGAGGGTGCTTCGTGAGGGAATCGTCATTGCTGAGGACAAAATCGCGGGGCTTAAACGCTTCAAGGACGACGTGAAAGAAGTCGCCGAGAAGTACGAGTGCGGCATCACACTCGCGAAGTTCGCCGACTACAAAGAGGGTGATATAATAGAAGCGTTTATCACCGAGGAGTACACCGACTAATCACATAAAGATTTTCACAAATAGGCACAACAATGAATCGAAACGCACAACGGCTGAACGCCGACATCAAGCGCGTTCTCTCTGTCGCGGTGACAGAAGTAAAGTCATCGACAGTGAAAAACTCGCTTCCCACCGTCACACGAACGGAGCTGACGACCGACTTGTCTTACTGCACGGTCTACGTTTCGGGTTGCGACAGCACCAAAGCCGACAAGTTCATCAAAGAGCTGACGCTTGCTTCGGGTTTCCTGAAGTCGCGGATTGCCGACGGAGTGAAGATGAGAATAATCCCGGAGCTTCGTTTCGTATTTGACGACAGCCTTGATTATTACGAAAAGATAAACGGCATAATCAATTCCGAGGGATTCGTCAGAGAGAAAACCAATGAAGAGTAAACTGACATTAGAAGAAGCGGCGTGTTTTCTCAAGGAACACGACAAGTTCTTAATCATCTCGCACGCTTCTCCCGACGGCGACACGCTTGGTTGCGGCTTTGCTCTTTGTCGTTCGCTTCAACAATACGGCAAGGAGGCGCGGTGCTTTTGCCCCGACAAACTGTCCGATTCGTTTCGCTTCTTGTCCGAGTATGTGGCACAGCAGGACTTCACGCCCGAAACAATCGTGACGGTTGACGTGGCGGCGCTTCCGCTTCTCGGCGACTATGAAAGCAAGTACGAAGGCAAAATCGACCTTGCAATCGACCACCATTCCTCAAACACGGGTTACGCGGCAAACAGCTTTGTCGAGAAAGCAGGGGCGGCGGCTGAAGTCGTCTATCGTGTGCTTAAAGCGGGCAATCTGCCGATAGACCGCGAGATAGCCGAAGGCCTTTATGTCGGTATCGCAACTGATACGGGGTGCTTCAAGTATTCTTCAACAACGCCGCAAACTCACATCATCGCCGCCGAGCTTATGGCTTACGGCTTTGATTACGGCAAACTGAACTACGACTTCTTTGACAAAAGAACAAAGTCACGAATCGAACTCGAGTCGCGGGTGCTTCGCAAAGTGGAGTTTTACTTTGGCGGCAGGTGCGCCGTCGCGATTCTCGACAAAGACGATATAGAAAACGCAAACGACGACGATATCAACTGCGTGTCGGGCTTGACGAGGCAAATTGACGGGGTTGACATTGGCGTCACCCTCAAGTGGAAGTCCGATGGTGTATGGAAAGCGTCGGTTAGAACAACAGCGGGGATAAAGGCAGGCGATATATGCGCCGCTCACGGTGGCGGCGGTCACGAAGCGGCGGCAGGGTGCAAACTTCACGGCACGCTTGACGAATGTAAGAAGAAACTGATTGAAACGATAGGCGCGTATGTCTGAGATTAGCGGAGTTGTGCCGTTCTACAAGGAATCGGGCGTGACTTCGTTCACCGCAATGCGAAAGGTCAGCAGACTGTTCGGTGCGGGGAAGGCGGGACACGCAGGCACACTTGACCCGCTTGCCGAGGGAGTCCTGCCGATACTGCTCGGCGGTGCGACCAAAGCCGCGGACTTTCTGCCCGACAACACGAAAGAATACGCCGCAGACTTTATGTTCGGCATTGAAACCGACACCGAGGACATAACAGGCAAGGTGCTGGCTAACTATGACAAGTTGGTCACAGAAACGGAACTTCGTGATGTACTGCCGCGTTTTGTCGGTGAACTGACGCAAAAGCCCCCGATGTATTCGGCGGTGAAAGTCGGCGGCAAAAAGTTATACGAATTAGCAAGACAGGGCAAGGAGATAGAGCGTGAACCGCGAAGTTTCACGGTCTACTCGCTGAATCTTCTTTCTTATGATAGCAACGCGGGCAAATTGCTCGTCAGTTGCGCCAAAGGCACGTATATCCGCACGTTGATTGCCGACATAGCAAAGGCACTCGGCACAGGCGGCGTTATGACGGCGCTGGTGAGAACAAAGTCGGGTGGGATTGACGCGTCACAGTGCAAGCGACTTGCGGAGCTTGAGAGTTTATCGCTTGAACAAGCGGTGATTCCACTTGAGCAAATGTTCAGCGGGTTGCCTCGGCTTCAGTTAGACGAACGGCAGACTTATCTTTGGAGAAACGGCGTCAAGTTTTCGGCTGAAGTAGCGCGCGACGTGACTACTGCGGTGTTCTCAAGCGAGAATCGCTTGTTTGGACTCGTGAACGGTTGCGATGAAACTTTGAGAATTGTTCAGCGATTTAACACAAATTGACCACAAGTTTATGGTATGATAAAAATTGGCGTTGCACTCGGTTACTTTGACGGGGTGCATATCGGACACAAGCAAGTTGTCGCCGAAGCGGCGCGTGGCACCGATAAAATAGCGGTGTTCACGTTTACGGGGTTGCCGCCGAAGATGGGCGGCTTTGCCGAGAACATCACGGACGAACCACACAAAGAAGAACTTCTACATTCACTTGGCGTGTCGGAGATTCTCGCGCCGCCTTTTGAGGATATACGCCATCTCTCCCCCGAAGAGTTTGTCGACAACATCATCGCGGAGAGAATGAACGCCGATGTGGTGACAAGCGGAGCCGACTTTCGTTTCGGTGAACGAGGAGCGGCAAACGCTGACGACCTTGCAAGGTTATGCGGCAAACGTGGCATTGAAGCAAGGCAAGTCGGCACTGTGCTTGACGAGAACGGCGTTGCGGTCAGCTCGTCGCTGATACGCGAAAAGCTGAAGCAGGGGGAGATAGCCTACGCGAACAAGCTGCTCGGCTATGACATAAGCTACACGCTCGAGGTGCTTCGCGGCAATATGCTTGGCAGAACACTGAACGCACCGACTATCAACCAGAAGCTGACACCCGGTGTGCTCAGCCCAAAGCGAGGCGTTTACGCGGGATACACGAGAGTAAACGGGATAACCTACCCGTCGGTCACCAACATAGGCGTGAAGCCAACCGTAGGCAGCTTCACCGAACCGCTTCTTGAAACCCACATCATCGGGTGGGACGGCGATCTGTACGGTCAGCACATCACGGTATCACTGCTCAGATTTATCAGAGAAGAACAAAAGTTCGGCTCGCTTGAAGAGCTGAAGTCACAAATAGAATCAGATAAAAGAAATGTTGTGTCAAAGACAAGTTTGCTTTGACACGGAGAGGCAGGTAACTATCCTATGAGAACACGATTCGCGCCCTCGCCCACAGGTTTTATGCACCTCGGTAACCTGCGCACCGCTCTTTACACCTATCTGCTTGCCAAGAAAAACGGCGGCAGCTTTGTCCTCAGAATCGAGGACACAGACCGCGAGCGTTTTGTGTCGGGCGCAACCGAAACGATATACAATACACTCCGCTATTGCGGGCTTGATTGGGACGAAGGACCTGACAAAGGCGGCAAGTTCGGTCCGTATGTTCAAAGCGAAAGACAAGGACTCTATAAAAAATATGCTGAACAACTCGTAGCAAACGGCGGCGCGTATCGGTGCTTCTGTACGACCGAACGAATGAACGAACTGCACAGGCAACAAAAAGCAAACGGCATAGCGTTGTCTTACGACCGCCATTGCCGCGACTTGACCGCCGATGAAACAGCGAAACTCCTTGAAGAAGGCGCGCCGTATGTTATTCGGCAGAAAGTCCCGCTTGAGGGCACAACGACCTTCAAGGACGAGATATACGGCGAAATAACCGTGCCGAACGCCGACCTTGACGACCAGATTCTCCTTAAATCTGACGGTATGCCGACCTATAACTTCGCCAATGTGATTGACGACCACCTTATGGAGATAACCCACGTTGTCCGCGGCTGTGAGTATCTTTCGTCTGCGCCGAAGTATGAACTTCTTTACAAGTCGTTCGGTTGGACGCCGCCCGTTTACATCCACGTTCAGCAGATAATGCGTGACGAAACGCACAAACTCTCGAAACGTGACGGCGACGCTTACTTTGAGGACTTTCTTAAAAAGGGCTACCTCGCCGAAGTGATAATCAACTACATCGCTTTGCTTGGTTGGTCGCCGGGAGGAGAGAACGAGATATTCTCGCTTCTTGAACTGATTGAAGCGTTTGACATCAGCGGCTTGTCAAAATCACCCGCGATATTCGACGAAGTGAAGATGAGAGCAATCAACGGGATATACATACGGACGCTGACTCCCGAGGAGTTTCAAGGATATGCCGAGCCTGTGGTGCGTGAAGCGTCACGCAAAGCGGCAGCCGAATGTGTAGATTTTGACGTGCTGTGCAAGGCACTCCAGCCACGAACAGAGATACTGAACGATATAATCGAACTTGTTGACTTCATTGACGAAACGCTGCCTTATGACGCGGAGTGGTTTGTCAACAAAAAGATGAAAACGACAAAAGAATCTTCGTTGATTGCCCTAAAGACTTCGCTGCCGTATCTCGAGCAAATGGACAAGAACAACTTTACGTTAGAACGTGTTCAGGCGCAACTATCAAAGGCGATTGCCGAACTGAATGTCAAAAACGGCAGTGTACTTTGGCCGATAAGGCTTGCGTTGTCGGGCAAGATGTCAACACCGGGCGGCGGCGCGGAACTCTGCGCCATTGTGGGCAAGGCGCAAGCAATCAAACGCATTGAACAAGCGATACTTAAACTTGAAGAGGCGATACAAAAAGATGATTGAAGTAAAGAATCTTTCAAAGGCTTATGGGGCGAAGAAAGCCCTTGAGAGCCTGTCTTTCACGGCAAGTGACGGTGAAATCCTCGGTTTCCTCGGTCCAAACGGAGCAGGGAAGTCAACCACGATGAATATACTGACGGGTTATCTCTCGTCTGACCAAGGTGAGGTGCGCCTAAACGGTATTGATATCCTCTCCGACCCTGTGAGGGCAAAAAAGGAAATTGGTTATCTCCCCGAACACCCGCCGCTTTATCCCGATATGACGGTGGACGAATACCTCGGCTTCATCTATGACCTCAAGAAAGTGAAACTCCCGAAGCGGGAACACCTGCACGGGATACGCGCCCTTGTCAAGGTGGACGATGTGCGCGGCAGAGTTATCCGCAATCTGTCAAAAGGTTATCAGCAACGCGTTGGGTTCGCGGGTGCGTTGGTTGGCGACCCGAAGATACTGATTCTCGACGAACCGACGGTCGGGCTTGACCCGAAGCAGATTATCGAGATACGCGCCCTCATCAAGAAGCTTGGGCAAAACCGCACGGTTGTGCTGTCGTCACACATTCTGCCTGAGATACAGGCGGTTTGTGACAAAATTGTCATCATCAACAAAGGCAAACTTGTCGCCGACGGTGCGGCTGACACACTTGCGGCAGGGCTTTCAAAAGAACACGACGTTGTCGTACAAATCGAGGGAGAAATTGACCACGTACGCAAGCTTTTGTCGGCTGTCGCCGGTGTGAAGAAGGTGACTGACGGCAAGAATCTCGCAAAGAATGTCACCGAGTACGACGTCGAAACAGCGCCCGGCACTGATGTGCGGCGTGGGATATTCGCGGCAATGTCGGAGAACAACTGCCCCATTCTTATGATGAGAACCAAAGAGCTGACACTTGAGGAGATATTCCTTCGTGTGACAGCGGGCGAGCGGTTTGACACGGCGGCGGCTGAAGAAGCCGACCAGTCACAATCGGCGAACAACGAAAACGGAGGTGCGGACCTTGACGGCAATACTAAAGCGTGAACTACTGACATACTTTCATTCACCAATCGGCTATGTCTTTGCGGCGGTGTCCGTGCTGACTTCAGGGTTCTTCTTCTTGATGTTCTGCCTTGGATACGGTTCGGCTGATATATCATCTGTTTTCGCAATGATGTTCTTTGTCCTTATGGTGTTTGTGCCGCTCCTCACAATGCGGCTCTTCTCTGAAGAACAAAAGCTCGGCACTGACCGGCTTCTTCTCACCTCACCCGTCAACTTGGGCGGGCTTGTCCTCGGAAAGTTCTTCGCGGCACTTATTGTCTTTGCGTTGAGTACACTGGTTCTGCCGTTCTACGGTGTAATGCTCTCTATATTCACAGAGGTCAACTGGGCTTCGGTTTGGGGCAACTATGTCGGGCTTCTGCTCCTCGGTGCTGTCTACATCGCTATTGGTATGCTCGTGTCGTCACTGACCGAGAACCAAATGATAGCGGCAGTCGGCGGCTTTTTTCTGAACCTCGTCACGTTTATTCTCACGCCGTTATCAGACGCTGTGTCGGATTCTTCGTTGCCGCTTGGCTTCCTCGCGAACGCACTGAAGTATCTCTCGGTTTACGACCGATTCACCGAGTTCACGCTCGGCATCTTCGATTTCGCTAATATCTTGTTCTTTATATCGTTTGCGGCTGTGTTCTTGTTTCTTACCGTGCGCTCCGTTGACGGCAGGAGGTGGTAAGATGAAATTCTTTCAAAGCCCGAAATTCAGGTACGGCGGTTTGTCCGTGCTGTTCACACTTCTGTTTATCGCGCTGGTTATTCTGCTGAACGTAGTCGCGGGGAAACTCTCGGACAGATACGGCGGCTCCGCCGACTTGTCCGACAACAAGCTCTTCACTATCGAGAAAAGCACCGATGAATACCTCTCGAATCTCAGCGGTAAAGTGAACATCTATATCACGGCAAGCGAGGACGACTACGTTGCACAGGGTATCCAGTATCGTCAGACTGCCGAGATAGCGAAACTCTTTGCAAATCACAACAACGTGACGCTGAAGTTCGTTGATTACATCAAAGACCCGTCGTTCACAACAAAGTTTTCCACCGACCTTGTTCCCGTCACGCAAAACTGCATAATCATCGAGTCAGAAGCGACAGGGCGTTTCAAGGTGGTGAAGCCCGCGCAGTATATCAAAGTGCGCTACTTCTTCAACGGACAGGAAATCAGCTCAAGTGACGCGCAAGCATACAGCCTGTATGGTATGACCCCGACTGTCGATTATTCGGCAGCCGCTGAACAATCGTTTATGTCCGCTTTCCTCTCCGCAAACAGCACCGAGAACATACGCGTGGCGTTCACAACCGGCTTCGGTGAGGGAGAGTACGCTTCTTCGGCAGGTGGTGTCGGCAGAATTTACGACAAGTTTGACGAACTGCTTCAAACGAACGCCTACACGGTCGAGAAACTCGACTTCAACGTGGTGCGTGCCGTTGACGACGATATAGACTGGCTTGTCATCTTCGCGCCGGGTGTTGACTATGACGCGGAAACTCTGTCGTTCATCTCAACTTGGCTCGACAAAGGGGGCAAGAACCTCATTTATGTATCCTCCGAGGGGATAAAAGACCTTGATAACCTTAACGCGTTCTTATCGGCGAAAGGGCTGACGGTTGAGGATTCGGTCGTCTTTCAGACCAACAAGCAGTACGCGTATGCCGACGCATACGGTTACAACCAAATCCTTGAACTGCCAAGCGGCAGTGAATACGCCGAGGGGATATCGGACGGCACGCTTATGGCAATGTACGGCGTTAATCGTGTGGTGACGGTGAGCGGCGACAACGCCACGGCTATAATCACAAGCAAAGACGGAGCGGTGCCTTATCCGTTCAATGCCGACGAAAACTGGAACCCTGCAAACTACACTGCGGGCAAACTTGCTGTCGCCGCTGTGTCAATCGGGGAAGCACCCGGCGGAAAGAGCCGCGTGTTTGTGTTTGGCGGTCCGAACCTGTTCTATCAAGAAACACTTGAGAACACGAGGCTCTCGAATGAGCGGCTGTATCTGAACATTTTCAACGTGATAAGCGGACGTGAGCAAACGGCGGCGATTACGCCGAAGTCGTTCAGCTACGCAACCTTCACGGTGACAAAGGCGCAAGCAAACACACTCGCCCTTGTGTTCTGCGTCGCTCTCCCTCTGCTCATTACAGGGGTTGGAATATTTATGTATATCAAAAGAAGATATAAATGAAAATTACTCTCAAAAACATTCTCATCTTGGCGGCGGTCGTCGTCTTGCTCGGCTGTGCCGCGTTGTGGCTGTTTCTCTCACCTGTTAAAGGTGAAGAAACGACTACAGGCACAAGCGTAATCGACAAGCTTGTGACGCCAAAGCTTACGAACTTCAATCAGTATGATATCGCCGAGATTGAAGTGCAAAACGACAAGTCGGAAATAATCATTACTTGTCCTGCAAATGAAAGCGGCGTGTTCGGTATCTTAGGCGGCGAAGCATACGCGGGTGCGCTTGACACCGATAAGCTGTCTATCACAGAACAGGGGCTTCGTTCACTGGCTGTTATCGACACGGTGGAAAAAAACCCGACCGACCTCGCTGTTTATTCTCTTGCCGAACCGCTTGCTACTGTCACTATCACCTTGCGCGATGGCAGCAGCGTGAAACTCTCGGTCGGTATGTCACTGCCTGACGGCTCGGCGACTTATGTGATGAAAGACGGCGACGACACGGTTTACACCATTGCAAAGACAGCGACCGCGTATCTCACTGAACGCAAAGAGTTCTTCTATTCGACCACGCTGACTGCCGCTTATGATCAAACCTCGCCGATTCTCCCGTATGACCTCCACTTCAGCGGTTCAGCCGTGACTGAAACCGATATCACCGCGATACGCGAACGGTTCGGCGGCGACAGGTCCAACGGAATCGGTATGTATCAGATGAACGAACCGTATGAGTTTGAACTCGATACAGACGCGGCAAGCGCGCTGATGTTTGGCTTCTATGGACTCAATGCCGCTGGTGTCGTCAAAGTCGGCGCGACTGACGCGGACCGTGACAAGTGGCTTCTCACCTCGCCGACGGTGACAACACAGATGACCGATAATGAAGGCAAGACAGTCGGGCTGACTATCGGCGGCGTTTCAACGGACGCACTCGGAAATGTCGCGCTTTACTGTGAATACAGCGAGTATCCCGGTGTGGTTTATCTGATAGAGCAGAAGAATCTGCCGTGGCTCACGCCCGATTACACGAAGCTCGCTCAAAAGTCGTTCGCTATGCCGTCAATCTACGCGGTGAGCCGCATTGAAGCGGCGGTCGGCGACAAACGCCTGTCGTTCACGCTCACCAGCAAAGACAAAGATGACGATACACTTGTAATCAAGATGAACGGCAAAGAGCAGGATAAAGCGTACTTCAAGAAGCTGTACGGCTATCTCATCGGCATAAAAGCCGAAACTTTGGCTAAAACCACCGAAAAAGTGGGAATGACCAAGGTTGGTGACGTGGCGTTCTATCTGACAAGCGGCGACAAACTTGACATTGTTCTCTATGAATCACCCGAGAATGAGAACCGCTACATCGTCGAATTCGGTGGCGTTATGCTCTACGAGGTGCGTAAAGCGTACCTTGAGGGGTTGCAGAAGAACATCGCGGCTTATGAAACGGGCGGCGAGATACTCACGAGATATTAAGTTATACGAAATACACAACAGGAGGAGAACTATGGCTGAAACAGATATAAAGAAACCTGCGCCTATCAAGGCAAAGGCGGCGGCAACCGACACCGCGGTCACGACTATTTCAAAAGAAAAGAAGAAATTCTTCTCGTTTCGGCACAAGCCGTTGGTCCGCGTGGGCAAAGACATCTTCTACGGCAACATCAACGACGCTTGCGTTTGTATGGTGAAAATTCTCAAGACCGAATCGAAGAATGACGTTGAAGTCGCCACTGCCACCAAAGTCTATCTCCTCCCGTCTGAAAACGCCGACCCGCGTTCACCTGAGTTTCTCAAAACAATAA
>JAISLD010000037.1 GCA_031260665.1 Oscillospiraceae bacterium | reverse complement strand
ACCGAGGCGGGCTTTATGACGCGCTTGAACTCGCGTATGAGTGGCTGACGAAAACCTAAGCAGAGGTGATTAACACGGTGTGAATATCACATACTATACTGCGTAACCAGATAAAAACTCACCGAGTTTTTATCTGCGGCACGAAGTGCCGACGCCGTGAAGCGGCAGAGGTTAAACTGAAAGTTTAATCAGTTAAGATAGCTATTCAGTGTCCGCTCCTCACATACGCGGGGAGAGAACACGGATTCTTCACTCAGCAGCAAAGCAAAGATTAGTGAATCATCACTTACTATAAAACAAAAAAAACAAATCGGAGATATCTTTCAATATGGGACTAATCAGCAAAATATTCGGCACTTATTCTGAACGTGAACTGAAGCGGATTGAGCCGCTGGTTCAGCAGACAATGCAGCTTGAAGAGAAGTACGCGGCAATGAACGACGATGAGCTTCGTTCGCAGACAGACGTGCTTAAAGAACGGCTGACAGCGGGTGAAACCCTTGACGACATTCTCCCCGACGCGTTTGCGGTCTGTCGTGAGGGAATGTATCGTTCAATTGGCATCAAGCCGTATCAAGTGCAGGTCGTCGGCGGCATTGTCCTTCACCAAGGTCGAATCGCCGAGATGAAAACAGGCGAAGGCAAAACCTTCGTCGCCGCTTTGCCGTCATACCTAAACGCGTTGGCAGGCAAAGGCGTTCACGTCATCACGGTTAACGAATACCTCGCGAAGTATGGCAGCGAGCAAATCGGGCGTGTCCACAACTTTCTCGGCTTGTCGGTCGGGCTTATCACCCACGATATGGACAACAACGAAAGACGTGCGGCGTATGCGGCGGACGTGACCTATGGCACGAACAACGAGTTCGGGTTTGACTATCTTCGCGACAATATGGTGGTGCAAAAGGAAGAACGCGTTCAGCGCAAGTTCAGCTTTGCTATCGTCGACGAGGTGGACTCAATCTTGATTGACGAAGCGAGAACACCGCTCATCATATCGGGACGAGGCGACAAACCGACCGACCTTTATAACCGTGCAGACGACCTTGTGAAGAAGATGAAACTCGCCAAGGTGGTGGAGCTGGACAACAAGGAAGCATACGACGAAACGTTTGACGCGAAGTTTGATTATGTGGTGGACGAAAAAGCCAAAACCGCGACGCTGCTTCCGTCAGGTGTCAAGAGAACCGAGGAGTTCTTTCATATCGAAAACCTTATGGATTCGGAGAACCTCACGTTGCTGCACCACGTCAACCAAGCAATCAAGGCGCACGGCTGTATGCACCTTGACACCGAGTATGTAATCAAAGACGGTGAGATAGTCATTGTTGACGAATTCACGGGGCGGTTGATGTTTGGTCGGCGGTTCAATGAGGGGCTTCATCAAGCGATTGAAGCGAAAGAACACGTCAAAGTGAAAAGCGAGAGCAAAACCCTCGCGACCGTCACTTTCCAGAACTTCTTTCGTTTGTATGAAAAGCTGTCGGGTATGACAGGCACGGCTTCCACCGAAGCAACCGAGTTTCAGGGGATATATTCGCTTGACGTCATCGAAATCCCGACCAACCGACCTGTTATCCGGATAGACAGCGACGACCAAGTCTACAAGAACGAATCGGGGAAATACTCGGCTGTTATCAAGCAGATTGCCGAGTGTCACGCGAAAGGTCAGCCTGTCCTTGTCGGCACGGTTTCGATTGAAAAGTCGGAGCATTTATCTCATCTGCTGAAGCACACGGGTATCAAGCACAACGTCCTCAACGCAAAGCAACACGCCAAAGAAGCGGAGATTATCGCGCAAGCGGGTCATTTTGGCGCGGTGACTATCGCGACAAATATGGCGGGACGCGGCACGGACATTATGCTCGGCGGTAACAGCGAGTACAAGTCGCGCTCGCAAATGCGTGCCGAGGGGTTTGAAGAGGACGTTATATTTGAAGCAATGGGCTTCTCAAACACCGAGGACGAACACGTGCTTAAGGCGCGCGAGCGTTTCCGTCTGCTTAACGAGAAGTTCAAAGAAGAGATAGTCCCCGAAGCCGAAAAGGTGAAAGCGGTAGGCGGACTGTTTATACTCGGCACAGAACGCCACGAGTCACGCCGTATCGACAATCAGCTTCGCGGTCGCGCAGGCAGACAAGGCGACCCGGGAGAAAGCCGCTTCTTCATCTCGCTTGAGGACGACCTTATGCGGATATTCGGCGGCGAACGAGTTCAGCGGATAATGGAAACGCTGAAGATAGAAGACGACGAACCGATACAAAACGGACTGCTGTCAAAGACAATTGAGTCGTCACAAAAGAAAATCGAGGGTCAACACTATTCGGCACGTAAGAACGTGCTTGACTTCGACGACGTAATGAACCAGCAGCGCAAGACTATCTACGGGCAACGGGGCAAGGTGCTTGACGGCGAGGACGTGAGCGATAACATCAAGGAAATGCTTCAGGCGACAATCGACGACACCGTGGTTATGTTCTGTGCCGATGAATCCGCTGATAACTGGAACCTTGAAGGACTTCGCGGCAGTTGGTCGGGGCTTCTCACCAATTCGGGCGACTTCCGCTATACTGTTGAAGAACTGAACAGCTTAAAGAAAGACGACATACACGCGCTTCTTCTTGAGCGCGCCGAGAAAGCCTACGCCGCAAAAGAAGCAGAGATAAACGAAACAGGCAAGGCAGTCAACATCGATATGCGTGAACTGGAACGCGTGGTTTTGCTGAAGAACGTCGACAGCAAATGGATGGAGCATATAGACGCGATGGCTGACCTCAGACAGGGCATCTATATGCAGTCAATGGGGCAAGGGCGCGACCCCGTGGTCGAGTATCGTGTTCAGGGCTTCCAGATGTTTGACGCGATGATTGGGGCTATCCGTGAGGACACCGTAAGACACTTGCTCGGCGTTAAGCTGCGTATTCAAGAGCCGCCGAAACGCGAACAAGTGCTTAAACCTACCCAAACGAACGCGCCGTCAGAGCAACCGCAACAACGAACCGTGAAGAAGAAACCCGGTCCGAACGACCCGTGCTATTGCGGCAGCGGCAAGAAATACAAGAAGTGCCACATGGAACAAGACAACCAAGTTACAAAGTAATTCTTATTGCTTATTATAGCCGTTAAACTTAAAAACACTTAAGCGTTTTTGAGTTTGGACGCGTACACGCCCTCGCGGCAAACCGCGAAACGGCTATCAGTGCGGTTAAATCCACTCCTGTGGAGCGGTAGCCGCTCGCCACTGCGTGACTTCGCGGCTATAAAAACGCTAAAGCGTTTTTAATTTACCTACTATAAGGAGAACCATGGCAAACATCAAACCGTTCAAGGGGCTGAGATACACGGAAAAAGCGGGAGAACTCTCGTCGCTTTGCTGCCCGCCGTATGATATCATTAGCGAGGGTGAACGCGCCTCTTATCTCGACCGCAACCCGCAGAACATCATTCGTATCGAGTTGCCGACTATCCTTTCCGATTCACCGGAGTTTGACGCGTATTCAACCGCAAACTTGTTCTTGAAAGACTGGCTCGGCAAGGGACTGCTGAGTGAGGACGACAGCGACTCTTACTATGTGTATGAGATGAAATTCTCGCACAAAGGTCAGGAAAAGTCGCTCAAAGGTTTAGTCGCGGCAGTCAAGGCCGTGCCTTTCTCTGACGGCGTGGTGCTGCCGCACGAAGAAACGCTTTCAAAGGCAAAAGAGGACCGTTACAAGCTGATATCGGCGATAAAGACGAATGTCAGCCACATCTACTCAATGTTCCGTGACGACGGCGAAGTAGCGGCTATCATCGAGAAGATAGCAACTAATGACCCGATAGGCTCGTTCAAAGACGGCAGTGACGTGACGCACACACTTTGGCGTTCCGCCGACACGAGTGTCAACTACAAGCTGACCTCACTTTTCACAGACAAAAAGCTCTACATCGCGGACGGTCACCACAGATATGAAACCGCTGTCAACTATGCCGCAAACTCGGGGAACGCGGGCGCAAGCCACGTGCTTATGACGCTTGTGCCGTTTGACGACGCGGGCTTGGTGGTTCTGCCCACTCACCGCATAGTGAAGAACGTGTCGTTTGACTATCGCGACTTGATAGGCAAACTATCGCAGAACTTTGAGGTTACAGAGTACCTCAATCGTGAGAAAGGCGAAGTTGCGCTTTACAACGCGGAGCAAAACGGCGACACGGCGTTCACGCTGTTTGTCGGCGACAACAATTATATCAACTTGAAGTTGAGAAACCATGACGCGGTAGCGAACGCCTTGCCGAACACAAGCAACGCGTATCGCTCGCTTGATGTGGCGGTGCTTCATTCGCTTGTGCTTGAGCCGTTCTTCGGGATAAACAAAGACAATATGGCAAACGGCGAGCACCTTGCTTACACTCGTTCATCTGACGAGGCGTTGTCTGAGGTGGACGGCAAGCGCGCGGCTTGTGCGTTCCTACTGAATCCGACAAAAGTGACGCAGATAGGCGACGTGGCGGCGGCAGGCGAGAAGATGCCGCAAAAATCAACGTATTTCTTTCCGAAGCTGACCACAGGCATTGTTATGCGTCGGCTTGGCGAGTAAAACGTGGTTGTTGGATTGACGGGGCGTTCGGGGGCAGGGAAGTCGGTTGCGGGGACGGTCTTTGCTGAACACGGTTGGTATGTTATCGACTGTGACGCTGAAGCGAGAGCGGCGACTGACTGGGGCGACTGCCTTGCCGCGATTCGACGGCTTTTAGGCGACGACGTGTTCACAAACGATGTTCTTGACAGGGCATTGGTTGCGAAAGCCGTGTTCTCGGACTTGAAGCTGAAAAGTGAATACGAAGCGACTGTGTTTCCGTTTATTCTCAAACGAATCAATGAATTGATTCGCGGTCACAGCGGAAACGGAACTTTGCTGAACGCGCCGACTCTCTTTGAAAGCGGAGCCAACAAACTCTGCGAGAAGATAATCGCGGTGACAGCAGACGACGACACGCTGACGCGGCGCATTATCTCACGGGATAACCTCTCAAGAGAGAACGCCTTGCTTCGATTGTCGGCACAAAAGAGCGACGAGTTCTTTCGTGAACACGCGGACATAATTATCGACAACGACGGCGACGAACAGGCGTTTCTCGCGAAATGTTCTGATATAGCGAAACAGTTGAAATGAAAAAAAGACATAGAAGCAAAGCGTTTGTCGTGTTTGCTTTGCTTATCGTGGTCGCCGTGGTGGGCGCGGGTGCGCTGAAACTTCACGAGGAGTGGCGGCTTCGCTCATACCCGATGTACTACAAAGAATTTGTCGCGAAGTATTCGCGGCAGTACAGCCTTGACGAGTACTTCGTTTACGCGGTCATCAGAACAGAGAGTGGCTTTGACCCGACAGCGGTGTCAAGTGTCGGGGCGAGAGGCCTTATGCAGATAATGAGCGACACCTTTGATTGGGTGAAGTTCAGGCTTGACGACGATGAAACCGACTTCGGCTTGATGTTTGACCCTGAAACGAACATAAAGTACGGCTGCTATCTGCTGTCGTACAATCTTGACAAGTTTGGCAGCGAAGAAGCGGCGGCGGCGGCGTATCACGCGGGTGTCGGCAGCGTCAGCGCGTGGCTTGAGGACGAGCGGTATTCAAAAGACGGAAGTTCACTCGACAAAATACCAATGCCCGACACCGCCCACTATGTGGACAAGGTTGCAAAAGCGTACAACAAGTATCTCGAAATATACAAAGACTAAAGGAGGACCAACCAATGGCGGACAAGAAAACAAAAGGCGAAACCCTGAAAGAAAAACTGTTCTATGAAAAGAAGCACATCGCGAAACTGCTGACTGACGAACAGGCGAAACAAGCGGAGAAGTTCTCAAAAGAATATCGCGAGTTCTTAAACAAAGCGAAAACAGAACGCGAAACGATTGAATACACGGTTTCTTCACTGAAGAAAGCGGGGTTCTCCGAGTTTGTTTACGGGCAACGCTACGCGGCAGGGGACAAGGTTTATTACATCAACAAGGGCAAGTCGCTGATTGCGGCGGTCTACGGAAACGAAAGCCCCGACAGCGGACTTTCAATCTTGGCGGCACACATCGACAGCCCACGCATTGACTTGAAACAAGTGCCTCTCTACGAATCAAGCGAACTCGCTTACTTCAAGACGCACTATTACGGTGGGATAAAGAAGTATCAGTGGCCGACCATTCCGCTTGCTCTTCACGGCGTGTTCGCGAAGAAAGACGGCACAAAAGTGACGGTGAGCATAGGCGAAGAACCAAACGACCCCGTGTTCGTCATCACCGACTTGCTTCCGCATTTAGCTGACGAGCAGATGAAACGACCCGCAGGAAAGATTATCGCGGGGGAGGAGCTGAACTTGTTGATTGGTTCGCTTCCGTTCAAAGACGACAAAGCGTCGGAACTCGTCAAGCTGAATATCCTATCGCTTTTGAATGACAAATACGGCATTGACGAAGCGGACTTTCTCTCGGCTGAACTTGAAGCTGTGCCCGCGTTCGCGGCAAAAGAAGTTGGGTTTGACCGTTCGCTTATCGGTGGTTACGGTCAAGACGACCGCGTCTGCGCTTTCACCGCGTTAAAAGCCGCGCTGGATATCAAAGAAACACCCGATAAAACTCTCCTTGTGGTTCTCGCCGACAAAGAGGAGATAGGCAGCACAGGCAACACAGGGCTTGACTCAAGTTTCCTCAAGTACTTCGTCGCTGATTTGTGCGAACCCTACGGTGTGGCGGCACGTCACGCACTGACCAACTCGCTTTGCTTGTCCGCCGATGTGAACGCCGGCTTCGACCCGACGTTCCCCGATGTGCTTGAGAAGAACAACGCTTCTTTTGTCAACTATGGCGTGGTGGCGACAAAGTTTACGGGACGGGGCGGCAAGTATGGCACGTCTGACGCGAGCGCCGAAACAGTCGCTTCGGTGCGGAAAATCTTTGACGACAACAAGATAGTCTGGCAAACAGGCGAACTCGGCAAGGTTGACTTAGGTGGCGGCGGCACAGTCGCGCTTTATATCGCGGGACTTGGTGCTGATGTAATTGACATCGGTGTGCCTGTGCTGTCAATGCACTCGCCGTATGAGCTGACGTCAAAGTACGACGTTTATATGACGTACTTGGCGTTCAAGGCGTTTGTGAAAAGATAAGCCCGTGCCGGGCAGGCAATAAGTTAACGCGATACGTTGCTAATAATCAAGAACATCTCCCTTTATGGGAGATTTTCTTGTTATGTAACATTTGCCAACTCGTTATGGCATTGACATTGACGCGGTAATGCGTTATAATATAGGAGTACAACTTTACCCCAAGGAGTTCCTATGAAACGACAAAATATTCTGAAAGTGGTGGCGTGTTCGCTTGCAATCGTGTTGCTGCCGCAAACCTCGCTCGTGCCAAACGCCGCAACCACAACCAAAACGCTGAAGCTTAGTGATTACTCATTCACGGCGACTTATGACAGCACATACACCAAGATGTCGCAAACTGTCGGTGGGTACATATCCGTCACCAACTCAGCCGTAGTCAATAAAACCAAGCTGAACACCTACCTGCAAACCAAGCAATCGATACCACTCAAATCTTCCGTGTATGAGCTGGCTTACACAATCTTCGCTCCATCGGAAAAGACCGTCGACACAGCCGCGTTTCTCTTTAACACAAGCACCAAGAAGTTTCTTTCTTCGGGAGAAATCGAGAAAATTGAGAAGATAGGTAGTTACACCAAAGTTACAAAAGAGTTTAAGCTTACCGAGTCGGCGACCGCAACTATCATTCTTCGTGCCGATGAAAAAGGACGCACACTCATCAAAGATGTCGTCTTGACTGAAGTGCCTTACGGCACGGAGCTGACACTCGGTACGCTGAAGTTCCAGCTTGCCTACGCACCCCGTGACACGAAGTTCAGCAAAACAGCGGACGGTTATCTCTCGGTGGTGAACAGCACGCGTGTCAACGCCAAAGAGTTCAACACCTACTTGACGAGTATCAAGTCGCCTGTCACACTCCCGAAAGACACCTACGAGTTGAGTTACGCAATAAAAACCACGTCACGTTCCGCGTCTGAAACCGCTGTCTATCTCTACGACGCGGCTACCGAGAAGCAACTGGCGCAAAAAGGCGTGACCACGACAGAACCGTCGGGCGACTGGCTCATAGTCAAGAAAGTTTTTGAAATCAAATCTTCACAAAAGGTTTACTTCTTGATTGACCCGAGAGAGCGGGGCACAACACTGCTGAAAGACCTCAAGTTCAGCACCGTGATGGCAAGCGACTACGGCGACAAGTATTTGTCGCTCGGCGTCTACTTGGTTGACGGTACAGGGTTTGCTGATGATATTGACGAGCAAGTCGCGTCTACCACCAAGGTGTTCAAGGAAGCGGTTCAAGATGTTTACGGTATCACGATAACCGACATTAAGATTCAGCACGTCACGTCAACCGATTTGCGTCGCCTTGCGCTTTACTGGAACGGTGTCACTGAGGGACAAACCGAGTTCGACGCACTCAGCATACTGCCGACCGACACGGACGTGAGGTTTGTGTTCTACGGTTACGGTCAAATTGGGTATTATAATAAAGACATTGACTTGCACATGGCAAACGCCGCAAAGGGAATGGCTGACGATGTGAGCTTGATTGCTTACCGGCACATTCCATACCTATTGGAAAAAGATGTTCCAATACCAAACCCGTATATAACCCCGACTGATGTCAACGTCGAGGCAATGCTCCACGCATTCACGCACACGCTTGAATACAACGCCTATAACGGCAGGAACGTCACCGACACGGTGTTCAAGCACAATGTCTACAAAGCCGCCGACTACAACGTGCCGGTGTACAAGATTTTCTCCACAATGAATTTGAAAGACTGGGAAAACGGATTAGAGCGTAGGAAATACAATTCGGTGACTTATAAGAAATACTTTTAATTATTTGCAACTAAGTTCACATACAGAAGCGAATTGACATCGTAAACAAAACAAACAAACGCACTTGATTAACAAGTGCGTTTGTTGTTTATACACGAGCTGTTGTTACAACCACCGCAACCCTCGCGGCAGTTCGGCGTGGTTTGTGCGTTACGTGACCTTTCACGTTCACGAATGAAGAACTCCGCAGACACACCGATGTCAATGTGCGACCACGGCAACACCTCGTCATAACCGCGTTCACGCCCCGCGTAAAACTTCGGGTCAATGCCGCAAGACTGAAAGGCGGCGTTCCACTTTGAAAACGAGAAGTACTCCCCCCACGAATCAAGCTTGCACCCCGACCGATAAGCGGCAAGGATTACCTCACCAAGCCGCCTGTCGCCCCTTGCGAGAGCCGCCTCAATCAGCGACGTGCCGTATTCGCTGTAGCTTAGGTTCACACGCCTGTCGAGGAGAGAACGAAGCAGCTGTTGACGGCGCGAGATTTCCTCACGTGAGAGCTGCGGTTCATACTGAAACGGTGTGAACGGCTTTGGTATGAACGTCGAGAGTGACACGCTGACTTTAAGCGAACCTTTGCGCGCGATACTGCGGTAAAGCGAGTTGATTTGCTGAACAAGCGCCGCGATTCCCGCGATATCGTCGTCGGTTTCGGTCGGCAAGCCGAGCATAAAGTAAAACTTAACGGAGTTCGCCCCACCTGAAAACGCGACGGCACAACCCGACATAATCTCCTCATCGGAGAGATTCTTGTTGATAACATCGCGCAGCCGCTTTGTGCCCGCTTCGGGGGCAAACGTCAGCCCGCTTTGCCGCACCGACCTCAGCTTGTCGTACATCTCTTTGCTGAACCTGTCGATACGAAGCGAGGGGAGCGAGAGATTAACCCGTTCGTTGTCGGTGAACTCCGTGATTTCGCGGAGAAGCAACTCAATCTCGGCGTAGTCGCCCGTTGACAGCGAGAGGAGCGACAATTCTGCGTAACCCGTGTTTTTGCAGAGGTCAGCGGCTTGCCTCTCGATAACGCCGCGTGACTTCTCGCGGTATGGTCGATAGATGTATCCCGCTTGACAGAACCTGCACCCACGGATACAACCGCGAAGCACCTCAACAGAGGCGCGGTCGTGGACAATCTCGCAAAACGGCACGACAAAGTTGCTTGGATAAAACGCGCTGTCAATATCAGCCACAATACGCTTGGTTATGGTTGACGGGGCAATCGGCTCGTTTGTGATACCGCTGACCGTGCCGTCCTCGTTGTAGGCGACAGTATAAAGCGACGGAACATACACACCTGTGATGTTAGCCGCTTCAACAAGAAACTCTTTCTTTGTAGAATTAGCCGACTTGTGTTTTTCATAAAGACTGAGTAGCTCAAGCGTCACCTCTTCGCCCTCGCCGATGACAAACAAGTCAAAGAAATCGGCAATCGGTTCGGGATTGACGGTGCAAGGACCGCCGCCTATCACCAAAGGAGTGAGGTTCTCGCGGTCACAAGAGAGAAGTGGAAGCCCCGCGAGGTCAAGCATTGCGAGGACATTTGTGTAAGAAAGCTCATATTGAAGCGTGAAGCCGATGAAATCAAAGGTGTTTATCGGCTCAAGGCTTTCGAGGGAATAGAGCGAGATGTTTCTGCTTCGCATCTGCTCTTCCATATCAGGGAGCGGCAAGAACACGCGTTCACAGGAATAGTTCTCTACCGAATTGATAAGTCCGTAAAGAATCTTCATTCCAAGGTGTGACATACCTATCTCGTAGGTATCGGGAAAACAGAACGCGAACCTTACGTCCGCGTTTGGCTTTGTTATGCTGCCGTATTCGCCGCCGCTGTAACGCGAGGGCTTCTGTACGGAGGTGAGGAAGCTGTCAAGTTCTGCTCTGTAACTCATATATGTTTATCAATGCCTTCATTTTCTCAAGATACGCTGAATAAAACAGCGGAAAGAACACATCGGTGCAGCCAAACAGGAACATATTGCGGTTGTTGATTGCCGCGAGCTCGCCACCCTTGGTGTAAACGAGCCGACGAAACCACAGCGACGACCATTCGGGTTCGGTAAGGTTTTTTCGTTGCAGTTTCTCGTTCTCGGCGAAATCCTCGGCGATGATGTCCCCGGGGTTCACTGCTCCGCGTTCTATCGCTGAAGCGAACAACTGACGAATCGCGCCGTCTTTCAGCGGAAAGCCCTGAAGTCGTTTGAGGTAGGGAAAGCGGAGAGCAAGCGCATAGTGCGCCATATCACCGACACGGGCAAAGTCCTCGGCGCCTGTTTCACCAAACGCTTCGGGAGGGAAGCGAAGCCCAAGATTGCCGAGAATGGACGGGTTGCCGATATCGGTCAGCGCAACCTTGAACACGTCTTTCACACCGACACCGTAGAAGTCCCCGTGTGACACGGCATAGAGATACTGCGCGGTTGCGGGGAGCGAACGCGCCGCGGCTTCGGCAAGATTGGTGACAGCGGCGGCGAACGCGTCGGCATTGTTTGCCGCGTTTGTTTTGAACAGGGAGGACAGTTTGTATTGTTTCATTTATATGTTAACTAAAACGGTTTCGTATTTCTTCATAATCAGTTCTTCGTATTCTTCAGCGGGAATAGGACGCGAGAAGTAGAAACCTTGCGCTTCACGGCAACCGAGTTCGGTCAGCAGGTCAACCTGCTCAAGTGTTTCAAGTCCCTCGCAGATGGTGCGTATGTCAAGTTTCTCGGCTAAACTGATTATCGCTTCCATCACGTCAACGCTTTTCCTGTCAAAGTCAATGTCCGACAGGAAAGCACGGTCGATTTTAAGCACATCGACAGGGAGGTCTTTCAGCATTGAAAGAGAAGAGTAGCCTGTGCCAAAGTCGTCAATCGAAACGCTGAATCCCTTTGCGTGGAGTTCACCAAAGCAGCGGAGTATCCGCTCGTTGCTGACAAACGAAGCTGATTCGGTGATTTCTATCTCTATGTAACGAGTGGGGAGCGCGTACTTCGTGCATATCTCGAACAGATGTTCAACAAAATCTTCTTTTAAGATATTGACACGCGACATATTGACGGAAACCACGGGAATATTGGCGTAAATCGGTTCCGCTGAAAGGTTTGTGTTGCGGAGGATATCGCGGTTCAGCTTCAAGGTAGCGTTGTCTAAGAACTTCTTTTGCATACGACAGATGTGGTCGAACAAATAGAAGTCAAGTTTTCCGATGAAACCGTTGCGCTCAAATATCGGGATAAACGTGCCGGGATAACGAATCATACCTTCGCGTTTCCAACGAACAAGCGCTTCCGCACCGCTGATTTTATCTCTATTCTTAAGAAAGTATTTCGGTTGGAAGTAGGTGATGAACTCGCCGCTTTCGAGTGCCTGCTCCATTATGTTTTCGATGTCGAGGTCCACGCGGATACGCTTCAGCACACCCGGGTCGAAGAAAGCCATGGAGTTTTCAACCGAATCAGACACCTGAAGCTTGGCGAAGTTGGCGCAATCCATTATGAAGCGAGGGTCGGCGTTCGGGTCGTTCGCTATGTATATGCCCGCTGTGACGACAAGGCGGCACTCGGTTATCTGATAATATATCTCGTTGAATATGTCGGCGATTCGCTGTTCAACTTCCTCTTCTTCGCAGTACATCGATATGTAAAACTTGTCGGCATATACACGTGTGTAGAACTCGTTCTTGTCTTTCTTGTTGAGGTTACGTTCGATTATCTCGCCTATCTTTGAGATAACGACGTTCCCCGTGTCGTAACCGAAAGCCAAGTTGACGGAACGAAAGTCTTTGATATCAAGCAAACAGACGATAAGCGGCGGTTCACCGTCGGCGACAGAGTGGGGTTTCAGGAGTTCACGGAAACGCCGCTCTGAACAAGCTGTGGTGAGTGAGTCGGCGTTGATGAGGCGGTCGTATTCATTCCTTACTATAGATGAGTAGGTTGTGTTGTGCCCGATTTTCTCAATCAAACCCAACATCACACCGCAAAACGCGAGGAACAAAAGCGCGAAACCGCTGACGACCAAGATTCCAACGTGAGAGTGAAGCGGAACCAACAACGAATTGTTGAACGTGAACACACATTCCCAATCAGATATCCCAATCGGGGAGTAAATCAAATCGTACTTCACTCCGTCTATCACGGAAGCAGATTTTATGTGGTTGCCCAAACTGTCAAGCAACTGGGCGCGAGTGTTGGCGGCGATAACTATGTCGTTTTTGTCGATAATAAACATCGTGTCGCTTCTGCCGTGAAGAAGCGCAAGTTTGTTTGACAAAGCGGAAGAGTTGACGGCACAGCGGAGAAAGCCTTTTATCTCGTCGCTTTCATTATACACAGGCACCGTGAACACAAAATCGGGTCCGTCGCCCGGAATATCGCTGTTGATGAAGATATTCGGCACGCTTTTGATTCTTCCGTCTGCTTCCGCGACTGACACAAAGTCAACCGCCGTGAAAGAGGAACCGACTCTTATGTCGGTCAGAATCTCGTATGTTTTGTCGGCGTTGGTTTCAAGGTCGGGCACTAACGAAAGCATTGAAGCCGACACCTTGACGGTGCTGAGAAGCGAGTCAAAATAAATCTTGAGAGCGGACGCGTCGTCGTCGGCTGATTTCTCGAGTTCGCTTCGGTCAGCGGTGAGATAGAGCGAGAACGCACCCATGGTTGCAAGGGTGAACCCGATAAGACACGATAAAATCACAATCATTCTGATTACGATGAGGTTTATCGCTTTTGGTTTCTTTATAAGGCTACTTGTCTTTTCCGGCATCATAACTTCACGCTTAGTGTCATTAGTGTTTCATTTGGAGATGTTAACATTCGTTAATTGGTGTTCACTTTGTTTTAGTAGTTTAACGCGTTAGAGTACATAGGCGCATATCACTAGGATTATATCACATATCAAAACAAAAATCAAGTGGTTACACGGCAAATACACTTTTATATCGTTGTTGACTTATAGAAGCGGTTATGATATAATAGAAAATTGAAGTACTTGATGTACCAAAGGAAAGGCGTAAGATTGAAACAACCTAAGTTTAAGACCACAATCGGGGGACAAGCACTGATTGAGGGCATAATGATGCGTGGCGTCAGCAAAGCCGCGATGTCTGTTCGTACCAAAGACGATACTATAGAAACAATCGAGTGGGAACTGAAACCAAACGCGTGGTATCGGAAGATTCCGTTCATTCGCGGTGTGTTCAACTTTGTCATACAGATGAGCGACGGCTTCAAGTATATCACGAAGTCCGCAGAGATGTCGGGAATGACCGACGACGACGAGGAAGAAGAACTAACTAAGTTTGAACAGTGGTTGACCGATAAACTTGGCGACAAACTGACCGATATAATAATGGGACTCGGTATGATTCTCGGCATGGGATTCGCCGTTTTGCTGTTTATGTTTGTGCCGACGTGGGGATACACGGCGTTCAGTTCGCTGTTTGACAGCGATGTATCCGCATATCGTTCATTATTCGAGGGGATACTGAAAATAATTCTCTTTGTTCTTTATCTCTGGGCGACCTCGCTTATGAAAGATATTCGCCGCACCTACGAGTATCACGGTGCCGAACACAAAACAATCTTTGCTTACGAATCGGGCGAGGAACTGACGATTGAGAACGTGAAGAAACAAAAACGCTTTCACCCGCGTTGCGGCACCAGCTTTGTGTTCTTGGTGCTTGCAATCAGCATTTTGTTCTACTCACTCGTGCCGATAAACAGCGAGGTGCTGGCTTCGGTGTTTCAGCTTGGCTCGTTCGCGGCTGACGCGCTGCGTGTTCTGCTGAAGATTCTTCTTATACCCGTCCTTGTCGGTATCACCTACGAGATTATACGTCTTGCGGGGAGATACGACAACGTGTTCACTCGCGTCATCTCCGCACCCGGGCTGCTGCTTCAGCGGTTGACCACAAGGGAACCGGACGACAAGCAGATAGAGGTCGCTCTCGCGGCACTCGCACCCGTTATACCCACAACCAAAGGGACTGACAAATGGTAAACCCCGAAACAAAAAAAGAACAAGAAGCCGCCGTTATGCTGAAAGGCAAAGGAAACAACAATCCTCGGCTTGAAGCGCGCTGGCTTGCCGAACACGCGAAGCGAACAGGAGCAGACTTGTTTTCGCTTGTGGAACGCCGCTTATCTAACGAGCCGCTTCAGTATATCCTCGGTGAGTGGGAGTTCTACGGCAACGCGTTTTATGTCGGTGAAGGTGTGCTTATCCCACGGCAAGAAACGGAGCGGCTTGTCGATGTTGCGCTTTGTTATATAGAGTCGCAGATGAATCCAACGCCAATTGTCGCCGACCTTTGCGCGGGGAGCGGCTGCGTTGGTCTTTCAATCGCAAACCGCGTCGACAGCAACGTATTCTTTGTGGAATCGCAGCGTCAAGCGGCGCAGTATCTCGTTCGCAATATCGACCGATACGGACTCGGCGAACGCACCGAAACGCATTTCTGCTCGGTATTCTCGCAAAAACTGCACAAATATCTCGCGTCGCCGCCTTTCCTCGCCGATGTTATCGTTGCAAACCCGCCTTATCTCACGTCCGACGAGATGAATTCACTGCAGCCCGAGGTTCAGCGTGAGCCGATTGAGGCGTTATACGGCGGATACGACGGACTGACGTTCTATCGGCACTTGTTCCGTGATTGGAAGCGATATCTTGTGCAAAACGGACTGTTCGCCGTTGAAGTGGGCAACGAGCAAGCGGACGCGGTGGCTGAACTGATGAAGCAAGCAGGCTTCCCGCGGCCGATTATCCACAACGATTACGTTGGAATCAAGCGAGTGGTGAGCGCAGTGAACGTAGTCAGCCACGTTGCTCGCCGCAAAGGTCGGCTTGAACGACCGACACCAAAATTTTAACAAAAACTTAAGGAATGTATGCTGAAGAAAAACGATAAAGTAACAATCGAGATTATCTCGCTGACAGGCGAGGGCTACGGTGTGGCGAAGCACGACGAGATAGTCGTATTTGTTCCGTATGCCGCTGTCGGCGATGTGCTTGCGGTCAACATAGAGAAAGTCTATCCGCGATATGCTTACGCCAAGATAATCGACATCAAAAAGCCATCTCCCGACCGAATCACCCCCGACTGCCCTCACTTTGGGCAATGCGGCGGTTGTGACTTTCGCCACATCACTTACGCGGCTGAACTCCACGCCAAAGAGAAGTCGTGCCAAGACGCGTTTACTCGGATAGGCAAGCTATCGCCCGAGTTTCTGCCGATTATACCTTCTCCCGTGACCGACGGCTATCGCAACAAGGCGGCGTTCCCGTTTGGAACCGACAAAGACGGCAACACTGTGTTCGGGTTCTACCGCAAGAACACACACAGCATTATCCCTTGCGCCGACTGTCCGCTTCACCCCGAACAGTTCAGCGAGATAGCTCACTTCATAGCAAACAGCCTGAAGCAGTTTCACATCTTGCCTTATGACAGAACGACAGGCAAGGGGACGCTTCGGCACCTGTTCATTCGTCGCGGTCACAACACAAGCGATATCTGCGTCACGCTTGTTATGTCGGCGCCGCACCCCGCTCAACACGTTTTCGCCAACAGACTTCGCAAAGCATACCCCGACATACACGGTGTGGTGGTGAACATCAACCCTCACGACACCAACGTAATTCTCGGGGCAAACGAGGAAACCTTGTCGGGCAAGCCGTATATGGAGGACGTCATCTGCGGACTTACCGCGAGAATTGACTCGGGTTCGTTCTATCAAGTCAACGTGCCCCTTGCCGAACGACTCTTTCGTGTGGTCAAGTCGTTTGCCGAACCGACAGGCAAGCGTATCCTCGACCTTTACTGCGGCACGGGGCTTATCGGGTTGACTATGGCGCGTGAAGCGAAAGAGATTCTCGGGCTTGACGTGACGTTTCAGTCGGTGGTCGCCGCAAACGTGACGGCACAGCAAAATGGAATCACGAACGCTCGATTCATTGAACGTGACGCGAACAATTTGACGGGGCTTGGCTTCACACCCGACTTGATTGTCCTTGACCCAACACGCAAGGGGCTTGAGGGCGACACAGCGGAGAAAGTCGCGGCGTTTGGCGTGCCGCGTATAGTTATGATGTCGTGCAACCCCGCAACTGCCGCCCGTGACTGCGCCAAGTTCGCGGAGCTGGGCTATGACACCAAGAAAGTTCAACCCGGGGATATGTTCCCACATACAAAGCACGTTGAGTGTGTAGTTCTGCTTGAACGCCGTTGACAAACTGTTCCTGTTTGTGTTATAATTAGAAAAGGGCTTTCCGGTCGCCATCCTGTGCCCCGAGGGGTATGACCTTCGGTTATGCGTTTAAGTTATTGACATTGATTAACAAGTTGTTGCTCTGTCAGAGGACACTAAGTAATCAGTTAATCAGCAGTATAGTCAGTTAATCATCAGTTGCTTGAGAAAAAGTCTGAAAGGTGACCGTGTATCGGGTAGTTTTATGAGGAAAACGATTCTTATCGTTGGTGAGAGCAAGTTCTACAGCTTGTTTCACGCAATGCTGAAAAATGAATTCGCGATAAAGTGGGCTGAAACCTATCCCGATGCGCTTGATTATGTAAAAGAGCGTCCTATTCACCTTATATTCCTCCCGAACAAGCTGAAAGGTGAGTCAAGCTTTCCGTTTGCCTCAAAAGTGCGCGCCCTTGATTCACGGCGCGCCAATATTCCGATAGTAGTGCTTTCATCAATCATCAGCTCTGATATCGTGTCAACGGCAAGCAAGACAGGCAACTGCGAGATTATTCGTTTGCCTGTTGAGCCTATGTCGTTCTCACTGCAGATTGGCAGCATTATCTTAAAGAACGCGCATGCTTACGAGAAGCCCGACCCCGTGACGGGACTTGCGAAGAAGCGTTTTGCTGAAGAACAGATTGCCGACATTCTCGCTGACGGAAAGAAAGGCGCGCTTTTTCTTGTTGACGTTGACCACTACAGTTTTGCAAGCAGCGGCATCAGTCTTGACGCTCTGCTGAAAGTACGCGATGTTATCCAAGAAAAGACGACCGACGACTTTATCTTCGCGGTTGCCAGTGCCGGCGGGTTTGTGGTGTTCGCTCCCGGAATGAAAGTGCGAGATGATATCGAGAACTTTGGACAAAAGATAATCGACGACATTCGGCGGCACATAAAGAACGAAGAAGCGTACGTTTCCGTCGGTATGGCGGTGAGCGACAGACACGGCAACACCTATGAAGATTTGTTCCGTTCCTGTGACAAAGGACTGACACGGGCAAGAACAAAAGGCAAGAACGCCGCGTGCTTTTATCAGTGGTAAACTACTATATACTCCTTAACCGGTTAAACTTTTAGTTTAACCTCCGCCGCTTCGCGGCATTGGCACTTCGTGCCGCACATAAAAACTCGATGAGTTTTTATGTGGTTGCGCAGTATAATAACCGTAGGTTTAATGTATGAACGAAACCAAAAACGCGCTGATTATCAGCGACAAACTTCAAGATATCAACAAACTTCGCCGTTACTTCGACAGTTCGTTCACAATCAAAGCGGCTCACGCCGCAACAGGCGCGGCTGACCTTGCCGCCTCATCGAACTTTGTTTGCATAGTTTATCACATCGGTGCGGATTACGGCGACTTGTTCCCGTTCTATAAAGAGCTTCGTTGGCGCACCGAAACCTCGGAAACGCCGCTTGTCGTCATTGCTGACGCCAATGTGCTGAAGCCACTCGGCGAGTACACCTCGCTCATAAACACAAAGATTCTGCCTCCCTCGGCAACACGAGAGATATTTATGGCGGAACTTTCCGACCTTATGGGGCTTTTATGAGCCTACCCGATTATTCGGAAATCGCGGTGAAAGCGGCTGCCGTTGACCTAAGCGCACCTGTATCAAGCAAGTCGCTCACCGATTTGCTTGCCCGTTGTTTTGCCGCAACCAAAGCGGTTCTCGGTTTGACGCCGTTTCCCAGCCAAATAGAAGCCGCGGTTCACTTAAACGAACATTGCGCCGTTGAAATGGATACGGGTGAGGGGAAAACTCTCTCCGCCGTTTTCGCGGCGTTTTTGTCGTTACAAAAAGGTGAGAAAGTACATGTCCTTACGTTCAACGACTACCTCGCGAAACGTGACGCGAAGTGGATGAAGCCTGTGTATGATTTGCTTGGCGTGTCGGTCGCGTATGTAACGGCGGCGACAAAGCAAAGCGAACGGCGCGCCTTGTATCAAAGCGACGTGGTTTACACCACCGTGAAAGAAGCGGGGTTTGACTACTTGAAGGGCTTTTTGGCTGAAACCGAGTCCGACAGAACGCTTATTCAGCTTCCGTTTGCTATATTCGACGAAGCCGACAGCATATTGATAGACGAGGCAAGACTGCCGCTTATCGTTGCGGGCGACGTTGACACAAGCGAGGACGATGTGCCTTATGATTTCAACGCAATGCTGACGCTGATTGACACGCTTACTGCCGACGATTATCGGCTGACTGACGACAAAGCGGGCGTTTATCTCACCGACAAGGGAGCGGAAAAAGCCGAGGAGTTCTTAAACGTCGATAACATCTATAACGAGGAGCAGGGGACGTTGCTTGCGGTGCTTACCGAGTGCCTAAAGGCGCGGTTTATTTTGCTGGAGAACAAGCAGTATATCGTCAAGGACGGCGTTATCCGCATAATCGACGAGTTCACAGGGCGCGCCGTTCGTGACCGCAGCTATCCGGGGCTTTTGCAGGGTGCGCTTGAGGCAAAACACGGCATAAAGTCAACAACACGCGGTGCGGTTCTCGCGGGGATACCCGTGCAGTATTTCGCTCGTCTTTACAAGTCGCTTGCGGGAATGAGCGGGACTATACTTTCGAGTGAAGAAGAGTTTGAGCTTCTTTACGGGCTTAAGTGCGTGCGTGTTGAGCCGCATACAGCAAGCGTGCAGATTCACCACGGGGTGAAACTCTACTACAACGATAAGATTAAACTTGATAAGATACTCGACACGATTGAAGCGGCGCAAAAGCGTGGTCAACCTGTGCTAGTCGGCACCAAGAACATCGATGAAAGCGAACGCGTTGCTGAACTGTTGAAAGAACGCGAAGTCACAGACGTCGTTCTCTTGAACGCAAAGAACGACGAGCGAGAAGCCGAGATAATCAAGAACGCGGGTGCGCCGTTTGCCGTCACGATAACAACGAATATGGCAGGGCGCGGCGTTGACATACCACTCGGCGGCGCAAACGGCGAGCGTTACGCTGAAGCGGCAGGGCAGGGAGGACTCCTTGTTATAGTCACGTCTATGCGTGAGAGTCGGCGCATTGAACGGCAACTGAGCGGACGAGCAGGCAGGCAAGGCGACCCCGGTGAAAGCGTCGTGTTCGTTTCGCTTGACGATGAGATAATGACAGCGTGCGGTTTCCGCAAGCTTGTGCCGCCGAACAAATATCCCGATTATACCGAGGAACAGCTGACCGACAAAGTTCTTCTCCGTGAAACAGAGCGAGTTCGCCGAATTGCCGCGGGGAATGTCTATGACAAGCGGACACGGCTGATGAAGTTCACCGCAATCAACGAGAAGCATCGTGCCGCCGTGTTCTCGTCACGCGAGAGGTTCTTGACACGAGAACAAACGCCTGACTTCTGGTCAAGGCTTGACAAAGCACAGCTTGACGATATAGCAAAGCGATTCGGCAAGGAGCAAGCCGTCGAAACCGAGCGATTGACTGCGCTTCTATCGCTGAACGTGATGTGGCGCGAATACACGGCGTTCTCCGAGGAACTGCGGTCGGGGATTCACTTGATGTCGGTCGGTGGGAAAAGCCCTGCCGAAGAATACAACATTATATGTGAAGAACATTTCGCGAGCCTTGAGCCGCAGTTAGACGAGATAATGCTTGAAAGACTTACCTCGCTTTCAGCCTGCGAGAATATCAGCGACTATACCCTTGAACGACCTAAGAACATCAGAACGTATCTTCAAGAGGACAACGGTGATGAACTGGTGAAAAAACCGCTTCTGCTGAACCTTGTCGCTGAAGCGGAAGGGGAAGTGGAAGAAACACCGATTGTGGAGAGCGAGCCTATCAAAGCGGAGAAGAAAGGGTTTTTCTCTCGACTGACCGGCAAGAAGTAATAAGACACATAAAAACCGCCCTTGTTTTAACGCAAGGGCGGTTTTGTTTTCATATAAGTTTTCTTATATGAAATATCTTTGTGCTGTTAAGAAGTACACGAGAGCAGGGTATACCGAGTAAACTACGGTTAACTTATGTGTATGAGTATGAGTATATGTATACACATATCAAACAGCTTGTCGCGTCAGCTTTATTGCCTGTCAGACACCGACAGTGTCAAAATTCTCCCATCAAGAATAATATGACGGCAGTGGGCGCATATATTCGTTCGCGAAGCAGTGGAGGTACGCGATATGAGAAATTTTGTCGCAACCGGCGAAAAGCCGACAGACGGCAGTGAAGTTATCTGCAACGACTGTGAAAATGGTCAGAAACTATACATAAGCGGCGGCAACAAACTAAACGGCGAGATAGAACTGCAGGGAGCAAAGAACAGCGTTCTGCCGATAATCGCCGCTACCGTGCTTATGAAGAGCCAAGTGGTGCTGAAAGGTTGCCCCAAACTCTCGGATTCGTTTGGGGCGTGCAGGATTCTCACTCATCTCGGCGCAAAGTGCGCGCGCGAGGGCGACACTATCATAATAGACGCGTCGGGTATTTCGGTGGACGAAATCCCCGCTTCGCTTATGAAAAAAATGCGTTCCTCAATTATATTCTTAGGTGCGGTACTCGGCAGGCTCGGTACTTGCCGCGTCAGTATGCCGGGTGGCTGCGAGATTGGCGAACGCCCCATTGATATGCACGTTCACGCGCTCGAAGCAATGGGAGTTGACATTAAAACTCAAAATGGTATAATGGTATGTGACGCACCGAGTGGAGTAACAGGCGCGCAAGTGACGCTGTACTTTCCGTCTGTCGGAGCAACGGAGAACATTATCCTTGCGGCTGTGCTTGCGGACGGCACAACCGAGATAAAAGGCGCGGCAAAAGAACCCGAGATTGTAGACCTCGCAAACTTTCTTATCGCTGCGGGCGCAAAGATAAGCGGGGCGGGAAGCGACAAGATTGTCATACACGGGGTGCAGACATTGCACGAAGTGGAATACCGCGTTATGCCCGACCGAATAGCGGCGGCGACTTATCTTGCGGCGGCTGCGGCAACAAGAGGCTCGATTGTGCTGCGAAACGCGTCGTTCGGCGACCTCGGCTTGATATGCGATGTCTTTAAGCAAACAGGTTGCAAGCTCTACGCTTACGACAACATCGTGGCGATAAACGCCGAATCAAAGAACCTCGCCGCACCCGATGAGATACGAACAGGTCCGTTCCCCGCGTTCCCGACCGACGCGCAACCGATAATGCTCGCCTACTCGGTCACGCTGCCGGGAACAACGGTTTTCTACGAAACTGTGTTTGAAAACCGATTTATGCACGTGCCGGAACTTCGCAAACTCGGCGCCGACGTGAAGCTGTTTGACAACAAAACGGCGGTGGTGACGGGGAAGAAGCGAATGAGTGGCGCGGCTCTCGATTCGCCCGACCTTCGCGGTGGCGCGGCGCTTGTTATCGGCGCGCTTGCCGCTGACGGGAACAGCACGGTGTCAAACCTGCAGCACATCGACCGCGGATACGAAAACTTTGCCGAGAACCTGCGTAAACTCGGCGGCAACGTCTATAGGAAATAACAAAGTATAACGAATACGTATTCTAACGCCGAGCTCACGGGTTTGGCGTTAGGATACGACATATTTCGTGTTTTAGGAGTCTTATGAACAAGAAACAACCCCCTCAACGTACAGGCAGTCACAAAGAAGTACACGCCTATGGCTCGACCAAATCACGCGGACAAGCCAAGCGTTCGGTCGGCAACCCGATACTTTACGTCGTGATGACCGTAATCATCGCGTTGATTGTCTTTGCTGTGCTGTCGTTCACGGTTTTGTTTAACGTGAAAACAATCGTTGTGGTCGGTGGCTCGTATTATTCGGACGAGCAGATTGTGTCGGCAGGTGGGATAAAGACGGGGCAATCGCTGCTGAAGTCAAACCTCGACAAAGCGGCGAAGAACATTTCCGCTGAACTGCCGTACGTCAAGTCGGTGACTGCCACCCCCGACTTCTTCAGCGGCAAAGTCACCTACACGGTGACCGACGACACAGTGTTTTATTCGCTGAAAGACGGAAAAGAGTGGCTGTTGTTGTCAAACGAGCTTCGTTGCCTTGAACGTGCCGCAAAAGCGGCGAACGGTTCTGTCAAGCTGACGGGGATTAAGCCAAACAGCGACGCGACAGGCACGTCGTTCACGACAGACACCCCCGAAAAGGAGCAGCTTGCGGTCAAGATAGCGGCGCAGTTCAAAGAGATGTCTCTCTCAAGCGTCACTTCGCTGGATATCACCGACTATGTTTCCGTCAAGTTCAGTTACAACGACAGCGTGGAGGTTTGGCTTGGCGACCCGACCGAGTTGTCAGCGAAACTTGGCGCGGCAAAGAAAATCCTGACGAGTGAGCTTGTCGGCAAGAAAGGCGTGCTTCGTGTGACTAATCCCAAAAAAATAGTCTTTGCGGAAGAAGCATCGGTTACACCATAGTTACACGCGGCTGTTCTCTTGTGATATAAAAAATGAATTTTCATCAAAGTTGAAAAAATTGCTTTAATTTCTATTGACAAATTGGAAGCAAGGAGTTATAATTAAAGCGTTCCATTCTAATGAATGTGAGTGACAAAAAGAAATTCCTGTTATTCACAAAGAATGAACACCGTTTTCGGATACAGTTGACTTGACGTGTTTAAGCCAAACGCGTAGCCAAAACACCATTTACACGGTTCTTGTTTATGGAAAAACAAGAACTCAGCTGAAATGTTCTCACAATGCACACGGAGGTGCTTGACGATGATAACACTTATCCCACCCTCTGCCCAAGAGAAGAAAGACGCTGCCCCTCGCCGTGTTGACACCACGGGTTACCCGAAGCCGTCTTATGAGGACGAGGACGATTTCTACATAGCGGACGAGCAAGTCCCGCAAGGCAAAAACGATTCGATTGACCCCAAGATGATTGAGTATCACGCCATCATCAAGGTGTTCGGCGTGGGGGGCGGCGGCAACAACTCTGTCACGATTATGGCTGAAACCGGACCCGACAACATCGAGTATTACGCCATAAACACAGACGCGGCTATGCTTCGCAAGCTGAATCGCGGCATAATGCACCGTATTCAGATAGGGAAAGAAACAACAGGCGGCAGAGGAGCGGGCGGTGAACCGCAAGTCGGCGCGGACTCCGCGAAAGAGAGCGAAGAAACCCTGCGGGAGGGGATAAAGGGAGCAAACCTCGTGTTTATTTCGGCGGGAATGGGCGGTGGCACGGGCACAGGGGCCGCACCTGTTATCGCAAGGCTTGCTCACGAGCAGAATATCCTTGTTATCGGTGTGGTGACAAAGCCGTTCAACTTTGAGGGCGGCGAGAAGATGAAGCTGGCTCTTCAAGGTATCGACGAGATGAGAGCGAACGTTGATTCACTCGTCATTATTCCGAATGAGAAGCTCGTTGATATCAAAAAAGCGATGACTTATTCCGAGGCTATGCGCATTGCCGACGAGGTTCTCGCGAACTCTGTGCTGTCGATTGCTTCCATTGTGTTCAAAACCTCAGACAGAAATGTTGACTTCGCTGACGTGGAGAAAATGCTTCGCGGCTCCGGGCTGACTCACATTGCTACAGGCAAGTCAAAAGGTGAGAAGCGCGCCGACGATGTGTACAAGCAGATTGTCGATTCGCAGATTCTTGAAACTTCCGTGGCAAACGCGGGACGGCTGATTATCGACATAACCGCTCCGCAGGATATGGGATTCCGCGAGTATCAAGACCTTGTGGCGAGAATAACGGGGCTTGCGCGTTCCGACGTCAAGATGAAAGACGGAATGGGGATTCAAGCCGATGGTTCTGATATCCTTGAGGTCACCGTGGTGGCTACTGACTTCAAGACAGGCGCGTTGTCGGAGCAAGAACAGATAGAGCGTATTGACGAGAACATCAGGAGAGCCGAGGAGGAGAACCAGAACAAACCTCTCCGTGCAAGAGAACCGTTTGTGCCCACCGAGAGCGTGCGCGCCGCGGTGAGCCTTGATATTGACGACAAGCCGCTAAGACAGCAGTACACTGACAACCCGATTTTTCCGTCGTTTGTTCAGCCCGAGATAAAGACCACACCGTCAAACGCGTTGGTCGATGCGCTTAATCATTCGACTAAGCCGATTGACGAGGAAGCGGAAAGTTTCCTCCCGATAAAGAATCTGCTTAACAAACCGAAACGATAAAACAAAAACAACCGTTTAACTTTCATTAAACGGTTGTTCTATAGTAGGTTAAATTAAAAACGCTAAAGCGTTTTTATAGCCGCTTTCAGCGGCTACCGCTCCGCAGGAGCGGATTTAACCGTCCTGATACGCCAGTGCGCGGCAAAGCCGCGCCGCCGCTTCGCGGCGAAAACTCAAAACACTTTAGTGTTTTGAGTTTAAC
>JAISLD010000012.1 GCA_031260665.1 Oscillospiraceae bacterium | reverse complement strand
GCGCTTCCACCGCTTCATCAATCTTTTTCCGATAATGCGCCGTCTGCCGCTCCGCCGACAGCGGTATTTTTTCAAACTGCGAGTCCGATATAATTACCGCGTCGAAGTCGCCAAGCGCACACTTTGACAAAAACTTTCTTCTGTTTTTCACCTCAAAATCTTTTTCTTTCGCGACAAGAACCTTTGCGTTTGGAAAAAACGTGACAAATTCACGCGCCCACTGCCCGACTATCGGCTTTGGCACGACGTAGAGCGGCTTGTTCGCCGCGCCCGTTCGCTTCAAATACACACCCGCAGCAGCTGCCGCAGCTGTTTTTCCCGCGCCGACCTCGTGCGCCATAAGCGTGCATTTGCCGCCCATTATCCTCGCGATTACGTCCTTTTGGTGCGGTCTAAGCGACACGGCGGCTGACATTCCCGGCACTTCGATATAATCGCCGCTGAATTTTCGCGCCCTAAATCGGTTGAACTGCTCGTTATAGATTTTTTCAAACTCGACGGCTATCTTGCCGTCAGATTTGCAAAAATCCACAAACTCGCGTTCCAACTTGTCTTGCCGCGACCTCGCTAAAATCGTTTCTTTGCGGTTAAGCACCTGCTTTTTCTTTCCGGGGGAGCTTGGGTCGTCAACCGAATCGTTCACCCTCACGCGGTTTGAATTAAGCGAGTTTCCAAATATTTCCGTCGCGCTCATTTGGCTCGTGCCGTACGTTTCACGCATATCGGTGCCGACTTGCTCCCACGTTCTCATCGGGATTTTCCACCTGTCTGTCGCCTTGAAATAAGTCATCTCCGGGGGTTTGCAGAGGTGCAGCTTTGCGACTAAAAATTTTCCGTAAATCTCGCTCGGTATCCAAGGCGAACCGATTTTGAAAGATATTTCGTTTATGCAAAGCCGCGTCGGCTGCACTTTTTCGAGTGCTTTTACATTTCGCTGAAACAGGGTAGGGTTCTCGTCCGCTAAAATCCTCGCGAAGTCGAGTTTGTCGCAAACCTCACCCGAAAGATATTCCTCCGCCGTTTCCCAGCCGTCTGTGTTTTTGCCCGTATACTTCAGCGGGTTCAGATACACAAGGTCGCCGAGCTGCCTCACGGTTTCGTCTGTCGTCACGCCGCAAAGCTCCGCGATATACGGAATGTCAACCTTGCGGCGCAGGTTCAGCGAGATGTACAGCGCTTCCTCGGCGGTGTCAGCGTGGTTCGGTTCGCGATATAGCCGGTTAAACTCAAAACACTAAAGTGTTTTGAGTTTTCGCCGCGAAGCGGCGGCGCGGCTTTGCCGCGCACCGGCGTATCAGGACGGTTAAATCCGCGCCGTAGGCGCGGCAGTCGCTAAAAGCGACTGCAAAAACGCTGTAGCGTTTTTAATTTAACCTACTATAATAAGAGTTTGTTAAAGCAACGCCCCCTACTTGATAGGGGGCGTTGCCGCGTATTCATATATATCAGTGCTGATGAGTTCGGCGGCGTTTTCGCCGTATAGCGGACGAAACCCGCCGTACTCGTACAAGTCGCTCGAATAGACGTCGGGATTCATAGACAGTATCCTCCACCACTATCATTCCCCACAATACGGCGCAACTTGCATACCAATTAAAGTAATAGCTGATTATAATTATTCCCCCACCAAAGGTGGGGGAATAGTGTGAATTGTTTTAGTTGCCGTAAACAAGCGTGTTCACTCTGACACCGGGTCCCATAGTAGAAGCCACGGTGCAGCTCTTGAGGTACTGACCCTTTGCAGCGGCAGGTTTTGCCTTAACCACAGCGTCAATCAATGTGTCGAAGTTTTCTTTCAGCTTTTCACCGCCGAATGAAACCTTGCCGATAGGGCAGTGGACTATGTTTTGTTTGTCAAGGCGATACTCGATTTTACCTGCTTTTGCCTCTTGAACAGCACGTGCCACGTCAGGCGTGACCGTCCCTGCCTTGGGGTTCGGCATCAAGCCGCGAGGACCGAGGACCTTACCTAAGCGGCCAACAACGCCCATCATATCGGGTGTCGCGATAACCACATCGAAGTCCATCCAGCCGCCCTGTATCTTTGCGAGAGTGCCGTCGTCAGCCACGAAGTCGCTGCCTGCGTCCTCTGCTTCTTTTATCTTGTCGCCTTTGGCAAACACGAGGGTGCGCACTTTTTTGCCGGTGCCGTTCGGCAGAACAATCGCGCCGCGAACCTGTTGGTCCGCGTGGCGGCCGTCAACGCCGAGCCGAATGTGTATCTCAACTGTTTCGTCGAACTTTGCCTTCGCTGTGTCAATCACAAGCTTCAGCGCGTCCGCGCTGTCGTACTGTTTGCTTCTGTCCACGAGTTTCGCGCTCGCGGTGTATTTCTTGCCGTGCTTCATTAAATCCTCCCTGTGGTCAACGACTCTTAAAGAATCTCCCACATTCTGAATACCAACCTGCAAAGCCGTTTTGCTTCGTTACTAACTTCGCGGTGGCTGAATAAGGTTTGTTGTTTGTTATTTATGCTAAGTCGTCAGTCCTCAACCGTCACGCCCATTGAACGCGCCGTGCCTGCAACCATGCTCATCGCGGTTTCAACGTTTGCCGCGTTCAGGTCAGGCATTTTCTGTTCGGCAATCTGGCGCAGCTGCTCTTTGCTGATTTTAGCGACCTTGGTCTTGTTCGGTGTGCCCGAACCGCTCTTTAGATTAAGCACCTTCTTGATAAGAACCGCGGCAGGCGGCGTTTTGGTGATAAAGCTGAAGCTTCTGTCGGAGTAAACGGTGATTACCACCGGGATAATCAGCCCTATGTCCGCCTTTGTGCGCTCGTTAAACTCTTTTGTGAACGCCATAATGTTGACGCCGTGCTGACCGAGCGCGGGACCTACAGGGGGTGCCGGGGTGGCTTTCCCTGCGGGAATTTGCAGTTTGATGTAACCTGTGACTTTCTGTGCCATTCTGTTTCCTCCGTGGGGTGATAGCGAGTTACCTCTCCCCCTTGCGTTTTGTATATTGATTTATTATGCCTTGTTGGTGACTCTTACGCCTGCAAACTCGATAATCGCGCGTGACTCTTGTCCAAACATCGACACCGCCACTTCGACCGTGCCTGCTTCCGCGTCAACCACCTTTATCTGCCCGTCAAACCCGTCAAGAGGACCTGACGTTATCTCGACATAGTCGCCCACGCGGAACTTCGCGCCGATTGGCTCGGGCTTGATGTTCAACACGCGTTCAACTTCTTCGTCCGTCATCGGTATCGGCTTTGACCCCGGACCGACGAAGCCCGTGACTCCGCGTGTGTTGCGGCAGACATACCACGTTTTGTCGGTCATCACCATCTTGACATAGACGTATGCGGGGAAGAGTTTGTACTTCGTTATCTTGGTTTTGCCGTTCTTTTCCTCGGCTACTTCCTCTTCGGGGACTTCCACCTGCTGAATAAGGTCCTGAAGCTTTGCGTTTTCCGCCACTGTTTCGATGTTCTCTTTGACCTTGTTCTCATATCCCGAATAGGTGTGCAGAATATACCACTGCGAGGTTTCAGCCATAACTCTCTCCCTGAATGCTTAGGTCATTCTCAGGGCGAGCCTGAGCGCAAAATTGAACAGCGTGTCAAGTCCGAATGTCGCGATTGACATTATGGCAACCGAAACAAGCACAACCACCGTTCCGCCGAACACCTGCTTACGTTTCGGCCACTGAACGCGCCTAAATTCCGCGCGAACTTCACGCAGGTATTTAATCGGCGATTTCTTCGATTTGCCGTCAGTCGGCGCGGCTTTGACGGGCTTGCCGTCTTTGCCTGTCTTTACCGTCAAAGTCTTGGCTTTGGTTTTGGTTACGTCTTTAACCGCCGCTGACTTGTCGGGCTTGTCCGGGGTCTTCTCTGCCGCGTTCGGCTCGGAGGTTTTGTCTTTAGCCATAGTTGCCTCCTTTACTTCGTTTCGCGGTGAAGCGTGTGCTTGCGGCAGGCACGGCAATGCTTTTTTGCCTCAAGCCTGTCGGGGTGATTCTTTTTGTTTTTTCTTGTGTTGTAGTTTCGCCGTTTGCACTCTGTGCAGGCGAGTGTGATTTTTACGCTCGGCATAGTTTCCTCCTGTATATCGGGCGATAATCTTGCGTGTGAACAGCTGAACACACTGTATAGTATGTTCGCCGCGAGTCAAGATAAACGCCTCCGCCTCCCTCAAGGCGCGGTCATAAAAAAAGACCCCCTTATGAGGTCTTTATATTATAACACATAATAAACCGCTTGTCAAGTGTTTCGACAAAAGAAGTTCAGATTCCGCTCTTGCGGGAGCGGGTCTGTGCCGAACGGGCAATAGAGTTGACGGGATACTTAATCCATATCAAACAGCTCACACTCGGGGAACAACGCCATATCATCGATGTCGTGTGTGACCAGCAGGATTGTCTTGCCGACCGCGTGACGCTTCACGGTGTCGGCGGCACGTTTACGGTTGTCATCGTCAAGTCCTCGAAACGGCTCGTCAAGCAGCAGCACGTCGCCGTTTGCCGCAAGCCCTCGCGCAAGAGCGACACGCCGCGCCATTCCTCCCGAAAGCTCTCTCACAGGTGCCGTTATGTCGTCTTGATGAAGCGAAAACTCTTTCAGCAAGTCCTCAGCTTGCTTCACACTAAGACTTGAACAGATACGAAGGTTCTTGACCGCGGATATCTGCGGCAACAGCCTGTCCTCTTGAAAGACAAACACCACCCTGCCTGCCACGGTCACTATGCCGATGTCGGGCAGCTCAAGACCTGCGGCAAGGCGAAGCAGCGTGGTTTTCCCTCGACCCGATTCTCCTCTGATAACCGTTGTTTTGTTTGCCGCAAACCTGTGCGTGAAGCCACTAAGCACGGTTTTCTCGCCAAAACGCTTGTTCACATCGCTGAACTCAACCACCGTTGTTATCCACAATATAGCGAAGCAGAATGACCGAGCGGTCGTATGCTTCTTGGTCGCCGGGTTTGCGAAGCATAACATATATGTCGTCAGGTGCGTCTTTCAGCTCTGTTATCTCGGCAAGATACGTTTTGTTGAGGGGGAAGAACACTTTGTCTACAATTTCTTTGCTTCTGATAACGCTTCTGAGGTCGGCGAACACCTCGCCGTATGGGATATCGGCGCATATCTTCTCCACCGTGTCTAAGTCAGCGAACATCAGCAGATTGACATTCGACTGCAGCTCCCCGACCAACCGCGTTTGCGCCGCTGAAGCCACTTCGGCGTCAACACCGCCGTCTGTTCTCGCGTCAATGTAGTAATACCCAACGTGGTTCTTGCCGTCGCCGTTATAATCTTCGACCAACAGCGACAACGCCTCCCCCATCATCTCGGTTTTCCCCCACATCACAGCACTGCTGCTCTTGTCCGATGTGACAGAAAGCACCGCAACGTCGTCTTTCGGGGTGCTGAAGCTATCGTACATAAAGAACACGACAGTCAGAATAATAAAACCAAACACCCAAACGTGGATTTTGTAGTGATACCAAAAGTTTTCCCACGCCTTTTTGCCTGTTGGCTTGGGGTAGACACGCTTTAAGTGTGGGGTTTCGTCCTCGATAACTTCGGTCAGCCCTTGCTTTTCTTTAAGCAACGCAATCTTATCGCTGTTTGGGTTGTTTGGGTCGTTCATGGTGGTACCTCGTTTTAATCAAGCGGGCGCATTGTGGGGAAGAACAGCACGTCACGGATAGACGCGCTGTCGGTGAGAAGCATAACGAGCCTGTCCACACCGAAGCCGAGTCCGCCTGTAGGCGGCAGTCCGTATTCAAGTGCCGTGATGAAGTCCTCATCGAGCTTCACGTTTACGCCCTCGGCTTTGCGTGCCGCCGCTTGCTTCACGAATCGCTCGCGTTGGTCAACAGGGTCGTTCAGCTCTGAGAAGGCGTTGCCGAACTCCCACGAGTTGATAAAGAACTCGAATCTCTCGGTGAAACCGGGTTCGTCTTTTTTTCGCTTTGCGAGAGGCGAGTTTTCAATCGGGTAGTCGTAAATAAACGTCGGTTGAATCAAGTTTTCTTCACAGAACGCCTCAAACAACGCGATAAGGCAGTCGCCTTTGCTTGCCTTGTCAAGGTTCAGTCCCTTTGCGGCAGACTCGGCGCGCGCCTGCTCGTCAGACTGCCACGCGTCATAGTCAACACCTGAATACTGCTTCACCGCTTGCTTCATCGTCAGCCGCCGCCACTCGCCGCCTATGTTTATCTCTTTACCGCGATAGGTGATAACGCCGCTTCCGACAACAACTTGTGTCAAGTGACGATACAGCTCTTCAACCAAATCCATTATGTCAAAATAGTCGGCGTATGCCCAGTACAACTCGATTGTCGTGAACTCGGGGTTATGAGTCGAGTCCATTCCCTCGTTGCGGAATATCCGCCCAACCTCGTACACTTTGTCGAATCCGCCGACGATTAGCTTCTTGAGGCTAATCTCGGTTTCAATCCGAAGAAGCATATCGATGTTGAGGGCGTTGTGGTGGGTGCGAAACGGCCGTGCCGCCGCCCCGATTTCCACGGTGTGAAGCACAGGCGTTTCCACTTCAAGAAAGTTTTTGTTGTCAAGGAACGCCCGAAGCTCACGCATAATCCGTGAGCGTGTGACGAATGTGTCTTTGACGGTCGGGTTTGCTATTAAGTCGAGATAGCGTTTGCGGTAACGCTCCTCCTTGTCTTTCAGCCCGTGACGCTTCTCGGGGAGCGGATAAAGCGACTTTGACAGCAAGGTTATTTCATAAGCGTGAACGGATATCTCGCCCATTTTGGTGCGAAACACCGTGCCTTTGACCCCCGCGATATCGCCGAGGTCCCACGTCTTAAATTCCTTGAACACGTCCTCGCCTATGTCGTTCATTCGCACATAGACTTGGATTGTGCCCTCACCGTCGCGTATATCAATGAAGTTCGCCTTGCCCATATTGCGCCACGAGGTTATCCTCCCCGCAATGTAGACTTCAGTGCCCTCAAGTCCCTCAAAATCGGCTTTTATCGCCGCTGACTTGTGAGTGACTGGGTATTTGGTGTGATAGTACGGGCTGTCGCCTCGTTCTTTTAGTATCGCCAACTTTTCAAGCCGAATACGGTTCTGCTCCGATAACTCCGCCGCCGCTTCTTCCGCGGTCAGCTCCGCTGTTTCATTTATATCTGTCGCCATTATCACTCCAACTACTTTGAAATCTCAAGTATCTCATAAGACGCAAGCCCGCTTGGGGCTTCCGCGTCAACTACTTCGCCTTTTTGGTGTCCCATCACCGCTTTTCCTACGGGAGATTCGTCTGATATCCGCTTCTCACGCACGTTCACTTCTTTTGAGCTCACGATAGTGAACACAAGCTCTTTCTCGTCTTTCAACGCTTTCAGCTTGACCTTGTTGCCTATCTGGATACGTTCGGTGTCAAGCGAGTCGGTGTCAAGCACGGCGGCGTTCTGGAGAATCGCCTCTATCTCAAGGATACGCCCCTCCACCATTGCTTGCTCGTTCTTTGCTTCGTCGTACTCGGCGTTCTCCGACAAGTCGCCGAATGACATCGCAACCTTGATTTTTCCCGCCATTTCACGCCGTTTGACGGTTTTAAGCAGCTCTAACTCGTCTTCTAACTTCTCAAGTCCCTCTTGACTGAGAATCGTGGGCTTTTGCGTCATAATGAATCTCCTTAATTACTTAACTTACTTAGCTTGTGTAGCAATGACCTCGAGTGCCTTGCGAAGCTGAATGTCCGCTGTGCCCGACACGTCTGTCGTTTCGATACCCGCCGATATGTCGGCCTGAACGGTGAAGTCGGGGATAATCCCCGAACCACCGCCAAACTTTGTCGCCCCTGTTGACTTTACCCTGCCGCCTGAATACCTCACGGCGTTTCCGTCACGGAACACGTGAAACACAGGAAGCACGTCTGAACCTTTGGTTGCTGTGCCGACAATCGTTGCGCCCGCGCTGTCTTTCAGCATTGCGGCAAAGAGTTCGCCAAGCCGCTCTGTTCCGCCGCTGACTAACACAGCTATCGGCAGCTGCGTCTGTTCGCTTCCGTTTGTTTCTATCAGTGTTTCTTCTGCGCCGTCAGCCTTGACGAACACAGCCGCTTTCGCTTCAGGGAGAAGCCGCGCCGCCATTTCACGAAGCGGAGCGACGTTGCTGCCGCCCGTACCGCGAAGGTCAATAACAAGACCAGTCACCTTGCGAAGCTCCATTCGGCTCAGCACATCGGCAAACTGCCCGCTTGATACGTTCGAGAAAGCGTTTATCTGGATATAACCGACTTTGTTGACGACCGAACCGCGCACAGCTTTCAGTTCCACTTGCTGACGAATCAGCGTTTTCTTCTGCGGCACACCGTCGCGCTGGATTGTTACCACCACACGCGTTCCTTCTTCGCCCGCGAGTTTCGCGATTGCTGTTTCTACGCCCGACTGAAGAACCGACACATCGTCAACTTCCGTGATGATATCGCCGACGATTATCCCCGCCGATTTTGCCGCCGAGTTGTCAAACACCTCGTCGGCACGGATATACCCGCTTTCATCAGCCACAGCGGCGATACCCGACGTAATGACCAAGCCGTTTTGCCGTTGCCGCTCAACTGAATATTCGTTTGCGGTGAAGAACGCGGCGTTTGGGTCGCCAATGCCGCTTACATAACCGCGTTCTATGCTTTCGAGAAGTTTGTCGTTGTCAATAGTGCCCGCGTAGTTGCTTCTGATGACCGAGTCAAGCTCTTGAAGCCCCGAGTACATCTCCTCACGCGCCGACACGTCGGCAATTTGCTTGTTGTAGGCACGGAGTGAGAACGTGTCGGTCAAGACAAACGTGACGGCACAGGCGATGAGCGCAATGCTTAGCGTAAGACCGAGTGATATTTTTTTGTTCATTATATTATAATCAGAAGATGTGTTAGGTACACGTTATATAGCCGTTTAACTTAAAAATACAAAATATTTTTAAGTTGGGGTGTCTGCGCCCGCGGCGGCGAAGCCGCGAAACGGCGTATGGGCAATCAGCTTGCTGTTTCCCCGGTTGATTGACTATACCTTGAGGTGCTTTCTCATGCTGAACACGGTGCCGAGTGAGCCGAGAAGCGCACCGACAAGGCAGTTAGCGGCGAGAGCATACCAGATGACATCGCTGAATTTCAGCATCTCACCAAGACCCAGCACCTGCCACAAGGTCACGTTGCTGTTGAACATCGAGATAACCGAGTCGTATATCGCTTTGGTGAGAGCAAAAGAGCAAAGACCCGCGAACAAACCGATGAACATTCCTTCAACAAAAAACGGCAGGCGAACAAACGCGTTGGTCGCACCGAAGTACTTCATAATGAATATCTCTTGCCGCCTTGCAAACACGCTTGTCTTTGTCGTATTGTATACTATGACGATACTTACGGTCACCATACCTATCAGTATAGCCGAGCCGATTGCAGCCAACGTGTTTCTCATTCCCGTCAAGAACTTCGCGAAGTCATACGGAGCGGAAACCTTTTCAACACCGTCTATCGCTTCAAACACCTTTGCCGCGCTGTCCGTCATTGAAACATCGTTCAGTGTGACGACATAGGTGTAAGGCATTGGGTTTTCACCAAGAGCGTCAAACAAGTCAAAGTATTCCTCGCCCATCTTTGCCTTATAGTCCTCAAGCGCCTCTTCACGCGACTTGAACGTCACTTTCTCGCTGTAAGAATAGCTGTTCAGCACGTCGCCGATATGAAGAAAGTCGGTTTCGGGCAGTGTGCCGCTGACAAAAACGAGAATCTCGTTCTTGCTTTCAACACTGCCTATCGCTTTCGCTATGTCGTAAGAAAACAAAAGCGACAGCCCAATAAGAAGCAGACTGACAGTGAGGATACAAAACGAAGCGAAACTGGTCAGGCTGTTTTTCCACACAGACGACACGCCTTGCTTCACGAGATAAGAAAAGTTTGTTCCTCTCATATCGCGGCACCTCCGCCGTCGGGTGGGATATAGTCGTCATAGGTGACGGTGCCCTTCTTCAAGTTCATCACTCGACCGCCGAAATACTGCACCAAGTCGTGGTCGTGCGTCACCATAAGAACGGTCGAGCCGAGTTTGTTGAGGTCAAGCAGCAGGCTGACTATATCATACGAGAGTTGCGGGTCGATGTTTCCTGTCGGCTCGTCCGCGATAATCAGCTTCGGTTCAGTCGCGAACGCCCTTGCTATCGCAACGCGCTGCTGTTCACCACCGGACAGCTGCGAGGGATAGGACTTCGCTTTCTCCGACAGCTTGACAAGGCTCAGCACATATGGCACGCGTTGCCGAATAAACCTGCTTGACTTGTCGGTAACGCGGAGGACATACGCCACGTTGTCATAGACCGTCATAGATGGGATAAGACGAAAATCTTGGAATATCATTCCGATTGTGCGCCGATAATTCGGCACACGGTGCGGCTTGATGTTAGCGAGGTTGTATCCGTTTACAAACACGCGGCCTGCCGAGGGCTGCTTCTCAAGTGTCAGGAGCTTAAGCAGGGTGCTTTTCCCCGCCCCCGAATCCCCGACGATGAACACAAACTCACCGTCGTTTATGCGGAGGTTCACCCCCGCGAGCGCACCGCGTGAGTCGCGTTCGGCGTTGTCTTTATAGCGGACTTCTACGTTTTTTAGTTCAATCATTATGAATCGTTCTCATATTTTCTTTAAGTCAGACGCGAGGCATTTGTTTGCCATCATCGCGATTTTGAATACGATTGCGTGGTCAAACTCACGCAAATCAAGTCCCGTCACTTTCTTTATCTTGTCAAGCCGATAGACGAGCGTGTTGCGGTGGACAAAGAGCTTGCGCGAGGTTTCCGACACGTTGAGGTTGTTCTCAAAGAAACGCTGGATTGTGAACATAGTTTCGTGGTCGAACGAGTCAATCGTGCCTTTCTTCAGCACTTCTTTAAGGAAAGTTTCGCATAGAGTGGTCGGCAAGTGATAGATAAGGCGAGCAATGCCGAGGTCGTCATAGCTGATTATCGTTTTTTCTGAATCAAACACCTTGCCTACTTCAAGTGCGGTTTGCGCCTCCTTGAAGCTCTTTGCGAGATCTTTTATGCCGACGACGATTGAACCGATGCCTATCATCACCTTGGTGTAGAGTTCCGCCGATAAAGTGTAGGATATCGACTTCGCGAGTTTCTCGAGGTCTTTCAGCTCAGTCGTGGGGCGGATTTCTTTGACGAGAACGATTGACGTGGTGTCCATACTGAACACAAAGTCTTTATGTTTGTCGGGGAACAGGCTTTGCACCACATCAAACGCGGACACGTCGGTCGCCGTTTGGATATGGACGAGGAACACAACGCGCAGCATATCGGTGTTGAAGTGGAGTTCCCGCCCCTTGACCGATATGTCAACAGGTAGGATATTGTCGAGAACAATGTTCTTGATGAAGTTGCCGCGGTCGTACTTCTCGTCATAAAACTGCTTCAGTGTTGACAGCGATATGCCAAGCAGCGCCGCGAATTTGCTTGCGGTTTCGTCGGTTCCCTCAACAAAGACAGCGTAACAAGGCGTTCCTCGTTCACCGAACGGTTGATAGGTGTATCCGTCGCGCATAAAGATGTCGTTCACTTCTTCGACGTTCAGTGTGAACGAGTCGGCACCTGTGCCTATCTTCTGCGGTTCGCTGCAAGCGACCACCTCCGCGTTCTTGTCTATCACGCCGATTGTTCGCCCGACTACGCTTCTCATCTGGACAATCAGCCCTTGAAACAGCCTGTTTGCCATAATTCCCTCCGTTTGCTTCGCCAATGCCCGTCCGTGAATACGCGAACGCCGACACTCGTTCGGTTGGCTGCGAAAACAATTATCAATTATTATAACATAGATATAGCTGTTATGTCAAGGGGGACGCCTTAGACAAAACAACCCCCGCCTGTTGACGGGGGAGCTGTCTTTTGTTACGTTACGTTATGTTTATTTTGTTCTTTATGCTGTCGTAGATATCCTCCACCGAGTCAAGCGTGTCGTTCACCTCGAAGTCGCGTTTCTCGTCGTCGAACATTCCGTGCTTGCTCTCAAGCATTTCAGCGACCCCCGGGGGCAGTTTACCGCCTGTTCGTTCAGCAAAACGCTCTTTGATTGTGTCGATATCAGCGAAGAAGTAGACGCGGACGCTGTTCTCGGGGAGAAAGCGCAGATGCTCACGCTCGCTGATTATATATATCACAGGTTTCAACTCGGATTCGTATGTTTTCAGTTTGTCGCGAAAGATTTGCTCCGCAACCTGCTTGTTCTTGTCGAACTTGCGGAAATCGCCGCCGATGAATACTTCCGTGCTATACTCTTTTTGAAAGCAATCCGCCACGACTGATTTTCCCGTGCAGTTTTCGCCGATAAACGCAAGTATCAAATTTGTATTCCTTTCGTCAGGCAGCCTGCCCGTATACTTTATGCGAGTCCCGCAGGTCAGCCGACCACATCGTCGTCGTTGAACACGTCGCCACATTCGGGGCAGAATTTCGGCGGCGACGACGGATTCGTGGGGGTGAAGCCGCAACGATTGCATTTGTACTTCTTTTCAACGGGTTTCGGCTTGCCACATACGGCGCAGAACTTCGCTGTGCTGGTTGCGCCGCAGGCACATTTCCACACAGAAGATTGTGCCCCAATCCCCTCTTTGCTCTTACCGCAGCCAATGCAAAAGTTGCCCTCGTTGGTTTGACCGCAGGCGCAAGTCCAGCTGTTCGGGTTGCGAACTTGATTTGGTGTGGTGGCGGGAGCCGCCCCAAACCCCGCAAGCGCCGCGCCGCCTGTTCCCATTGCCGTGTTGATTCCGGCGAAGCCAAGCATTGCTCCGCCTTTGTTTGAACCCGCCGCTTCGATACCGCGAGCAATGCTCGTGTTCATCATTGCGCGTTGAACGTCGGCGCCAAGCATAGTGTCGGCTTTCAGCCTGTCGCCGAGCAACGACTTGCTTTCGTCTGAAAGTGTCGGCGGATTGAGAGCAATGTTGGTGACGGTCAGCCCGCGTGCTGCCCACGTCTTTTCCGTGATTTGACGCACCTTTTCGGTGAGGTCGTAGGTGTGCATACCGAGTTGGTTATAGCTTACGCCGCTGTTGCCGAGAGCAACGACAGCGGAGCTGATAGCCTGAAGAAACTCGTTCAAGTATTGCGGCGAACGAAACAGCGACTGCGCCGTTATGCCGCCTGTCTGCTTGCCTGCCACATCGCGGTAGAACTTGACTGCGGCTTCCGCGTCTTTGATTTGCACTTCGTATGTTCCGAAGAAACGCAGCTCAACCGTTGTGTTGTATCGCGGTTCGGGGAACGGGACGGGGGCGACTGTGCCGAACGTGTTGTTCGGGATAGGCTGCAGGTTGATAAACACGACGCGTTGCCCCCCCGCGACTCCGCCGCCGAATGTGAAGCGGTTGACCATCTCGGCGACACTCTCGGCGATATCTCCCGCGAAGATTGACGGCGCTGTTGTGTTGTTATATGTGTAAGAACCCGGTTCAGCGACGACGTTCGTGATTTTGCCGCCGTCTATTGTCAGCATACAGGTGTTTTCTTCGACAAGGATAACCGAGCCGTTTGAGATAACTTTTGCGCTTCCTTTGGTGTTTGATGAATTCTTATCGTTTTGTTTCACTCCGTCAGCGACTATCACGCTGTTTGAAAGCGGCGGACAGACGACGACGTCTTTCCACGAATCAGCAAGAACGCCTTTGACTGTGCCAACAGCGGCTTTGATTAAACCCATTTCTTATCCTCCATACGATTTTTGTCGAAAAGAACATACAACTAAAGTATAGCAAATTTCTTTATTAAAGTCAAGCTTGACCTGTGACAGACAGGCGATAATTGCGTGAAGTTGTCATGTCTGCTGTTTTCACTACAACGTAGGAAGCAACTCTTTTGTTTTCGCGATGATTAGGTTCACGTCAATCGGCTTGCCGAGATGCGCGTTCATTCCCGACTCGAAGCACTTGTCCACGTCCTCCTTGAACACGTCGGCGGTGAGAGCAACAATCGGGATACGCCTTGCTTTGCCGGTATCGAGCGCACGGATACGCCGCGCCGCTTCATAGCCGTCCATTACGGGCATATGTATGTCCATATAAATGATGTCGTACTTGCTTGGGTCGCGGCTGAACATCGCGACCGCTTCTTCGCCGTCTTTCGCTTCATCGATTGCCAGTTCCGTGTCGGTGAGGAGTGCCGAGAACACCACGCGGTTTATGTCAACATCTTCGGCAAGAAGCGCGCGTTTGCCGCGGAACACGCCGAGGTTTTGTTCATACGAGGGCGTGCTTTTGACGACAGGTTCGTCTGAAACCTTGAGTTTCAACGTGAAACTGAACGTGCTGCCTTTGCCGTAACGCGACCTCACCGATATGTCGCCACCCATAAGGTTGACGATGTATTTTGAGATAGTCAGCCCGATACCCGTGCCGCCGAAACGCCGCGATATGCTGCCGTCAGCTTGCTCAAACGCCTCAAACAGCTTGCTTTTCTTTTCGTCCGCGATACCGATTCCGTTGTCCGTGACAGAGAACATAATCTCCGCTATGTCGTCAACAATGCCTTTCAGCGACACGGAGAGCGACACCTTGCCGCTTGTCGGTGTGAACTTTATCGCGTTGCCCACCAAGTTGACTATCACTTGCGACAGCCGCTGTTCGTCGCCGATTAGCGACTCGGGGATACTTTTGTCGATGTTCTTTATGAATGAGATGTGCTTTTCAATCGCTTGAGCGGAAGTCACCGCGTCTACCTTCTCAATCAGCTCGCTCACCGCGAACGGCTCGCTTGTCAGCTCAAGTTTTCTCGCTTCAATCTTGCTGAAGTCAAGCACGTCGTTGATAACGCCGAGCAAATGCTTTGACGCAAAGAATATCTGTTTGTGACACTCCTCCGCTTGCTTTTGGTCGCCTGTCTTTTCCCACAGCTCGCTCATTCCGATGATTGCGTTCAGCGGAGTTCTCATTTCGTGCGACATACGCGACAAAAACTCGCTCTTTGCCTTTGAGGATTCCTCCGCTTGTTCGATAGCGAGTTCAAGGTTGTGAACGTGTTCCGATGTGATAACAGATGCGGCGCAGGCGATACCCGCTTGCCACAGCAACTGTATTTCTTCGTGGTTGTATTCGTGACCATCGGTGGCGTACATAATGGCAAGCAGTCCCCAAAACTCCGCGTTGACTACAATCGGTGTGATGACGTGCGACTGTGTTGAGCCGGTTTTCCTCAGAAGCGAGCCGAGTTCTTTGTACTGAAACTTGCTGGTGTCGCCGCCTCGTGACTTCTCCAGCACGTCGTCGCCTAACCAGTCGGGCAGAAATATATGATACGGGAGTTCAAGGTCGGGGTCGGGGCAGTTGTCGCTTCCCACCGCGGCGATACGCTGTGAGTAGACCTTGCCGTCAAGCTTCGAGTTGCGCCAAAGCGACACGCTGTCGGCACTCGTCGCGCTTCTCATCTTGCAAAGCGCCTGCGGCATAAAGTTCTGCCAGTTCTGCACGCTGTCAGCAAACAGAATGACGCTCATATCGTTGATTGCCGACAAAAGGTTGCCTTGACGTGAAAGCTTCTTGTTGCTTTGCTCGATTGCTTCAAGGTTGGCGGCGATTTCGTTTCTGGCTTCGGTCAGTTCTTTCGCTTGCTTTTCAACTTTGCGGTTCCGCTTGACAGACACGATGTTCCAAAGCAAGCCGAAGAGTGCCACAGCGATGATTAACCCCAAGAACACATAGACTGTTTGGTGTGAGAACACGAAGTCAACGGTGTCAACTCCTCTTGCCGACAAAGAAAACAGAGCCGCTGAAAGCGGCGTGGTTATTGAAAAGGCGGCGAGAATCTTCCGTATGTACATAAAGATAACCTTGCCCGAATAACAGAGTGTTTTGTTGATATAATTGCGCATTAAAGGGCGGTTGCCCCAACGGGGGAGAGCCCGTGCGCAAAAGAAAGCCACAATGAAGCAACAGTATTGGTTTATTACGTTTTATTATATAGGATATGTCGTTGTTTGTCAACCGATTATCTTTGTGATTATTTCGTTACTGACCAAGAAGCCCTCGCGTGTGAGCGACAAACCCGACGCGTTCATTTTGAGGTAGTTAAACGGCACGGTACGGGTGCGCTCACGAAGCATTGCTTCACTGACGCCGAAGCGCGCCGCTTCAGCAAACGCAAGCCCCTCGGACAGCCGCAGCTTAAGCATTGCGAAGTCGGCAAACGAGGTTGGGTGTTTGTCGGTTATGCGTGTTTGCTGAACAGGCGACTTTGTGAACGCCTCGCTGTCTTTCATCACCTCAAAACGCTCGCCCTTGTAGTAAGAGTGCGCCCCCGAACCTATCCCGAGATACTCCTCGCTTCGCCAATACTTGAGGTTGTGTCTACACTCGAACCCGGGTTTTGAGAAGTTGCTGATTTCATATTGTGTGTAGCCAAGCCTGTCAAGTCCGCGTGCCGCTTCAAGGTACAGCTCCGCCGAATAATCGTCGTTCACCTTGACGTTTTGCGTGTGAAACTCCGTTCCCTCCTCAATTTTCAGCATATAAGCCGACACGTGAGTCACGGGCAGTTTCTCTAAAACGCTCATCGTTCGCTTCACACTGCCAATACTTTGCCGCGGGATACCGAGCATAAGGTCGATTGATATGTTGTCAAACCCTGCGTCTTTTGCAAGGTTTATCGCCGTCACCGCGTCCTCGCTGTCGTGCTTTCGCCCCAGTGCAGACAGCTCCGTGTCCATAAAACTCTGCACACCGATAGATATGCGGTTGACGCCACACGCGTGAAGCAGCTTGAGATTGTCGATATCAAGCGAACGCGGGTTGGCTTCTATCGTCACTTCCGCGTCGTCGGCGTATCTTATGACACCGAGCAAACTTGATATTTCGTCGGAGAGAAGCGAGGGAGTGCCGCCGCCGAAGTAAACCGTGTCGTATCGTTCGTTATAAAACTCGATGTTCCGTCGGACTGCCGCGATGTAGTCGGAAGCCGCCCAGAGTTGATACGGCACGGAGTAGAAGTCGCAATAAGGGCACTTCTGCCCCCTGCAATAGGGAATGTGAACGTAAAGTCCAATCATATATTCATCTTTCAGTCGTAGTGTTTTGATTTTGCCGACTGTACGGAAAAAGTTTGCCGAGGAACTCGACTTCGTAAAGCGGCTTGTTGTAAAGGAAACCCTGCACTTTCGTGATGTTGTATTCGTCCGCGTAGGTGATTTGCTCTTCAAACTCTATTCGTTTGACGCAGATTCCACCCGGCACCATCTTTGCTACTGCCATTGCTGTGTCAAAGACAATCTTGTCAAAATTATCCGTTCTGTCAGCCGTGAACAATGAGGCGTCGCACTTCACCATATCGACAAAGCCCGACTTGAACGCTTGAACCGACATAAACCCGTATTCATAGCCGTCAACCGTGATTTTAACGCCGAGTTCACGCAGCCGCTTGACTGCCTTGAGGTTCAGCGACGAGCGAAGCGCCGACGATGTTTCGGGGAGTTCTATGTAGAGTGCTTCGGGCGACAAGCCCGACTCCGCGAGCGCCTGCTCTGTAATCGCCGCCACCGCGCCGGACTGAAGTTCCCTCGCCGTGATGTTGACGCTCACGGTGAAGTCTGGCGCGAACATCTCGCGCACCTGCTTACAAAAGCGGCAGGCACTTGAGATAATCCACCTGTCGAGCTTAAGGTCCAGCCCCATACTTTCGGATAAAGATATCAGGCGTTTCGGCTGCATACCATGAAAGTCGGCAAAGGCTTCGCAACCTGTCACCTTGCCGCTCTTGATGTCAAACTCGGGCTGAAACTTCAGCTCAAAGCCTTCCATTCCATTGTGAACCGCGGAACGAATCGCGCTGATTTCGTTGTATTCAGCCGCCAGTTTCCCCTCAAACTCGTCTGTGTAGAACGCAAAGCTGTTTGTGCCATAGTCGCTTGAGCGATAGAGAGCAAGCGAAGCGGCACGATAGATTTCGTCGGGGGTGTCGCCGTTGTCGGTGTATAACGCAATGCCCGCACCCGACTCAAGGGTGTGAAAGCTGTCCTCGTGGAAGAACGGACGGGTAAAGCGAGAAAGAATAGAGCCGGTCAGCGTCCTCGCTTCATCTTTTGAAGACGATATCATCAGAATGGCAAGCATTGTGCCCGAAAAGCGGTAGACAAACTGCCCGGGTCGAAGCAGGTCGCGAATATAACGCGCCGCTTCACCGAGCAGCTTGTCGGTGTAAATCATACCGAACAACTCGTTGTAGAGCCGCATATTCGTGACTTTGAGGAGAACCAGCACGCCTTGGCGTTCGGCGGCAAGCTCTTTCTTCATATCCTCATCGAGTTTCTGCCGATTCGGCACGCCGATTGTCATATCCTCGAACGCAAGCCGCTTCAGTCGTTCGGTCGCCGCCGCAAGCGACTCGTCGAGTTGCAGGCGCATTATCGCGGAGGAAAGCATTTGTGAAGCGGACTTCATTATGCGGATAACCTGTATCTCGGGGAGTTTCCATTCACCGAAGTATTCAAACAAGACGAAACCATACTTCGTGCCCCCCGCGTATAGATTGGCGACAAAGAACGACGTGATGTTAAACTTCACAAGGTCGTGTTCCCTTGACGCGGGATAGTAGCTGTCAAAGAAACTCAGCTCTTCTTTGATAGTCTTGTATTCATCATCGCCGACTTCTTTCATTGAATGTGGCGGCACACCGACGTTGCACCACTCGTTTTCAAGTGTGACAAGCTTTTGTTCGGGGGCGGAGCGATAAATCCCGATACGACCAAGCCCGATGTACCGACCAACCGCCGACATTATCTCAATCAGTGACTCGCGTGGGCTTTTGGTTACCATTATATTATAGAGGTCGTTTACGATTATCTGCTGCTCCATGTGTTCGCCGAGCCGTCGGTTTGCTTCGGCGGCGTTGTTCATCTCTTGTTCAAGAAGAACATAGGCGTTTGCCATTTGTGACAACGCACCGGACAACGACTGAAGCAGAGGGAGGTGCTTCTCGGTTTCACCCTCGGTGTTTGACGCGATGACCCAGTATGCCACGTCGCTTCTCGCGACACGAATGTTGACGCGGCGCGCATACTTGTAGTTCTCCGCGACAAACGGCTCCGCGCCTGTTTTTGACGAGCAAACGACGCTTTCGTCGCTTCCAATGATTGCGGAAACAATGTCGCGGTCGTTCTTGAACGGCGACTGCAACCGACGAAGCAGCTCCATATCAAGTATTTCACCGAGCAAGTTTTTCTGCATATCGGCGCTTTGCCGATTACTGCGTTCGCGGTATGCCGAGAGGTTGAGGTCGCCACGTGTCGCCTCAAGATAATTAGTCACATCAATGACCGCACCCGATAACGCGGTTGTGCGGTCAAAGATATCTTTCGTTCGTTGTGCGCTGAAAAGAAACCAGCGATGCCCAGCCCCCGAATTGACGCGGAAGTGGAGCGACACAGCACCTGTTTTGTCGGTGGGGTGCTTGTCGGTCATACTGCCGATTTCACCGATAAGCCCCGGCAAATCCTCCTCAAGCACAATAGAGGAGAGTGGCGCACCGTTGAACTTTGTTATGTTTTTCTCACCGTAAAAGGTGATGGGAAAGTTTTTCTTCAGCTCTACCTTGACACGGGTGCAGTTGCCTGATAGAAGCCGCTTAAGTTCTTCGTTGTTATCCAATATCATACCTGCCGTAGGTGGCGGTCAATCCGTTGTGATTGTTGCAACTATAATCAATCAGTGTTTAGTATACCTTTTGTATAATAATAAGTATAACACAACTGTAACTAAAATGCAACAGTTTTTAGAAATTATTTGGCAATTTATACAAAAACTTTCCACTTTTCATTCCAAAGTTGGACAATCGCACAAAACGGCGGCGATTTTGGGTCGCCGCCGTGTGTGAGGTTGCTAACGAAGCGCGCCGAGTTTAGACGCAAGGCTTTGCTCTGACAACGCGCCGCTGAAACGTGAGTTCAGCGTGCCGTCTGAGTTAATGAACAATGTGGTCGGCACGGAAGTGATACCGTAGGCCTTGTCGCCGTTTGCGTAAGTGTCGAAGTAAACAGGGAACGTGTAGCCGCCTTGACTGATGAAAGCGGTTGCGTCAGCCGCTTTGTCTGAACCCGTGAGGTTCAGCATAATGAACTGAACATCGGGGTGTTGCTTATAGATTTTCTCAAACGCGGGCATTTCGGTCTTGCAAGGTCCGCACCAACTTGCCCAGAAGTTCAGCACTATCGGCTTGCCGAAGAAATCGGAAAGATTGACGGCTCTGCCGTATTTGTCGTAGAACGTGAAGTCTTTGACGTGGTTTTGACTGATAGCGGGAGGCGTGGGGGTTGTCACAACAGGCGGCGTTGTCGTGACAGGCGGCGTGGTCGTGATAGGCGGCGTTGTCGTGACAGGTGGCGTGGTTGCGACAGGCGGCGTGGTCGTGACAGGCGGCGTGGTTGTGACAGGCGGCGTGGTCGTGACAGGCGGCGCGGTCACAACAATAGGAGGCGCGGTGTAGTAATACTCATCGTTGAAGTCATAGTAGACGTCCTCGGGTTCATCGTAGACTTCCTCGTCCTCCTCGAACACGTCTAAGTAGTCGTCGTCGTCAATAAAAGTCGCTTTCTTTACCGCGGTCGTTACCTTTGGCTTGGCTGTCGCTTTGGCTTTGGGGGTGGTGGTGACTTGAGGAGCAACGTAGGCGTTTGTGCTTGGCGTTTTGACTGCAGCGCCGCCGTTATATGCCGCGACTGTCGCTTCACCGCCGCCGTATTCTTCAAGCGGCTCGTCCTCGATGAGGAACTCGTCCGTGTCTTCCTCTTCAGGGGCTGCGTCCTCGGTGAAACCCCAGTCGGTGCTGTAGGTGTCGGCGGTTTCTTCCGCGTAGCTGTCCTCGGTGGGTATCTCGGGCGGGTTGTTATTCCCGGAGAACTTGCCGTACAGCAGGTTGGACGTTTCAATCAGCACAATCAGCGTCAGAGCCGCTGTGATTACGTTTTGCTTGTTCATTATGTATTCTCCTTTGTTATGTATCTAATGTGGCGTATGCACCCGGTTGTTGACATTGACAGCTAACTTGCAAATCTTTGCATAAAATTCAGCACATCGCGAAGCACTCCCGTTGACATAAGCAGCCCCGTCGCGACAAGAAAGCCGCCTGATACGGCACGAACAGTGGCGTAGTGCCGCTTTATCACGTTGAACGCCGACTTCATTCGGTCAATCATCAGTGCCGACGCCATAAACGGCAGTCCCAAGCCGAGTGAGAAGCAAAGCAGCATTGTCACACCCTTGAGTGCCGAAGTGCTTGAAGCGGCAAGCATAAGCGCGGAGCCGAGAAACGCACCGACGCACGGTGTCCAACTTATGCTGAACATTGCGCCAAACAGCATTGTCTTGAAGAAACCACCCGGTTTGAACACGCCGCTTTGCTTAAGCCCAAACGTCGGCAACTCGATAATACCGCAGAAGCTAAGCCCAAACAACGCGATAAGCGAGCCGCAAACGATGTTCACCTGCTGTGAATATTCGTTCAGCAGCATGCCGACACTGCCCGCAAGCCCGCCCATTGTCATAAACACGAGCGTGAACCCGAGAACGAAGCCGCTCCCGTTGACAAGCGGCTTTTGCTCGCCGTTTTCCCCCGCGAAGAACGATATGTAAACAGGCAACAGCGGAAGCAAACAGGGCGATATAAACGTGATTATCCCCTCAAGAAACGCCAATAGGTTATCCATTTTATTCACACCTTTCAGTAAACATCGTTGCCTGTTGTGCCTCTACCGCTGACAGCGACGAGCCTGTGTGCTCTTCTCGCCTTAGGCGGGAAAGGACACTAAATGGTCGGTTAATCAGCGGTTACTTCGGAACATATAAACGATTATATCATATCATTTGTGCAATATCAACAATCAAATGTTGGGATAAATGTGTATTTTTGTGCATTATGTCCGAAAGGCGTGACGTGTGAGGCGTAACCCCTCACCATTTGATTTGCTTGATGTTGCAACCGCTGATTAACTGATTATTTAGTGTTCTCCTCATATATATATTCCACTTTCAGTTTAACCTCTGCCGCTTCACGGCGTTGGCACTTCGTGCCGCACAAAAAAACTCGGTGAGTTTTTTTGTGGTTACGCAGTATAGTTAAAACAAAAATTAATTAATCAGTGCTTGCTATTGATTTGTTTTTAACAATATGATATAATAAAAAGATATGGAAGAGATAAAATTAGGCGCATTGATAGACAAAATCTATCGCAAACTGAAAGACCGCGGACTTTACCTGCTGCTTTATGCCGCCGCGTTTATTCCGTGCGCCTTTATTGCGCTTAACTCCGCGTTCCCCGCGTTTGACGACCTCGCCGCCTCTGAAGGCACGCTGTTTGCTTCTGTGCTTGCGGGTCACGAGTGGCAAGGCGAGATATTCGTCGCCGACACACGCGGCGGTTATCTCTGGTCGGCACTCTACACACCCGCGATGTTTCTGTTTGACACCGCAACGCTTCGATTCCGCGCGATGTTTCTGTTCAACGCCGCTGTGCTGTCGTTTGCCCCTGTCCTCGCTTATCGGCTGACGTTTAGGCTAAACGTCACGCTTGCGTGGCAACGGTTTCTGCTTGCGGGCGCGTCTATATCGCCT
>JAISLD010000008.1 GCA_031260665.1 Oscillospiraceae bacterium | reverse complement strand
TGCCGCGCCTACGGCGCGGATTTAACCGTCCTGATACGCCAGTGCGCGGCAAAGCCGCGCCGCCGCTTCGCGGCGAAAACTCAAAACACTTTAGTGTTTTGAGTTTAACTGGCTATATTTATCAAACAGCAAAGCAAAAATCAGTGAGTCAATGTTTGTTATATTTATATCACTAATGGTACACTATGAAGAAAGCCCTTGTTTGTGAAGACGAGCCGACAATCCGCGAGTTGGTCGAGGTGAACCTTGAACGCGGCGGCTATGAAGTGAAGTCCGCAGGCAACGCCGAAGAAGCGTTTGGTCTGTTTTATGCCGAATACGACAAGGGAGAGCCGTTTGACGTCTGCATATTAGACGTTATGCTCCCCGGTGAGGACGGCACTTGGCTTTGCCGCAAGATTCGCGCAACCAGTGCGTTGTCGGGGATAATTATGCTGTCGGCAAAGTCGCAGGAAGCCGACAAGGTGGGTTCGCTGTCTGTTGGCGCGGATTACTATATGACCAAGCCGTTCTCTCCGTCGGAACTTGTCGCCGTGACCGACTCGCTTTATCGCCGCGTCACCACGTCAAAGCAAAAGCCCGCCGACACCCCCGTCATATCGGGTCCGTTTCAGCTTAACCGGAAGAGCCGCATTGTCACGAAACACGACAAGCCGCTTGAACTGACGCAGGTTGAGTTTCAGATTCTCGAGTATTTCATCGAGAATGAGGACACCGCCCTTGACCGCGGCAGTATCCTTGACCGCGTGTGGGGCGAGAACTATTACGGTGATGAAAAAATAGTCGACGTCAATATCCGTCGGCTTCGCATAAAGATTGAGGACAACTCCTCCGAACCGCGGTTTATCCAGACAGTCTGGGGTTTTGGTTACAAGTGGCATACAGGCAATTGACGAATGAAAAAGAAGTTTCACTTCAAAAGTATCTCCGCGCGTTGGTTCGCAAACAGTCTTGCCACTGTGCTTGCCGTTCTGTTGGCGGCTGACTCGGCGGTGTTTTTGTCGCTTCGCGAGGTGCAGACCAACTCCGTGGCGCAATATCTTCGCGGTGAGGCGGCGACAATACGCGGGATACTTCTCTATGCGGGGGATTACGCGCCGCTTGTCCGTCAAACGATATCGGAGTTTGACAAAAAAGACAAGATGGAGCTGATGGCGATAAGCCGAAGCGGACTCGCGGTAATCACGTCAAGCGGCTTCACACCTGACCCCGGCGAGCCTATGCCCGACTTTGAAGAAGCGAAGAGAACAGGCGAAGTGACTGAATACAGCGGCAAACTGCTGACAGGCGAAAGATATATGGCGGTGACGGCGCTCCTGCCCGACACTTCGGCGTATGCCGCGATACGCCTTGTCACCTCGGTTGAAAACGTGTCGGTTGACACCACGCGTTACGCTCTTCTCCTCGGCTTCGCCACCACGCTTGTGCTTACGGTAGTCACGCTGCTGGGGCTTTACTTCGTTCGTTCCATAGTGTCGCCGCTTCGCCAAGTCGGTGCGGCGGCAAAGAAGCTGTCGTCGGGCGACTACAAGAACCGCATACCCGAACCCGAGGGTGACGACGAGATTGCTCAGCTTATCCGCGTGTTCAACAATATGGCGGCTGAACTTGAAACCTCGGAGAACGTGAAAAACGACTTTATATCTTCGGTATCTCACGAACTGCGAACGCCGCTGACCGCGGTGAAAGGCTGGAGTGAAACGGTGCTTGAATCGGGAGCGGATTCGATTCAATTTGAAAAAGGTATGCGTGTGGTAATCGCTGAAACGGAGCGGCTCTCAACAATGGTTGAAGAACTGCTTGACTTCTCGAAGATACAGTCGGGGCGGTTCACCCTGAAGAAAGAGAACATTGATTTGCTTGCGGAACTCGGCGAAGCCGCGATGTTCTACAAAGAAAAAGCGAGAAAAGAAAACAAACACATAGAGTATGACGAACCTGACGCGGCAGCGGTGATTTTCGGCGACAAGAACCGACTGCGACAGGTATTTATCAACATAATCGACAATGCTGTCAAGTATGCCGAACACGAAGTGGTGATAACAGCGGAGTTTTTGACAGACAGCATTGTGGTGACAGTGCGTGACGACGGCAGAGGAATCAGCGAGGCGGACCTCCCCGAAGTGAAAACGCGGTTCTTCAAGGGAGCAAACTCCGTCAAAGGTTCGGGGATAGGGTTGTCCGTAGCGGAAGAAATCGTGTCGCTTCACGACGGCACGCTTAAGCTGACAAGCAGACTTGGCGAAGGTGCGACCGTGACCGTGACGTTGCCAAAATAAGTCTGTGCCGGACACACAATAAACTAATGGAATATATCCTAACTCGGGGCGCAGGCGGGCGACCGGAAGGCCTTATTGCCTGTCGGGCACCGACCCGCGCAAAGTTGAGTTGTTGACATTGGTATATATTGTCAAGCAAAAGCCCGATGTAGGGCTTTTGTTGTGTCAGGTTCTTGTTTCAATTATCACGATACCATATCGTGCGAGAATTTCGGCGCAATTGGAGGAATCGCCGCGCACACGGACGCCAAACGCGCAACCTCCACGCTTAAACGTCGTTTTCTCTACCACGGAGGATATCCCGTTCCTCGCAAGATAAACACGCGCGCGTTGCGCGTCGGTCTGCGACCGTGTGATAAATAATATCGAATTCATTTTAATTCTCCTTTCTGTGTGCTTAAGTATAGCCAGTTAAACTCAAAACACTAAAGTGTTTTGAATTTTCGCCGCGAAGCGGCGGTGCGGCTTTGCCGCGCACTGGCGTATCAGGATGGTTAAATCAAAAACGCGTTAGCGTTTTTGATTTAACCTACTATGACCGCTGAGCGAATAGGTTATTATCGGTATTCCCCCGCCTTCGGGTGGGGGAATACCTAATGTCGGCAACCGAGGCGTTGTTATATAGCCAGTTAAATTCAAAACACTAAAGTGTTTTGAATTTTCGCCGCGAAGCGGCGGCGCGGCTTTGCCGCGCACTGGCGTATCAGGACGGTTAAATCCGCTCCTGCGGAGCGATAGCCGCTGAAAGCGGCTATAAAAACGCTTTAGCGTTTTTAATTTAACCTACTATAATGGGATACGTTGTTACGCCAACCGCCGTGAAACGGCGGAGAGTTAAACTGAAAGAGTATACCGATTAACTATAATAGAGAACACTAAGCGATTAGTTAATCGGCGATATAATCATTTAAGGACATTAACATTATATGAAGAAGTGGATTTTAAGGGAGCGGCAGCCCGACAAGGCGGCGGAGATAGCAACCGTGACGGGTTTGTCGCCGCTGTTATGCGATGTGCTCGCCTCTCGTGGCATAGATTCGATAGAAAAAGCAGACGAGATGTTTCAACCTGTAGCGGCGGCGGACACCTTTGGCGACCCGTTTGAGCTAAAAGATATGGAAAAAGCGGTCACAACCGTGCAAGCGGCAATCACCGCGAACGACCCGATACTGATATTCGGCGACTACGACTGCGACGGCATAACCGCGACTGTTATGCTGGTGCAGTACCTCGAGGCGGCAGGCGCGGACGTCCGCTGGTATATCCCGACGCGAACCGAAGGCTATGGGCTGAACACGGAAGCGTTGCAAACATTCGTTGATGAGGGAGTGAAGCTCGTTATCACGGTGGACAACGGCATATCGGCAAACACCGAAGCCGAGTTTCTTCAAAAGAGCGGCGTAAAACTCGTGATAACCGACCACCACCAACCCTCGGGCGACTTGCCGACAGCTGAAGCAATCGTCAATCCGCACCAAGCTGACGACACGTCGCTGTTTAAGGCGACAGCAGGGTGCGTGGTTGCTCTCAAGCTAATCGCCGCCCTTGAGGGCAACAAGGCGCAAGTCGCTGAGGAGTTCGGCGTGCTTGCGGCACTCGGCACAATCGCCGATGTTATGCCACTGACCGACTTCAACCGCCGCCTTGTCCGCTTCGCTCTTCCTCGAATTGAACACAGCGAGAATTTGGGGCTTTGCGCCTTACTTAAAGAAGCCGGTGCTTCAGGCACGGTTGTTGACATCAACTTTCTTTCTTACAAGCTGATACCGATGATTAACTCGGCAGGTCGATTCACAGGAGCGGAAATCGCGGCGAACCTGCTGCTCTCTGACGACCCCGACGAAGCAAAGCTGCTTGCCAAACAACTGAAAGAAATCAACGTCAAACGCCGTGAGGTCGGCGACCAAATAGCGCACGAAGCGGAGCGGCATTTGTCTGACAGCCCCGAGAGGTTGTCACGTCGTGTGCTTTTGCTGTCGGGTGAGGGTTGGCACCAAGGCGTTATCGGGATAGTGGCGGGCAAACTGCTTGAGAAGCACGGCAAGCCCGTCCTCGTCGTCACAACAAACGGCGAAGACGCCAAAGGCAGCGCAAGAAGCAACGGCGGTCTTTCCATTTATCCGCTTCTCACCGCTTGCTCCGAGGCACTGACACGTTACGGCGGTCACTCAAGGGCAGGTGGGTTTTCCCTGAAAACTGCGGATATCCCGCGGTTTGAAGAGCTGATTGACAAATACTGCGACGACTACTTCGAGTCTTTCTCGATTGACCCGACCACGGTTGACGCTCTCATCAAAACCGAGGACATAACAGTCAATCTGTTGGAACAGCTTCAGCTGCTGCAACCTTGCGGCGCAGGCAACCCCGAACCGCTGTTTATGCTGAAAGGTTTGGTTATCTCATCAGTCGCCCCGCTGAAGAACGGCGCGTACATATCGGTCACGTTCACACAAGGCGGCAAGTCGCTGCGCGCTCTCTGCTTTCGTATGGGATACGACAGCTTTGCTTATCATCGCGGCGACAAATGCGACGTGCTGGTTTCGCTTTTTATCGACGACTTCGCGGGACGCGGCGGCGTGTCCGCTATCATAAACGACATAAGGCTCGGCGGCGTGACCGACCTGCAGGACAGATACGCGGCGGCCGAAGCCGCTTACGAGGAGTTCTCACTCGGCAAAACACCAAACGAGAAACTTCTTGAGAGAATAACTCCCGACAGCGCGACGTTTCGGCGAGTGTTCGATTTGCTTAAAAGCCACACGCTCCGCTATGCCGAAGAAGCGGCGTTCTTGGAGAAGATAAACGTCTGCCGCTTTCGTGTCGCCGTAGATATCTTAAAAGAAGCGGGGATTATCGCGGCGACTCTCACAAACGGCAGGGCGGAGTTCCTGCCTCAAGTCGGCAAAGCCGATTTGAGCGACACACCGACCTCTAAAAGGCTTGCCGCATCGCTTAGCATCATTTAGCATCATTTAGCATCACTAAATAGGTAAACTTATGCAAACTACTATAGACGACCTGCTTAAAAAGGCTGACGCCGCGTCCGATAGGCTCGGCACAGGTGAAGTGGCGTATGACTTAAAGCAAATCCGTGCCGCTTACGACTTCGCGAGAGAGAACCACGAAGGTCAAAACCGCAAATCAGGCGAACCGTATATTATGCACCCGCTTGCCGTTGCGGACATACTGCTTGATTATAATATGGACACCGACACCATTGTGTCCTCGCTCCTTCACGACGTGGTGGAGGACACCGACGTTTCGCTTGACGAGATACGGCGGCGTTTTGGTCAAGACGTGGCTTTCTTGGTTGACGGCGTAACCAAAATAGGCAGAGTGCCGCTTCTCACCGACGACGAGGCTCACGCCGAAAATATCCGCAAAATCCTCATCGCAATGTCGAAAGACCCGCGAGTGATTGTCATAAAGTTAGCGGACCGACTGCATAATATGCGCACATTATCCGCTCTTAGCCCCGAAAAGCAGCGCAAAATCGCGAAAGAAACGATTACGTTCTACGCACCGATTGCACGCCGTTGCGGTATCCACAAGATGTCTGACGAGATGGGCGACCTTGCTTTGTTTTATCTTGACAAGTACGCCTACGATGAGATAGAAGCGTACCTCAACATCAACCGCGAGGAACGCGAACGGTTGATTGAAAACATTCAGCGGCGTATCTCCGAGCAACTGACGGGATACTGCAACTTCCGCATTGAGGGCAGGGTGAAAAGCCATTACGGGATATACAAGAAAGTTTATCTCGGGGGCAAAACCTTTGACGAATTGTGGGATACATACGCGGTTCGGATTATCATATCAGACAGCACAGGCGACGCGAAAACCAGCTGCTACAATGTTCTCGGGCTTATTCACAGCCTGTTTGTCGCTGTGCCCGGTCGATTCAAGGATTACATCAGCACCCCAAAGGCAAACGGATACCGCTCGCTTCACACGACGGTGATGAGCGGGACGACAAGCGGCGACCGCAAAGGTTTGCCGTTTGAGGTGCAGATTCGTACAGAACGTATGCAGGAGGACGCCCTCTACGGTATCGCGGCACACTGGCAGTATAAAGACAGCGTAAACGCTTCCCACTCGGAGATGGGCAAAACAAGCTGGATAAACCTGCTGATTCGGCAGCAACAAGAGTCAGCCGACCCGAACCTCCTCACACAGTCGATAAAAGACACGGTGGATTCAGACGAGATATATGTCTTCACCCCCAAAGGCGAGGTGAAGATTCTGCCGAAAGGTAGCACGGTTATCGACTTTGCCTACGCGATTCACACGCAAGTCGGTCACCGTATGCAAGACGCAAAGACAGGCGGCAAAATCACGGGGCTTGACTATGAACTGCAAACAGGCGATATGGTCGAGATTCGCACCTCAAAGTCGCCAAACGCCGGGCCAAAGCGAAGCTGGCTTGAAAAAGCAAAGACAAGCGAGGCACGTTCAAAGATACAGGCGTGGTTCAAGAAAGAACGCCGCGCCGAGAACATAGAAGAAGGCAAGAAGAAACTTGACGGCGAGATAAAGCGCGCAGGTCTTGAGCCAACGCCCGAGTTGCTGAAAGACTTGACGCTTCGTCAGCGATTGTCCACGGTTGACGACCTTTACGCGGCGATTGGTTACGGCGGCGTGTTGTTGTCAAGCATAACGCCGAAGCTGCTGGTTATGGCAAAGACAGCGGAAAGAGCAACCGCCAACAATGAACTGAAAGTGTTTGTTCCGCAAAAGCGGCGGGGCAGCGGCAAGTGGAAAGTCGTGGTTAACGGCGACTCCGACATAGATATTCATTTGGCAAACTGTTGCGGTCCGCTCCCGGGCGACGATATCGTTGGTTTTGTCACGCGGCTGAAAGGCATCACGGTTCACCGTGCCGATTGCCATAATCTTGACGACTTGCGCGAGAAAAGCACACCCGACAGGTGGGTCAACGTATCGTGGGACAGCGGCGGTGAACTCTATGACAACGGAACATACGACGGCAAAAAAGACCGCTCGTTTGTCACAACAATCGATGTCGTCGCCGACGACCGCATTGGGCTTCTTTATGACGTGACGGGCGTGTTTATGGAAAACGGGTTCTTCATCAGCGAGTCGTCCTCGCGTACACTGAAGAACGGCAACGGGCTAATCACCACAAAAGTGAAAACCTCAAGCACCAAAGAACTGACAATGCTGATTGAGAAGCTGAAAAAAGTAAGCGGCGTCATCACGGTTGAACGCGTGTAGCTGACGCCGCTGCAAAACCTGAACAGGAAATATGTTTGAACTTATAACAACAGATGGCAACGCAAGACGCGGACGGTTGACCACGGCACACGGCACGGTCGAAACGCCGTTCTTTATGAACGTGGCGACCGCGGGTGCGGTGAAAGGCGCGGTTTCGGCGTTTGACCTGCTCGACACAGAGTGTCAAGTTATGCTGTCGAACACCTATCATCTCCACCTGCGTCCCGGCGACAAGCTGATTCGTCGTCTCGGCGGCTTGCACCGCTTCACGGGCTGGGACGGACCGCTCCTCACTGACAGCGGCGGCTTTCAGGTTTTCTCGCTCGCTAAACTGAGAAAGATAAAAGAAGAAGGCGTTTACTTCTCATCTCACATTGACGGACGCAAAATCTTTATGGGAGCGGAGGAAAGCATACAGATTCAGTCAAACCTCGGTTCGGATATCGCAATGGCATTTGATGAATGTGTGGCGAACCCTTCTCCCTACGATTATGTCGAGAAATCGGCGGCTCGCACCACTCGCTGGCTTGTCCGCTGTAAAGATGAGATAGACAGGCTGAACTCTCTACCCGACACTCTTAACCAAAAGCAAATGCTGTTTGGGATAAACCAAGGCGGTGTCTACGACAACATTCGGGTCAAGCACATGACCGACATTGCCGCCCTTGACTTAGACGGCTATGCAATCGGCGGGCTTGCTGTCGGTGAATCCGCCGACGTGATGTATCGCGTTATCGACACGGTTGCGCCATATATGCCAACCGCAAAGCCACGCTATCTTATGGGTGTCGGCACGCCTGTCAACATCATCGAAGCGATAGCGCGCGGCATAGATATGTTTGACTGCGTAATGCCTTCACGGAACGCTCGTCACGGCACGCTCTTCACTTGGTCGGGGATAACCCACGTCACCAACGAGAAATACGCAAAAGACGACCGCCCCGTTGACGAACACTGCGGTTGCCCCACCTGCAAGCGTCACTCACGCGCATATCTTCGTCATCTTTTCAAAGCGGACGAAACCCTTGCGGGCAGGCTTGGCGTTCTGCACAATCTTTATTTCTACAACACGTTTATCCGTGAGATAAGGCAGTCGATTGAACAAGGCGATTTCGCCGCGTTCAGGGCGAAATACACGCCGATTCTCGGGAAAGTGATATAACATTCTTAATGGACATAAGTCTTATTCTTCAAACTGCCGTCATAGGCGTCGCCCTCTCAATGGACGCACTCGCCGTGTCCGCCGCCAACGGTATGGCGCTGAGTCCGCTTAAGTTACGCCACGCGTTCATCGTGGCGGCAATCTTTGCTGTGGCGCAAGCGATAATGCCGCTTCTCGGCTATCTGCTCGGCAGCTTGTTCGCCGCGACGATTGAGCGGTTCGCGCCTTGGGTTGCGCTTATCTGCCTCGGTGTTATCGGAACAAAGATGTTTATCGATTCACTGAAGCACCACGACGACAAAGCCGCGAAGTCGGTGCTGTCGCCTGTCGCTTTGGCTGTTCAGGCAGTCGCCACATCGATAGACGCGCTTGTGGTCGGTGTCAGCTTCCCCGCAATGGGGCTTCACGGCGCAAACGCGTTTGCCGCGGTCGGGATTATCGGTGCGGTGACGTTTATCATCTGCTTTGTCGGCGCGCTTCTGGGCAAAAAGTTCGGCTCGCTCCTCGGTTCAAAGGCGGGGCTTATCGGTGGCACGGTGTTGGTAGCTGTCGGCGTCAAGCTGTTTATATCGGGCATTGCGTGATGTGCTTTGTTGACTTAAAGCCTACTATATGTTATAATTGTGTAACCACATAAATTCCAAACGAGATAACTATGCCATACTCACTCGATAAAGCGAAACTGATATCAAACCTTGAAACAAAGTACGGCGTTTCGGCCGACAAAGCCACACCGTGGCAACTTCACAACGCAATCGGCGAGCAAGTGACAGAGCTGATTGCTCCCTCGTGGAACAAATCGACAAAGGCGCACCTCTCAAGTCGGCGCGCAATGTATCTGTCAATGGAGTTCCTTATGGGGCGGGCTGTCTATAACAACCTGCTGTGTCTGGGGCTTCTCGGCAACGCCGACACGTTGCTGAAAGATCTCGGCGCGGATATCAACTCACTTGAGGAGATTGAGGACGCGGCTCTCGGCAACGGTGGGCTTGGGCGGCTTGCCGCTTGCTTCTTGGACAGCGCGGCGACTCTTGACCTCCCCCTTGACGGCTACGGCATACGCTATAAGTACGGGCTGTTCAGGCAGTCTTTCGTGAACGGTTGGCAATGTGAAGCGGCCGACAACTGGTCACAGTTTGGCGACCCGTGGAGCGTTCGCCGTGAACAAGAGAGCGTGGTGGTTGAATACGGCGGCGGTGTGTTTGTGAGAGCGGTTCCCTACGATATGCCGATTATCGGGTACGGCACAAACCACATCGGCACGCTTCGTTTGTGGCAAGCCGAGGGAACAAGCGGCTTTGATTTCGCCAAGTTTGACCGCGGCGACTATCTCGGCGCAACCGCTTCCGACCGTGAAGCCGAAAACATCTCGGCTGTGCTTTATCCGAACGACAACTCTTACGAGGGGCGGCTTCTGCGGCTGAAGCAAGAGGTTTTCTTCTCGACCGCTTCTGTCAAAGACGCGATTCGTCATCACCTAAACGCGGGGCGTGACCTCCGCGACTTCCACAAGTACCACGCGATTCAGCTGAACGACACGCACCCTGTTCTCGCTATCCCCGCCCTTATCGACGAGCTTACGCGTGTCTATAACCTTGACTTTGACGCGGCGTTTGATATCGCTAAACGCACGTTTAACTACACCAACCACACAATCATGCCCGAAGCACTTGAGAAGTGGGACAGCACAATGCTGATTGACGTTGTGCCGCGTCTGTTCAAGGTGCTGGTTCAACTAAACGAGCGGTTCATATCTGAAATGTACGCCAAGGACTTCACCAAGGCGCACATTGAGAATATGAAACTGATTTCAAACAGCAACACCGTGGCTCACATGGCGCGCACCGCTGTCTATGCGGGCGGCGCGGTCAACGGAGTGGCGGAGATTCACACTGAGATACTGAAAGCCTCGGTGCTGAAAGACTGGTACTCGCTTGACCCCGAGAAATTCCAAAACAAAACCAACGGCATAACTCCACGCCGTTGGCTTGCTCTCTGCAACCCCGAGTTGTCGGCGTTGTTCACAGAGCTTCTCGGCAGTGGCGACTGGGTGCGCGACACCGACAAGCTGAAGCCCCTCGCTAAGTACGCGGACGACATGTCGGTGATTGACAAGTTTGTTCGTATCAAAGAAATACGAAAGCAAAAGCTCGCGGATTACATCGAGAAGCGCGAGGGCGTGAAAATTGCGCCGTCGTTTATCTTCGACGTGCAAGTGAAGCGGCTCCACGAATACAAGCGTCAGCTGCTTAACGCCTTTTCTATTCTCTACATCGCCTACGGGATAAAGTCGGGCGAGATAAAAGACTTTCAGCCGACCGCCTTCATCTTCGGCGCAAAAGCCGCACCCGCTTATACTCGTGCCAAAACAATCATCAAATACATCAACGAGATAGCGAAATTCATTAAAAGCGACCCGCAGCTTCGCGACCTCATTAAAGTTCTGTTCGTGCAAAACTACAACGTGTCTTACGCGGAATATTTGGTCAGCGGCGCCGACGTGTCAGAGCAAATCAGCACTGCGGGCACGGAAGCTTCGGGCACCGGGAACATGAAGTTTATGCAAAACGGCACGGTCACACTCGGCACCTATGACGGGGCGAACATCGAGATTGTGCGTGAAGCAGGCGAGGAGAACAACTACATCTTCGGTGCCAAGGTGGAAGATATAGAAAAGTTCGGTCCAAACTATGACCCGCGCAAGATTATCCTTGACGACAGCAAGATAGAGAAAGTCCTCCTCTCACTGATAGACGGCACGTTGTCAGACGATGGCAGCGGCAACTTCCGCGAGCTGTACTACTCGCTTCTTGAGGGCGCGAGTTGGCACAAAGCGGATAACTACTATCTGCTTTACGACCTCCGTTCCTACGTTGACGCCAAACTTCAGCTGAACCGCGACTTTGTGGGCGACAAGCGCGGTTTCTACAAAAAGTGCTGGCTTAACGCCGTTAACGCGGGGTTCTTCAGCAGCGACCGCACCATCAAAGACTATGCAGAGAACATCTGGCGCATAAAAGCAGAAGCGTCACGCTTCACCAAATTTTAACAGGAGAATCCTTGATTGATTTCAAAAGCGCGCAGTTTTGCGCCGCATACGGCACCAAAGAGCAACTGCCCCCATGTGACAAGCCCGAGTTCGCGTTCGTGGGGCGAAGCAACGTCGGCAAATCGTCAATGCTGAACGCCTTGTTCGGGCGCAAAAGCCTTGCGCGTGTCAGCAACACACCGGGCAAGACGGGCACAGTCAACTTCTACTCGGCAGGCGACGTTTATCTCGTCGATTTGCCGGGTTATGGCTTTGCAAAACAGCCGCAAAACGAACGGCGGCGTTACGCAAGTTTGGTGAGCGGGTACTTCGAGAGCAGGGCGGAGTCGCTTGAGGTCGTGTTCCTGCTGATTGACTTTCGCCACAAACCGACGAAAGACGACCTCAACTCCATCAACTTCTTCATCACTACCGAGATACCGTTCGTCATTGTTCTCACCAAAGCCGACAAACTGAGCAAAAACGAAACCGAGGCGAACCGCGTGATGTTTCGTGAGCAGATGAGTTTGCTTGAAATCGAACCCGACGCGGTCAAGGTCGTTGAATTCTCAGCGATAAACGGGCTTGGGCTAAACGAGCTTCGCCACATAATCACACAACTCTCAACAGGAGAAAAGGAAAAAAGCGATGAATAAGAAACAACGCGAGGGAATGAAGTGGGTCGTGCGTATCGGGGCGGGGATTCTCGCTGTCGGTATTCTTCTCGGCATTATCTTCGACCCGACATTCTGGACCGGTATGTAAATACAAATATAAAGGAGCAACAAAATGGCAAAGATTCTTGTTGAAACATCGGCGCGTCACATTCACGTCACCGAAGAAGCGCTCGAGGCGTTGTTCGGCAAAGGCGCGACGCTGACCGAAAAGAAAAGGCTGTCACAACCGACCGAGTTTGTCTGCGACGAACGCGTGACCGTGAAAGGACCGAAGCGAGAGATTGCCGGCGTGTCGATTCTCGGTCCGTGCAGGGCGGCGGTTCAAGTTGAGTTATCGGCGACTGACGCACGCTCTGTCGGCGTGAAGATTGACATTCGCGAGTCGGGCGACGTGAAAGGCACTCCCGGCTGCACGCTGATTGGCCCTGCAGGCGAGCTGACTATCGCCGAGGGCGTGATCGTGGCGAAACGCCACGCGCACATGACGCCGAAGTTTGCTGAAGAAAACGGGCTGAACAATGGCGACATCATCAAGCTGAAAATCGCGGGCACAGGCAGAGCGGCGCTGCTTGACGACGTGGTGGTGCGTGTTCGCGACTCGTTCACCGAGGCGGCGCACATCGACACAGACGAGAGCAACACACTGAACCTCCCCGTGGGTTATCTCGCCGAGATTGTGAAGTAAACCAATTGCAAAAACCTATCCGAAAGGATAGGTTTTTGTTATGCAGAGCCTTTAAGCAGCTAAGGTTCTCGACAAACTGGAATTTGTCGATGTGTCAAAAATTCATTTCTCTCACATATAAAAGAAGATTTTTGCTCCACTAATCAATCCGATAATTCCACCAATTAAAACACAGACCTTAACAGTAGTTTTCCATTTATCGCTTCCAACGGTAAAATACTCTTTCATGTTACCAAATCCTCTCTTTACAAATTCTAATTAATCGGACTTTGCTAACGAGCTAACAAAGTCAGTATAACACAAGTAGCAACAAATTTCAACCCTCAAAATTAACGGCACAATCATCGTAATTGTAAATTTTCTGTGAACACACAAAATCTGTCCTTGACAAACCGTTCCGAAAGGATAGGTTTTTGTTATGTAGAGCCGTTAAGCAGCTGTTGCAGCTTTAGAAAGGTTCACGGGGTCGGCATAGCTTTGGATTTGTTCGTATGTTTCAAGACCTTGCTCTTGTGCTGCGGTCAGTTGTCTGTCGCTGTTCGCGGAAACGCCCTCGCCTTGGTTTGCGCGTGTCGTGTCGGCAGTTTCTTCTGCGGCACGGCTCACCACGTTGCGGTTTTCGCTTGCCTTGACGTCTGCGAGTGTTTCTTCGATGTTTCGTTCAGTAAGTTGTGCGTCAACGCGTTGCTTTGAGCTTTCAAGCCGTTGTTCAATCGTGTTCGACTCCGTGTCGGGGCGTGACTGCACCGTCTGCTGTTCCCGAACCGTGTTGTTGTTCTCCACACGGGTTTCGCGTTGCTCCGCAACCTCAACAGGAACTTGTTCGGGCACACCTTCGTCAAGCAACCGCACCGCACGATACTGCTGCGGCTGTTCCGTCTGAACAGGCTGCTGCGCTGTCCGTTCCACAGGGATTTGCACATCACGATGCGTAATGTCTGCTTCGCTGACCTGACCTTGAGGTTTCTGTGTTGCAACCTCCGCTTGCTTCTTTTGAAGCGACTCTATTATGTTACCGCGCTCCGGCTTTTGTGCCTGCTGAACGCCCCCGACTTTCGGTCGCGGTGCGATTTGTGACACAGCAACTGCCGATGTAGCGAGCGCGCTGATTGGATCGATAGCCATAATCTCCTCCTTTCGAGGAAGGCAAGAGGATAAGCGACAATTCACCTATCTTGTTACTGTTCCTATTATACCTCTATTTCGACGAGAATGTATGAACAAAAGGTTAATTTTATGTTAACTTTGTGTTAACTTGCGTGTGTCATCAGCGCAATCTTTGACTCACCTGTGTTTATAAATCTTTCCTCCGCTTCAATCTGCAACCGCTTCAATCTTACGAGAAGCACCTCCATCTCATCGATTGTGTCCGTCAATCCGTTGAACAGCGATGTGTACGGTTTTTCAAAGTTTTCTGTCATAATGTACCTCTTTCTTGTTTTGTTGAGTACATTATATCACATCTTGTCGTATTATTCTGTCGTAGAGTGTCGAATTCAAAAAGAAACTACAAAAAAACGCCGCCCCAATCGGGGCGACGCTTCTTGTTTTGCTAAACTTGTTGTGATTAGCCTGCGAGGAACTGGTCGAGTTGAGCCTGAGCTTCTGTTACGAGCTTGGAAGCGCCAGCTGATTCGAGTTCTGTGAGGAGAGCAGCGAGTTTTGAAACTTCAACTGCGCCTGCGCCGAGAGGAACCGCGTTGGAAGCAACCCAAGCGCCTGTGTTGTTGAATTCAACTTCAGCCTTGCTTGCGTCGAACTGGTAGCCCATTGACGAGAGAATCTTTGCTGCTGCGTTCTGTGCCTGTTGGTTTGTGAATGCGTTGGGAACTGTCTCATAAGAGCCAGCAACCTGCAGGAGACCTGAACCGTTCTGCCAAGCGCCGAGCGGGTTGTGGTCTTTGCCTTCGATTGCTGTAGCTACATTGCCTGAGAGTGTGAAATCTGTGCCTTCTTCGCCCCAGTTGATGTAGTTGTTAAGTGTTGCGTCTGTGAACCAGAGGCCGAGGAACGCTGCTGCTGCGTCGGCATTCTTTGTGCCTGCATAGAGAGCGAAGCCTGCGCCTGTTGATGTCAGCGAGTCCATATAGAGGAACTGGCTGTGATAAGTGATGTTCTGTGTTGCTGCTGCGGGGTTGGTTGCTGCGCCCGAAGCGTCTGCGAGGTATGTAGCAACTGCAAACGTACCTGCGTTACGAGCTGTTGTGATTGCGTCAGGAGCGGAATCTTGGATTGTTGTTGCGGGGTCGATGAAGCCCTTGCTGTAGTAGCCGTTTACTGTGTCAACGAACTTTGAATAGTCGTCGGTTGCATAACGGTTAACTATAGTTGTGGGTGCGCTTGCGGGGTCGGAACCGAATTGGATACCGAGGATTGTTGTTGTGTTACCAACGTAAGCCACGTGGTTTACGATACGGTCGAGAACTTCTGCTTCAACTACGAGCGGGAATGTTACGCCGCTGTCCTTAACTGCCTGGAGAGTGTCGCCCCAAGAAGTGAAGTCGCCGAGGTTGAGGTCAGAGATTGACTTGTCAGCTGCTGCGAGAACGTCGTTGTTTACGAGATAGCCGCCGTCAGACGCGCCGTCTTTTTCAACTGCGACTGCATAGACGCCAACGCCGTCAGGACCTGCATAGGTCGATGCGCCCTTCATTGCTGCGCCTGCTGCGCCTGTGAAGAGGCCTGAACCGTAGGACTGAAGGAGGTTGTTGTCAGGGTCGTCAAGACGAAGGAACTGACCTGATTGTGCGCCTGCAAGAACTGTAGGTGCAGACCATGAGAATGCGGGAAGAATGTCAAAGTCAGCCGAACCGGACTGGATTTGCTGTGTAACTGTGTCAAAAGACCAAGCGGGACCTGCTTCAAGCCATTTTACCTGAAGTCCACCGAGTTTTTCGCCGACGTATTCGTTGATAACGCCTTCGATTCTTGCTTTGTCGCCGGAGTTAACCGCTGCACTTGTCATGTAAGCGACTGTAACGGTTACGCCTTCAAACTGACCTGCTTCAACTTCCACGGGAGCGGGAGTTGTGGTTTCAGCGTTTGCGTCAGCAGCAGTTGTTGTGCCTGCTGTGGTGGTTTCTTCTGTGGTTTCTGTCTTGTCGCACGCTGTGAAAGCAGAGAGCGCGAGGCACGAGCCGAGAAGAATTGCGAGAATTCTTTTTTTCATTGATTCCTCCTGAATAATGTGTGCGGGGGTTGCCCGCCGTTTATCGGAAACTTGGTTTCCATAACAGGGGCGAACCCCTTGTTACCATAAGATTGTGCGCGGCTTGCCCGTGTGGCGGTCAGCCGCGGTGTTCTCGCTTGAACCGCGTATTCAAGCGGTTCAAGCGAGATGAGCTGTTATCCTTTGACAGCACCGACGGTAAGTCCCGCGATGATGTATCTCTGGAAGAACGGGTAGGCGAAGGCAATCGGTATAACGATGATTACGCAGAGTGCCATACGAAGTGATTCAGTAGGCATACTTGCGGTTACCGCGCCCGGTTTGCCGGAGTTGCGCGCCATATACTCGGCGGTCTTTTGCATCTTTACGAGCAGATACTGCAACGGAACGTGTTCGACGTCGTCTATATATAGTTGCGCCAAGAACCACTCGTTCCAGATAGCAAGCATATTGAGAAGCGACACCGTTGCGATACCGGGTAGCGACACGGGTATAACTATCTGCACAAGCGTGCGATACTCGCCCGAACCGTCGATAGAAGCGGACTCAATCAGTGCTTCCGGCACCGACGACTGGAAGAAGGTCCTCATAATGATGACGTTGAACGGGTTCAACAGCATTGGTATGAAGAGTGCCCAGTAGTTGTTGTGCATACCGAGGATATTTTTGCAGACGATATATGTAGGTGCAAGACCGCCGCCGAATATCATCGTGAAGAAGCAGATGAAAGTGAAGACGTTGCGATACTTGAAGTCGCGGCGGAACAGCGCGTAGGAGTAGAGCAAGGTTACCACCATTGCAAGGATTGTGCCGAGTACGGTGATAAACACGCTGGTCCCGAGCGCCATCCAAAGCGTCTTGCCGAGGTCAAAGACCGTGGTATAGGCTTTCACCGACCACGCTTCGGGGAAGAAAGAGTATCCGTTTGCCTTGATTGCGTCTTCAGATGTGAACGAGATGATTACGACAAAGATAAACGGAATGATGCAGGCGAGAGAAAACGCGGCGATAATGATATGAAATATGACTTCGGTGCCAAGCGACACGGAAGTGAGGCGATTCTTGCTTGGTTTTTGTTTTTCTTCCATCTTCGCACCCCCTTAAAACATAGCACTGTCAGGGTCAACCTTGCGCACTATGGTGTTAGCCACCATTATGCAGACAAACCCGACAATGTTCTGGAAGAAACCGACGGCGGTGGATACGCCGATGTTGATGGTATCTTTCAGCATTTTGTAAACGTAAGTATCGACGACTTCGGTCGCCTTTGTAAGTGCGCCCGCTCCGCCTCTCGGCACCTGATAGAACAGACCGAAATCGGCGTTGAAGATACGTCCCACGTTCATTATAAAGAGGATAATGATGATTGTGCGCAGGTGGGGAAGAGTGATGTGCCAGATTTGCTGCCACTTGTTCGCGCCGTCGATACGAGCCGCCTCATACTGTGAGGTGTCGATACCGGTGATAGCCGCGAGGTAAAGTATGCACGAGTAGCCGGTGTTTTTCCAGAGATTCGCAATGACAAGGATAAACGGCCACGGTTTCGCGTCGTTGTACCACGCGGACATTCCGAGGCTGTTGACGAAGCCGTCGCGCCACAGACCAGCCGTCGGCGAGAGGAAAGCCCACACGAAGTAGCTTACCACGACCCACGAGAGGAAGTAGGGGAAGAACATCAAGGTTTGATAAGTTTTCGCGAGGAACTTCGTTGTGAGTTCGCTTATCAGTATTGCGAACGCAACAGCGAGGACAAGACCAAGCACTATGAAGATAGCGTTGTACACTATTGTGTTCTTCATGAACTGCCAAGTCGTGGGCGAGGAAAAGAGCTGACCGAAATTGTCCAGCCCGACCCATTCGCGAGAGAAGATATCCGAGATGATGTTAGTTGCGCGGGGACTCGGCAACTTAAAGTCTTTGAACGAAACGATAATACCGAACATCGGGAGATACCGAATGAGTATCAACCAAATTAGTCCGGGTAACGTCATCGAGCAAAGAATCAAGTTCTTTTTCAAGTCCGTACTCGCCATACCGGTAGACTTTCCACCGGACGAAGCGGCGACGTGTGTTGCCATAACGACCCTCCGTATTTCCGCCAAGCCGCTACTCCGCAAAACGCGCGTCCTTCATCTGCTGAACACAAAACCAACCTATATCGTGTGTTATGTAGGGAAAGGGGGCGAAAGGGGTAGCATACCAAGCTGTTTTAATAATCTTACCAAAAAAGAGGTCGTTTGTCAAGCGTTTTGCACAAAAATAATGAAGTTTTATCACTTATTTTTTAACTTTCCGTCATATCGCACAATGCAAAGCCGCTTTCTTCTCTTTAAGAGTATACCACCGAAACCCCCTCAAGTCAATTGCAAAACGATTACAATGTAATTAAGAATTGAAGTTTCGGCACAGGGAGCGCTTTTTGTTAGTGTTGTTCGCTTCACAAAACATTCACGATGTTTTTATGCGGCTTCCATTGACAGCCACGCCGAAACGTGGTATAGTATATACAGCGTTAGCACTCAAGCCTTGAGAGTGCTAAATTTTAGCCCCATCTTTGGCACTCTTGCCTTGAGAGTGCCAGTCAAGGGCGATTCACAACAACAAACATTCAGGAGGACACTATTATGAGAACAGCAATCACTTCACAAACACCTTTCGGCAGGAAAGCGTATCCCACGGGCTTTGAGGGCTTCTACGGACTACTCGACGACTTCCTTGGCGGCGAAGCCACACGTATCGAGGGTTTCAAGCTTGACTTGAAAGAGAACGACGACGAATACGGCGTTGAAGCGGAACTCCCGGGTATCAAGAAAAGCGAAGTCAAACTCTCGCTTGACAGCGGCACGTTGACGATAACAGCGCACCGTGAAGCCGAGAGCGACACAAGCGAGAACGGCTATGTTCACCGTGAGCGTCACTGCAGCGAGATGATACGTCGGGTTCATCTCCCCGAAGCGGCGGAGAGCGGCGTTAAGGCAAAGCTGACCGACGGCATACTGACCGTGACTATCCCGAAGCTGAAGAAAGAAATCACAAGCAAAGATATACTGATAGACTGAGTCGGTGCCGAACGCGCAATAAGCTAACGCGACAACTTGTCAGTATGGCCAAACGCAGTTTATTGCCCCCCGACGCAGTCGGTGCCGAACGCACAATAAGCTAACGCGACAACTTGTCAGTATGGCCAAACGCAGTTTATTGCCCCCGATGCAGTCGGTGCCGAACCAACAAGAAGCACCTCTCTATTATAAAGAGAGGTGCTTGTTGTTTCAAGCAATAAACATCGCGTCGCCGAAACTAAAGAACCGATACCGCTCCTTCACCGCTTCGGCATAAGCGTCAAGCGTGCGCTCCCTGCCGAGAAGCGCCGACACCAGCATAATGAGCGTGCTTTCGGGTAGGTGAAAGTTGGTTATCAAGCCGTCTATCACCTTGAAATTATACCCGGGGTATATAAATATGTCGGTCACACCACCACCTGCAACACCGCGAGAACTCTCAAGTGTGCGGCACGCCGTTGTTCCCACCGCGATAACCCGCCCACCGTTTGCTTTGCACCTTTCAATTGCCGACTGCGTTTCTTTCGGCATAAAGTAACGCTCGGTGTGCATAACGTGGTCGGTGATTACCTCGGCTTTGACGGGACGAAACGTGCCGAGTCCAACGTGCAGCGTCACAAACGCCTTGTTCACACCGAGTGCCGACAGCTTTTCAAATATACTGTCAGTAAAATGCAGTCCCGCAGTTGGCGCGGCAGCCGAACCCGTTTTGTCGGCATAGACCGTGTTATATCTCTCGCGTAAGAACTCCTCGCCGTATGTCGCGGTGATGTAATGCGGCAGCGGCGTGTGCCCGACACGCGACAACACATCAAAGAAGTTTCCGTTTGTCGTGAACTTCAGCAGTTTGTTGCCGCCGTCTGTTGTTTCAACGACTTCGCAAGAGAAATCATCGTCAAACCGCACCACCGCTCCCGCTTTCAGCCGCCGCCCGGGTTTCACCGCCGCTTCCCATAAGAAATCGGCTTTCTCCTCAAGGAGAAGCACCTCAACAGGGATACCGCTGCCGTCCTTCACTCCGTAAAGGCGAGCGGGGAACACCTTTGAATCGTTAAGCACAAGCAAATCGTTCGGGTGAAGATACTCGGTTATCTGTTCAAAGCGGTCGTGGATTATCTCGCCGCCGTTTATCGGCGCAACAAGAAGCCGCGAGCTGTCGCGCGGTTCGGCAGGAGACTGCGCGATTAGTTCGGGCGGCAACTCATAAGAAAAGTCTTTTGTTAATAACATATAGTGATTATACCACAAACATCGATTCATTTCAATTGACAATAACAGTTATAGTAGGTTAAATTAAAAACGCTAAAGTGTTTTTAAGTTTGGGCGCATACGCGCCCCCGCGGCACGGTCGAAACGCCGTTCTTTATGAACGTGGCGACTGCGGGAGCGGAATTCCCGCAAAGCAAAGGTTTCAGTTGTTGACGTTTCTGTTTCAATTGACAATAACATCTGAATGTGCTATACTTAAATGTAGCTTTGCATATACGAAAGGTCACTTTAATAATGAAACAGTACAATGTCGGGATAATCGGCGCGACAGGAATGGTCGGTCAACGGTTTGCCGTTCTGCTGCAGAACCACCCGTGGTTCAATGTCAGCGCGCTTGCGGCTTCGCCTCGTTCGGCAGGCAAGACTTACGAAGAAGCGACGTTGGGGCGTTGGAACCTCACCGAACCTCTCCCCGAAAAGCTGAAGAATATGAAAATCATAGACGCGGCTGACATTGCGGCGGTGAAAACCCACGCCGACTTTGTTTTCTGTGCCGTTGATATGAAGAAAGACGAGATAAAAGCCCTCGAGGAAGCCTACGCAAAGGCTGAAATCCCCGTGATGTCGAACAACTCGGCGCACCGCTTCACACCCGATGTGCCTATGCTTATCCCCGAACTAAACGGTTCTCACGCCGAAGTCATTCATTCACAGCGAAAACGACTCGGCACAGCACGCGGTTTCATCGCCGTCAAGTCAAACTGCTCCATTCAAAGCTACGTCCCCGCTCTTTATCCCCTCGGCGCGGAGAACCTTGAGAGTGTCGCCGTCTGTACATATCAAGCGATATCGGGAGCAGGCAAGACGTTCGCAACGTGGGGCGAAATGACGGACAATGTGATACCTTTTATAGGTGGGGAAGAAGAAAAGTCGGAGCAAGAACCACTCAAGGTATTCGGAAACTTCAACGGCGAAACGATTGTCCCTGCCGCTTCTCCCGTGTTCACGGCACAATGCCTTCGTGTGCCGCTGAGTGACGGGCACTTTGCCGCCGCGTTTATTAAGTTCAAAAGCGGCAAAAAACCGACTAAAGACGAGATTATCACAAAGTGGCGCGGCTTTGTCGGCGAACCGCAGACGCTTAAACTTCCCTCCGCACCCGAACACTTCCTCACATACTTTGACGAGGACAATTTCCCTCAAGCGAAACTTCATCGCGGCTTATACGGCGGTATGGGCGTGTCACTCGGCAGGCTTCGCGAGGATTCGCTGTTTGACTACAAGTTTGTCGGTCTGTCACACAACACGCTTCGCGGCGCGGCAGGCGGCGCGGTGCTTATGGCTGAATATCTCGCGGCAAAAGGTTATCTTTAACTTTCACACACACAGGTAATTGATATGAGCAAGAACACTATCTTCAAAGGCGCGGGTGTTGCTGTAGTTACGCCCTTCAATGACGATTTGTCGGTAAACTACGACCGACTCGCCACATTGACTGACGACCTCATCAAACGCGGAGTAGACAGCATAGTAGCGGCAGGAACGACAGGCGAAGCCAGCACGCTGACCGACGACGAACACGTTCGCGTGATAGAAACAGCGGTCAAGGCGGCGGCGGGGCGCGTGCCTGTTATCGCGGGTACGGGCAGCAACGACACGGCTTACGCGATTGAATTATCAAAGTCGGCAAAGTCCGTGGGTGCTGACGCGCTTCTCCTCGTGTCGCCTTATTACAACAAAACGTCACAGCGAGGTTTGGTGCGTCACTTCACGGCGATTGCGGATGCGGCGGAGCTGCCTGTTGTGCTCTACAACATTCCCGGAAGAACCAACGTGAACATCGGGATTGACGCGTTCAAGGAACTCGCGGCTCATCCGTACATATACGCGGTCAAGGAAAGCGGCGGCGATATCAACTACTTCGCAAAGATTCTCTCGTCTGTTGATATCGATGTATATTCAGGCGACGACGGAATGACCGTGCCTGTTATGTCACTCGGCGGCAAAGGCGTGATATCCGTGGCGGCGAACATTATCCCCGAGGACATACACAATATGTGCGAACTCGCTCTTCAAGGCAAGGTGCTTGAGGCGGGACGCGAGCAGCTGCGGCTTCTGCCGTTCATCAACGCGCTGTTTGCCGATGTGAATCCGATACCGCTGAAAGAAGCGATGAACATCATCGGGCAAAACGTCGGCGGTGTTCGCTTGCCGCTTGTTGAAACAGACGACGGCGTAAAAGCAAAGCTGACATCAACGCTGAAGAACCTCGGCTTGCTGTAATCATACCTACTATAGAAAGACCTCAATGAACGACAGAACAGAAGTAAAAATCGCGATAAGCGGCGCACTCGGCAAGATGGGCGGCGTTATCGCCTCGCTTGCGGACGGACGCGCCGACTGCGTTATCACAGCAGGCGTTGACACACGCGCAAGTGACGACAAACCGTTCCCTGTTCATAAAAGCCTGTTCGATATGGAAGCCGACCCCGACGTCGTGGTCGATTTCTCACATTCATCACAGCTTGACAGCCTGCTGTCATACGGCAAAACAAGAAACGTGCCGCTTGTCATCGCGACCACGGGCTACTCGGAGGCGGAGATTACAAACATCAAAGCCGCCGCAAACGAGATACCCGTGTTCTTCACGTTCAATATGTCGCTTGGTATCAACTTGCTTGCCGACTTGGTGACACGTGCGGCGGCTGTCCTCGGCGAAACTTTCGATGTGGAAATAATCGAGCAACACCACAGCTTAAAGAAAGACTCGCCGTCAGGCACCGCTCTTATGCTGGCAAAAGCGGCGGAGAACGGGCTTTCGTATATCCCCGAATATGTTTACGACCGCCATAACGTCCGCAAGCCGCGTGAACAACGTGAAATCGGCTTCCACGCGGTTCGCGGCGGAACAATTGTCGGTGAGCACAGCGTCATCTTCGCGGGTCACGACGAGATAATCACGCTGTCACATTCGGCGCGCTCGAAAGAAGTGTTCGCGGCAGGCGCGCTATCCGCGGCGGTGTTCATTGCCGGCAAACCACCCGGTCTTTACACAATGAAAGATTTAGTCTGAAACAAACCCAAAGAAAGGCAAACATTATGTCAACATCAATAAAAGTAACCGAAAACACCTCTGTTGTGAACTTCAACGACATACCCGCGCGTTTTGGCGGCGGCTTCTTGTCCGAGTTGTTTCAAAACGCGGCACACGCGGGAATAAACATCGATATGATTTCGCAGGCGCCGTCAACCGCCGACAGGATATCGTTTGGGTTCACGTTGTCCGACAGCGATATGTCAAAGTTGTTGCCGCTCACCTCGGCTCTCGCCGACAAATACCCCAAGGTGACGCCGCTTCTCAACACGGGCAACATCAAGATAACCGTTCATTCAGACGAAATGGAGAACGAAACGGGTTTCGCGGCAAAGGTGTTCTCTGTGCTTGAACGCCTCGATATCGTGCCGCTTCTCATCTCAACAGGCGTTGACGAGATAGCTTTGTTGGTTTACGAAAGCGAGCGAACGGCACTTGAAACAGAATTAGAAAGTATATTTTAATGGAAACTTCTTCCGAAAAAAAACGCGTTGTGATAAAGGCAGGCACCTCAACCCTCGCCTATCAAAACGGTTGCCTCAACCTCAGACGAGTTGAGAAGCTGCTTCGCGTCCTCTCCGACTTGAAGAACAGCGGCAAAGAGATAGTCTTTGTCACAAGCGGAGCGGTCGCGGTCGGTATGTCAAAGGCAGGTCTGGCCGAAAAACCCTCGGATATGCCGGGCCGGCAAGCCTGCGCCGCAATCGGACAAGCCGAGCTGATGAATCTTTACGACCGCGAGTTCGCAAAGTACAACCACAAATCAGCGCAAATTCTTATGACACGCGACGTCATCTCAAACCCCGAACGCAAAGCAAACATAACCAACACGTTTCGCAAGCTCCTCGATATGGGCGTTATCCCCGTGGTGAACGCCAACGACTGCGTGTCGATAGAAAACCTTGACTTCGACGAGAACGACACATTGTCGGCAATCGTTGCGGGGATATGCGGAGCCGACTTGCTTGTCATCTTGACCGACGTTGACGGACTGTTTGACCGCGACCCACGCCTTCCCGACGCAAAGCTGATACCTCTCGTGACGAGAATCACAGCAGATATGCTTGCTTCTGTGGGCGACAAGGGCAGTTCGCTGTCAAGCGGCGGTATGCTTGCCAAACTGGAAGCGGCGCGCATCGCTTCCGAGTATAATGTCGACACAATTATACTGAAAGGCGACAGCCCCGACAACCTTTATTCTTTGTTTGAGGGAGAAAACATCGGCACATTATTCAAAGGTGAGAAACTGTAAGAACACGAGTTCTTACGCGATATATTACGAGGGCGATTTGATAAAACGAACGCCCATCAAAGGAGAAAACAATGGACGAAAACAACAGCAACAGCAATGTCATCACCCTCAACAGAGGAAAAACGGAATTCCTGACAGTGACCGGCATTCTGCTGGCAGTGCTCCTCATGTTCCACCTCACAGGGATAGGCTATATCCCAATCAACCCGGCGTTTGAACTAACGATTATGATGGTGCCCGTTGTTGTCGGCGCAATGACAAAGGGCAAACTATGCGGCGCGATTCTCGGCACGGCATTTGGACTGTCGAGTTTTATCATGGCGTTTGTTTCGCCTCTCGGTATAATTCTCCTTGCCGCAAACCCTCTGTTTACTTTCATTGCGTTAGTGCTGACCCGTACACTCACAGGTTTCTTGGTCGGGCTGTTGTTCGACTTGTTCAAGAAAATCGACAAACAGAAAGCGTGGTGCCACACCGCCGCGGCTATCATCGGCTCGCTTCTCAACACCGTGTTGTTTCTCGGCGCGATTATTCTGCTGTTTGGGAATCTCCCCGCAGTGAAAGACGGCGTTATCCCGATACTCGCGACGCTTATCTTCACCAACGGAATTATCGAAGCGGCGGTCTGCGGCGTTTGCGGCGGCACGATTGCCGCAAGCTTAAAGCAATACGTTTTTAAGTCAAACTAAACATTATATAAGGGTATTATTTATGTCAGGACATTCCAAATGGAGCACAATCAAACGCAAAAAGGGCGAGAAAGACGGAGCGAGAGCCAAAATCTTCACGAAAATATCGCGCGAGATACTTGTCTGCATAAAAGAGTCGGGTTCAGCCGACCCCGCGTCTAACGGCAAACTGCGTGACCTCATCGCCAAGGCGAAAAGCAACAACATACCGAACGACAACATCGACAGGCTTCTCAAAAAAGCGGCAGGCGGCACCGAAAAGAACGACTACGAGAACTGCGTTTACGAGGGTTACGGTCCCGGCGGCGTCGCCGTTATGGTTGACTGCCTTACCGACAACCGCAACCGCACCGCAGGTGAAATCCGCCACTTCTTTGACAAAAGCGGCGGCAATATGGGGACGGCGGGTTGCGTGTCGTTTATGTTCAAGCGGCGTGGACTTGTGACGTTGGACAACGAGGACGGCGACATCGACTATGACAAGCTGATGGAAGCCGTGATTGAAGCGGGTTGCGAGGACTTTGACCTTGACGACGACACTGCCGAGGTGTTCTCCGAACCGACTGAAGTGACGACAGCGGCTGATTCCCTCACCAAGTCGGGCTACAAGGTGCTGTCAGCGGAAGCGGTCTACTTGCCCGACACCTACACGTCACTTGAAAGCGAAGAACATCAACGCCGAATGGAACAACTGCTCGACTCGCTTGACGACAACGACGACGTTCAAAACGTCTGGACTAACTTGGAATAAATAACAACAATGTATATCGACACACACCTGCACACTATCTTCAGCGCCGACGGACGCGCAACCATTGACGAATACGCGGAGAAATGCCCTTCACTCGGTTTGTCGGCGCTTTGTTTCACCGAACACGCGGATATGACGGCTTACAGCGACCCGAAGAGCAACAGCCACGACCTCTTTGAACGCGGTTACGCCAAGTTTGACGGCTTCAGGGAGAAGTACAAAGACACAGTTGTTCTCTATCGCGGCGTTGAACTCGGCGAGCCTTGCCACCTGCCCGATGTGACAAACGAGTTCTTACGAACACACGAGTTTGACTTTATCCTCTGCTCACTCCACGAGTTGAAAGGCGAACGCGACTTCTATCACACCAACTATCGCGGCACCGACCCCGTGCCGCACCTCGACCGCTACTTCGATGAACTGATTCAAGTAACCGAGTGGAACGGCTTTGACTCGCTTGCCCACATCACCTATCCTCTGCGATACATTCTCGGCAGAGAGGGCATACCTCTCGACCTCACGCGTTGGTCAAACAGCATAGACGATGTGTTCAGGATACTTATAAAGAACGACAAATCGCTTGAAGTCAACGCCTCGGGGCTGCGAATGAGCTATTACAACCGCACCGACCCACATCTTGAAATGATTTCGCGTTATTTCGAGTTAGGCGGCAGGCGCGTGACCCTCGGCAGCGACGCACACGAAGCGTGGATGCTCGGCACGGGGCTGAAAGATACAGCGAAAAAACTCCGCGACATAGGGTTTGCCGAAGTCACGTACTACGTGAAGCGGCGGCCTGTCGCGATTCCTATTGATGAATATATAGGTGAATAAAATGAATGAGAAACTGATAAAACTCCTGCGCCAAGATTCACGGACAGACCCGCGTGAACTCGCGTCAATGCTCGGCGTGCCCGAAAGCGAAGTGACCGACAGAATAGCGAAGTTGGAACGCGACGGCGTTATTCGCGGCTATACCGTGCTGATTGACGAAGAGCGGCTCGACCGCAACGCCGTGACCGCTCAAATAGAGCTGAAAGTCACACCTCAAGCCGAAAACGGATATGACGGCATAGCGGAACGACTCTGCGGCTTCCCCGAGATAGCGGGCGTTCAGCTGATGAGCGGCAACTGCGACCTGCTCGTCACTATGCGTGGCAGCAGCTTCCGTGATATCGCGTTCTTTGTGTCGGAAAACTTGGCGACAATAGACGGCGTGATGTCAACACGGACAAAGATAATTCTGCGGCGTTACAAAGAAGAGGGCGTGGTGTTCGGCGACGACGACGACACCGACGAACGCGGTAAACTGTGATGAACTACGATTCTCTTTTATCCGATAAAATCAAATCACTTAAGCCGTCGGGCATACGGAAGTTCTTTGACATAGCGGCGACAATGGACGATGTTATCTCGCTGTCGGTCGGTGAGCCCGACTTCAAGACGCCGTGGCGGGTTCGCCGCTCCGCGATAACCTCACTTGAAAAAGGACGCACAAGCTATACGAGCAACAGCGGCACGCTTGCCCTTCGTGAGGCGATAGCGACATACACGGCAAAGCAAATCGGCGTGACCTATAGTCCTGTTGACGAGATTCTCGTGACTGTCGGCGGCAGCGAGGCAATCGACCTCGCGATTCGCGCACTTGTGAACCTTGGCGACGAGGTGCTTATCCCCGAACCTTGCTTCGTCTGCTACTCACCGATAACAGAGATGGCCGGCGGTGTCCCCGTGCCGCTTGTGACAAGAGAAGAGAACGGCTTTAAGCTGACTGCCGAGAATCTTAAATCGAAGATTACCGACAAGACAAAAGCTCTCGTCCTCCCGTTCCCGAACAACCCGACAGGCGCGGTTATGACGGAAAGCGACTTGCTTGCTATAGCCGAGGTGCTGAAAGGCACGAACATCGCGGTGATATCAGACGAGATATATTCCGAGCTGACATACGGCGGCGACAAGCACGTGTCTATCGCGTCGCTTCCCAACATGAGAGAGCGCGTTGTCGTCATCAACGGCTTCTCAAAGGCGTTCGCTATGACGGGCTGGCGGCTTGGCTATGCGCTTGCACCGAAGCCGATTCTCTCGCAAATGCTGAAACTCCACCAGTTCGCCATAATGTGCGCCCCCACCACCAGCCAGCTTGCCGCGGTCACAGCGTTGACAGATTGTGCCGACGACGTGGCGCGTATGGTTGACGAGTACGATATGCGGCGGCGACTTTGCGTGCAGCTTCTCGCCGATATGGGGCTGCCTTGCTTCACACCGGGCGGCGCGTTCTACGTTTTCCCGAACATCACGAAAACAGGTTTGACATCAGAAGAGTTTTGTGTTCGGCTGATAAACGAGAAGAAAGTCGCGGTTGTTCCCGGTTCGGCATTCGGGGCAAGCGGCGAGGGATACGTTCGGATATCCTACGCGTATTCGCTGAAGCACATAGGCGAGGCGATGAAGCGGATTGCCGAGTTTGTGAATCAGTGATGTATTGACATTTGTCGAAATAATGTTATAATTAAAAACGAGTGCTTATTATATTGCGCACGGGCTCGCCCCGTTGGGGCAACTGCCCTCTGATGCGCAATTATAACACATCTGCGATATGTTATAATTAGAAACGAGTGCTTATTATATTGCGCACGGGCTCGCCCCGTTGGGGCAACCGCCCTCTGATGCGCAATTATAACATATCTGCGATATGTTATAATTAGAAACGAGCGCTTATTATATTGCGCACGGGCTCGCCCCGTTGGGGCAACCGCCCTCTGATGCGCAATTATAACATATCTGCGATATGTTATAATTAGAAACGAGTTCATAAATTTGTGTACAACGGATAGCCCGTTGTGCGAGAGGGGGATTGATAAATGTCAACAGAACTTATCCGCTTGAAAGACTGCGTGATGACGTTCGACGGGGAAACAGTGCTTAAATCCATCAACTTGTATATCAACGACAAGGAGTTTTTGACACTGCTTGGTCCGTCAGGTTGCGGCAAAACCACCACGCTCCGAATCATCGGCGGATTTGAAAAACCGACGTCGGGGGACATCTTCTTCGACGGAAAACGGGTAAATGATTTGCCGCCATATCGGCGGCGGGTGAACACTGTGTTCCAGAAGTACGCGTTGTTCCCCCATTTGAATGTATACGAAAACATCGCTTTCGGTTTGAGAATCGCAAAACAAACCGAATCCGAGATAAAAAGCCGCGTAGGCGCCGCGCTTGAACTTGTCGGGCTTACAAACTTCGATAAGCGGCGGGTCACACAGATGTCGGGTGGTCAGCAGCAACGCGTGGCTATCGCGAGAGCTATAGTCAATCAACCTGAGGTTCTGCTGCTTGACGAGCCGCTTGGTGCGCTTGACCTCAAGATGAGAAAAGAAATGCAGGTGGAACTGAAGCGTATTCAGCGGCAAGTCGGCATTACTTTTATTTATGTCACCCACGACCAAGAAGAAGCGCTGACGATGAGCGACACCGTCGCGGTTATGCGGGGCGGCGTGATTGAGCAAATAGGCACGCCTGTTGATATCTACAACGAACCGAAGAACGCTTTTGTCGCCGACTTTATCGGTGAAAGCAACATCTTGCCCGGCACAATGCACAAAGACTTTGACGTCACGTTCGGCGGTGTCCGCTGGGTCTGCGTCGACAAAGGTTTTGATACAGAGTCGCCTGTCGATGTGGTAATTCGCCCCGAAGATATTCAGCTGGTTTCAACAGACGACTCACCCATAAAAGGTCGTGTTTTGTCGGTTACGTTCAAGGGCGTGCACTACGAGTCAACGATAGAAGCAGACGGTTACAACTGGCTTATTCACTCCACAAAAGCCCCTAATGTGGGCGAAAACGTGGGGCTTTTTCTCACGCCGGAAGATATCCACATCATGCACAAGTCTGCGGGCGAAGCCAAAGCGGAAGGGGGCGATTCATATTAGCAGGAAACTCGCCGCTCCTTATTTCTTTTGGCTGACCGTCTTTGTAATCGCGCCGCTTATCATCGTTGTTGTGTTCGCTTTCACAGGGGAGAACGGGGGAGTAACCCTCGACAACTTCAAGTCGATGTGGGAGTTTCGACCTGTGTTCGCCGCAAGTTTTCGCTTGGCTTTTTATGCCACGGCAATATGCCTGCTCATCAGCTACCCGATTGCTTATGTCGTGTCGAGGGAAACCCCGCAGGTTCAGTCGGTGTTTATGGTGCTGCTTATGGTGCCGATGTGGATAAACTTTCTGCTTCGCACCTACGCTTGGATGTCGATTCTCGAGAACAACGGGCTGCTGAACAAGCTGCTTGTCCTCCTCGGTATCGGCAAAGTGTCGATAATCAACACGGAAGCGGCGGTGGCTCTCGGTATGGTCTACAACTACCTGCCATTTATGCTCCTCCCGATACTGACGGTTCTGCAAAAGCTCGACCGCAGTTTGCTTGAAGCCTCGAGCGACTTGGGCGCGAACGGCGTGCGCACGTTTCTTCGCGTTGTGTTTCCGCTGTCGCTCCCCGGTGTGCTGAGTGGCGTGACAATGGTATTTGTGCCGAGTGTCAGCACATTTGTCATCTCAAAACTGCTGGGTGGGGGCAAGACGCTTTTGCTTGGCGATTTGATTGAAATGCAGTTTCTCGGCAACGCCTACAACCCGTACATCGGCTCGGCGGTCAGCATTGTGATGATGCTGATTGTTCTCGTCTGTATGTTTGTGATGAACAAGTTCGGCGACGGTGGCGAAGAAACGTCGATGTTTTAGTAACTTAAAGAGTATATAACCAATGTCAACACAGAAACCACGCTTTCGCGTGTTCAGCTTTGCGCTTCAAGGTCTGCTTTATATATTTCTCTACGCACCGATATTCGTTATGGCGGCGTTCTCGTTCAACAACAGCAAAAGCCGCTCCGTCTGGACGGGCTTTACGTTGAAGTGGTACGGAGAACTCTTTCGCGACAGGGCGATTCTTGAGGCGCTTGTCGTCACGCTGTCTGTCGCCATTATAGCGAGTCTTGCGGCTACAATCATCGGCACAGCGGCGGCACTCGGTATCCACCGAATGAGGAAGAAAACCCGCGACGTGGTTATGACCGTCAACAATATCCCGGTGGTGAACCCGGATATCTTGACGGGCGTGTCGTTTATGCTTCTCTTTGTCGCGATAACGACGTTTCTTCGCACCCTTGGCGCGGATATCTCGCTTGGTTACTGGTCACTGTTGCTGGCACACATTACGTTTAATATCCCATATATTATACTTTCAGTAATGCCAAAGCTTCGCCAGATGAACAAGCACACCCTCGAGGCCGCCCTTGACTTAGGCGCGACACCGTTTCAAGGTTTCCGCAAGGTTATCCTCCCCGAGATAATGCCCGGCGTCGTCAGCGGAATGATGATTGCCTTCACGATGAGCATTGACGACTTTGTTATCAGCTACTTCACAAGCGGCTCAAGCGTGCAAACGCTGTCGGTGGCAGTCTACGCAATGACAAGAAAACGCATCAACCCCGAAATCAACGCACTGAGTACAATAATGTTCGTGTCGGTTATGTTGCTGCTTGTTATCATCAACGTAATCCAAGCGAAAGATAAAAACAAGGAGAAAAAGTTTTGAAAAAATTCAGCAAATGTTTGGCGCTCACACTCGCCACCGCCGCAAGCCTATCGCTTGTGTCGTCCTGCCAACCGGCGGAAGTCGTAAACGTCTTTAATTGGGGCGAATACATCGACGAGGACCTGAACGCGGAGTTCACGAAGCAAACAGGCATAGTGGTAAACTACAAGACCTACACCACGAACGAAATGCTCTATTCAACAATGAAGAGCGGCGGCGCGTCTTACGACGTCATTATCCCAAGCGACTATATGGTGGCGCGTATGATTGAGGAAGATATGCTCCTCCCGCTCGACTTCACCAATATCCCAAACTACAACGACATCGACCCGTCAAAGAAAGGTCTGCTCTACGACCCTGACAACGAGTACAGCGTGCCGTACACGTGGGGAATAGTAGGTTTGATTTATGACGCGTCAACCACGTCCGAAGCACCTGACAGTTGGACGGCTCTCTTTGACAAGCAGTATGCGGGCAACATCTTGATGTTTGACAATCCGCGTGACGCGTTCGCTATCGCTCTCGCTGTGCTGGGCTACGGTCTTAACACGACAAACGAAAGCGAAATTCGTGAGGCATACGCTCTGCTTAAAGAGCAACGACCGCTTGTTCAAGCCTATGTTATGGACCAAGTGTTTGACAAAATGGGCGGCGGCGAAGCGGTTGTCGCGCCCTATTATGTCGGGGATTACTTCCTTATGAGAGAGGACAACCCGAACCTCGGCGTTGTTATCCCAAAAGAAACGACCAACACTTTTGTTGACGCAATGTGTATCCCGAAGTCGGCAAAGAACAAGACTGCGGCGGAACAGTACATCAACTTTATGTGTTCGACAGACTCGGGTTATCGCAACGCAATCGCTGTCGGGTATTCTACACCGCTAGTCAGCGTCTACGAAAAGCTGAAAGCGAACGACGAACTCGAGGATATCTGCTACCCCGACGATGAAACGATGGCTCGCCTTGAAGTCTTTATCAACCTCCCCCCCGAAACCAGAAAGCTCTATGATGAACTTTGGGCGGAACTGATGATAGATAATTGAGTCATCAAATAAACAAGAACCTCTCCCAAACGGAGAGGTTTTTGTTTTGTTTGATAACGTATCGCATTAACTTAATTGCCGGTCCGGCACGGACGGAGAGGTTCTTTTTGCTTGTTAAATAACGTATCGCATTAACTTAATTGCCGGTCCGGCACGGACGGAGAGGTTTTTTGTTTTGCTCTTGAATAGAATAGAGGTGGTGCTATATAATCATCGTTAGCAACTTAAACCATTCGTTGCGCAGAGATTCCGCTCTTGCGGGAGCGGCAAGGGCATCGACTGAGTCGTTCCGGTCGCCCGCCTGTGCCCCGAGGGGTATGACCTTCGGTGTTGCGCTTGAATAGAGGCGACACTTACTTGAAAGGGGCACGATATGTCAAGACGAAGGCGCGGGAAACAAAGGGCGGTGGGATACACGCTGATAGTCGGCACATTGTTGGTGATGATTCTGCTCACCTCGGTTGACACGGCGCTCCGCCCGATTATCACGAAAACGGCGGCGTATCAGTCGCGTATCCTCGCAACCGACATAGTGAACGGCGCAATTGAGCACGCCTTGACTGACGAAAACGTGACTTACGACAAGTTGGTTCACCTGAACTACGGTGAAAACGGACAGATTGCGGGGATAGAAACCGACGTTGTGAGTGTCAACCGAATGAAGTCGCGCGCCGCACTTGAGATAAACGAGGCTCTTCGTGAGATGGGCGAACGCAAGCTTGCGGTTGCTGCGGGGACACTCTCGGGGGTGCAAATGCTTTACGGCAGAGGACCCGACGTCAACGTAATCTCACGACCGAAAGGTTTTGCCGATGTGCGTGTGGCAAGCGAGTTTAAGTCGGCGGGGATAAACCAAACGCTGCACAAGATTATCATAACAGTCAGCGTTGATGTTTCGGCGATTATCCCCGGGTACACAGCTTCGACCACCGCCGAAACCGAGTTCATCGCGGCTGAAACCGTCATTGTCGGCGTTGTCCCCGAGGCTTATACTTATATCGTGTCTGTACCGGACAACGTGGTCGACAATGTAAACGACTTCGGCTCAATGAGCCACTATGAAGCAAACAATTGAACACTTGAACAAGTGTTCAAAACAACAAACCTCTCCGTCCGTGCCGGACCGGCAATTACGTTAATGCGATACGTTATCAGACAAAACAAGAACCTCTCCGTCCGTGCCGGACCGGCAATTAAGTTAATGCGATACGTTATTTAACAAGCAAAAAGAACCTCTCCGTCCGTGCCGGACCGGCAATTAAGTTAATGCGATACGTTATTTAACAAGCAAAAAGAACCTCTCCGTTGGGAGAGGTTTGTTGTTTGTTATTCGGCTGTCATTTGGCAAAAGCTTTCGTATCTCGTCTCTGCTATCTCTCCCCGTGATAGTGCCGCACGTATCTCGCAGTCGTTTTCTTTGATGTGGCGGCAGTCGGCATAACCGCACCTCTCTATGTAAGGCGCAAACTCACGGAACAGGTGCGGCAGTCTGTCACGCGAGAAATCGCCGTATCGTGCCGACTCGACTGCCGAAAACCCGGGTGTGTCAACCAACGAGTACCCGTCTAACTGATACATCGTGGTTTCCCTTGTCGTGTGTTTGCCCCTGCCGAGTTTACGGCTCACCTCGGCGGTTTTTTCCGCGATAGCGCCGCCTGACAGGTTGTTCAGCAGTGTCGTCTTGCCTGCTCCCGTGTTGCCGATTAACGCCGCGGTTTTCCCACGAAGAAAATCCTTCAAGTCGGTTTGCTCACTTGGGGAAGTGAACACGGCGAACCCCGCTTTGCGGTAAACCGCCTCCATATCCTCAAAGCGTTTCAAGTCGCATTTGGTGAACAAGATTGCCGTTTCTATGCCGCAGTTTTCCATTATCGCGGTCAGCTTGTCGAGAACAAAGGTGTTTGGCGCGGGAGCGACCGTTGACACGACAAGAACCACCGCGTCTAAGTTTGCGAGTGGGGGGCGAACCAAAAAGTTTTTTCGCCCGCCTATGCCGTCAATAAGAAACGCGCCGCCCTCCTCCGCTAACGTCACCGTGTCCCCCGTGACAGGGAACACGGTGCCAAGCCGCAGCAGACCTTTTGCCCGACAGACAACCTCGCCGCCGTCTGTTCTCACGCGGTATAAGCCTGAGTTTGAGTTGATTACTAAACCATTATTCATTATTCTCCGTTTTCTGTTGGGTCGTCAAGCCAGCCCTCGTCCTCGACCCCTTCGTTTGCGCTGTCGTCCGTGTACGGTTCGTCAGTCACCGCCGCACCATCGTTGATTTCCCTGAATATCGTCGCGTTTCTTACAAGCTCTTCATAAACAGGCTCAGTACCCGAGAAATCGACTTTGTATTCAAGGAACGTCGCGCTTCTTCCCGTTGCTTCGGAAGTTATCATTATGGTGTAGGTGTGGATTCCGTTCCCCGTGAACTCCCAGAAGATGTCGCGATTCAGTTCAATGTTGCGGTTCTCGGTCAAGTTGGCTTGAAGATTGCCGTCGATATAATACTCGATGACGTATTTGCCTGTGACTGATGTGTTGACCGTCACGGCTCTGCCTGTCGGCGGCAGTGTGCCTTTGATGACAGGCGGCACACCCGTGCCTATCTGCACCTCCACCACGGTCTGCTCGGGGACTTCGGTCAATGGGTTGATATTCTGCGAAATAACGCGCCCTTTCTTGTCCTCCTCACTCGGCACGTTCACTCGTGTTATCACGATTTTATACATACTTGCGCGGTCGTCAAGTGCCGATTCAGACAAGTTGATGAGGTCGGGCACAGTCGTCGTTTTGCCGAGTTCTCCCATTGAAACATAGACGGTGATTACCGTGTCCTCGTCGGCAAGGGTGCGCGCTGCGGGTTCGGTGCGGATAACAAACCCTTCGGCTACTTCCGTGCTGTATTCATACACGCGGTTCGGCGCGGGGAAACCCTGCTTTTTGATTAGTGACTCCGCATCCTCAAGTGTCGTCAAGCCGCCGCTGTAGTCGGCAATGTCAATGAGGTGCGCCCCCTTGCTCACCACCACTTCAACACGCTGGTTTGACTTTATCTTGCGTCCCTCGCTCACTCCCTGCTCCATTATCACATCTTTGTCAAATTCTTTTGAGAATTCCTGTGTCGGGATAAGGTTGAGGTCGCCATACGCCTTTACCGCGTCTTCGTAAAGCATACCGACTAACTTCGGCACAACGATATCTTCTCCCGCACCCGCTGTGATGCCGCCCACTTTGTCGGTGACTATCTTGTATATAAGAATCGCCGAGAATATAACAAACACACTTGCGACAGCAAGAAGAATCGGCAGCAGCGGCGAACGCCGCTCCGTCAGGTATTCGTCCTCGTCAAACTCGTGGTCGTCGTCCTCGTCGTCAAGCTTGTCCTTTATCGGGATATATCCTTGACGTGACTTGTTCGGTATCGGGCGTGTCGCCTCAAAGTCGTCGGGCTTTCGGTATTTGTCGTTCATCGGTTTTGCGTCCTCGCTGTTTGTTTTTGGTCGTGAAAGGGAAGTTTTGGGTTGATTATAGCCGAACATCGCTCCCGGGTTGCGCCTAATCTCCTCAAGGTCGTTCACCATATCGCCTGCGGTCATATAACGGGCACGCGGGTCTTTCCTCATTGCACGGAGAACGATTTCTTCAAGTCCGTCGGGTATCGCGGGGTTCAGCGTTGAGGGCTTAGGCGGTTCGTCATTGATGTGCTTTGTCGCCACGGCAACAGGGCTGTCCCCCGTGAACGGCTTCTTCCCCGTCAGCATTTCAAAGAGAACCACACCGACTGAGTATATGTCGCTCTTTTCATCGGTTTCGTCGTTTTGCGCCTGTTCGGGGCTGATGTAATGCACGGTGCCGATTGCCTTTTCGTGGCGTGTCATGTCAACCTCGCGGTTGAACCGTGCAATGCCGAAGTCCATGACCTTCACTTCTCCGTCATCGGCAAGCATGACGTTGCTTGGCTTGACGTCACGGTGGACTATCCCGTTGTCGTGTGCGTGTTGCAGCGCACGAAGTATCTGGGCGGTCAGCTTTGCCGCGTCACGCCACTTAAGCGCACCGTCACGTTCAATCAGCTCCGCAAGCGTCACGCCGTCAACGTATTCCATTACGATAAAGCTTACGCGGTCGGTGAAACCAACATCGAATATCTTGACGATATTCGGGTGAGAAAGCATCGCGACCGCCTTTGACTCGTTGCGGAAGCGGCGAAGCGAGTCCTCTTTGCCCGCGAATTCTGTCCGAAGAATCTTCACCGCGACAATCTTGTCCTCTTGTATATCCCGTGCGCGGTAGATGTCGGCCATTCCTCCCGCGCCTATCATCTCAAGCAGTTCGTATCTGCCGTCGAGCTTTTGTCCTATATTGCTGTCCATATTATTTCCGAGTTGATAAAGTTTATGATTAACGCTATATAGCCGGTTAAACTCAAATAACCGCTTAAAAACTCACCGAGTTTTTAAGCTTCGGCGCTTGCAAAGTGCCGAAGCCGCGAAGCGGCTTGTTACGCCAAGTATACGCCGTGAAACGGCGGAAAGTTAAACTGAAAGTTTAACCCGTTACGGAGTATATATCGCCTGTCGGGCGTCGACCGAGTCGTTCCGGTCGCCCGCCTCTGCCCCGAGGTGTATGACCTTCGGGATATATGCCGAGTTGATATTATACTATCACCGCAACCGTGATGTTATCCCTGCCGCCTTGCTCCGCCGCGTAAGACACGAGCCGTTCGGCTGAACCCGAAGCGGGCGACTTGAGGGCAAATTCGGCGATTCTGTCGTCGGGGAGCATATTGTAAAGCCCGTCCGAACAAACAACTGCGGCACTGTCGAAACCTAAGTCAAGCTCAAAGTAATCGGGGGTGATGATTGATTCGCCGCCTATCGCCTTGGTTATCACGTTGCGCGCCGGATAGAGTTTTTCATCTTCTTCGCGAAGAATCCCATCGTCAATCAGCTGACGCACACGGGTGTGGTCGCGAGTGATTTGCGTGATGTTGTTGCCGCTGATATGATAAAAGCGGCTGTCGCCCACATTCATGATGTAGGCGCGTTCACGAAACAGCACTGCCGCCACACAGGTCGTGCCCATTCCAAACAAGTTGTTGTCCGACTGCGCCTGCTCCCAAACAAGGGCGTTAGCGGCTGTGACCGATGTGAGCAACAGGTTTCGCAAAGCGTTGCGGCTCATCTCGGCACGAAAACCACCTGACAGCCGTTTCGACACGAACTCGGCGGTCAAGCTTGCGGCATAACCGCCTGCCGCCGCACCGCCCATTCCGTCGCACAGCACCACCGCCACTGCCTCGCCTGACAGCCGTCCTGCGATTACGCGGTCTTGATTCTCTTTTCGCTGACCAATGTGTGTCGCGGTGTAAACCGTGAATGTTTTCATCGTCAAGTTCCGTTTGTGTTATATATATTGCAGTGTTAACAACTTAAATAATTTGATTTACGAGGATTCCGCTCCTGCGGAAGCGGCAAGGGCGTCGACCGAGTCGTTCCGGCCGCCCGCCTCTGCCCCGAGGGGTATGACCTTCGGTATGTGAGCTTACGCTGTTGACACCGATATATAATGGTTATATGTTTTCCGTGTTTGCTCTCAGTTGACCGCACGCCGCTTCGATGTCCTCGCCGAGTGTCCGCCGAACCGTCGCCGTCACACCAAGAAGCAGCAGCTTGTCCCGAAACGCCGCGGCGTTGCCGCCGCCCACGTTTTCTCTGCCGCGTATCTTGTTGACGGGAATGACGTTGACATACGCACCGAGTGGCTTCACAAGTGCCGCCAATCGCTTCGCGTCCGCGTCCGAGTCGTTGAAACCGTTCGTCACCGCGTATTCAAAGCTGATTCGCCGTCCTGTAACCTTGTTATAGTTATTACACGCGGTAATAACTCTCGCTATGTTATACTTTTTGTTGATTGGCATTATCTCATCACGCTGACTGTCCGTTGCGGCGTGAAGCGACACGGACAGCGTTAAACCGGTGCTTTCAGCTGACAACCTTTCTATGTTGTCGGCAAGTCCGCAGGTTGACAGGCTAACGTGGCGGTGGCTCATTTGCCGCCCGTCCTTGTGCGCCAATATCCGCAAGAACTTTGTCACGTTGTCGTAGTTGTCGAGCGGCTCGCCAATGCCCATCATCACAAGGTTGTGAACAACGCGCCCCGTCACTCGCTCGGTTTCATAGATTTGCGACAGAATCTCACCTGCCGTGAGGTTGCGCACAAACCCCGCCTTGCCGCTTGCGCAAAACACGCAACCCATTTTGCACCCGACCTGTGACGACACACAGAGCGTATCGCCGTACTTGTAGCGCATAATGACGGTTTCAACGTGCTCGTTGTCGGGCAAACAATAGAGAATCTTCGCGGTGTCGTCTTTCCGTGAGGTCAGCACGGTTTGCGGAAAGATTCTACTTATAGTATATTTTTGCGTAAGTTTTACGCGGAGTGCTTCAGGTAAGTCCGACATCTCGTCAAACGTGACCGCCTGCTTTTTGTGCAGCCAAACAAAAATCTGTTTTGCCCGATATTTCTTTTCGCCCAAGTCGAGAAGTGCCTGCTCAATGTCGGAAAGCTCAAGGGATAATATGTCAATCATTTTTACTTAACACTATCTTTTTTTTGCATAATCGCGAAGAACAAACCGTCGCCGTTGTCCTCGCCGAGAATGTAGGTCTGCTGTTCTGTCAACTTGAACGAGTTGTCACTGCTTAGGAACGCCGCGACTACGTTTTCGTTTTCGGTTTTGTTCAACGTGCAGGTTGAGAACGCAAGCCTGCCGTTTGGCTTCACATAGCGAGCCGACATCGACAGAAGCTGTAAACTCTTTTCGGTGAACAGGCTGAAATCCCCGCTGTCACGATACTTTATCTCGGGTTTTCTTCCGATAACACCAAGCCCCGAACAAGGCGCGTCCACCAGAACCACGTCCGCTTGCGGCAGGTCCTCGTTAAACACAAGCCCGTCGTTCAAGGTGGCGCGAACGCCTGTAAACCTCAAACGGTTTGCACTTTCTTCGATGACTTTCGTTTTGCTTTCCATCACGTCACACGCCGTGATTGCCGCCCGTCCTCCCGACAAATCGGCGGCAGCAAACGCTTTGCCGCCGGGTGCCGAGCAAACGTCAAGCACCGTGCCGCCTGTTATGCCAAGTCTGCGGCAGAACTTATGCGGCGATATATCTTGAGCAAAGAACATTCCCTCGTGATAGGCAGTTGTGGCGAACGCGCCGCCGCTCACCGTGAAAACGTCTGTAAACTTCGTTTCGTTTACATATACGCCCTCACTTTCAAGCGCCGACTTCACCGATAACGGTGTAAACCTAATCGTATTGACCTTGATAAAAGTGGGTCGCGGCTTCAGACTTTCCTCAAGGATTTGCGTCGCGGTTTGTTCGCCGTATTGTTCGCAAAACAGCTTGACCAATCGGCGAGGACACGAATACTTTATCGCTGTCCTGAGGTAGTCGTCCGTGACTTCACCGGTGTCAACCTGTTTGCCTTTACGCACAAAGTTTCTAAGCACCGCGTTGACAAACGCACGCCTATGCGGCGGCACCAACGCGACGGCTTCGTTAACGGCGGCACTTTCGGGCGTGCCGTTGTCATAAAGCAGCAGATACAGCCCAAGCCGCAACGCGTTTCTTACTTCACTATCTAATTTATCAAATTCTGTCGCTGAATTTTGTCGTATGATGTAGTCCAGCGTAAATCGCCGCTTCGTCACGCCATAAACCAGCGCGGTCGCCGCCGGGGTCACGTTGTCGCTCCCCGCAAGCAGTTTGCCGCTGAATCCACCGCTGTCAACCTTTATTAGTGTACGGTACGCAATCTGTCTTGCTGTCACGTCAGCACCACGCCGTTGTGCTTCGCGGCACCCGCGGCAAACGCCGCGCCGCTCATTCGCTTGCCGTTTTCAGGTGCAACTTCAGTCAGCTTCAGCGTTTCACCATTTGAACAAACAACATATAAACCTTTTTTGATTAACACCGTACCTACCGCAAAGTCTTGCGTTTCGTTCGTGATATCAGCCCTGTAAACCTTTAGACGTTTACCGCTAATTTCTGTAAACGCCGCAGGGTTGTCAGACAGCGAATGAATGAAGTTGCGCACCTTATCGGCGGGCTTGTCCCAATCAATGCGGCACTCGCTTTTCGTTATGGGATAAACAAACGTCGCAAGGCTGTCGTCTTGTGGCGTGGGTGTCAACCTTTCTCCATTGTCAAGGTGGTTCAGCACTTCAACAAGCAGGTCGCCGCCGATATGCGCAAGCCGCGCCGTCAGTTCCGTCACGGTTTCACCGTCTTTTATATCGGTTGCCGCCGCCGTGATTATATCTCCCGTGTCAAGCCCCGGTGCGATTTGCATTATCGTCACGCCTGTTTTTTTCTCGCCCTCGCGGATTGCCGCGTTGATTGCCGAAGCGCCGCGAAACTTTGGCAGCAGCGACGCGTGCGTGTTTAGGCAGCCGAGTCGCGGCAAGTTGATAACCTCACTCGGCAAAATCTTCCCGTATGCCGCAACGACTATCACATCCGGCTGAATCTCACTGATTGTGTCAATCACCTCGGCATTGTTTTTCAGCGTTGTCGGCTGATAAACAGGTATGCCGAGCGACTGTGCTAATGTTTTCACGGGCAACTCCGTCAGCTTGTGCCCTCTGCCGCTTTGCTTGTCGGGGTTAGTGAACACCGCAGCCGGCTTGAAACCGCCGTTTACAAGTGCTTCAAGCACAGTTGCGGCAAACTGCGGCGTCCCCATAAAAATCGTGTTCATAGGTCACACCGCACGTTTTTGCTTCTTCTTCGTATGATTGTAGCGGCGTTTCTCCATTGAACGCCCCGCTTCTTCCTCGTCAATCATCTCATCCACCAAATCAATGAACAGCACGCCGTTCAAGTGGTCAACCTCGTGGCAGATAGACTGGGCGAACAAACCCTCGGCGTTTATCTCGACTTCTTCGCCGATTCGTGTCTGATAACGGAGCGTGATGTATTCGGGGCGCACCACATAGCCCCAGCTGCCGGGGAGCGACAAGCACCCTTCAACTTCGCGTTGCTTGCCTTTTTCCTTGGTGATGACGGGGTTTATCAGTTCGATAACTCCCTCTCCGTCGTCAAGGTCGATGACCACCACGCGTTTCATCACGCCGATTTGTGTCGCCGCGATTCCTGCGCCCATATAGTGAATCATCGTTTCTTTCATATCCTCAAGAAGCGAGAAGAGCCGTTCGTCAAACACCGTGACTTCTCTTGCGGTCTTTCTCAGCTGACGTTCGTCTTTTTTCTCTGTCAATATTTCGCGAAGTGCCATTGTTTGTTGCTCCCTTTTGCTTTTGTTTATAGAATAGTGACCGTTCATTAGCTAACCATTTTGTGTCCCCCCACCCCGGTGGGGAGGGAACACGGTTTTTTCACACACCGGTAAAGAGGGGAAATAGCAAGCTATTTCTTCGTGCGGCAAGCCGCACGTCGCCGCTTTGCGGCTATAAAAACGCTTTAGCGTTTTTGATTTAACCTACTATAATCAATGTTAATTACAAACTTCCGTTTACATCGGCGTAAAAACTTGTTTCACCGAAGATATCGTTTTCTTTGTACATTCGCTTTATCATATTCTCGACGCGAGAACGAAAAGCGCGGTTGTTCTTGCACCGAAGTATAACCTTGCGCCGATACTTGCCGCCGACTGAGCCGTTCCCCGATGGCGCGGGACCGAGCGCTTCAGCCTTGAAGCCCGCCGCTTCTTCTTGAAAGATAGCGATGAAGCGTTCCGCCGCTTTGTGTGCCGTCGTCTCATCATATGCGGCGAAAGTGAACACGATAAAGTCGACCGCAGGAGGAAAGAGCAGGGACGTGCGTATTCTTATCTCTCCGTCATAAAACGCGGCGTAGTCTTGCCGTGCCGCTTGAATGAGAATGTGGTGCTGTGGCGTGTAGGTCTGGATATACGCTCTGCCTTTCTTGCCGCCGCGTCCGCACCTCCCGATTACTTGGGTGAGGAGGGAAAACACGCGTTCAAAGCCGAGGTAGTCGCCCGAGAAGAGTGCCGCGTCGGGTTCAGTCACACCGACAAGCGTGACGTTTTCAAAGTCAAGCCCCTTTGCTATCATCTGTGTGCCGATAAGAATGTCGTACTCGCGGTTCTTGAAAGCCGCGAACTTTTCTTCATAAGATTCGCGCCCGTTCACCGAGTCGCTGTCCATTCGCAGTATCTTCGCTTGCGGGAAGAAGTCGGCGAGGTCGCCCTCCACTCGCTGTGTGCCGCTTCCGCTTCGCGACATCTCGCCTTTGCAGGTCGGACAAGCGGTGGGGTACGCCTCTGTGTAGCCGCAGTAGTGGCAACAAAGCCGATTGATTTGCTTGTGATAGGTGAGTGCGAGTTGGCAAAGCGGGCAGTTTATCACCGCGCCACATTCACTGCAGAACGCCTTGGTGTTATACCCGCGCCTGTTCTTCAGTATAATCACCTGCTCACCGCGTTCAAGGGTGTGCTTTATGTCGTGAAGAAGCGGCTCAGAGAACCCCGAGCGATTACCTCGCTTTAGTTCCTCCCGCATATCGACTATGTAGACATCAGGGAGCGTCGCTTCTTTGTATCTTTTTGTTAAAGTCAGAAGCTCATACTTGCCTGTCTTAGCGAGATAGAAGCTCTCAAGGCTTGGCGTCGCCGAACCGAGAACAATTAAGGCGTTGTGATAAAAAGCGCGTTGCTTCGCTGTTTCTCTCGCGTTGTATCGCGGTGAGCGGTCGGACGTGTAGGTCTGCTCGCCCTCTTCGTCTATAATAATGACGCCGATGTTCTTTATCGGCGCAAACACTGCGCTTCTTGTGCCAATGGCAATCTTTGCCGCGCCGTCTTTCAGCCGCCGATACTCTGCGGCTCTCTCACCGAGTGTCAGCCCCGAGTGGATAACCGCCGCTGTGTCGCCGAATATCTCCGAGAAAGTTTCAAGTGTCTGCGGTGTCAATGCAATCTCCGGCACAAGGAGAAGCGCGGTCTTGCCTTTGCTCATCGCTTCGGCGATAAGCCGCACGTACACGGCGGTCTTGCCGCTGCCCGTCACCCCGTGAAGGAGCGCGCCGTTCGCCTTGCCTGTGTCAAGCAGTTCAGTCAGTCGGGCAAACACCGCTTGCTGTTGTTCGTTCAGTATTGGCAGCGGCTTTGTCGCGGTCTTTTTGTCGCTGAACGACAGCGGAGAGGATATCTCAATCTCGTCAAGCAAGCCGTGCTTCACCATCAACTGAATCACACCTGCCGAACATTCGGCAAGCAGGCAGAGTTCCGCCTGTGTCGCTCCGCAGTTGTCCGACAACGCGGCAATCACCGCGGTTTGCTTTTCGGTCAACGCGGAGTCAATGGCTTTGTCGGTTATCCGATAGGCTTTGCGTCGTTTCACGCCCTCAACAGTCGCGGGAGGCGGCGGCAGACGCACCGCGCCGACCTCAAGCAACTCGCCCCACGTGTCGGCTTCGGTGAACGACAGTTCGTCAAGCAGTTCGTCGCGTGAGCGAAAGTCTTTGCGCGCGTGAAGTTCGTTTAATATATTACGCGCCCTTTCAGAAAGGGGCAGGCTTTTTTTGTTTGAGATTACGTATCTTGCGGTCGGCAGGTTCAAACCGGGCGGCATAACCGTGCGGATTGCGTCGCCGTAGGTGCAGAACGTGTCGGTCTTGAGGTATCTCGCGAGTTTCACGAGTTCGTCGTTTATCGGCGGCTCTCTGTCAAGGAGAAAGCGTATTCGTTTGATTACGTTTGGGTCGTATTCTTTGTTCGCTGTCAGTTCGATTATCGTGCCTTTTACATAGCGTTTCCCTCTGCCGAAAGGCACGGTGACGCGGCACCCGATCGCGGCAAACGGAACATAAACGCTCGGCACCGCGTATTCGTACAGCTTGTCGAAACTATATTCGGCTTTATCGAGAGCAACCAGCGCGGTCGTGCCTGTCAAGGCGCAGTTTTCCAAATAAATCAACTTGAGTATTCTCTGAATATCGCCAAAAATTCGTTCACCGCTGTGTCAAGGTCGTCGTTAACGACAACGCGGTCGTAGTTCTCAGCTAAAGCCATCTCGCTTTTCGCAACGGCAAGCCGCTGTTTTATTTTTTCTTCGGTGTCAGTACCGCGACTGCGTAGTCGCCGCTCAAGCTCCGCTTCAGATGGCGGCATAATAAACACGGAAACACTTTCAGGGAACATCGCTTTCACTCTCGCCGCTCCCTCGGTTTCAATCTTCAGCACCACGCCGTCTTTTGCCGCAAGCAGATTGCCGAGTTCAGCTTTCGGTGTGCCATAAAAGCTCCCGACATAGTTTGTGTATTCAACCAAGCCGTTCAGTTCAATCAGCAGCTTGAAGTCGCGTTCGGTCATAAAAATATAATCCCTGCCGTTCACCTCGCCCTCACGCGGCGCGCGCGTCGTGGCCGACACAGAGCGAGTAAGGCGCGGCTCTTGCCTAAAGGCTTCAGCCAACAGCGTGTCTTTTCCGCAACCCGACGGGGCGGACACCACAAGGAGTACCCCCTGTTTACCCATGGTTCTTGTTTTCCTCAACAAACTTGTCCACGCTTCGCGCAGACAGCACGATATGCCCGCTGTCCATAATAAAAGCGGACTGCATTTTCTTTCCGCAAGTCGAATCTATCAGCAGCAACTTTTCTTTCGCGGCGGCACACAAACGCTTTGTCGGTGCGGAATCCGCCGCCACAACAGCCACAATGCGTTCGATATTCAGCGCGTTGCCGTAACCTATGTCGATTAGTTTCAACTGTGTATCTCCCTCTGAATAATATGCAAATATCACATAGCAGACATATGTGTTCATTATAACATATTTACGCAACAAACGCAAGTCCGTGACGAGCAGGCAATAAGCAAACGCCGCTCCTTATCGGAACGGCGTTGTTCACTTGAATATAGCCGGTTAAATTCGCGCCGTAAGCGCGGCAGTCGCTCTATAGTTATACAGACTTATTCTTTTGATTTGCTTTCCCGCTGCATTAACTCGGCGAGAGAATCAAACGGTTTCTTCTCACCGAAGCATATATCACACAACTCAGCGATTATCGGGGTTTCAACTCCGTGCTTTTGCGCCAACCTAAGTGCGGGACGCGCACACTCGTACCCCTCGACCGTGCCGACCTTCGCCACCGCTTCCGCCGCGTTCATTCCGCCGCCGATAAGAAGCCCTGCGCGGTGATTTCGTGAGTGTGCCGACATACAGGTAACAATTAAATCCCCGACTCCCGACAAACCGAGAAGCGTCTGCGGATTCGCGCCGACTGCACAGGCAAGCCGCGTGATTTCAGCAAGACCGCGTGTCATAAGAGCGGCGCGTGTGTTGTCGCCGCAACCCATTCCCTCAAGGATACCGACACAAAGAGCAATCGGGTTTTTCAGTGCCGCACCGAATTCACAGCCGATTATGTCGCTTGAAGCATAGACCCGCAGGCTTTCGCTGCCGATTGCCGCTTGCACCGTCAACGCCGCCGCTTTGTCTGTTGAGGCGGCGACTATCGCGGTCGGCATTCCGCGCCCGACTTCTTCTGCGTGGCACGGACCTGTGAGATAAACGAGCGGGTTGTCGGGCAGATATTCGGCGATAACTTCGGTGCGGCGTTTCAGCGTGTCGTCCTCAAGCCCTTTGCCCACGTCAACGATGATTGTGTTTGCCGTCACGAAAGGCGGTATCTCCGCTATCGTTGTTCGCAAGAACTTGGTCGGTATCGCGACAACAACGAAGTCAGCGTCACGCACCTTGCTTATGTCAGTCGTGAACGAAATGCTTGACGGCACAGGCACACCCGGGAGAAGCCGCTTGTGTTCTCCGTCGCGCAGGATATCGTCCACTTCGGACTGAAACTTCGTGTAAGCGGTCACTTTGTGGCCCTGTCTGTCAAACTGCACCGACAATGCCGTGCCGAATCCGCAACCGAGAACCGTTATGTTTGCCATCTGTTGTTACTCCTTAACGCCGAATCGTTTCTCGGTGTGGTTCTTCAGCCTCGTGATGTTAGCCCTGTGAGATGTGACCAGCAGTATCGATATTCCCGCCGTGAAAACAGCGTTCATCAGCGCCGACGGTTCGCCTGCCGCGTAGCTCGCGACAAAGACAGCGGGAGTCAGCAGTGTGCCCGCAATCATTGAGCCAAGCGACACATAACGCGTTATCGCGACGATTACAGCGAACAAACCGATGAGGATAAGCACAGTCAGCGGCTTCACGGCACAAAGCGTGCTTGCTGTTGACATCACACCTTTCCCACCTTTGAACCCGTAGTATATCGGGAAAACGCTTCCTATCACACCACACAACGCCGCTATGTAAAGCAGATAACCGTGGTCGGAACCGGCAAGCGGTCCCGTGTCGGCTATCTGTTCAAACAAAACGCGAACAAGAGTGACTGCCGTGTATCCTTTCGCGAGGTCAAGCAGCACGACAATGAGTGCGGCGGTTTTGCCTTGAGTGCGAAGCACGTTTGTCAGCCCCGGGTTTCCACTGCCGAGTTTTCTTATGTCCTGCCCCGACTTCAGCTTGGTGATTATAATCGAGAAGTTGATGCCGCAGATAAAATACGGAACAACTATCATCAGCACAACAGAGATAGCAAACATTGGGCGAACCTCCTGATATAGTGGGTTAAATTAAAAACGCTTAAGCGTTTTTATAGCCGCTTTCGGCGGCTACCGCTCCGCAGAAGCGGATTTAACCGCCCTGATACGCCGTTTCGCGGCTTCGCCGCAGGGGCGCATATGCGCCCAAACTTAAAAACACTTTAGTGTTTTTAAGTTAAACGGCTATATCAAACATCGTTTCTGTCACGTTCTCTCACGGTCAGCGTTATCGGTGTGCTGTCCAGCGAGAACGCCTCGCGAATTTGGTTTTCGATATATCGCCTGTATGAAAAGTGAAACAAGTCGGCACGATTGCAAAACGCGACAAACGCGGGCGGCTTGCTTGCCACTTGTGTCATATAATAAATCTTCAGTCTGCGCCCCTTGTCGGTCGGCGGCTGAACCCGCGCCGTCGCGAACGCAAGCAGGTCGTTCAGCTGTCCCGTGGTTATTCGTCTTGCGTTTTGCTCCGCCGCGTGGTTTATCAGTTCAAACAGCTTGTCGATTCTCTGCCCCGTTGTCGCCGATATAAACACGAACGGCACATACGACATAAACGAGAAATCGCTTTCAAGTTTCTGCTGAAACTCACGCATTGTCTTATCGTTCTTGGCAATCAAATCCCACTTGTTCACCGCGATAACAGACGCTTTGCCCTTTTCGTGGGCAAACCCCGCTATCTTGCTGTCCTGCTCGGTGAATCCTTGCTCCGCGTCAAGCATAATGACACAGACGTCGGCGCGTTCTACCGCAGTGTAAGCACGAAGCACGCTGTACTTTTCAACTAAGTCGTCAACTCGCGACTTGCGGCGTATCCCTGCCGTGTCTATCAGCACATAGTCTTGCCCGTTCACCTTGACCGCCGTGTCTATCGCGTCCCTTGTCGTCCCCGCTATGTCAGACACGATAAGACGTTTCTCACCGAGCACATGATTGACAAGCGAGCTTTTGCCGGCGTTCGGTCTGCCGATGACCGCAACCTTGAGGGTATCGCCGCCGTAAAGCACCTCGGTTTCTTCGTCGGAAAAGAGCGACACCACTTTGTCAAGCAGGTCGCCTGTGCCGCTGCCGTGAACCGACGACACGGGGTACGGCTCGTCAAGACCCAAGTTATAGAACGTGTATAACTCGGGGGGCGGCTCGCCTGGTGAATCGATTTTGTTGACGCACAGCACAACAGGCTTGCCGCTTCTGCGAAGAATGTTCGCCACGTCTTCGTCCTCGGTGGTAAGCCCCGCACGTATATCCGTGACAAAGATGATAACGTCGGCTGTGTCTATCGCAATGCGCGCCTGTTCACGGATATGAACAGGGATTATCTCCTTTGACAGCGGCTCTATTCCGCCTGTGTCTATCAGGTTGAACGAGTGCCCGCACCACTCGACCTTGCCGTAAAGCCTGTCACGCGTAACACCCGGCACATCTTCGACTATTGCGGCGCGTATGCCCGTCAGCTTGTTGAACAGCGCGGATTTCCCGACGTTTGGTCTGCCAACTATGGCGACTGTTTTCATTATACTTCCTGTCTATATTTAATAATTTATACTCGGCGTTAAAAAGCTAATCCATTTGCTTCGCAAAGATTCCGCTCCCGCGAGAGCGGCAGTCGCTAAAAGCGGCTATAAAACGCTTTAGCGTTTTGAGTTTAACCGGCTATAATCTAAGCAAACACTTTGCACCAAGTCCGCGCCTGTCGGTGTGACCGCCTTGACACGAACGCCAAGTCCGCGCGACAACTCGTCAAGCGTCATATCATCGAGGAAAACGTCCTCATCCGCCTTCAACATCGTTGACGGGATAAGCAGTTCACTGCCAAGCGGCTTGCCCTCAAGTTGCGCGAGTATGTCGCCGCCGACTATCAAACCCGCGCAAGTCACGGTTTCACCGAAGAAGTCATTTCTGATTGCGTAAACCGTGGTGTTTGAACCGCGAAGCAGCTCTCGAAGCAGCGGCGCAGCGGCCGTTCCCGTTGCGACAGAACGGGGCGTTTGGTCAAACTCACTTTGCTTTTCGTCAAGAAAATCATCGTGACACGCACGCCAGATTCCCACGCCGTTTTCGTATTGAGGAAAGCCGTCGTAATCGTCATACGGCGGGAACTCCCGCTTTGCCGTCAAGTAAAACTCATCGGCCGCGTGCGCCCGCTTGTGCTTGTCGCATTGGTTGATAACAAACGCCGCTTCTTCTTCCGTGAATGACCGAAGCTGACAGAGTCCCTCGCGGTGCTTCGTCAACCCCACGGGCACCACCGCTATGCTCTTTACACAGTCGCCAAGCGAAGTCAAGTCGGCAAGCGTTTTGTCGAGATGTATTTTGTCGTTGATGTCGGGGCAAAGAACTATCTGCAAGTTAAGGCTGTTGCCTGCCTTTGCAAGCCGATAGAGATAGTCGAGCGACTTGCCCGCGTTCTTGTTTCGAAGCATTTGCTCACGGAGAAGCGGCTCTGTTGTGTGAACCGACACATTGACGGGCAATCTCATCTTGATGATTCGTTCTATATCACTGTCGCTTAGGTTCGTCAACGTGATGTAGTTGCCCTGCAGAAACGAAAGTCGTGCGTCGTCGTCTTTGAAGTAGAGCGTTTCGCGGCAATTCTTCGGCAGTTGATCGATAAAGCAGAAGATACAGTTGTTTTTGCAGCGACTCTTCTCACTCATCAGATAGGTAGAGAACCCAAGCCCAACCTCGCCGTTCTTCGGCGTTAATCTGACCGAGTATATCTTTTCTTCACGGCAAATCGTGAAAGTCGCCGCAGTTTCGGGAAGGTAGAAGCCGTAGTCAAGGCGGTCGTTTATTTCACTTCCGTTTATCGAAACAAGCCTGTCGTTTGGTTTCACGCCCGCTTTGTCGGCAGGTGAACGCGGCTCCACCGATGTTATTATAACCATAAGTTTTATGTTCCATTACTAAAAGAAACAACAAGCGGGCAGAATAACTGCCCGCTTTTCTTATGCTCGTTCTTTGTGGACAATGATTTCTTTGCCCTTGTAGTAACCGCAGACTTTGCAGACTCTGTGAGCAAGTTTCAGTTCGCCGCAATGCTCGCAACGCGAGAAAGCAGGCGCGTCGAGCTTCCATACGTTGGAACGCCTTTTGTCACGGCGTGTGCGCGACACCCGTTTCTTTGGAACTGCCATTGGTTTAACCCCTTTCCCTCGTGTAATATGCACGGCGAATTTCGCCAATTGTTAGCGTGCCTTGCTATTATATCACAACAGGAAAGGCTTGTCAAGCGTTTTTATACAAATTTGCTCAATCTGAATCAACCGGGGCAATTCTCTTTGCGGATATTCCGCTTCTGCGGAAGCGGGTCTGCGCCGGACACGCAACAGCCGACCGGTTAACCCGTTTAACAAGCAACGTGGCGCATTAGCTTATTGCCGGCCCCCGCAAGGGGCCTATAGGTCGTCAAACACCGAGTTTATTGGGATTTTGATTTTATATTCAATCAGCTTTTCGCTTTTGCTGACCTCCGCTTCACACGGGATACCCGCGTCTTTCATTGCGGCAAGCGTTTGGTCGAATGTGTTGACGTACATTCTGACGTGCCGAACAATGAAAGCGGTTTTCCTCGGCTTCTTCGGCTTGTCAACCAACATTTCTTCTATCAGCTTGTCGGTTTGCCGTGTGTTCAGTCCGTCGCGGCTGATTTGCTCGATTGCGGCGACTCGTTTGTCAAACGGCAGCTTAAGTATGGCGCGGGTTTGCCGCTCCGACAAGCGATAGTCAAGCACAAGGGTTCGTTCGTCGTCGGTCAGCCGCAAAAGTTTCAGCTTGTTTGCCACGGTGGACTGCGCCAGCCCCAACTTGGCGGCGCACTCCTCCTGTGTCAAGCTGTACGCGTCTATCAGCAGCTTGAACGCCTGCGCTTCCTCTATGTAGTTCAGCTGTGCCCGCTGAATATTCTCAAGAGCGGCAAGCACCGCCGACTCCTCGTCCGTTGTTTCAATCACAATCGCGGGGACCGTGTCGGATTTCAGCAGCTTTATCGCGCGTAGTCGCCGCTCGCCGCTAATCAAAACGTAACCGCTGTCGGTTTTTCTCACGGTTATCGGTTGCAGAAGTCCGTTTTGCCTGATACTCACCGCGAGTTGCGACAACTCATAGTCGTCGAACACGCGGCGCGGTTGGTCGGGGTTCGGCTTGATATCAGCAGTGCTAAGCTGCACCACCTTTCCGAGTTCCACGGGTTTGTCGTGATAGGTTTCTGTATTACTTACAGGGCTTGCGGGGCTTACAGGTTTGGTGAAAAACATAATCTCGTTTCTCCGCTCATATACTTGTCATATACTATCAGTATATTAGCACACCTGTTTGCCAAATGCAAGGCAATAATATCGCGGTTTTCGCCGTTTTGCAACGGCAACGGCGTTTATGCGATATACTCACGGTAATATATCATCAAATTATCGGGTTTTTGGTGATATTCACGCGTTTTCTGGGGAAAGATTTTTCTGTCGGTTTATTCTTCGCAATCACATAAAGACGCCGCTTGTTGTCCCCCACTCTGTAGTCAATCACATCAGCAAGTTCGCCGCCGAGAGAACCGAGTGCGTTCGTTATATCGCCCTCGTACTTGTCGGTCTTGAGCGCAATGAAAAAACCGCCGACTTTGACGAGCGGCAAACAAAGCTCAATGAGAGCGGGCATGTTCGCAACGGCACGCGCCGTGGCTACGCCAAACCTGTCGCGATACTCGGCGGCGTGCGAAAGCTCCTCGCTTCGACCGTGTGTGGCCGTATAGTCAAGCGACAACTCCGCTTTGATATGTTCAAGGTAATCGACGCGTTTTTTCAGCGAGTCAAGCAGAGTGACTTGCAGGTCGGGACGGACAAGCCCCCACAGAACCCCGGGGAATCCCGCGCCGCTTCCCACGTCAACAACAGATGTTCCACGTGGAACATAACCGCCGCTTTCGCTTAAACGCAAGGCTTTTACGCAGTCGAGATAGTGCTTTTCTTCGATTTCGTGTCGCTCCGTTATCGCCGTGAGGTTGACTTTTTTGTTATACTCGAGCATTATGTCGGTGAGCCGCAACAAGGTTTCGCGCTCTGCTTTGGTGAATGTGTTTTCCATATGCGTTGTGCCTCTTTGTTTCAAGTTTTGCGTGGTTCGATGGGATACCCGCGCGCTCCGTCCAGCCGCCCCGTCACCGCGCCGCAGGCGCGGTCGGCGCGAAGCGCCGGCGGGCGAAGCCCGCGACGGGGCGGCCGGACGGGCGCACGGTCATCTCGCGAGCAGTAGAAGTATATTAACATCAGCAGGGTTCACGCCGGGCAGCCGTGCCGCAACCCCCACGGTTTCAGGTCGAAACTCGTCCAGCACCCGACGCGCCTCAAGTCGCAAACCCTCGGTTGACAAATAGTCCACGTCAATCGGCAACTTCCGCTTCTCCAACTTCACAAACCGCTCCGCTTCCTGTTGCTGCAACTTGATATACCCCTCGTACTTGATTTCAATCTCCACACGTTTACAAACAAGCCGCGTCGCCTTGCCGCACCTCGAATCGAACCGCTGAAGCAAATCGTAATCTATCTGCGGTCGTTTCAGCAAGTCAAACAGCGTTGCAGGGGCGTTAAGTGGCGATGTTCCACGTGGAACAAGTTGCTTGTTCAGCTCCTCGCTTGGGTTAATAACCACCTCCTTCGTTCGTTCAAGCTCGTCCGCAACAGCTCGTTCTCTCGCAAGATATGCCGCGAATCTCTCGTCTGAAAGCAAGCCAATGTCGTGCCCTGTTCCGCAGAGTCGTTCGGGCGCGTTGTCTTGACGCAGCAACAGCCGAAACTCGGCGCGTGCCGTCATCATACGATAAGGTTCGGGTGCGCCTTTCACTGTCAAGTCGTCCAGCATAACCCCGATGTACGAATTGTCCCGCGTCAGCACAAGCATATCGCGATGCTGAACATACTTCGCGGCGTTGACCCCCGCGACAAGCCCTTGCGCCGCCGCTTCTTCGTATCCGCTTGTGCCGTTGCTCTGCCCCGCTGAGAACAAGCCGCGTATGTCCCGAAACATCAGCGTGTTCTTCAAGCTTGTCGGGTCAATGCAGTCGTACTCGATTGCATAGGCGTGCCGCATAATCTCGACGCGTTCAAGCCCTTTGATTGTACGAAGAAACGCGTCTTGCACATCGGGAGGGAGCGACGACGACATACCTTGCAGATACATCTCGTCGGTGTCGAGTCCCGTTGGCTCGATGAAAAACTGGTGCCGTTCTTTATCGGCAAACCGCACCACCTTGTCCTCGATAGACGGGCAGTAACGCGGTCCTGTGCCGACAATTCGCCCCGAATAGAGCGGCGAACGGTCGAGGTTCGCCAATATCACTTTATGCGTTTTTTCATTTGTATATGTTATGTGGCAAACGGTTTTGTTTACAAGCTCACGCCGATTGTCGAACGAGAACGCCGTGGGGTATTCATCTCCCGCTTGCTCTTGAAGCAGAGAGAAATCAATCGACCGTCTATGCACACGCGCAGGCGTCCCCGTCTTGAATCGCTTTGTCGGTATGCCAAGCCGTTGAAGCGAACGCGTCAGTTCAGTCGCCGCGTTCACACCGTCAGCCCCCGACAAGTAAGACGTTTCACCGATATGGATTGTGCCGCCGAGATAAGTTCCCGTGGTTATAACAACCGCATTCGCGTTATAGGTCAGCCCATTTCGCGTCTTGACGCCTGTCGCCGCTCCGTCAACCGTGAGAATCTCCGTCACTTCGTCTTGCAGGATAAACAAGTTCGCGGTTTGTTCAAGTGCCCGTTTCATTCTCGCGTGATACGCGGCGCGGTCGTTTTGCGTGCGAAGCGACCGTGCCGCCGCGCCTTTGCCCATATTGAGCGTACGAAACTGTATCGCGGTTTCGTCGGCCGCTTTGCCCATTTCACCGCCTAACGCGTCAATCTCACCGACCAGTTGCCCCTTGGCACTGCCGCCGATACACGGGTTGCACGGCATATTGGCAATCGTGTCAAGCGACAAGCAGAACACCGCGGTTCTCACGCCTAATCGTGCCGCCGCAAGCGCCGCCTCGCAACCCGCGTGCCCCGCACCGATAATCACCACATCATAGTCAAGCATTGTTTTCCTCAACAAACCAACACCCGACCTTGTAGGTCGGGCTGAAGTTATGTTTTAATTTAATTTATACGGTCAAACGGAACGCTTGTTCGGTCAAACGGAACAGTAGGAAACAGCTTCCGCCACTCGGTCAGCCACTCGTCTGTCAAGCGGCGAAGGTATGATATACTCCGTTGACAGCCCGTCCTCCTCCGCAACCGCCGCTATTGCGTATGTCGCGGCGACCTTCATCTCCTCGGTGATATCTCTCGCCCGTGACATCAACGCCCCCTTAAATATCCCGGGGAACGCGAGCAGATTGTTTATCTGATTCGGGAAGTCGCTCCTCCCCGTGCCGACAATGAACGCACCCGCCTGTTTTGCTTCGTCGGGCATAATCTCGGGCAGAGGGTTAGCCATCGCAAAGACAATCGGGCGTGAGTTCATCAGCGAGAGCCACTCGGGGTTAAGCACCCCGGGTTTCGACACCCCGACAAACACGTCCGCGCCCACAAGCGCGTCTTTCAAGCCGCCACGCAGTCGCTTCTTGTTTGTCAGCTTTGATATCTCGGCGTGTGCCGCGTTGTCGTAAGTTTCGTCGGCGTTTAGGCAACCGCAGAGGTCAACAAGGCGCACATCGCCGACACCGAGTGCCAAGAACTGACGCGCAACCGAAATACCTGCCGCTCCCGCACCGTTTATCACGGCTGTCGCTTCGTGAATATCTATCTCCGCGACTTTCAGCGCATTGATGAGTGCCGCCGCCGCAACCACCGCCGTGCCGTGCTGGTCGTCGTGAAACACGGGGATAGAAAGGCGTTTCTTCAGTTCACGCTCTATCTCAAAGCAACGGGGAGCGGCGATATCCTCAAGGTTTATCCCGCCGAAACTATCAGAGAGCAGCTCGACTGTTCTGATAAACTCGCTTGTATCTTTTGTCTTTATGCAAAGCGGAAACGCGTCAACTCCCGCAAACTCTTTGAACAAGGCGCACTTTCCTTCCATCACGGGCATTCCCGCAAGTCCGCCGATGTCGCCCAAACCAAGCACCGCTGTCCCGTCGGTAATCACCGCCACGAGGTTGCCGCGCCGAGTGTACTCGTAAGACAAATCGGGGTCGTCCTTTATTCTCAAACAAGGCTCGGCTACACCCGGTGTGTACGCAAGCGCAAGTTCTTCTTTCGTTGTAATCGGTGCGCGTGAGATAACCTCAATTTTCCCACGCCACTCTTTGTGCTTCCGCAAGGATTCTTCAGCTATTGTTGTCATCGTAATATATGCTCCTTTAACGAGTTAAACGTCATATCAATGCCTTATCTTTCAAATATTCGTCAAGTGAGGCTACTTGTTCTTCGGTCAAGCAGCGTTTCGGCACGCTGTACAGCACCTTGCGGTTGACGACAAACAAGTATAGTTCCTCTTTCACCACCACGTCAACTTGCTCTGTCGTGTAAGACACGGTGTCGATATGCGGCGGCTTTTCCGTGTTTTCAAAATTTGTCGTAATCACAAACCGCTGTTCTTGAAGTGAAAGCGAGTAGGTTTCTTTCGGCATCTCCGCTAAATAAAGGCGCAGTTTCTTCGCCATTGTTCGCGGTGTCATCAGCCGCTGTATCGCCATAAAGCCGCCGATTCCCACGAGCAAGTAGCCGTACAGGCTGCTGAACCCCGAAACGACCACCATATTGACGCCAAGAGCCGCCGCAAGGATAAACACACCCGCAAAGACCTTTGACCGCCAGCCAAACTTGTTGTAGAAGATTCGGTATCCCAATATATATTCCGCGTCTGTGTTGTCGTATGTAATTGTCATAAGTTCTCGTTATAAATGTAAGTAACCATTCAGTGTACTCTCCCCCACCCACGCGGGGGAAAGCACACTGTTTCTTTTCTTGCCGACAAGGCAAACATCAGTTAGAGTTGTCGCGTTCTCTTATCTCCGCGCGTTTTATCTTGCCGCTTATTGTCTTGGGCAGTTCGTCAACAAACTGAACGATACGCGGATACTTATAAGGAGCGGTGTTCTTCTTGACGTGAGCTTGCAGTTCTTTCGCGAGTTCGGGCGAGGGTGCGTATCCCTTTGTGAGGATAATCGTTGCCTTGACGACTTTGCCGCGTACAGGGTCGTCCGCGCCTGTGACCGCACACTCAAGCACGGCAGGGTGCGTCATAAGCACGCTCTCCACTTCAAACGGTCCGATTCGGTATCCCGACGACTTGATAACGTCGTCGTTGCGGCCGACATACCAGTAGAACCCGTCCTCATCTCGCCAAGCCACATCGCCCGTGTGGAACACGCCGCCTTCCCACAGTTTGTCGTCCATCTCGCTGTTCTTGTAATACCCCGGGGTGAATCCGTCGCTTTTTCTCCCGTTTCCTGTTTCTCTCATGATTATCTCGCCGTTTTCACCATCTTTCACCGAGTTGCCGTCCGCGTCAACCAAGTCTATGTTGTAAAGTGGCAGCGGCTTGCCGAGTGAACCGGGCTTTGGCGTTGTGCCGGGGAGATTGGCAAGCATAATGACGGTCTCGGTTTGACCGAAGCCCTCCATTATCATCTTGCCTGTCTGCTTCTTCCACTTCTCAAAGACCTCGGGGTTAAGCGCCTCCCCTGCTGTCGTGGTGTACTTCAGTGCCGACAAGTCGTACTTGCTCAAATCCTCTTGAATGAAGAACCGATACATCGTGGGCGGCGCACAAAAAGACGTAACCTTGAACTTTTCTATTACTCGCAGTATATCTTCAGCAACAAATCTCTCAAAGTCATAAACAAAGACTTGCGCCCCAAACAAAAACTGCGGGAAAAACTTGCCCCACACGGCTTTCGCCCAACCCGTGTCGGCAATCGTGAGATGGAGGCTGTCGGGTTGCAGGTTCTGCCACATTCCCGATTGCAGGTGCGACAGCGAATAGCGGTGACCGTGCGTCACCATCTTGGGATAGCCTGTCGTGCCGCTCGTGAAGTAGAGCAGCACCATATCGTCGGCCGTGTTCTCCACTCGCTGAAAGGTGTCGGGCTGACTGTCAATCAGTTCGTCAAAATTTTTCCAACCTGCTTGCTTCACTTCACCGTTGGCGATTAGCTTTGCTTTCAGCGACACGCCGAGTTCTTTTTCAGCCAAGTCGACATACTCGGCGACTTCGGGATTCGCCCCTGTTGCGACAATCCCCACGACCTCCGCGTTCTTGAAGCGATACGAAAAGTCTTTCTCGGTCAGCAAATGAGTCGCGGGTATCGCGACCGCGCCGAGTTTCATCAAACCAAGCAGAGCAAACCAAAACTGATAGTGCCGCTTCAGCACCAGCATAACCTTGTCGCCTTTTTTTATCCCCTCCGCCGCGAAAAGGTTAGCCGCTTGGTTTGACAGCCGCGACAAGTCGCCGTAAGTGAATCGTCGTTCGTCAGCGCCGTTTGTCCAAACGAGTGCCGGTCTGTTGGGTTCCATCTCCGCGAATTTGTCTATTATGTCATACGCGAAGTTAAAGTTATCGGGTGCGGTTATCTTCATCGACGAGAACACGCCGCGCCTGTCAAAGCCGACATCAACAAAGTTTTCGTGATATTCGGCAATTGTATTGAATCTCATTGTATAATTTCCTTTGTAGTTAGATTAGCACAGCCAAAAACTCGCAGGCTTCGCCGCCGATTGCGACCATACCGTGTGGGTTCTTGCTGTCGTAATAAACGCTGTCTCCCGGTTCAAGCACAACTTCACGGAGGTTTTCCTCCTCACCTATCGCAAAGCGCAGTTTCCCCGTCAAGATATAGTCCCACTCTTGTCCGTCGTGGCTTGACATATGAAGCGGCTTTGTTTCGGCGTCCTGCAGGGCAGGCGACACGACTTTAAGCGGTTCGATTTTCTTATGGGTAAACAGATGTGCCAAGTGCTGATAAGAGAAACCCTCACGCCGTTTCATCGGGAAACCCTCGCCGTTTTTGACCAGCGAGAACTTGCTTAACCGCGGTTGTTCCCCCGTAAGCAGCTCGACCAACTCGACGCCGAGGACTTCGGCACATTCGTACAGTGTTGAAAGCGACAGCGCATCAGGCGTTGATTCCGCCGCCAGATACTCTGTCTGACTAATTCGCAGCTTGTCCGCCATTTCTTGAGGCGAAACGTCAAGATACTCGCGCGTTTCTTTCAAGCGACGCCCTATCTCTGTGATGTCGTATTTCATACCGTTTCCTTTCTTTGTATACCTATGTGTTTAGTATATGACGCGTTGTCCGCGTCAAAGTATACATTTTAATTATAACATATTTGATAATACTTGTAAAGCTTGGTGCCCGAGAGACAATAAGGTGAAAGGCGACGCGTTGATATAGCCGTTTAACTTAAAAAATACAAAGTATTTTTTAAGTTGGGGCGTATGGGCAATCAGCTTATTACCTGTCGGGCACCAACCCGAGGGGTATGACCGTCGGGATATGTGTTTCAATCATCAACAAACAAGCGTCCGCAGTTATCGGACGAACTTTTGCTTGAATATATTATATAGCCAATTAAACTCAAAACACTAAAGTGTTTTGAGTTTTCGCCGCGAAGCGGCGGCGCGGCTTTGCCGCGCACTGGCGTATCAGGACGGGTAAATCCGCGCCGTAGGCGCGGCAGTCGCTAAAAGCGACTGCAAAAACGCTTTAGCGTTTTTAATTTAACCTACTATAAACAATTAAAAGCTGTGTTCTCCCCCTTTTGTGGGGGGAAGAACACAAAATAATTATTCAATCAGCATTAAGTAGGCTTACGAGGTAGCGTTATGCTCTGCAGTTTCGACGACCTGAAATACAAAGAGATAATCAACATCAAAAACGGAGCGAAACTCGGCTTCCCCGACGACATTGAGTTCGATGTTTACACCGCGAGAGTCTGCAAGCTGCTTGTGCGTGGTCGCGGGAAGTTCTTCGGTTTGTTCGGTCGCGGCGAGGACACCGCAATCGCGTGGGAAGAGATAGAGGTTATCGGTGAGGATACGATTCTTGTCACCTGTGAGGTTCAGCCACCGAATAAAAAGCCGAGATAACAAAATAAAAGCACCTCTCTATTGCAGGAGAGGTGCGTTTTGATTTAACCGAATAAGCGATGTGTGCTACTGCAGCATCGTGTTCGCGTACTCCACACCGATACCATACGCCCCCGAAAACTCTTGCACCACTCCCATAACCGCGTTGTAGGTGTCTTTGTTGTTCCAATCGCGTTGGAATTCAAGAAGCACTTGCTGCCACGTCACCGGGATTACGCCCTGCTGCGTCATACGAGAAACCGCCATATCGTGCGCTTCTCTTGTCGCGCCGCCACACGCGTCGGTCACGACATAGACGTTGTGCCCCTCGCTTTTTGCCGACAACGCGGGGAAAGTCACGCAGGCCTCGGTCCACAGCCCCGCGAAAAGAATGTTCTTCTTTCGTGTGCCGAGTACCGCTTTCTTCAGGTTCTGGTCCTCCCACGCGTTGATAGACGTGCGGTTTATCGGCACAACACCGGGATAGACCGACTGGATTTTCGACAACAGAAGTCCCGAAAACTCTTTTTCGGCGACTGTCGTCAGCACGCAAGGCACGCCAAACACTTGCGCGGTTTTGGCAAGGGCAACGATGTTTTTCAGAATCACGGCACGCGGCGCGCTCTCAACGCCAAAGTACATCTGCGGTTGGTGGTCAACGATGACGATTGCGGTTTCGGCAGGGTCAAGCAAAATGTCGCTGAAGTTTCTCATTGTGTTAGCTCCTTTGTTTGAATGATATGTTTAGTTTAACCAAGTTTCAGCAAAAAACACCTCTCCCATAAGAAAAGGTGTTTAATTTTATAAATACCGATTAAATAACACAAATAGCTTATTACTCAGATGTTTTTATAATAATATCTACGTCAAAACGTCACGTCTGTCGGCTGTACGTTTGTTTCAGCAGGCTCGTCGTAGGTGTAAACCTTTGCAGATTTATAGTCAATGACGGCACGGTCGAGTGTGAGCTTTATCGGCACACCCGTGCCGCGTTCGGCTGTCAATGTGTACCCGTCGCCGATGTATATAATGTCCTCTTTTCCCGGTTTGACGGCGTTCGTTTCACCACGCGCCGCCTTGTCAAACGCTGTAAACGCTTTGAGGATTACACCCTCGATGTTCGCGGGCAACGTGACAGCCACATCTCCCCTGCTCATCGCAACTTCGCCGCTTTTCACCGTCATTCGCGTGCCGTCAAGCGTTTCAGGCGCGGAAAACACGGCGTCCCACACCCCGTCGGCTTTGCGAATCAAGGTCGCTTCAATTTGCTCGCCTTGCTCATCAATCACAGCCGAGAACTCCCACGACTTATCAAGCGAGGGGGCAAACGGCATAACAGCACAAGAGGACATAAGCACTAAACCAAAACAGGTTGACACCAAGACAGCCACTTTTTTGAACATAAAAAACACCTCGCAAGAATTACGAGGTGTAAACGTATCTATGTTTACAGCCCCGCTCGTATGAATGGCAAAAACTCCGCGACATCAGACGGCAGCACGCCAAACGAGGAGAGTTGCTCGGTCAGCTTGTCAGCCGCAAGCCCGTGGACGTGCGCCCCAAGCATTGCCGCCTCAAACAGCGGCACCCCGCCTGCCGCAAGTGCGCCGATTATCCCGGTGAGAACATCGCCGCTTCCTCCACGCGCCAACGCGGCGCAACCCGAGCTGACCACCGCCGCTCTGCCGTCAGCCGCCGCAATCACAGTCCTCGCGCCTTTGAGGAGCAGATGAACGCCGTGTTTCATCGCGAAACGCCTTGCGTGCCCAACCCTGTCCGCTTGAATATCCTCGATTCCCAGCCCCGTCAGCCGCGAGAACTCGCCCGGGTGCGGCGTGAGAAGCAAGGGTTTGCCGTTCTTTAAGCTATTTATATTGTCCGAAACCAGATTTATTCCGTCCGCGTCTAAAATAATCGGGGTTTTCGCGTTTTTAAGGACAAAGTTTACGACACGCTTCGCGGTAGCCGATGTGCCGAGTCCACACCCGATTGACACCGCAGTCGCTTTGTCGAGTTGCTCTGTCAACTCAAGTTGATTGTCAGTCGAGAACTTGCCGTTTTGCAGTATCGGCAGCTGTACAGCTTCGGGGGTTGACACCGCAGCCGCCGCAAGAACACTCGGTGCGGAACACAGCACCATCACACCAACACCCGACCGCAAAGCCCCTTTGGTTGACAGCACCGCAGCACCGGGATAGTTCACACTGCCCGCAATGTTCAGCAGCCTGCCGAACGTGCCTTTATGCGAAGCAACCGTTCGCTTTGGGAACCAGTCAAGCACCTCGTCGGTAGTGAAAAGCGCGGCATACTCGGTGTAACACTCAGCAGGGATACCGATGTCGGCATAGAGAATCTCGCCGCAAAACTGAAAAGCACGGTGTGACAATGCGCCAAGCTTTACACCACCGAGGCTGACAACCAAATCAGGTTGAAACGCACCGCGAACAATCTGACCGTCGTTTGTCGTCACGCCACACGGCAGGTCGATCGACAACCTAAGTGCATTTACACACTCAAATCTCACATAAGAAAAGAGTTCGGAGAGATACGGTTCTATCTGTGAACCACGAAACCCCGTACCGCAAACACATTCACAGATGATGTCCGCTTCCGCCAAAAGGTCGCGCACAACATGTTCGCGACCACGATAATTCATTCGCGTAAAGGTTTTGTGCTGCACGCAGTACTTGTCAAAGCACTGTAAAGCAGTTTCACTTGACGGCTCTCCGTTCACGAACACAGCAGTAACCGACATATCTCGCTCCACAAGCGACGCACCGAGAGCAATTCCGTCGCCGCCGTTGTTGCCGCGACCACAAAGAATGACGGCGCGTCCGCCCGCAACACCGCCGAGTCGCCGCTCGATTATGTCGGCGGTCGCCTCGCCTGCTCGCTCCATAAGCGAAAACGCCGAAACGCCGAGCATCTCGGCGTTAAGTTCAGCGATTTTCATTTGTTCTGCCGTTACTACGTATCTCATTTCAAACCTTATAAACTGCCGAGATTCCCGATGTTGCGAACGATGTCCTCGATTGTGGCACGAAACGCCGCGTCCTCGTTAATCTTCTTTTTCACTTTCGATATGGCATAGACCACCGTGGAGTGGTCACGCCCCGAAAACTCTTTGCCTATCTCAACGTAACTAAGCCCCGTCAACCTGTGAACCACATAGATAGCGATTTGCCTTGCTGTTGACACGTTGGCGGCACGGTTTGTTCCGCGGATTTCCTCGCGTGACACGCCATAGATTGCCGCTATCTCTCCCGTTATCTTCTCAACCGTCAACGGAACGTCAACCTTTTCGCTCATCACCTCACGAATGACGTTCTGCGCCTGTGTCATTGACGGACTTGCCAGCCCCGTGATTGAGCAAAGAGCGTGCAGCTTGATAACCGCGCCTTCTATCTGCCGAATGTTGTCTTTCAGCTTGTCGGCCAACACTTCCATTATGTGGTTTGGGATAACAAAACCTATCAGCTCCGCTTTTCGTTTGACGATAGCAAGCCGTGTTTCAAACTCGGGCAACCCGATATCAGCTAAAAGCCCCCATTCAAACCGTGTGCGAAGCCGCACCTCTATATCGAGAATCTCTTTCGGCGGTCTGTCGCTTGTGAATATCGTCTGCTTGCCCTTGTCTTGCAGTTCATTAAACGTGAAGAAAAGTTCCGACTGCGATTCTTTCTTTCCCGCGAGAAACTGCACATCGTCAACCAGCAGAATGTCGGTGTTGCGGTATTTGTCGCGAAACTCGGTGGTTCGGCCGTTTTTGACTGAGCTGACGTACTCGCCGACAAAGTTCTCACTCGACACAAAAACTATCCGCATTGACGGAAAGTTCGCTTTCAGTTCATCAACAACGGCTTTTAGGAGGTGCGTCTTTCCAAGTCCGGGTTCGCTGTAGATGTACAGCGGATTGTATGTACCCGTTTTCCCTTGAGCGATTGACTTGCAGGCGGAATAAGCGAGTCGGTTGCTCTCCCCTGTGATAAACGTATCGAACGTGTATTTGTATATGCCGGCGTTCTCCGCTCTGCGGAGCTTCTCGGTCATCTCCTCGTCGTCCTCAAGTTCGTCAATTTTTTCATAGATACGAGGAACAGGCAGATTCATCTTCACTCGCTGTTCGTTTGAGAGTTCGTTTTCAACCTTGAACGCGGGTTTCACGGGGAAACCGATTGTTCGCTCTATCGCGTCGGCTATCACCTCCGCGAAGTTTTCTTCTATCGTTTTCTTCGCAAATTCGTTTTCACAAAGAAACACAGCTTTGTTGTCGGCAAGGCAAACAGGGCGCAGGTTGTTGAGCCATACGCCTTTTGCCGTCGCCGAGCAATCGACAATCTCGCACGCGGTTTTCCATATCTCATCAAACGAGTTCATACAAACCTTTTTGAAACAATTTATACATATTAAACTTAATTGCGAAGTCCCGATTCTTTCAAGATAACATCGTGGCTTCCGCCCTCAACAAGGCTGATTTCAGACACGAGCGTCACCTTCGCGTTCTTCTGCAGCTCCGCGATAGAAAGACAGCCACAGTTGCACATCGTGCTTTTCACCTTTGAGAGTGAGCTAAGCACGTTGTCTTTCAACGAACCCGCGTACGGAACGTAGCTGTCAACTCCCTCCTCAAACGAAAGTTTGTTGTCGCCGCCCATATCATAGCGTTGCCAGTTGCGCGCCCTGTTTGAGCCTTCGCCCCAGTATTCCTTGACGTAGTTGCCGTTTAACATTATCTTATTGGTCGGCGACTCGTCAAACCGCGAGAAATACCGACCAAGCATCGTGAAGTCCGCTCCCATTGCGAGAGCAAGCGTGATGTGGTGGTCGTGAACTATCCCCCCATCGGAACAAAGCGGAACATAGATTCCCGTTTCCGCGAGATACCTGTCGCGTTCCGCCGCGACTTCAAGCACAGCCGTGGCTTGTCCACGCCCGATTCCCTTTTGCTCACGCGTGATACATATGCTGCCGCCGCCTATGCCTATCTTCACAAAGTCAGCCCCCGCGTCAGCCAAGAACCTGAAGCCCTCGCCGTCAACCACGTTGCCCGCTCCCACCTTGACGCTGTCGCCGTAATTCTTGCGTATCCACGAGATTGTGTTCTTCTGCCAATACGAGTATCCCTCGCTGCTGTCGATACAAAGCACGTCCGCTCCCGCTTCAATCAGCGCAGGCACACGCTCTTCAAAGTCACGCGTGTTTATCCCCGCACCGACGACATACCGCTTTTGCCCGTCAAGAAGTTCGCTTATGTTCTCCTTGTGCTGCTCATAGTCTTTGCGGAACACGAATGAGCGAAGCCAACCGTTCTCGTCTATCAGAGGGAGAGCGTTCAGCTTGTGTTCCCATATAATATCGTTTGCTTCCGACAGCGTGACTCCCTCTGGTGCTGTTATCAGCTTGTCTATCGGCGTCATAAACGTGCCGACCTTGACCGACAGTTCCATTCGTGACAGTCTATAATCACGCCCCGTCACCAACCCGACAAGGCGGCTGTTTGCTGTGCCGTCCTCGGTCACTGCCATTGTCGAGTGTCCTGTTTTCTTCTTTAGTTGAAGCACGTCACAAAGCGTTTGTTGAGGTGAAAGATTGCTGTCGCTTGCAACATACCCCGACTTGTATGCCTTGGCTTTCGCCACCATTGCGGCTTCCGCTTCAATCGACTGCGAACCGTAGATAAACGACACGCCGCCCTCACGCGCAAGAGCCACAGCCATCTTGTCGTCCGACACCGACTGCATTATCGCGGAAGTCATCGGTATATTAAGGCTGATTGACGGCTTCTCACCTGTTTTGAACTTCACGAGAGGTGTTTTAAGCGACACGTTGTTTGGGATACACTCCTCCGACGAATACCCCGGTATAAGCAGATACTCACCAAAGGTGTGTGAAACGCTGTCCATAACTTTTGCCATTGTTGTTTCCTCTTTTGTGCCGTCAAACGGCAGTAGAATAGTTTATTTAACTTTGCTTACACAAAGATGTTCAGCAGATATGTTTATCAATTATATCATAAGGGCGCGTTATTGTCAATCTGGGTCGGTGCCCGACAGGCTTGACGTATTGGTTTGTTTATGGTATAATATTACCCTACTATATATAATAATAGGCGGATTGGTAATTTTTGATGAATGAAGAATCTATCGCTCTCGAAAAACTTGAGAATGACACTGCCCCTGAGGGCGAGATACAGGAGATAACAGCAGCCGAGAAAGTCAGCCACGAATACGTTGCTTCCGACATACAGGTCCTTGAAGGGCTTGAGGCTGTCCGTAAACGCCCGGGTATGTATATCGGCAGCACAGGACCGGGAGGACTGCACCACCTTGTCTACGAGATAGTTGACAACGCTATTGACGAAGCGTTAGCGGGATTTTGTACCGAAATACACCTCTCGCTTCTACCCGGCGAGGTTGTTGAGGTGCGCGACAACGGGCGCGGCATACCCACGGGTATCCACCCAACCGAGGGAGTTTCAGCCGCAACGGTTGTTTACACGGTGCTTCACGCGGGCGGAAAGTTCGGCGGCGGCAGCTATAAAGTGAGCGGCGGGCTTCACGGGGTGGGCGCGTCTGTCGTGAACGCTTTGTCCGAATGGCTTGAGCTGACTGTGTTTGACGGCAAATCGCGGCATTTTCAGCGGTTTGAACGCGGAAACTACAACGAACCACTTAAGATAATCAACTCGGTTGAGTCGGGCTTGACAGGCACGCAGGTGCGGTTTAAGGCTGACAGCAAGATATTCACCGAAGTAAGATACGACTATGACATCTTGCTTGAGCGTATGCGTGAGCAGGCGTTCCTAAACGCGGGGCTTAAGATAATAGTCGCTGATAAACGCAGACCCGATGATATTCATGAGGAAACCCTTTGTTATGAGGGCGGCATTGTCAGTTACGTCACGTTTCTTCAAAGCAAACGCGGCGCGGACGTTATGCACAGCGATGTAATCTATCTTGACGGGCTTCTCGACGATGTGACGGTCGAATGTGCTTTCCAGTACAACACCGACTTCAACAGCGAAGCTGTGCGTTCTTTTGCCAACAATATTCACACAGCGGAGGGCGGCACGCACGAAACCTCATTCAAGCGTGCGCTTGCAAAGGTGGTCAACGATTTTCTGAAGAAAAACTTTCTTGAGGAACAAAAGAAAAAACGCGGCAAGAAAGACGACAAGCAAAAAGAGTTTACACCTGTGTCGGGTGAAGCGGTGCGTGAGGCGATAAACGCTGTGCTGTCAGTCAAACTGCCCGAATGTGAGTTTGAGGGACAAACTAAAACAAAACTCGGCAACCCTGAGGTCGGACCGATAGTCTACCGCGTTATCACCGAGAAACTGACGTATTACTTTGAAGAACACCCCGACACAGCGGCGATAGTGACAAAGAAAGCCGTGAACTCACAGGCAGCTCGTGACGCGGCAAAGCGCGCAATGGAAGCCAAGCGCAAGTCTGTAATGGACAGCGCGGGTTTGCCGGGCAAGTTGTCCGACTGCTATAGCAAAGATTCGGTGAAAACCGAGGTTTACATCGTCGAGGGAGATTCGGCGGGTGGTTCGGCAAAGCAAGGACGTAACAGCGAGTTTCAAGCTATCTTGCCGCTTTGGGGCAAGATGCTGAACGTCGAGAAGTCGCGTGCCGACAAGGTTTACAACAACGACAAGCTCTCACCTGTAGTCAAAGCACTCGGCACAGGTATAGGCGAGGAGTTTGACATAACAAAGCTTCGTTACGGTCGCGTCGTTATTATGGCGGACGCCGACGTTGACGGCTCGCATATACGGACGCTTCTGCTCACGTTCTTCTTTCGTTTTATGAAACCGCTGATTGAAGAAGGTCACGTTTTTATCGCGCAACCGCCGCTATTCAAGGTGGCAAAAGGCAAGCAGACACGATACGCGTTCAGCGACGAAGAACGCGATATGTACACGTCTGAACTTGAAACCACAGCGGGTAAGATTGAGATTCAGCGATACAAAGGTCTTGGTGAGATGGACCCGCAGCAGTTGTGGGAAACAACAATGGACCCCGCTACAAGAACAATGATTCGCGTTGAGTTAGCCGACGCGGCTTATGCCGACCAAATCTTCTCTATTCTAATGGGAGATAAAGTAGAGCCACGCCGCGAATACATTGAGAAGAACGCGAAGTATGTAATCAACCTTGATGTTTAGCCCCTCGGGGCGCAGGCGGGCGACCAGAAAGCCCTTGCCGCTTCCGCAGAAGCGAAGTCTCTGTAAATCAAAACACAACTTAAACAGTTTTGTCAACATCAACAGATGAAACTTTTAGGAAAAGTTGAAACCAAAAGTTGTACGATACTTCTAACATTCTATTAACAGTTTATCGGTAAAAACTTTGATTGTTAATATTAGCTATGTAAACAAATTTTCAAGTTTTCAACTTTTTAGCAGCCTACAGCGTTACCATTAACCAAAAATAACTGATTGATTTATATAAAACGAGAAATTTTTATTAAAAGCAGAGATTCCGCTTCTGCTGAAGCGGGTCGGTGCAAGACAGGCAATAAAACTGACCGGTCAACTTGTTTAATAATCAACATATAGTATTAGTTTATTTTTAGTCGAATATCGACAAAAGAAAGGTAACTAAAATGAAATTCACAGCAGATAAAAACACGCTTGCTGACGCGGTGCTGATTGCCTCGAGAGCGTGTGCGGCAAAATCAATCGACACTTCGCTTGAATGTGTTCTTCTTGAACTGAGAGGCAACAAGCTGACAGTCAGAGGTTACAACCTTGAAACAGGTATCAACAAAACCATAATGGTAAACGGTATCAAAGACGGCGCGATAATGGTAGACGCTCGTATTCTCAGCGACTACGTCCGCAAGATAGACTCGGCGTTCAGCGTTGAACTTGAAACCAAAAACGACAAAGAAATAAACATCAACTTCGGCGGCAGCAAACACAACCGAATGAACGGCGTTTCGGCAAACAACTTCCCGAAGATATCAAAGTTTGCCGATAACATTGAGTTCTTTATCAAAGAAGCGGTGCTTCGAGATACACTCTCGCAGATATACCACGCGGTGTCACAAAGCGGCGATAACCCCGCGATGTGCGGTGTTAAGTTTGTGCTTGAGAACAACGAGCTGACACTCGTGGCAAGCGACGGGCTTCGTATGGCACTTCGCACAATCCCGCTTGAATATCAAGACCTTGAGTTTATCGTTCCCGATAAGACGATAGTCGAGTTAATAAGAAATCTCGCTTCTGACGGTGACAACGATGTTCAGGTGATTGTCGACAAAAATCAAGTGCTTTTCAGCAAAGGAAGCGGCGAATACGAGATATTCTCACGTATCATCGACGGCAAGTTTGTGAATTATAAACGTGTGGCTGATTTTGAGGGACTTCGCACCGCTGTCATAGACTCAAAAGAGTTTTCAGGTGCGCTTGAACGCGCAATCGTCGGCATAGAAAACCGAAACAGCAACTCCGCTGTTCTGTCTTTCCTCAGTACCACCAAAGTCCTCAACATCTACTGTAAGACGTCAATGACTATCACAGACGAGGACATAGATATAGAATACGAAACAAAAATTGACGACAAGTATGACGAGAACGGCGGTGAGATTCCTTTCAAAATCTCGTTCCAACCTCGGCTTCTCTTAGACGCAATCAAGAATTCAAACGCCGAAACAGTCAAGTTGATTATGCGTGAGGAGATAAACCCTGTCAAGATAGTGTCAGCGGAAGATGAAAGCAAGTTTTTGTTTGTCGTTGTCCCGATGAGAACGAAGTAACTACCCGAAAGGAATTATATAGCTTATGCCGTTATTTGGTCCAAACTATGAAAGCGCAGGTGCAGGCGTATCAAAGCACGAGAAGAAGAAGAAACCACTTGCTTTTTACTTCGAGATTCTCGGCAGAAAATTTTGGAAGATACTCTTCACTAACGCTCTCCTTGTGCTTTTCTGCATACCGATAGTGACGATTGGTCCCGCAATCACAGCCGCCACTCAGGTTATGCGCAAGTTCATAACCGAACAACCGATATTTCTCTGGGACGAGTTTTTCACCACATTCAAGAAAGAGTTTAAGCGAACATTCCTTGTTGGAATCGCCGACCTTGTCATCGCGTTCTTGTTTATACGCGGACTTGGTTTCTACAACTCGCTTCTTCGCGGTCAAGAGTCAACCGGGGAAACAATCCTGCTTATTCTTATGTCGGCGGCACTGTTTTTCGTTTGTATGGCACACCTTTATATCTATCCAATGCTTGCCTCAACTGAGCTTAGAATCGGCGCGATTATCAAGAACTCGCTCCTTCTCTCGATAGTCGGCATATGGCAAAACATCATCTCGCTTGCGGTAATCGCGGGGTTCGCTTGGCTGATATGGTACACCTATCCTTTCTGCTTCTTTGCGTTTCCGCTTATCCCGTTTGGTTGGATGCTCTACACCTCGGTGTTCAACAGTTATCCGATTGTGCAGAAGTTCATCATCAACCCTTATTATGAAGCAAAAGGTGAAACCAACCCGGAACTTCGCAATCTCCCGTATGAAGAAGAAACCGTGTTCGCTGATATGGGCGGCAGTGAAGCACCGATAACAGGCAAAGTGAAACTGAAGAAAAAAGGCAAGATAGTGAAATAGTATATGACTCAAGTAACAACCGCTGATTTTCACACGCACACAACGCTGTCCGACGGGTCGCTGACCGCGTGGGAGCTGCTTCTTCAGGCAAAACGCCTGCAAAAAACACACATCGCGGTGACCGACCACGACGCGCTTCAACCTGCGTCAACTTTTGCCGAGGGGGACTATCTCGGTGTGAAAGTAATCCCCGCGATAGAGTTTTCGGCGCGTGACACAAAGCGAAACAGGCGGCTTCATATCCTCTGTTACGCTTACAAAAAGCCCGAGATTCTCTTGCCGCTTTGCCTTGCCACCTGTCGGTCGCGCAGTGTCGTGTCGCTTAAGATGCTGACAAGACTGAAAGAGCATTTTCCTTTATCAGACGAGTTTGTGCTGAAGTATTCAACCGGCAGTGCCGCCGTTTACAAGTGGAACATCGTGTCCGCTTTGTATGAACTCGGTATGCTTGGCGAAACGAAAGGCAAACAGTACACAGATGTGTTCGGCTATGACGGTATATGCGGCGACCTCATAAAAGAAGAAATGGCGGGATATCCGTCAGCTGAAACCGTGATTGACGTTATCCACGAAGCGGGAGGGCTTGCTGTTCTCGCTCACCCGTTTCAGTACAACAGCACCGAGTTTCTTGAAGAAACAGCGGCGGCAGGTGACCTCGACGGCGTTGAGGTTGACCACCCGTCAGCTACAGACGAACAAAAGACAGAGCTGATTGACACGGCAAAGCGGCACGGCTTGTTCAAGACAGGCGGCTCGGACTTTCATGGTATATATAACCATTATCCCACAGGGCTTTTAGGGAAACGCCACCCGTATCAAGACGGCTTTGACAGGATTGTTTCAAATTAACATACACGATAAGGAAACCTAAATGGCAGACGATATCATTCTGTTCCACCCAAACGAACGTGTGTTCCAGACCAATGTTGAAGATGAGATGAAGAAGTCTTTTCTCGACTATTCAATGTCGGTCATTGTGGCGCGCGCACTCCCTGATATCCGCGACGGACTGAAACCTGTTCATCGCCGTATTCTCTACACCCAGTATGAAAACAACTTGACACACGACAAGCCGTATCACAAGTGCGCAAGCACGGTCGGCGCTGTGCTTGCCGCCTATCACCCGCACGGCGACGCCAGTGTTTACGACGCGCTTGTTCGTTTGGCTCAGGATTTCTCAATGCGGTATCCGCTTGTTGACGGTCACGGCAACTTCGGTTCAGTCGACGGCGACCCACCTGCCGCTTATCGTTACACAGAGGCACGGCTCTCAAGAATCTCGGATGAAATGCTGCGCGATATCGGCAAAGAAACCGTTGACTACGCACCAAACTACGACGACACAAAGAAAGAACCAATCGTCCTTCCCTCCCGCTTCCCGAATCTGCTGGTAAACGGTTCAGTCGGGATAGCGGTCGGTATGGCGACAAATATACCGCCGCACAACCTCCGCGAAGTCGCGGGGGCAGTACGGCTTCTTATTGAGAATCCCGACACAGACACCGAAACTCTTCTGAGGACCGTGAAAGGACCCGACTTCCCGACAGGTGGGATAATAATGGGGACGTCGGGGATAAGGGCGGCGTATTACACAGGTCGCGGCAAGATAACCCTGCGTGGGAGAGCCGAGATAATCGAGGAGAAAACGCACACGCGCATTGTCGTCACCGAGATACCTTATATGGTGAACAAAAGCCGTTTGATGGAAAACATCGGCGAGCTTATTCGTGACAAGCGAGTCGAGGGAATATCGGCACTGCGTGACGAGAGCGACCGCAACGGAATGAAAATCGTGGCGGAACTTCGCCGTGACGCAAACCCAAGCGTTGTGCTTAACAAACTCTACTCTTTCACACAGCTGCAAGACACGGTGAGCGTCAATCTATTGTCACTTGTGGGCGGCGTGCCGAAAACACTTGGGCTTCGTGAGATACTTGAGCATTACATCAAGTTTCAAGAAGAAGTCATCACGCGGCGCACCCGCTTTGATATGGAGAAGGCGCGCAAAAGAGCGCATATCTTGCAAGGGCTTCTCCTTGCCGCCGATAACATAGACGAAGTAATCAACATCTTGAGAGCAAGCAAGACAGTCGCCGAGGGAAAAGAGCGGTTGATAGAGCGGTTCAAGAACGAGGATATGGCGGAACTGCTTGAACACGAAATAGGAATCTCGGTCGGTGTCAGCCTTGGCAACGGATACGGTTTATCGAAAGAACAAGCCGAAGCGATTGTCGCGATGACGCTTGGTTCTCTCACGGGACTTGAACGCGAAAAGACGGCGGGCGAACTGAAAACACTTGCCGAGAAAATCGCGGGCTTCTCTGAGGTGCTGTCAGACAGGGCAAACGTGCTGAAAGTAGTTGCGGACGAACTTGACGACATCGTGAAGAAGTACGGCGACGAACGGCGCACGTCAATCGAACCTGTAAGCGGCGAGGTTGACATCGAGGACTTAATTCCCGTTGAAGAGAGCGTGCTGACGTTCACGAATATGGGATACGTCAAGCGGCAAGCGCTGAACACCTATGAAACGCAAGGACGCGGCGGCAAAGGTATCAGCGGAATGAAACGCCGTGACGAGGACTTTGTTGAGGACTTGTTCATCGCAAGCAGTCACGACAGCATACTCTTTGTCACAAATTACGGCAATATGTTCCGCCTCAAATGCTATGATATTCCCGAGGGTTCACGGCAAAGCAGAGGGACGAACATCGTTGGTTTGCTTCAGCTGTCCGAGGGCGAGCAAGTCGCCGCTATGCTGAAGACGACAGACTTTAGTCCCGGGAAGTTCTTCATCTGCGTGACCAAGAACGGGTTAATCAAACGCTCCGAGTTGTCGCTCTACAAGAGCATACGGAGGGGCGGGTTGCGTGCCGTTGGGCTGCACGAGGGCGACGAGATTGCGGCGGCATACATCACCGAGGGCGACAGCACCGTCATTGTCGCGACAAAGAACGGCAGAGCTGTTCACTTCCACGAAGAAAAGATTCGTCCAAGCGGCAGAACAGCGCACGGTGTGCGTGCGGTGCGGCTGATGGAGGGCGACCGAGTGGTCGGTGCGGCAAAGTTCTACGGCGACGACCAGCAGGTTATGCTTGTCACAACAAAGGGATACGGCAGGCGCACCCCGCTGTCGGCGTATCCGCAAAAGGGACGGGGCGGCAAGGGCCTCATTAACTATAAGCCACGTGAGGACAGAGGCGAAGTCTGCGGTATCAAGGCGGTCAGCGAGAGTGACGACGTGCTTCTTATCAACACCGAGGGCATAATCATCAGAATCCGTGTCTGCGACTTGCGCCCGTGTTATCGCACATCACTTGGTGTGCGGCTTATGCGGTTAATTGAGGACAGCCGCGTCGTAAACTTCGCGCGTACTCGCCGTGACGAAGACGCCGAAACCGAAAGTGTTGATGAATCAACAGACGAAAGCGTTGAGATAACAGACGAGTCCGAGGCGGACGCGACTGATGATGAAGATTGATTTCAAGCACAAAGAACCTCTCCCAACGGGAGAGGTTCTTGTTTTGTTTATCTAATCTTATGCCTTGCCGTTTGAGCCGAACAGCTGAATCTTTTCTTTCACGGTTGCGCGTATCGCGTCATACCCGGGAGCGAGCAGCTTGCGCGGGTCAAAGCCCTTGCCTTTCAGGTCCTTGCCGTCCTCAATATACTTGCGCGTCGCTTTCTGGAACGCCCATTGGCACTCGGTGTTGACGTTTATCTTCGCCACGCCGAGTGAGATAGCGCGCTTAATCATATCTTCGGGGATACCCGTGCCGCCGTGGAGAACAAGCGGCATATCGCCGACACGTTTCTTCACCGCTTCAAGTGTTTCAAACGACAAGCCTGCCCAATCGGCGGGATACGCGCCGTGAATGTTGCCGATTCCGGCGGCAAGCATAGTCACGCCTAAATCAGCGATACGACCACATTCTTCGGGGTCGGCACATTCGCCTTTGCCGATAACGCCGTCCTCTTCGCCGCCTATCGAGCCGACTTCAGCTTCGATAGACAAACCTTTGTCGCGACATATCTTGATGAGAGCCGTTGTTTTCTCGACGTTCTCGTCAATAGGATAGTGCGAACCGTCGAACATAACGGACGAGAAGCCCGCGTCGATACAGTCAAGCGCGCCTTGATACGAGCCGTGGTCGAGGTGGAGAGCGACAGGAACGGTAATCTTCAGCGTTTCAAGCATACCGTTCACCATACCCACGACGGTCTTGTACCCCGTCATATACTTCCCCGCACCTTCGCTGACACCGAGGATAACAGGCGATTTTTCTTCTTCGGCGGTGAGCAAAACCGCTTTTGTCCACTCAAGGTTGTTGATGTTGAACTGACCTACGGCGTACTTGCCGTCGCGTGCTTTCTCAAGCATTTCTTTTGCGGATACTAACATAGACGTTCTCCTTATAATAAATTATTTCCAAGTGGGTGCGTGGTCAAGACACGTCGTCGTGTACTGTTCGGTTTTCAACCACGGCGGTTTTGAGGAAACGGATTTTCGTTTTATCGGGACCTGTTTCGATGACGACGCTGTCCTCTTTCACGCTGACGACGATGCCGATAACGCCGCTTGCCGTGATAACTTCGTCCGCCACCTGCATACTTTCAATCATCGACTTCAGCTTCTTGCTGCGCTTTCGTTCGGGGCGAATGAGGAGGAAGTAGAACACGACGACCATAAGCCCAAGCGAGGCTATCATCGGCAACGCGGATTCCGCGCCGAGTACAGAACCCACAGGGTCGCTGGTCGCCGCTAAGAGAGTAGGGTACATTTGAATCTCCTTACAATTTATGATACTACCATTATAATACAATTACCTACCGCTTGTCAACTCCATGCCGGAGGAGCAATAGAGTTAACGCGATATGTTTGCTTGTCCAATATTAACAACTTGGGGCATATGACCTTCGGTTATGCGCCTAAGTTGTTGGTATAGAACAACAACGTGTCGCTTCTGCTTATTGCCTGTCCCCGCAGAAGACTTTCAACATTTCAACAGGTATCTGTTGAAAACCACTTTGTCAAGTGGCAAGCACTGCATAATTATCACTTCGCAAAAGATAATTACAGTTTGTAAACAGCGTGAAACAGCGTTGCCAAGCCGTTTTCACGATATAACACACTACTGAACGATTGCCGTTTGTGGTTTCAATTTCAATTTGTTAACATTGTAACAAAAACATTTCGTGGATAAGAATCCCACTATCAAGCGATTCTTTTAACACTTTCCACAGAGTTTTCAACATTAAATCGGGATTCAAGTGTTAAATAAGTGAAAATATGCATAATCAACCAAGTTTTGCCCAAAATGATTTTATTACCGATTGTATAAAATAAAGTAATCGTTGATTATCTAACCACTTGAGGTTTCGTTATTGAAAGAACTGATACTTGAGGTCAACCTGCACGGCAGGGACAAGCCCGCACGGTACGTCTTTTTTGTTTCTAAAGAGCGATTGTTCCCTGTGTGGGGTGTCTGGTGGCTGCTTGGGAAGAAGCTGTTTGTCTGCTTTCGCTTTGTGAAGAAGTCCGTTCGTCATTGAATGACGCTTTGTCCCATATAATGCTTATATGGAAATACTTTCTTATCTCAACCGCAACTTCTTGTGGGGATACGGCACAGTCGGGCTGTTTGCGCTTCTTGGTGTTTACTTCACGGTCAAGTGCCGCCTTGTCCAGTTTCGGTTGCCGTCGCTGCTTTCCGCGACTCTGCTTCGCAAAACAGCCAACGACGGCAGGCAGCTGTCGCCTGTTCAGGCGTTGTCGTCGGTTCTCGCTATGACACTCGGCACAGGCAACATCATCGCTATCGGCGGCGCGCTGAAGTACGGCGGTGCGGGCGCTCTGTTTTGGTTGGTCGTGTCGGGGTTTCTTTGTATGGGACTGGCTTACGCGGAGAATTATCTCGGCGCGTTATACCGAAAGAACGGCGAGGGCGGCGCGTTTCGTTACATAAAAGCCGCACTTGGGCGAAACGTCGCGGTGGTTTACGCGGCTTGCTCGCTTATATGCGGCTTTGTTATGGGGAATATGGCGCAAACAGGCGCAATGTCGCACGTTCTCAGCGAGTCGTTCTCGCTTCCCTCACCTGTCAGCGGCTTGTTTGCCGCCGTGATACTCGGGCTGGTTTGTCTTGGCGGAGCAAAGCTGTTTGGGCAACTCGCCGAGAGGTTTATTCCGTTGCTGTCGGCTCTCTACATAGGTGGCTGTGTGCTTGTTGTGGTGCTGAACGCCGAGGCTGTGCCCGACACAATCACGCGAATCTTCACCGAAGCGTTTTCGATACGGGCGGCAAGCGGAGGCGCGGTTGGCGGCGGCATGATTGCCGCGATGAGTTGGGGGCTTAGGCGCGGCATCTTCTCCAACGAAGCGGGGCTTGGCACGTCTGTCACGGTCGGTGTGTCGTCGGCGGAAACCTCTGCTGACCGCATAGGCAAGTGGTCGGTGCTGTCGATTTACATAGACACGGTGCTGATGTGTTCGGCGACAGGCTTTATGATTCTCGTTTGCAAAACAGAAAGTCTGGGTGAATCAGCTGCGGCTGCCGCGTTCGCGGCGACACTTGGCGGCGGTGCGACTAAGTTTGTCGCGGTGTCGGTTGCGTTGTTTGCTTTGGCGACAGCCGCAGGTTACTCGGTGTTTGTGCGGAGAACCCTGTCGTTCTTGACCAAGAACAAAGCGGTCCACGCCGTGGTGCTGACCGCGTACGCGGCGGCGGCGTATTTCGGCGCACAAGGCGAACTGCCGCTGTTGTTTGAGTTAGCCGACAGCGTAAACATACTGTTAGCTTTGCCAAACATAGCGGCAGTGGTATTGTTGTCGCGGAAGTTAGTTAAACAAAATCGTAGTTAATATCTTGTTAATGTCCTTTTTTGGCTTCAGTTTCGGCTTCACCCTCGCCTTCGCTTTCACCCTCGCCTTCGCTTTCACCCTCACCTTCGCTTTCTTCGCCCTCGCCTTCGCCTTCAACGACCGCAGTCGCTGTCATATGAGCGTAATCTTGTTCAAGTGGGCTTGTGATTTGGCTGATACGCGGACCGACAAACGTGACGACTGTCGGTATGTTAGACGGCGTGGCTTCGGTGTTTGTTCCCGTTCCCGCGGTTTCGCCGTACTTGCCGTTGATGTGGTCGAGGATACTCTGGATTGAATCCTGACCTATCCTGTTTATCTCGTTGCCGTTCAGGTCAACGTACTTCATATCTTGGTTGTAATCATAGCGAATCGTTTCAAGGAGAGTCAGCGTGTCCTCCATTTTGATGTCGTTTCGCGTAATCGTCACCTCAACGCGGCGGTTCGCGGGGGACGACGGCTCGGTGTTCTCAAGCGGCTTGTTCGAGCCATACGCGCTCATTTCATACTTCTTGTTCTCGGTGGGGTCGAGGTCGTCGAGGAACTTCAGCACATTCTTCGCTCTTTCAGACGACAAGTCCCACTCGTTGACCGCGCTGGTTCCGTTGTCGTCAGAGGTGTGCCCCTCAACGGATATCTTCGCCAAATAAGGCGACAGCACCTGTATCGACGGCACCAAGAAGCGTAACGCTTCCCTGCCCTCGGGTTTCAGCACCGAACTGTTCGGGTCGAACATCAGCTCGCTGTCAAACATAATGCGTATCTCACCGTCGCTTATCGCGACGCCCGTGATTGCTTCCACATTCGCGTCATTGAGGAACGCGCCGTATAAATCGGCAAAGTTGCCGCCTTGACCGCCGCCTCCCGCCGCTCCCGCCGACGCTCCGCCGCCGAACGCGCTGCCCATTGCTTCGGCGACCGCTTCATACTTCGCCGCGTCCACCGTGCTGATAGCGTAAAGCACGATGAAGAGCGCGAGGAGCAGCGTAATCATATCAGAATATGTAAGAAGCCATCGTTCGCCATTTTCCTTTTCGGCTTCCGGCGCTTTCTTTGCCATAATAACCCCCTATTTGTCGGATTTAGCGTTCAGCTTTCCTATCGCGTCAAGGTACGGTTCACACATATCGTGTACGTTCCTCGGGTTCATTCCGCGTTGGATACTGTCGATACCGCGTATCATCAGTTCATAGCCGAGCATATTGAATTTCATATTCGTTTTCAGTTTTGTGGCGATAGGCATAAAGAGGATATTCGCGATACCCACGCCATAAAGCGTCGCGATAAACGCCGAAGCGATTGACCGCGTAAGCTCACTCGGTTCACCCATGTTACCGAGTGTGTGTACAAGACCCATAACCGTTCCAAGCACGCCCATTGTTGGTGCGAAACCCGCCATAGCTTCCCAGAGAGCGATGTTTTGGTGTTCGGCTTTCTCTATAACGTCAACTTCGGCTTCCATTGTTTCAATCAGCCGTTCGTGCTCGATACCGTCAATCATTATCGTTGCGCCCCGTTTCATAACGGGGTCAACTTCGTTGTGCTCGTTCAAGTACGATTCAAGAGCGAGGATACCTTTGGCACGGCAGAGTGTCGCCATTTCTTCAAGTTGAGCCGCTGTCTTTTGTATGTTCTCGCCGCCCGAAAACCTAAACGCTTCTATCAAAAGTTTCGGGAAACTCTTGATTTGCAGCATATTGAATGAGATGAACGCGGCGCCGAACGTTCCGCCGAACACGATAAGCGCGGGGCTTAAGAGGAGCAGCGCGGATATCTCGCCTCCCTCAAGGATATAACCGACGAGTATCCCGCCGAACGCGATGACAAACCCTAAAATTGTAGCAATATTCATACAATTTCCCTTTCGGTGATGATATTCTAATAAAAAAACGCCCTAAGCGGGCGTTTTGTTGCAAAGCAGGAGCTTTTCACCCTAAGCCCAAAACGCGAACAACGCTAAAGCGTGCCTATTCAACCGACTATATCGACCATAATAATCGCTGATTAACTAACCGTTCAGTCTTCTCTCCCCACCACCGATGGGGAGAGAACACTGTTTCTTCGCTCATCAACGTCGCAAATCCTTGTTTATCATAAATAAGTAGGGATTCTGACTATAAATATTATCGCATAAATTTAACGAAACTTTATAGACAAAGTGTTAACATTTTGTTAACTCTACCTTTTGCCACTAAGTGGCAGACAGGTGATGAACCTTGCGTTATTAGATATTTAGCGCACTCTCCTCCTTCAGGGGGAGTGAACGCTGTTTCTTCACTCACTGCGGCAACATCAACAACTTGAGAGTATATATGCCGAAGGTCATACCCCACGGGGCACAGGCGGGCGGCCGAAACGACTCAGTCGACGCCCTTGCGAAATGATTTGTTTAAGCTGTTGATATTGATATAGCCGGTTAAATCTACTATACAAAGCAACAATTGTTAAATTTTAACACAACCTGTTCGGTATAAAACCGAAATATCGGCTGATACTAAACTTACATAAGCAACACAGCGCGTTACATAAAAGAAAAGGCGGTGACGGCTGTGTACTATAACAAGGTGGAAATCAGCGGAGTCAACACTTCAACGCTTAAGACCCTGCGTGAGTCGGAGAAAATCGAGCTGCTTGGTCGCGCAAAGACGGGCGACACCTCGGCGCGAGAGGAGCTGATAACCTGCAACCTGCGGCTTGTTTTGTCGGTGATACAGCGGTTTGCGGGGAGAGGCGAAAACCCCGACGACTTGTTTCAGGTCGGTTGTATCGGCTTGATGAAAGCGATTGACAACTTTGACACATCGGTCGGCGTTCGCTTCTCAACCTACGCGGTGCCGATGATTCTCGGTGAAGTCAAGCGTTATCTTCGCGATAACAACCAAGTGCGTGTCAGCCGTTCAATGCGTGACCTCGCTTATCGGGCAATGCAGGCGAAAGAAAAGCTGACGAACGAAAACCAGCGTGAACCCTCAGCCGATGAGATAGCGAAAGAAATCGGGGCGAAACGCTGCGACGTTGTTATCGCGCTCGAGGCGGTGAGCGACCCTATCTCGCTTTATGAACCCGTGTTCTCTGAAACAGGCGACACGGTTTATGTTATGGACCAGATTGGCGACAAAAGCGACGACGAAAGCTGGCTTGATGAGATTGCGCTGAAAGACGCGATAGGCAATCTCGGCAAACGTGAGAAGAATATACTGAACTTGCGGTTCTTTCAAGGGAAAACACAGGTTGAAGTTGCGGGGCGTATCGGGATAAGTCAAGCGCAGGTGTCGCGGCTTGAGAAGGGCGCGCTGAACAAAATAAAAAGAAAAATCTGATTCCTCACGCATATTATCCCAAATTCAGCCAAAACTAATCCTTGACGTACACTTACAGTAACTATAGCTGCTCAAGGAGAATAACAATGAAAACCGTAAAGTTTGAAAAAGCCCGTTCGTTTCTGAAAGGCAAAGGTTTCGCTTTCGCGTTGGTGCTTAGTTTGGCGGCAGTCGGTGGCTCAACCTACTTCGCTTATGACCGTGCCCTCAGCAAACTCGGCACCACGGCAAACCAAGGCAACACAAACATCACCGAAACCTTTGCGGACCCCGACATACCCGTGGTGAACGAGCAGTTCGGCGTGCCGAAGCAAAACGAAACCAAGCCCGCCGTGACGACAGAACCTGCCGAAAAGTCAATCCCCGGTGTCTATATCCCGACCTCACCGACCAACGTCGCGGCGTTAGAGAGAGAAAAAGCGAAAGAAGCGGCGCGTATGTTTGACAACACGCCCGTATACACCGTGCCGGTCAAAGGTGAAATATCCGTGCCGTATTCAAACGGGGAACTCGTGAAGTCAAAGACACTCGGCGTTTGGAAAACACACGACGGCGTTGACATCAAGGCGGCAAACGGCACAGCGGTCAACGCGTTTGCCGACGGCAAGGTGTCAAAGGTCTATGCTGACCCGCTGTGGGGTGTCTGCGTTGAGATAGACCACGGCGACGGACTGGTGAGTTACTACTACGGGTTGGACCGCAACGTGCCCGTAAACGTGGGACAAGCTGTGCTTGTCGGCGATGTTATCGCACTCACAGGCGGCACTGCTGAAATAGAAATCGCGGAAGAACCGCACCTCCACTTCGCCGTGAAGCAAGACGGCGCGTGGATTGACCCGCTTAGTTTGCTTACTTGATTGAACAAACAACGCCTCTCTTAATGAAAGAGAGGCGTGTGTTTTAATCAGCAACGTGTCGCGTTAGCTTATTTGCCTCCCCGGCACGGGGCGGCACGGGGCGTGTGTTTTAATCAGCAACGTGTCGCGTTATACTCCTTAACAGGTTAAACTTTCAGTTTAACCTCCGCCGCTTCGCGGCAATTGGCGGCTACGCCGCCAAGTTAATCCGCACACAAGCGTAACACGCCGCTTCGCGGCGTTGGCACTTCGTGCCGCACAGACTCACTGTATCCAGATTTGCATTAGGTTTCGTTCAATATGCGTCAGCTCGTCGCTGTCGGCAAGGCGTGACGCCGCCATAATCGGAATCCACCTGCGAACATACTGCTTGTCGGTGTTGCTCTTCTCGGAATAGACCTTGATGTAATTCTCGGCGGTTTCGGTCGAGATACAGCAGAGTTTGAGATACGTTTTTGCCACGTCGGCACTTGCGTTGCCGCACATTGCGAGCGCCCAGTCTATCGGGTAGAAGCTCTCGTCCTCAGCCACGATTATGTTTTCCAGCCCGAAGTTTCCGTGGCAGAGCTTGTTGTGAACAGGCAGAGCTTCAAGTTCTGTCAGCAATTCGTCTTGCCGCGCCGCAGGCAAGCCGCGAAGCGAACGGATTTGCGCCTCTATCACTTGCTTCAGTGGCGGCGCGCCTGTTCCGTCGCAGTCGTTGATTTTGATTTGCTCGTCAATCAGCAGCTCAAGAAACTCATCGTAACTCTCGGGTTCTTCGGCGATGATTTCAGCGAAAGTGCGCCCGTCGATAAACTCGCGCGCGATAACGGCAAGTCCCTCGGTGTTGCGGCCGCTGCCGTAAAGTTCAGGCACGTTAAGCCCCGCTTGCACGGCTAACTCGTGGCAAGCGAACTCCCTTGCCGCTTCTTCTTCGTATCCTGACGAGAACACCTTGTAGGCGCGGTCGCCGGAACGATATAACGCGGTGTGTGCGCCGCCGTATATTTTGTCGCCTACTTCATCAAAATTAAACATATGTCAAACCGTTCCTTTCGGGTGCGTGATAGATAAAGATGTATACATTATAACCGATAATGGGCGTTTGTGCAAGTGGGTTTCGTCAACTGTCGAAAACCGAACGTAAATCCTCAGCCGAACGCTTCTCCGCCGTGATTGTGAATGAGATTGCCACACCGAGAGCAAACAGCACCAGTCCGACAATCAGCTCCGCACCAAACGTCACGTTGTCGGGGAACATAATGAACATAGAACCGAGAAACAACCCGAGAATCATACTGTAATACATCTCGAAGTTCCGTGACGAGAAAGAGCGGACTAAGTATGAACCGCAAAACGCACCTGCCATTATGCCGACCGCCGCAGGGAGAAGCACCGCGACGTCTATGTTCTTCAGTCCGTTTATCACCGTGGCATAAACCCCGAACATCGACATAATAAGCGAAGCCGACACACCCGGTATCATCGCCGCCCCTGCCGCGAAGAATCCGGCACCGAGTAGCTCTATAAAAAGAATCGCGTCTAACTTGTAGGTGACATCAGCGGAAAGCTGCAGCTTATCCCTCAGCTTCGCCGCGTATACAAACGTGACCGACTTGCCGGGTGCGATAGTCTTTGGTGCGCCGTCGTCGGGGACAAAAGCGTTTGGTTTGCCGGGTTCACTGTCACGAAACCGTGCCAAAAAGGATTCGGCAAGCGACTGCGTGTGAATCTGCTTGGCGCCCGACACGCTGCTTACTTTCCCTTGTGGATACGATATCGACCATTCTTTGACGGTTGACTTCGTGTTGTTGGTCAGCGTGACGACCGTTGCGGCAGGGTTGCCTTTCATCGGTTCTTGCGTCAGCGAGTAGTCCGACGAGGACGCGCCGTGTGTGAATCCCGCAGCGATTGACACACCGAGAGCAAACACGAAAATCGTGATATTGCGCCCCGTTATGCTTTTGCGGTTGACATAAGCGAACCGAAACGCAAGCGGTATCGCCCCCGCAATCAGCCCCTCGACAAAGAAGTAAGAAGCGGTCGGGTATCGCTTCACTATTGCTGAAAGAAAAAGCGCGAACGCCACAGCCCCAATCACCGCGCCCACGCTGAACGAGATAGTGTAGGGGAGCTTTCGTTTCAGCTCACTCGGTTTCGGTGAGAGCGCATTGACGGCATTTTCGTGCGCACCTATCGACATCAGCAGACCCGAGCCGCTGACCCCCGGCATTGTCGCCGACAAGCCAAAGAGGAGACCCTGAAGAGCAAGAAGCAGTTTGTTCATGTTATCGCCGCTTGGCTTTCTTCAGGATATCACGCCAAAGTCCACAGACAAAGCCGCCCGCCACCGAAGCAAGCGCAAGCCACCAGACAGGCGCGGCAAAGCCGACAGCGGCGTTAAGCACAGGGATAAAGACGACGCCGCAAGTGAGCGCGACAAGTGACAGTGACATCAAGAGCGGGAACGACAGGTTTGCTTTTGACTTGCGCAGAACCCAGAGCGCTGTCTTTTCTTCAGACAAGCGGCACCAACACATTGAGATAAACCCGCTTGTGAGGCAAAGCAGCAAAGCCGAGCGTGTTGCTTCGGGGGGGACGCTTGTGAGTGCGATTAGCACCACGGCAGGCAAGAGAAGTGCGGCGGCTGAAAGCCCGGTGTGAAGCAGAAACGCGGGCGAAAAGTCGCGAATGTCGTCTGCTTTGGTGGTTGAACCCGGCAGTTCAAACGCAAAGAACAAACCGCCCCATTGCGACAAAAGCAAAGCGATAAGCGCAAACACAGGCGGGTAAGACGCGGAAAGCGACCCCGAGAAGAAATCGACCAAAGATATAACAAGGAGAGATAACGCGGCGGCAAGGCTGACCGACACCGACAATCTCCCTGAATAAGCGGTCTTTGCGAGGGTGCGAAGCGTGCGGCTCACGGTTTCGCAGTCGTTGTGGGTGGTGACGATATCGGCGGCTTCAACCGCATAACCCGAACCCGAACTGTCGCAAAAGAGCATATCGGCGCGGGAAAAGAGCGCGGCTTCTTCCGCTGTCGTTGCTTTCGCCGCTGTTTTGACAAACTCATGCGAGTATCCGTCGGTGATTTCGGGGATAAGATACGAGGGTGTGTTGATGTAAAGCTCTGTGTTTTTATAATCCGTGGCGTGTCGCCCCGCAACAAGCGGTCCGTCCATTGTGCCCCGTGGCTGAAGCCCCGTTTTCTTGCAGACGACGCTTGCTGTGTTGACGTCCTCGGCTGTAATCAGCGCAACCCGCACCTTTGACGCGGCAAAGTGCTTCACGTCAGCGGACGCGCCCGCTTTCAGCGCAAGGTCAAACGCAAGCAACCCGACAAACTGATAGTCAAGCGACAACACGTCTTCTTGGAGCGGTGGTTCCGCCGCGGTTGCTTCGGCGGTGATTGGTTCTTCGTTTTCGTCGGTTGAATCTTCCGCTTCTTCATTATATATGGCGGCGACCACGACCGCGTGAACAGAGAACCCGCGTGCGGCAAACGAGGTGCGCTTGTCGTTTATCTCAAGCAGTCTATCGGGTGAAAGCCCCTTGCAACAAGGGAGCAGCTTCTCGGGTGTGCCGCGCAGACAAACCAGCACGCCGCCGTTACAGTCAACCGCTTGACCGGCAAAGCCGTTTTGCTTCAGCCCGTCATAGGCGCGAAGCGACGGGAAATTTCCGTCGTCACTTGGCGCAAAGATATGTATCGCTTCGGTGAACGCGTCACGTTCGCCGCCCGTCGCCGCGATTTTCGCTATCTGTGAGAGAACAGCACGTTCAGGGGTGAAGCAGTCGGTCACGTTGCGGCGGTTCTCGGTGAACATCACGGTGTCTTTCGCTAAGAACACGGGTATCTCCGCCCCGATTTCCACCGACTCCGCACGTTTGACGAACACGCCGTGTGAGTGGAGTTTCCCGAGTGACAACGCGTAGATAAGGCGCACGTTTGAGATAGAGGACACAGGCAGTGCTGCCGCCCCCACGCAAACAGCGCAGGCGAGAAGCGTGAGAGACGCGGACAGGTTTTCAACACCGCCGATAAGTAGCGCAAGCACACCGAGAACCACGGCTATCCCGACAGGAACGCCTGTAATCAGCAGTTTGTTTTTAGGAAAGAGCATATCGGCGGCAGGAAACGCCGACGTTTTATCGTCGTCGTCGTTTTCTTCCGGGTCGCCGTTGTTGTTGTTCTCCGCTTGACGATAGAGCCGAGTGTCCGCTCCCGTTTCGCTGACACGCATTATCGCGGCGCCCGACAGGATAAGCGAACCTTGAAAAAGATATCCCTCATCTGAATCGGCGAAATCGGCGAACTTGTGTACCGCGCCGCTTGTGAAGCCAAGCAGCGTTTCGTCAACCGTCAACGCTTTCTCCTCAAGGACCACGCCGTCCGCGGGTATCATCTCGCCTTGCGTCAGAAAGAGGACGTCGCCTTCGACTAACTCGCGGCGCTGCAGGCGGGCTTCTTCACCGCTACGTGAGGAGCGATATCGCACCGATGTGTCGTTTTGAATCTCGGCGAGTTTGTTCTCGTAAAAGAAACTCTTGGCGAACTCCGCGGCGATGAACGCGAGTGCGAGAAACGCGGCGGTTATCCCTGCCGAGAAGCGTTCGGCAAAGAACAGCAAAGCCGCCGACACCGCAAGCATAACCGCGCGCACGATATCGGGCAACGCGGGAGGAGGTGCGGCGTGCTTCTCACCGAAGAGAAGATTCTCGCCGTAGTTTTTCAGTTTGTCGTCGGCCTCGTCTTTTGACATACCGCCGTATTTCATCAAGAATTTGTTATAGTCCATATGTTATGTAATGTGTTTGTTGGCAACAGTTTGTTAAAATAAAAACGCAAGTGTTGTGAGATACTTGTACCTATTATAACACAAATTGGTAACATAAGTCAATTAAAGCAAGAGCTTTCTGACTAACTAATCATTTTGTGTTTCCTCCCCGCAAGGGTGGGAGAAAACACGTTTTCTTCGTTCATAGTTAAAGCTTTGATTTACTTAAAATAAACTCCTTATAATTTGCTTTAACCTATGGAAATTGTTCGCGGTTTGTGCTATAATGTAAGCAGACGCTTGTTTGTCAATTCAATAACTAACAGGCTTTACGCAGTACCAACACAAGGGAGGATAAAAATGCCAATCAAAACACCGGCAGTGCCGTTTCAAGGCACAGCAGAGCAGGAAAACAAACTGCTCACCGTCATCGGCGAGTACAAGGAACGTGAAGGTTCTCTTCTCCGTATCCTGCAAGAGGCGCAAGAAATCTACGGCTATCTGCCGATAGAAGTCCAGCGGCTCATCTCCGAAGAACTGAATATCCCACTCGAAAAGATTTACGGGGTAACGACGTTCTACTCGCAGTTCTCGCTCAACCCGAAAGGCAAGTATCGCATATCGGTTTGCCTCGGCACCGCTTGCTACGTAAAAGGCTCGGGTGAGGTATTCGAGAAGCTGCAAGACAAACTCGGCATAAAAGGCGGCGAAATAACAAGCGACGGCAAGTTTTCCCTTGACGATTGCCGCTGTATCGGAGCGTGCGGGCTTGCGCCTGTCCTCACCATCAACGAAGATGTGTACGGCAGGTTGACAGGCGGAGAACTCGACGAGATTCTCGCGAAATACAACTGATATGATGCAGGAACTCTCGCTGAATGTGCTTGACGTAGCGCAAAACAGCATAAAAGCGGGCGCAAAGCTGACCGAGATTGGCGTCACAGTCAGCACAACCGACGACACCTTGGCTATCGTCATCAAAGACGACGGGTGCGGTATGGACGGCGAAACGCTTGACCGCGTGACCGACCCGTTCTACACCACGCGAACCACACGAAAAGTCGGGCTTGGCGTCGGGTTTTTCAAGTTTGCGGCGGAGCTTACGGGTGGTTCGTTCAACATAACATCCGCCCAAGGGAGCGGCACGGAAGTGACGGCGGTGTTCGGCTTGTCGAGTATCGACCGAATGCCACTCGGCGACATGAACGGCACGATTGAAACGCTCGCGATGTTCAATCAGCAAACAGACTTTTTGTATACCTACGAAGTGGACGGCGAGGGGTTCAGCCTTGACACAAGGGAGTTCAAGGCGGAACTTGACGGCGTCCCTCTCGATTCGCCCGATGCCGCCGCGTTCTTCCGCGAGTTTCTGGAAGAAAACACGGCTGAAGTAAACAAAGGCAGGGCGTTCTAAACCAATGTCAACAACTTAAAGCGTATATGCCGAAGGTCATACCCCTCGGGACACAGGCGGGCGACCGGAACGACTCAGTCGACACCCTTGCCGCCTCTGCGGGAGCGGGTTTGTGCCGGACAGGCAACAAGGTTGATAGAATATGTTGCTGTTGGTTTCTAAATTCATCACGAAAGGACACACACAATGAAATCACTTGCGGAACTTAAAGCGATAAAAGAGAAAATGCAAGGTCAAGTAGGGCTTAGAGAGGGCAGCGAGGACGGAACCCGCGTGGTGGTCGGTATGGCTACTTGCGGGATTGCGGCAGGTGCGCGCCCTGTGCTTAAAGTCCTTGCCGACTTTGTTCAGGAAAAAGGATTGGCAAACATAACCGTGACGCAGACAGGCTGTATCGGGCTTTGCCAATACGAGCCGATTGTCGAGGTGTATGAACCCGGCAAAGAGAAAGTGACCTACATCAAGGTAGACGCGGACAAGGCAAAGACCATTGCAGAGCAACATCTGGCAAGAGGACAGGCGGTTCAGGAATACACCGTGTCAAACTCCGAGTTGGCAAAGTAACCCGGGATTGCCACGGGTATAACATACAGTCAGGGGGAATTATATGTATCGTTCCAATGTTTTAGTCTGCGGGGGGACAGGTTGTTCGTCGTCCGGCAGCAAGCTGATAATCGAAACGCTTCAAGAAGAAATCAAGAAGAACGGACTTGAAAAAGAAGTAAACGTCGTTCAAACAGGTTGCTTCGGGCTTTGCGCACTCGGTCCCATTATGATAGTCTATCCCGAGGGAAGCTATTACTCGATGGTGAAAGTCGAGGATATCCCCGAGATAGTATCGGAGCATCTTCTCAAAGGTCGCGTGGTTCAGCGTTTGCTCTACCAAGAAACAGTCACGGCGGAGGGCGTGAAGTCGCTTCGCGACACCGACTTCTACAAAAAGCAGCTCCGCGTTGCGCTTCGCAACTGCGGCGTTATCAACCCCGAAGTTATCGACGAGTATATCGCGACCGACGGATACCAAGCGCTCGGCAAGGTGCTGACCGAGATGCAGCCGCAAGAAGTTATCGACGTGGTGCTGAAGTCAGGGCTTCGTGGCCGTGGCGGCGGTGGCTTCCCGACAGGGCGCAAGTGGGATTTGGCGCGCAAGTTGGTGCCGAACGCGCCGCAAAAGTACGTCTGCTGCAACGCCGACGAGGGTGACCCCGGTGCGTTTATGGATAGAAGCGTGCTTGAGGGCGACCCTCACGTTGTGCTTGAAGCAATGGCAATCGCCGGTTACGCAATCGGCGCGACACAAGGTTACATCTACGTTCGCGCTGAATACCCGATTGCCGTTAAACGACTTGAAATAGCAATCGAACAAGCGCGTGAGTACGGGCTTCTCGGCAAAAACATATTTGAAACAGGATTTGACTTTGACGTTGACATTCGGCTCGGCGCGGGCGCGTTTGTCTGCGGCGAAGAAACCGCGCTGATGACCTCGATTGAGGGCAACCGCGGTGAGCCGCGGCCCCGTCCTCCGTTCCCTGCTGAAGCGGGACTGTGGCACGCGCCGACTATCCTCAACAACGTCGAAACCTACGCGAATGTTCCGCAGATTATCCTCAAAGGCGCGGAGTGGTTCGCGGCAATGGGCACAGAGAAGTCAAAGGGAACAAAAGTCTTTGCTCTCGGCGGCAAGATAAACAACACGGGTTTGGTTGAAATCCCTATGGGGACGACACTCCGTGAAGTTCTTTACGAAATAGGCGGCGGCATCCCGAACGGCAAAAAGTTCAAGGCGGCGCAAACAGGCGGACCGTCGGGCGGCTGTATCCCAATGGAACACATAGATATCCCGATTGACTACGACAATCTCATCTCAATCGGTTCTATGATGGGTTCGGGCGGACTGATAGTAATGGACGAAGACAACTGTATGGTTGACATAGCGAAGTTCTTCCTCCAGTTCACCGTTGACGAATCCTGCGGCAAGTGTACTCCCTGTCGTGTCGGCACAAAGCGTCTTTACGAAATGCTTGAGAAGATTACTTCAGGTAAAGGCGAGCTTGCTGACCTCGACAAGATGGAGGAACTCTGCCACTACATCAAAAACAACTCGCTTTGCGGACTCGGACAGACCGCGCCGAACCCCGTGCTTTCAACTCTCCGTTTCTTCCGCGACGAATATGTGGCGCACGTTACCGAAAAGCGGTGCCCCGCTCACGTCTGCAAGGACCTTATGCAGATAAAGATTATCGCCGAGAAGTGCAAAGGCTGCACGGCTTGCTCGCGTGTTTGCCCTGTCGGCGCAATCAGCGGCACGGTGAAGAACCCGCACGTTATCGACCAAAAGAAGTGCATAAAGTGCGGCGCGTGCATGGAAAAGTGCAAATTCGGCGCAATCATAAAAGAATAATCTGTCGACCTTCAATCAAGGAGTAAATATGGTAAACATAAAAATCGACGGCGTGGCGGTTCAGGTCGAGGAGGGAACAACCATTCTCGAAGCGGCACGTCAAAACGGTATTCGTATACCGACACTTTGTTATCTCAAAGAGCTGAACGAAATCGGTGCGTGTAGAATCTGCGTGGTTGAAATCAAAGGCGGTCGCTCGCTCTTTGCCGCTTGCGTCTACCCAATCAGCAAAATGGACGAGGGACGAGAGATATTCACTCACAGCAAAGCGGTCATCGAGAGTCGCCGCACAACGCTTCAGCTTCTCCTCTCCACCCACAACCAAAACTGCCTTTCTTGCGACAGAAGCGGCACCTGCGAGTTCCAAGCCCTCTGCAAAGACCTCGGCGTCACCGATTCGTACAAATATCTCGGTGAAATACGCGACCAGACATACGACACCAGCTCTTGCTCGGTAGTTCGCGACAACAGCAAGTGCATAAACTGCCGCCGCTGTGTCGCCGCCTGCTCTGTCAACCAAAGCGTCGGCGTTATTGGGGCGAACAACCGCGGCTTCAAGACCGAAATTGGTTGTGCTTTTGATATGGACTTGGCGCAAAGTGCCTGCGTATCTTGCGGTCAGTGCATAGCGGTTTGTCCGACAGGCGCGTTGACCGAGAAGGACGACACCGACAAGGTTTGGGCGGCTTTGGCTGACCCGACAAAGACGGTCGTGGTTCAGGCGGCTCCCTCCGTTCGCGCTTCCCTCGGCGAAGCGTTCGGTTTCCCGATTGGCACGCCCGTTGAGGGCAAACTTGCCACCTCGCTTCGTATGCTCGGCTTCAACGCCGTGTTTGACACCAACTTCGGCGCGGACCTCACCATTATGGAAGAAGCGACGGAGCTTCTCGACCGCGTGACAAACGGCGGCGTTCTCCCGATGGTTACGTCTTGCTCTCCCGGTTGGATTCGCTTCGCTGAAGCGTATTACCCCGATTTGCTGCCGCACCTCTCAAGCTGCAAGTCCCCGCAGCAAATGCAAGGCGCGGTTATCAAGACATATTGGGCGAACAAAACAGGCGTTGACCCGAAGAACATCGTCAGCGTGTCGGTTATGCCTTGCACCGCCAAGAAGTTTGAGATAGGCAGACTCGACCAGTCGGCGGCAGGCAAAGACCTCCCCGACCTCGACATCTCAATCACCACGCGTGAGCTTGCGAAGATGATACACAAGGCGGGTATCCGCTTTGCCGACCTAAACGACAGTGTGTTTGACTCACCAATGGGCAACGGAACAGGCGCGGCGGTTATCTTCGGCGCAACAGGCGGCGTTATGGAAGCGGCGCTTCGTACCGCGGTCTGGAAGCTGACAGGTCAATCCCCCGACAGTCCCGTTCAGTTCACGGAAGTCCGCGGTGTTGACGGCGTTAAGTTTGCTGAATACAAAGTCGGCGACTTGACCGTCAAGGTTGCCGTGGCTTCGGGGCTTGCCAACGCGCGCAAGCTGCTTGACAAAGTGAGAGCGAAAGAGCTTGACGTTCAGTTTATCGAGATAATGGCGTGCCCCGGTGGCTGCGTAAACGGCGGCGGTCAAGTGATTCAGCCTGCTGATGTGCGCAACTTCACCGATTTGCGTGCCGAAAGAGCAAAAGCGCTCTACTCGCTCGACTCAGCGAACAAGTTGCGGAAGTCACACGACAACCCCGAGGTGCTTCAGGCATACAGCGAGTTCCTCGGCGGCGCGCCCGGTTCGCACAAGGCGCACGAGATACTTCACACGACTTATCGTCCCAGCAAAGTAATCAAGTAAATAATAACAAAGCACCTCTCCTTAAAGGAGAGGTGCTTTTGTTTTAATTGTTAAGATGTTGCAGAGGTTAGAGCGTCAGCCTGTTCGCACCACATAAGTTACGGCAGAGTGAACAATATCTGCTTATCTCAGTCGCCTCTCCCGGCACGGGGGTGTGAGCAGTATTCACATTCGTAGGTGTTGCCTGTGCGAAGAAAACTTCGCGGTAAGTTTACGTTGTTGTAAGCGGGGTTAGTCACGCATTTTGGGTTAAGGCACGATATGCCGTCGTAGGTTTTGCCGTTAAGGAGGGGAACGGGTGGGTGTGACTTTGTGATGTTCAGCAGTGTGACAATCAGCGACATACGCACATACATCCCATAGTTCGCTTGCTTGAAGTAGAGGGCGCGTGGGTCGTCGTCAACAAGCGGCGAGATTTCATCAACACGGGGGAGCGGGTGAAGAACGGCAAGGGTTTTCTTTCCTTGTGACATCAGTTGCGGCGTGAGGACAAAGGTTGTGGGGTTTTCACCCACGGCAAGCCGCTCACGCTGAGTGCGCGTCATATACAGCACGTCAAGTTGAGGGAGAGCGTCGCCGAGGGAGTCGCTCTCGGTGAAGGTGCAGTCGGTCGCCGCAATGTGGTTCTTTATGTAATCGGGAAGTGTGAAGTTCTTGTCTGATATCAGCACAAAGCGGTTGCCCTTGTACTTCGACAGGGTTTTGACAAGGGAGTGCGTCGTTCTGCCGTACTTGAGGTCGCCGCATAGTCCTATCGTCAGGTTGTTCAGCCGACCGAGTTCCGCCGAAAGTGTCGCCAAGTCGGTCAGGGTTTGCGTTGGGTGCAGGTGCCCGCCATCGCCCGCGTTGATAACAGGGCAGTCGGCAGTGAGGGCCGCCGCTTTTGCCGCTCCCTCCCAAGGGGCGCGAATGACCAGCAAGTCTGAATACGAACTGACAACCTTGGCAGTGTCTTTCAGGCTCTCGCCCTTTGTCACGCTGCTGCCCGACGGGTTGTCAAAGCCGATTACGCCGCCGTCCAACCGAAGCATTGCGCTCTGGAAGCTCATCATTGTGCGGGTACTCGGCTCGTAGAACAAGGTCGCCATTATCTTACCGTTACACGCGCCAACGTAAGTCTGCGGCGACTTCTTTATGTCGAGAGCAAGCCGAAGAAGCTCGTCTATCTCGGTAAGTGACAGGCTTGCAGTGTCTATCAAGTGATTGAATGTGTTTTTCATATTCTTATACTATCTTATCAAAGAAACAGCTTCTGCTCCCCGTGTGGCAAGCCGCGCCTGTTTGTTCCACGCGAATCAGCAAGGTGTCGGCATCACAGTCGCCGTCAATACTGACAACTTTCTGGACGTGACCGCTGGTCGCTCCTTTGTTCCAAAGCTCACCGCGTGAGCGGCTCCAGAACCACGTGTACCCCGTGTCAAGCGTCTTGCCGAGGCTCTCGCGGTTCATATAAGCGAGCATAAGCACCGTGCCGTCTGCGCTGTCCTGCACGATTGCCGGTATCAGTTCAGATTTGAGAAAGTATTTGTCTAAGTTAATCATAATCTGATTGGCACACCTTTACTGTGTAGATACGTTTTCACATCGCCGACTGTCAACTCGCCGAAGTGAAAGAGCGAAGCGGCAAGTGCCGCGGACGCGTTTGTCTTGGTGAATATCTCGTAGAAATCCTCAAGTTTGCCGCAACCGCCGCTTGCGATAACGGGAATCTTGACGAGGGAGCAGACAGCGGCGGTCATCTCAATATCAAAGCCGCCACGGACACCGTCCGCGTCCATTGAGTTGAGGCATATCTCACCGCCGCCGAGGTTCTCAATCGTTCGCACCCAGCCAAGCAAGTCAACGCCCGTGTCTATTCTGCCGCCGTTCTTTGTGACCGTGAAGCCGTTTGCTGAACGTCTTGCGTCAATCCCCACCACCACGCACTGGCTGCCAAAGACCTTTGCAGCTTGTTCAATCAGTTGCGGCTCTGTCACCGCCGCCGAGTTGATTGACACCTTGTCCGCTCCCGCACGAAGAATCTCTTTGAAATCATCGGTTGACTTAATGCCACCACCTACCGACAGCGGAATGAACGAGCGTTTCGCGGTTTCGCGAACAATATCGGTGAACACGCCGCGCCCCTCGTGAGAGGCGGTTATGTCGTAGAACACAAGCTCGTCGGCACCTTGCCGATAATACTCTGCCGCACGTTCCACAGGGTCGCCTATGTCGCGGACACCGAGGAAGTTGACTCCCTTGACTACTTTGCCGTCACGGACGTCAAGGCACGGGATAATGCGTTTTGCAAGCATATTACCCTCCGTAGGCGAGCATTGCGTCGATACATCGCCGTGCTTCGCTGATAATCGTGTCAGTCAGCGTTATCTCGCGGTCACTTATGCCGCCGTCTATCTCCGACAGCGCGCGATATAGGTCGGGCAGTGTCGTCAGCTTCATATTCGGGCAAAGGATTTTTTTTGACAACACGTGGAACGTCTTGTCGGGGCAATCGTAAGACAGATGTTCCGCGATACTTATTTCTGTGCCGATGATAAACTCGCGGTCAGCGGAAGCCGCAGCGTAGTCGCTGATACCCTTGGTTGAGCCAACGTAGTCGGCAAGTGCCACCACACCGGGCAGGCACTCGGGGTGAACAAGCAACTTGGCGTTTGGGTGCGCCTCTTTTGCCGCAAGCGCTTCTTTCACACTCACAGCCGCGTGAACAGGGCAGCCACCTTGAATCAGCTTGATATCTTTGCTCGGCACCTGCTTTTTTACGTAATCGCCGAGGTTGCAGTCGGGCAAGAAGAGCAACTTGTCATTCGGAAGTGAACGAACTATCTTGACTGCGGAAGAACTTGTGACACAAACGTCGCATTGCCGCTTAAGCTCCGCTGTCGTGTTGATATACGCAACGATGGTGCGGTCGGGTTCAGTTTTCTTCAGGTGAGCCAGCATCTCGGGTTCAACCTGCTCAGCCATTGGGCAACCGGCAAGCGTGTTCGCAAGGAACACGCGCTTCTTCGGCGCGAGAATCTTGACGGTTTCAGCCATAAAGCGCACGCCGCACATAAGGACGTTTTGCTGCGGCAACTCGGCGGCACGTTTAGCCAAGGCGTACGAGTCGCCCGTTATGTCGGCGGACTCGAGGATAGGGCGGCTTTGATAGCTGTGAGCTAACACCGCGGTGTCGGTGCTGTGCTTCAGTTGTGAGATAGACGCGGATAGTTCGTTAATGGTCATAATAGTAAAATATCCCCTTGACGGGGATAATCCTGCGGAGATATTTGGTTGGTTGGGGTGCAGGGATTTGAACCCCGGAATAACGGAGTCAGAGTCCGTTGCCTTACCGCTTGGCGACACCCCAGTGAGTTGACAGCTTTACTATTATAGCATATACTAAAATCAAAGTCAATAGTTTGCCAATATTTTACTTAATGAATACCTTTCCTATATAATTGCTATAAGTATAATGTTTGTGCCGTCTTTCGCTGTTTTCTGTTCTGTCAGCTATTGCAATATATCAGTTTATGTGGTAAACTAATCATATCAATATACTGCGATAGTATACGCTTTAGTTGACCGCGTTTTCCCACACTCATTGCGCCGACTGTCAATCAACAAACATATCAGCGGCGACAAAACACAAAGGAAGTCACCCAGTGCCTATCAACATACCACGAAACCTACCGGCATTTTCGGTATTGCAAAGCGAGAACGTCTTTGTTATGTCACAAGACGCAGCTTTGCGTCAAGAGATACGGCCGCTTAGGGTTGCGGTGTTCAACATAATGCCGACCAAAATCGCGACAGAAACCCAGTTGCTGCGTCTGCTGTCGAACACGCCGCTGCAAACCGACGTCACGCTGCTTCACCCACGCACCCACACAAGCAAGACCACACCGAAAGAACACCTCAACGCGTTCTATAAGTACTTTGACGAGGTGCGCGACCAAAGGTATGACGCGCTGATTGTGACGGGCGCGCCCGTTGAGATAATGCCGTTCGAGGAAGTCAACTACTGGGAGGAACTCTGCGAGCTGTTCGAGTGGAGCAAGTCGCACGTTTACAGCACCTTGCACATCTGTTGGGGGGCGCAAGCCGCATTGTTTCATCACTTCGGGATACAAAAGTTTCCGCTTGAAACCAAGATGTCAGGCGTGTTCCCTCACAAGGTCGTCCGACCGCACCACCCGATAATCAAAGGCTTTGACGCGGTGTTCAACGTGCCGCACTCACGCCACACTTACACGCGGCTTGAGGACATAGAGGCGCACCACTCGCTTTCGGCTCTCGCTGTGTCCGACCAAGCGGGCGTTTATCTCATCTCCCACACAAGCGACAGAATGTTTTTTCTTACGGGACACACCGAGTATGACCTGCTGACGCTTGATTCTGAGTATCGGCGCGACTCTGACGCGGGAATGAACCCTGTGCTTCCGTTTAATTATTACCCAAACAGCAACCCCGACAAGACGCCCGTCAACACGTGGTCGGCACACGCGAGCTTGTTTTACTCGAACTGGCTCAACTTCTGCGTCTATCAGCAAACGCCGTATGACTTAAACGACATACCTGCGCTGGTTATTTAACTTTACTTAACCCGATTGATAATCCTCGGCTTGACCCACCGCCCATAAGCGTACATCATTTGGTCGACACACATATCGTAAAGCACAAACGCAATGTTTGACAGTAGCCACAGGATAGGCAGCGCGTATTCTCCGAGAAACAACAGCCCCGAAAGCATCGCCTCCATTCCCGTCAGCTCCGCGAACAGACGAAACGTAAGTATCGCGGGTATGTTGAAGAGGAGCGCCTTGACCGCGCCGCGAACCACGCGGAACTTCAGCTTCATCACAGTGGGGCGAAGCGTGGGATACCAGCCAAACAGCGTGATAAAGAACGCCACGGCTTCGGGGGCGGGCACAATGAGCGGCAGGATAAGGCAACAGGCGATATACGACAGCAAAGCCCATCTCACCGACATAAAGTCGGACACAAACCAGATTATCATTCCCGATATGGCGGGAATAACGTAAGCCAAACCCGGAACTGTGCCGAAGAACATCACAGGGACGGTCAAAGCTGTGGCAATGCCGCACCCCGCAACCTTGAAGCATAAAGAGCGATTCATACACACCCACGGAGAGAAGCAATGGATAACCCGACAAAAGTAGCGGAACTGATTGCAAAACTATCGAAACTTCACGAGAACTGTGTCCGTGAAGAATTGGCGAAGCAAAGTCTGCGTGTGTCATATCGGTCGCTGTTGTCGCCGCTTGCCGACAAAGACGGCGTGACACAGCTTGACCTTGTGAGGATAACGGGGCTGAAGCCCCCGACAGTCAGCACCACGCTTCGTGTTATGGAACACCACGGCTATGTAGAGCGGGTAGGCGATGACAACGACGCGCGCATTATTCGTGTTAATCTGACAGAAAAAGGCAGGAAAGCAAACGAGCAAATGCGCACCGCAACAACAAAACTCGACACGCGGTTCTTCTCGGTTTATTCTGATGAAGAGCTTGAACAGCTTTATTCGTTGCTTAACATCTTTATAGAACGAACGAAGTAACAAACACGCGTCACATAAGCTGCCCCATATCGTCGGAGTCGAAGTCGTCAAGCACCAAACGAAGCGCGGTATACGCCATAACATCGTCTGTCGCGGCATACGAGGGCAGAGGAGCGGGAGTTTCAAGCGGTTCTATCGTTTTGCCCGAGAACGCCTTGAGTGAACGACCAAGTGCCAGCATAACGGTGTCGGGCGAGCAACCCGTGCAGGTCAGCGTGTCGTAGGGCATATAGCCATAGGTGATAACGAGGGCGTGGCTCTCGGCAAGGTCGGCGAGTTGCTGTTCGTCGGCGGAACTCGCAATGATTATCGACTTTTGCGGAAGCGCACAAGTAGGCACGGCGGCGCTTTGCTCCATAAGAACGATACATTCTTCGGTGTCGATAAGCCGCAGGTTCGCGGTTTTGCGGACAAGCAGTTCATATCCTGTGCCGAGGCGCGTTATCCCCTCGTCACTCACGAACGTCACCGTGTAACGCTCGGTCAAGTCGCGAAGAATCAGCCGTTCTATCCCCGATTGCTTCTCGCCGCTGTCACTGATTAAGAATATTATTGTCATACACGCACAATCTTCAGCAATACTGACTCGGTGCCCGAGAGGCAATAAGATAACCGGCGACGTATCCTATCAACTCTATTGCCCGTTCGGCACAGACCCGCTGCCGCAGGAGCGGAACCTCCGCGAAGCGAATCGTTGACGTTGGTTATTTATAAACAAAAACCTCAAACATAACGCCGCTTGATTGCGGCGTTATGTTATTTGTTTATATTGTGCGTGTTTTCGCTTTGGTTATACGTCAGTGTGACGCGGGTGGAGCTTCACAAACTCAATTGCGCCAAGGATAGCCACGTCAAAGTCAAGGGCTGTCTGTTGCATCATCTGCGAATCAACCCGCGAGAACAACTCGCCCTTTGATGTTGAAACATACTTCGGCGGCAATTTGTTGAGGGCAATGCAGGTGATGTCCTCGATACACTGGGCGCATTTGCAGACCGTTGCGCTCTCGAGGTAGCGGCTGAGTTCCGCGGTCACTACTTTTTCTGTTACGTTGATAATCATATTGTCACCAATTTAAGTTAACTATTGTATAACGACAACCTTGTCGTCGGTTCCCGAGTCTGAATCAGAAGAAGAAGAAGCCACAGCGACTGAACGACCTTGCAGGAGCTTTGTTTTCAGTTCTTCCTCTATGCCGCGCAGTTCTTTCTCGGCTTCGCGGCGTTTTTGCCGTCCCTCTGTCTGCACTTTCATCACTTCGTCGAGGGTTTCAATCAGCGAACGGTTGGTGTGGCGCAAGGTTTCAATGTCCACGATGGCACGCTCCGATTCTTTCGCCGCTTCAATTGTGTTCAGCTTGAGCGCGTCGGCGTTTTTCTTCAGCAACTGGTTCGTGATGTCGGTAACTTCTCGCTGCGCCTTGATTGCGCTTTGTGAGTGCGCCATACCGAGGGCAAGCACCATTTGGTTCTTCCAAAGCGGAATGGTGTTTGATATCGACGACTGAATCTTCTCCACCATCACCGCGTCAGTTGACTGTATCAGCCGAATCTGCGGCGTCATCTGCATTGAGATAGTCCGCGTGAGGTCAAGGTCGTGCAGCTTCTTGTCGAAACGGTTGCACATATCGGACAGGTGGTTCACGGCTTGTGCGTCCTCAGGCAGCCCCGACTCTCTCGCTTTCGCCTCAAGTTTCGGCAGTTCCTCAAGAATCACTTGGTCGAGTTTCTCGCGTCCCGCAAGAATGTACATCGTCAGCTCTTTATAATAAGAAAGGTTCTTCTCGTACATCTGGTCAAGCATTGCCACGTCTTTGAGGAGCGTCACCTTGTGGTTTTCAAGCATACCGGATATCTTGTCGACGTTTGCCGCTGCCGTGTCATAACGCGCCTTGTTCTCCACGATTTTGTTGCGCGTTTTCTTGAAAAGCCCGGGCTTCTTATCTTGGTCTATCGAGAAGCCTTGAAGCTCAACGACAAGTGACGTAATCATCTCGCCGATTTGGTCAACGTCTTTGGTCTTTACGTTGGCGAGTGCTTGCTCAGAGAAGCCCGCCATTTTTTTCTGCGACGTTGAACCAAACTGCATAATCTGCGTGGAGCTTGTGATGTCAATCTTCTTCGCGAATTCAGTCACCTGTTTTCTTTGTGCAGGCGACAAGGTGGACGCGTCGGGGCGTGACGTGCCCGCTATTGCCTTCAAGGCGGCGGTTTTCTCGTCAACAGGTTGCACCACGGGCAAGGAGGTGTTTTCAGCGGTAAGCGTGTCTAACTCGAGTGCTAAGGTCGAGTTGTCCGATTCAGTCGCCGACACTAATGTGTCCTCGGGTGTTTCTTCGCCGGGCAGTTTCAGTTCAAAGTCGTCCATTTTTGTTTCTCCTTGTCTCTGTAGTCGGTTTGTTACTGTAGTTTCGGTGTGGCGTCGTCAAACTCCTCAAACGGGTTGAAGCCCCCGTCGTCGGTTTTCATCATGCTTTGCATAACGCTTATCTCCGCTTGAATATCCATCGCTTTGTCGTTGAACAGCTCGTCGTATTCACGGCGGCAAGTGGAGAGGATTTGCGGCGCCGATTGCTCTATCTTCTCCATTGCGGTGATTATGTTGACGCCTTTCTCGGGTTTCAGCGACAGCTCACGATACGTGCCGAAGAGTTTGCAGGCTGTAGGCAGGTAGTACCCCGCGAAGTCGCGAACCGAGAGATATTTCTCGGGGTGTTCTTTCACGTATCTGATTATCTCGCCGACCACCGCGACTATTTCGCGAAGCACAGGGCGGATTTTCTGCGACTGGATATCAATGCTGTGTTTCAGCAAGTCGGTGTAGTAGAGATTCATCTGTTCAAGCAGAATGTCCGCTTCTGTTTGAGCCGCGTTGGTCCCCGTGTTGCTGGTCAGCATAATGGGCGGCGGTTCCGCCACGATGGTTTCGGTGTAATACTTAGCGAATGGAGAGCTGCGCCAAGTGACGAGTGCGGTCGCCCCTGTGAATATCGCACCTGCCACCGCCATGTCATGGGGTGCGCCGAATATTATACACAAGCCGACCACCGACAACGGAAACGCCCAGTTCCAGAACCGTGAGGCGCGGTGTGCCTTGTAGACCGTGAACACAGAGGGAAATTCGCCGCCGATTAAACGCGGTGAGTTCGGGTTGAACACAAACTCTTTGTCCTCGGCGTTTATCTCAGCGAAGTCAAAGTATCCAAGGCGGCGCATTTCGTCAAACGAACGCGTCAAGTCTTTCTGCGTTATCCCCGTGGCGTTTGAGAGTGCTTCCACCTTGAATCGCCCGTTGTTTCCGATTACGTTTCTGATTTTAGTGTATCGCGACGCTCTGCCGAGGGTGCAAACCGTGTTGTGGATACACGCCCCTGTTATCACTCCCGACAGCAGGAACATACCGCCGATAGAACCAAACAGCCCCGGAAATCCCGACAATCCGCCGACAATCGGCAAGGTTATCATCGACGCCACGGCTGTGATTATGCTTAAGACACCTAACGCTACATCTCCGTGATAAGCACCGGGCTTCTTGAGGGGAAACTGGCTCATATATCTTAATCCTTTGCTTGTTATTATACTGCGTAACGGCGTGTTATGCTTGTGCGCGGATTAACTCGGCGGCGTAGCCGCGACCGTAACGATTCAGTCGACGCCCTTGCGAAATGATTTGTTTAAGCTGTTGATATTTATACCTTACTTATAATAACACAAGTTGGGACAAAATGCAAGCATACAGTTCTCTTTGCTAAAATAAACCGAAACATTAGGCGATTAACCGACAAATTCACGGTAATAAACACCAACGTCACACTTTGTTGTGTATATTTACTAACTTTATGCGTTAAAGCAACGCAAATTTTATAAAATTTACACTTAAATGCGTGAAATGCTTTTCTTTTTGGGAAAACTATGGTATAATAGACACACGCAATCAGATATATTTTGCGCACGGGCTCGCCCCTACGGGGCAACCGCCCTCTGATGCGCACTTATACCATATCTGCGGATATGGTATAATAGTGTCAC
>JAISLD010000010.1 GCA_031260665.1 Oscillospiraceae bacterium | reverse complement strand
GCTTTACAATGCGGTTTGTTGCCTTTACTTGCCATCCCGTTTTTTCGGCGGCTTGATTATTATAGCACAACCGCGAACACTTGTCAAGCCTTTTTGCATATTTTCTTGAAGTTTTTTGACAAATTCGCGGTTGTGCCCCTAAAACTACTGTTTCTTCGACGATTTGATGTCCTCGATTCCCTCGAGAACGCACCCTTTCGCCGCAACGCTCTTCGTCAGACGTTTGCTGCAAGTGTTGGCTCCGCTTGCCGATACGAGCCTCACCGACACGGTTTTTCCGCTCGGAAGTGCCGACAGGAGCGAGTTGACAGCAGGCGGCGTGCCTCCCGCCCAAATCGGGCTGACGATAATCAGCTTGTCATACGTGGTCAAGTCTGTCGAGATAGGCGCGATTGCCCACTCACCGCCGAAGATTGCCTTGGGGCAACCGACCCAGAACGCTTTCCACATATTCGGTCGTCGGTTGTCTTTTATCTCGAGTGTGTCTGCGTGTTCGCTTTGTGCCAGCTTTTGGGCGACTTTCTTGGAGTTGCCCGAGTAGGAGTAATAAACTACGAGTGTCGCCATTTTTCACCTCAGTTTGCCCTTATCAAGCCCTTTTCGCCGTCTAACGTGACTGTCGTGCCGCTCTTCAGCACCTGTGTCGCCAGTTTCGCGCCCGTGATGACGGGGATATCAAGCGTCAGCCCGACAATCGCGGCGTGACAGCTTGCCCCCTCGGACTCTACCACGATGCCGCTTGCCGACTTCAGCACGTTGAGAAGCGAGTTGTCGGTTTCACGGATAACAAGAATGTCACCCTTTGAGAACGTCTTGATTGCCTCGTCTATGCTCTTTGCCACGCAAATAGGCGCGGTCACGGTTTTCTTGACGACACCTGTGCCGCTGACCAGCACGTTGCCGACCATATGCACTTTCATCATATTGGTGGTGCCCGACACGCCAAGCGGAACGCCCGCCGTGATGACTACAAGGTCGCCGCTCTCAAGGTGACCGAGGTCCTCGGCACACTTGACCGCGTGGTCAAGCAGACTGTCGGTTTCGTTCATCTCGTTGGTGAGAACAGGAACGACACCCCAGCTGAGGTTCAGCTGACGAAGCGTCTTGGGGTTCGGTGTGCCTGCGAGAATCGGTTGCACGGGACGGAACTTCGAGAGGAGTTTCGCTGTTTGACCGCCGTGTGTTACGGTGAGGATAGCGCGCGCGTGCAGGTCAATCGCGGTGGTGACAGAAGCGTGAGCGATTGCGTTCGTCACATCCACCGAGTCGCTGCCGCTTCTTTCAGCGAAGCGTTTCGCGTAGTCGATGTTGCTTTCTGTTTTCTCCGCGATTTTCACCATGGTGCGGAGTGCCTCAACGGGGTACATACCCGCAGCTGTTTCACCCGAGAGCATAATCGCGGACGTGCCGTCGTAGATTGCGTTTGCCACGTCGGTGGTTTCGGCACGAGTGGGGCGTGGGTTCTTTATCATCGAGTCGAGCATTTGCGTGGCTGTGATGACTTGCTTGCCCGCGTTGTATCCCTTTTTAATCAGCATCTTCTGAATACGCGGCAGTTCCTCAAAGTTGATTTCAACGCCCATATCGCCGCGAGCCACCATTATGCCGTCGGACACACGAATGATGTTGTCGATGTTGTCAACACCGTCTTGGCTTTCAATCTTGGCGATAATCTTGATGTCTTTGCCGCCGTTTTCATCAAGAATACTGCGTACCTCAAGTATATCATCGTCGCTTCTGACAAAAGACGCGGCGACAAAGTCAAAGCCCTCCTCGCACGCGAATTTCAAATCACTCGCGTCACGTTCGGAGATATACGGCATTGATAGTTTCTTTCCGGGGAAGTTGCAGGACTTATTGTTTGATATAGTGCCGCCGTGAATCACGCGTGTGACGATATCCGTGCCGCCCTCAACCTCCGTGATGTCGGTGACAGTCAGCTCAATCAGCCCGTCGTCCACAAGTATACGCGAACCGACGTCGATATCGTTCGGCAGTTCCTTGTAGGTTATCGACACGCGTTCGTGCGTACCCTCACACTCGGCGGTAGTGAGAATAAACTGCTCTTTGTCAATCAGTGTCACCCGTCCCTCAAGAAACTGCTTTACACGAACCTCGGGACCCTTGGTGTCAAGCAGAGAAGCAACGGGGACGTTCAGCTCCTCACGGATACGTTTCAGTTGGTCGAGCACTTTCTTGTGGCTCTCGTGTGAACCGTGAGAGAAGTTTTGCCGCCCCACGTTCATTCCGCTTCGCATAAGTTCGCGGAGTATCTCGTCGTCGGCTGTGGCGGGACCGAGTGTGCAGACAATCTTTGTGCGCCTCATTGAATTTCCTCCTTGTTATACCTATATATTATACTTGAATTTGATAACCGAGTAACTATACGGAGCGACTTTGACGAAACCCGCGTCAAACTTCTCTATCTGTTCATAGATAGTGCGCGACACACGCATAGGCTCAACTTTCGTGACCACACAGTCGGGGCACTCAACTTCAAAGCGTTTCGCAAACTTTGAGCGGTTCATATAGACCGCCGCCGCTTCACCGAGTTTGTCGTCATACCGCAGGAACGCGCAACTGTCGGGTTCAACACTTAAAAACCTCAGCTGTCCCTTGACAAACGAGCCGCAGTTGTGACGAATACGCCCGAGTTCTCTCGCAAACTGAAGAAGCGTTTCATCTTCGCGTCCCCACGGGTAGGTTCTCCTGTTGAACGGGTCTTTGTATCCCTCAACGCCCGCTTCATCACCGTAATAGATGCACGGAACACCGGGCAGGAAGTACTGCAGAACCATTGCGCAACGAAGAAGCGCAGCCCCGTAGATGTAATCGCGGTCCGAGAGCGCGTGTTCGGCTTGCCAAGCGCGGTCGTGGTTGCCCACGGGTTCACCGCCGAGCAACGTGATTGCCCGTTCAACATCGTGGGTCGAGATAAAGTTCATCAAAGTATCAACCGACGGCTTCGGGTAGTTCTCAAGCAAAACCATCACGCCGTCACGGAAGCGAGCCGCGTCCCCGTACTTTATATAATTGATGATGAGGTCCTTGAACGGATAGTTCATCACCGAATCAAGCTGACCGCCTATCAGATAGCGGCGTTTGATTCCATAACTTTCTTTGGTGGTCGCGTCCTCCCAGACCTCGCCGAAGATAATTTTATCGTCGCCTTTCGCCTTGACCGCCTTGTTCAGGTTGTCGATAAACTCATCGGGGAGTTCGTCAGCCACATCGAGCCGCCAGCCCCTCGCCCCCGCGTCAAGCCACCGCTGCAGTATACCGTCGTCGCCGCAGATGTATTTCGTGTAAGACGGCGAGTTCTCGTTTACGTTTGGCAGGGTTTCGATTCCCCACCACGACTCGTAGACAGACGGGTACTTTATGAAGCTGTACCATTCACGATACGGGCTTTCGGGGTCGCGATACGCGCCTGTCTTGTCGCCGTATCGCCCAAACTTGTTGAAATAAACGCTGTCAGCTCCCGTGTGGCTGAACACGCCGTCTATGATTATGTTTATGCCAAGTTCCGCCGCCTCAACGCAAAGGAGCTTAAAGTCGTCCTCGGTGCCGAGCATAGGGTCAATGCGCTCGTAGTTCGCGGTGCAGTAGCGGTGGTTCTCGTGGGACTCGAATATCGGGCAGAGATAAACACAGGTCACACCGAGTGAGTGAAGATACGGCAGCTTGAACCTCACACCCGACAGGTTGCCGCCGAAGTAATCGCTGTTGGTTATCTTGCCCTCGCTGTTCGGTCGCCAATCGGGGATATCGTTCCAGTGGTCGTGAATGTCGCGGTCAATCGGAGTGGGTGTGTCGTCGTCCGCGTTGATTCGAGCAAACCTGTCGGGAAAAATCTGATAGATTATGCCGCCCTTTAACCAATCGGGGGTGTAGGTCTTTTCGTTGAACACAGTCAGCTGCCAAAGCATACTCCCGCGTTCTGAACCCTCGGATGCGTTCTCCCGTTTGATGTGAACCCTGCCGCCGTTTTGCACACAAGTGAAGTAGTAGAAGTGAAGCCCGACGAATTGCGGCGCAAACTCGCAGATATAAACGCCGAACGCACGTTCTTCTATCCCGTCAAAGCGAAAAGGGATGAACTTTTCTTTCTCACCCGGTCGATAGATAGCCAGCATAAGTTGCTCGACTTTTTGGTAGGTGGGGAACTTCAGCTTGAAAGTCACTTGCTCGTTTCGGCGCACCGCACCAAACGGTGTCTTGTGGAACTTACTGAAAGAATCGAAAACAGAGTATCCCATACGCACCTGCTTGAAGTTTATGTGTCGCTTAATTCACCGACAATTAGTCGGTAGTTACCAATAAGTATCAATGTTAACAACTGAGATGCACCGAAGGTCATACCCCTCGGGGCAGAGGCGGGCGGGCGGAACGACTCAGCCGACGCCCTTGCCGTTTCCGCAGGAGCGGAATCTCTCTGAAACGAATGGTTAAGTTATTAACATCGTGTGGTTACTGTGAGTACCATTATAACATAAATTAGCAAAGTTGACAAGTACACACAAGTTGTGCTTGCTTAACACGGACTTGCAATTGAATCTAAAAAGTGTTATAATATAAAGGTATGCCACGGATTCGTTGGCAAAACTTTACAACTAAAGACAATATGACAGACATTATATCACTTATAAAAGAGAAGAGCGGCGACTTGTCTAAAAACCACGTTCGCCTTGCCGACTACATCGCGGCAAATCACTCAAAGGCGGCTTATATGACCGCGGCGAAACTCGGCGCGGCAGTGGGAGTGAGCGAAAGCACAGTGGTGCGGTTCGCGGGGGAAATCGGCTTTGACGGATACCCAGAGTTTCAAGAGAGTCTGCAGTCGTATGTCAAAAGCAACCTCACGTCTTGCCAGCGAATTGAGCTGACGAACACGCTGATAACACGCGACACCCTCAAAAGCGTGCTGACGCAGGATATCCACCGCATAAGAGCGACGATAGACGAAGCGGACGAGGGCGACTTTGAAACCGCGGTTGACTTTATCTTGAACGCAAAGAAGATTTATATATTCGGGGCGATGAGCTCCGCGATACTTGCGAAGTTTTTGGGCGGATACCTCGGCTTGGTGTTTGATAATGTGGTGCTGGTTGAACCGCAGGGCGAGGGCGGCGTAAGACAGCAGATGTTTCACATATCAGCGGAAGATATGCTGTTTGTCGCTTCGTTTCCGCGGTACTCGCGGACTGCCGTGTCAGCGGCGCGTTTCGCCAAAGAACGCGGCGCAAAGGTGGTCGCTCTCACCGACAGCGAAACCTCGCCGATTGCCGCCCTCGCAAACGGGCTTCTCACCGCGAAAAGCGATATGGTGGGCTATGCCGACAGCTTGGTCGCTCCGCTTTCGGTCGTCAACGCGCTCATCGTCGCGGTCGGTATGCGCCGCCGCCACGAGATAGAAACGGCACTCGCGAAACTTGAGTCCCTTTGGGGGGAAACCGATGTATACGAAAAGAGTTGAGTGATGAGATACATTATTATAGGCGGGGGTGCGGCAGGTTCGTTTTGTGCGCTGACCGCCGCGCTTGAGGGTCACACCGTCACGCTGATTGAAAAGAACGCGCTTCTTATGAAAAAGCTCGGCATAACGGGCAAGGGACGGTGCAACCTCACCAACCTTTGCGACAACGACGAGTTCATCGCTAACATATTTAGCGGAGGCAACTTTATCCGTTCATCACTCTCGAAGTTGCCGCCGACCAAACTTGTCGACTTCTTTCAAGATAAACTCGGCTTTCCTTTGACAGTCGAACGAGGGAACCGCGTGTTTCCACAGAACGGCGGCGCGGTTGACGTGGTGCTTGCCATCAAGAACCGTATGATAAGAGAAAACGTGAGGATAATCACCGACACGGCGCTCTCGCTAATTATCGAGGGCAACACGGTGACAGGCGCGCGGTGTGAACACGACGATTACATAGGGGAACGCGTGGTTATCGCGTGTGGCGGCGTGTCTTACCCCGTGACAGGCTCAACAGGGGACGGCTATTCACTTGCAAGGCAAGCCGGGCACAACACAGCAACTCCCACAGCCGCGCTTGTTCCGCTTCTCACGCGTGAGGACACGTCTGATGTGGCTGAGCTTCTGCTGAAGAACATAACGGCGACATTGTTCAAGAACGACAAGGCTGTCTTTAAGGAGCAAGGCGAGATTGGGTTTGAAACCTACGGGTTGTCCGGTGCTTTGGCGCTCACCGCGTCGTGTTATATAAAAGGCGAGGCCAACTGGAAGCTTCGTATTGACTGCAAGCCCGCGTTAAGCGAAGAAACCCTTGACGCTCGTCTGCTTCGTGAGATACAAGACGGTGCCGCAAACGCGGGCGACTTGCTTCGCAAGATACTCCCGAAAGGTCTTGACCGATTGGTGGCGAAGCGCGCGAGCATAAAGCGCGACACACCGACTGCCATTATGACGAAAGCCAAGCGGCTCGCGATTGTCGGCGCGGTCAAGCGGCTTGACTTTGGCATAACAGGCAAACGCCCGATTGAAGAAGCGATTGTCACAAACGGAGGCGTTTGCCTTGACGAGATTGACCCGCGAACAATGAAATCAAAACTTGTAAACGGACTTTATGTGATTGGCGAAACCCTCGATATCGCGGGGCTGACAGGCGGCTTCAACCTGCACTGTGCTTTCGCGACAGGATACGCGGCGGCGACCGCCGACTGAATATACTTTACGGAGATATAACCATTATGGACTTTAACTTCAAGGAAACAGAACAAAAGTGGCAGAAATACTGGGACGACAACAAGACGTTCCACGCCGAAATTGACCACACCAAGCCAAAGTTTTACGCACTTGTTGAGTTCCCGTATCCGTCGGGACAAGGGCTGCACGCGGGTCACCCGCGACCCTACACCGCAATGGATATCGTGGCGAGGAAACGCCGAATGGAGGGCTTCAATGTGCTGTTCCCGTTTGGGTGGGACGCGTTTGGGCTTCCAACCGAGAACTTCGCTATCAAAAACAAACTGCACCCCGCCGATGTGACGAAGCAAAATGTCGCGAACTTCAAGAAACAAGCGAAAGCACTCGGCTTTTCGTTTGATTGGGACAGAGAAATAAACACGACCGACCCCGACTACTTCAAGTGGACGCAGTGGATTTTCCTGCAACTGCTTAAACGTGGGCTTGCCTATAAGAAAGAGATGTCGGTCAACTGGTGCACGTCTTGCAAGGTGGTTCTCGCGAACGAAGAAGTCGTGAACGGCGTATGCGAGCGTTGCCACGGTGAGGTCGTCCACAAAGTGAAGTCGCAGTGGGTGCTTAAAATCACCGAGTATGCCGACAAACTGATTGACGGGTTGACCGATGTTGACTATCTCGAGAGAATCAAGGCGTCGCAAATCAACTGGATAGGACGAAGCGAGGGAGCGGAAGTTGACTTCGGCACAACGACAGGCGACACGCTGACTGTGTTCACCACACGTGCCGACACGCTGTTCGGCGCGACCTATATGGTTCTTGCCCCCGAACACCCGCTTATCGGCAAATGGGCGGACAAACTGCAAAACCTAAGCGAAGTCGCCGCCTATCGTGACGCCGCCGCGAGAAAGTCTGACTTTGAACGGGCGGAGTTGGCGAAAGACAAGACGGGTGTGAAACTGCAGGGTGTGTCGGGGATAAACCCCGTGAACGGAAAAGAAATACCGATATTCATATCCGACTATGTGCTTGTCACCTACGGTACAGGCGCGATAATGGCGGTGCCCGCACACGATGACCGCGACTATGAATTCGCGAAGAAGTTTGGTTGTGATATCATCGAGGTGGTGAAAGGCGGCAATATAGAAGAAGCGGCGTTCATCGACTCCGCCACGGGGATAATGGTGAACAGCGGCTTCTTGGACGGGCTGTCTGTTGAAGAAGCGAAAGAGAAAATAAAAACGTGGCTTGTTGATAATAATAAAGGCAAACGAAAGATTAACTTTAAGCTGCGTGACTGGGTGTTCTCACGTCAACGCTATTGGGGCGAGCCGATACCTGTTGTGTTCTGCGAGAAATGCGGCTGGGTGCCTCTCCCCGAGAGTGAGTTACCGCTGAAACTCCCCGACATTGACAATCCGACGCCGACTGACAACGGAGAGTCGCCGCTGTCACTTCTCGAGAGTTTTATCAACACCACCTGCCCAAAGTGCGGCGGCTACGCCAAACGTGAAACCGACACCATGCCGCAGTGGGCGGGTTCAAGTTGGTACTACCTCCGATATGCCGACCCGCATAACGACAAGGAACTGATATCAAAAGAAGCACTTCAGTACTGGCTTCCTGTTGATTGGTACAACGGAGGAATGGAGCACACGACGCTTCACCTGCTGTATTCGCGGTTCTGGCACAAAGCGTTGTTTGATATGAACATCGTGAACACCCCCGAGCCTTACCTCAAACGGACAGCGCATGGTATGATTCTCGGTGAGGACGGGGAGAAGATGTCAAAGTCACGCGGCAATGTGGTGAACCCGCTTGACATTATGGAGGAATACGGTGCGGATTCGTTCCGACTGTATGAAATGTTTATCGGCGACTTTGAGAAAGCCGCCAAATGGAACACGAACTCCGTCAAAGGTTGCCGCCGCTTTCTTGAGCGAATAGCAAATCTATCAGACAACCTCACAGACGGCGACGAGTACACACCGGTACTTCGCTCCGCTTTCCACAAAGCAATCAAGAAAGTGACCAATGACATTGAACAACTGAAGTTCAACACAGCGATTGCCGCGTTGATGACGCTCGTCAACGAGATATACGCGGCAGGTGGCGTCAACAAATCAGAGTACCGCGCGCTCCTCATTCTGCTTGCTCCGTTTGCTCCGCATACCGCAAGCGAGTTGTTTCAAGTCGCGGGATTCGGGCTGGTTCACCTTGCAAAGTGGGCGACATACAACGAGGCGCTCTGCGTGGACGAAACCGTTGAGATTGTGCTTCAGCTCAGCGGGAAAATCAAGGGCAAGCTGATAGTCCCCACCTCCGCCACTACCGATGAAATGCTGGCTCTCGCAAAAGCCGACGAAGGTTTTGCGAAGCTGCTTGAGGGTAAGACTATCGTGAAAGAAATAGCGGTGCAAGGGAAGCTCGTCAATGTGGTGGCGAGGTAAGTATCGTGTTGACAGGAAAGGATTGTGAGCAATATGGGATTCAAATCAAAACTGAAGAAAACCCTCAGTGCCGCGGGGTACTACGGTTGGAACAAGCGTGAATGGCGCAAACGCGTTCTTCGCTCGTGACGACCTTGTGAACGGAAAGTTCATCACACCGGCAACCGCTGAAAACCTGTATAACCCTTATCGGATTGCTCAAGGCAGGATATACGCGCCTTTCATCAAACCAATCGAGTATATCGGGAAGTAAACTTAGTAACAAGTTCGACGGTACCGGCGCGGCTTGTGAAAGGCTTTGCCGCTGAACGCGACACTTACAACAATATAGCAAAGTTTATTGGTAAGAAGTTCGACGACTTATTTGTTATAGACGAATACGACAAACAGTTATCGGCGGCTGTCCGCAAAGAGATAATGACGCGTAACCCCGTATCGAAAACCACGCCGATTAACATACCGTATGAAGCGGGGGCGTACCACTACGAAACGCAAACGGCGACACTCTTAAACGCGCTCGACACTTGCGATTTTCATTTCAAAATAATGATAACCACGCTATTATTTACGGGTATGCGCGGTGGCAAATTAACGAGGCTGAAATGGGCTAACGTGGACTTGGACAAGGACGTTATATACGTCGCGCAAAGGCGAAAGGCACGTATATGCTCCAAACCCCGAAAACAAAGACAAGTGAGCGTTATATTCCTATTCCGTTGTCGCTCGTTGACTTGCTCAAAGAGCATAGACGGCGGCAAGACGAAAAACGGGCTATTATCGGACATACTTGAAAATATCCCGATATGGTGTTCATAGGCGAAAAATGCGGCAATTACGGGGAAAAGACACTCAATCAACAATTTAAGAAGTTAGCAAAAAAACTTGGTTTACCGGACGGCGTTCACCCGCACACCCTGAGACACACAACGGCAAGCCTTTTAATCAATAGCGACATACCCGCAAAAGTGGTTAGTGAGCAATTAGGACACGCCACGACGGGCATAACACAAGATTGATATGCCCACGTTTTTGGCGCTTATACATACTAAAAAACGCTTATTCTTACTTGACGATAATTGAATGTAATTCTTGAAAAGCCTTGTATTTAGCGGTTTTATAGACATTGCTAAACGATAATTAACTTTGCTGTATTAACCAACGGACACAACAGCCAAGCTGACATCGGGAGAAATCTCTCTGTTTTTATGCAAGCACTGCGGACTTCTTCAGTCGTCAATATCGTTTCCTAACGAAGTGCCAATAGAGCTGATATTAAAGCAAGAAGCAGAACTGAAAATAACTTCGCCTAATACATTCAAGCAGTTTTCCGCAAATATCGACGCCAACAGGGACAACTTGTTGTGGTTATTAACGTCGCTGAAAAAAGCCGGCAAGAAAGTATTTGGCTATGGCGCTTCCACAAGAGGAAACACTATTTTAGAATACTGCAATATTACCACCGACTTGCTTTCTGCCATTGCGGAAATAAATGAAGAGAAATTCGGGGCGTTCACACCGAAAACTCATATTCCGATAATTTCAGAACGAGAAGCGTTGGCACAAAAGCCTGATTTCTTCTTGGTTCTGCCCTATCATTTTAGGGATTTCATTATTGAAAAATCTCAGAATTATCTAAACAATGGCGGACATTTGATATTTCCGATACCACATATCGAGATAATTTGAGGGGGTTGTGTTGCGTGTGAAGTTTGATTCATAAGCTCAGCCTTTAAGCAGTTTGTTCCACTTTTCGCACACTTCATCTATTTCATCGCGTTTCGCTTCAATCAGCGGTGTGGGTTTTGCCGCGCTTCTATGCACAAACATTTTGTGTAAAATCGGCGGCAAAACCCACTCGACAACGCCCGACACGCCAATCACAATCGTCAGCCAGACGACAGGCGGCTCACTCGTGACAACGAAAACCAAGCCTGCAATTGACGCTGTGCCAATTATATATACAAATATGAACCATACGCTGATGGAATATCTGTAGACGAAGGAAACTCCAGATTTATCAGATTCACAGTTTCGACAAATGTTGCGGCAAATACCAAATTGTTCAAGCTAACAATAAATGATGAATCAGACTATATAATTATGAAGATTATCCAGCAATTCGGCATGCTTAACCGCAAGGCAATGATAGACGTTATGCTTGTCGGTATGCGGCTGACTGTCGTCGAGAACTTCACGACTATTCATAATTACATCAACGGTCAAACAACGGAGCAACAACTATGAAAACCCTGTGTTTATCCAACCTTGACGGCGCGCTGCTCCGTTCAAACGAAAGAGTGTGTCGCGAAGCGGCTTGTTTTCTTACGCAACCGCGCGTTCCCCGTCATTTGCTACAACGGCATGTTTGGCTTATGTGCTAAATCACATAAACCAAATTATCTGCTGAAGTCCAAACAGCACACTGTACACGGCAAAAAACCGCATAAACAGGAACTTCATAAAGAAAGTTGCTCACATAATTTTTCGTGCTCTGACTATGCAGTCAGGCAGCGAGCATTGCTGTTTAGGAACTGTAGGAACCTTTGCCGCCAAACTTGGAATCTTTCTATTGGTCAAAGCCTTAGTTACAGCCTCCTGTCCGACACGCGCATAGATTTCTGTAGAATCAATTGTAGCGTGTCCGAGAAAGTTGCGAATATAGATTAGATTTACGCCCGCCTCAACCATATGGACAGCTTTGCTGTGGCGAAAGCTGTGCGGCGAATATCCTATTTCATTGAACAATTTTGGATTTCCCTTTTGCGCAAGGTTAACGTACTTCTTAACAATGCTACGAATGCAAGATGTAGTCATTTGCGCATGAGACTGACTCGAAAAGAGTGGTTTTGTTCTGTCGGTTTTAGAATTAAGCCCCTGCGTATTCAAATGATAACGTATCAAATCCGCGACGCCATCGGAAATAGGGATTTCGCGGGTTTTGCAAAGCTTACCGTGAAGTTTAACTTTGGTTGGTGTTCCAAACCGCACATCACCTACGCATACTTTGCATAATTCGTTGGCTCTGGCGGCGGTGTCGTATAAAAACGACAGTAACACTAAATTACGGTTGCCAAGGTACTCTTGCGGTTTTGGTAAGGACAGCAATATCGTCATTTCTTCCTTTGTAAAGTATGGAAATTCGGTGCGGACAGATTTGGGTACATCCGTCCCTTTTGCCGCCGAGAATGCGCCTAACGCACTCATTTCGCGCCTTGAAGCGTATTTTAGAAACGACGTAATTGCACTCATACGCTGACGAGTTGAAGTAGCACTGTACCCTCTTTCGTTTTTCATCCAAAGCACAAACTCGTCAAACAGGGCAACGGTAAGTTGTTTATACGTCACCAAATGGTGCGGCAAATTCATCTTTTCGTCCAAGAATTGAAAGAATACCGCAAACGCATCCCCGTAAGCAACGATTGTGCGCTCACTCAAGTTATGAACCTCCGGCATATACGTATCAAAGTACGCGTTAAGTTGATTGATAAAGATGTCCTTTTTCATCGCGGCACCTCCGGGAAAAGTCCCTTTGAACATGCGTTCGGAGTATATTCAGGTTCCGATTGGACGGCTTCGCTTACAGCAGAACTGCGTGGTTTCTCAATAATATCCGCTACTTTATCGCTCGGGTTAGGGAACATATTTTTCGAGTATTCGTTCGTAGCGTTTATTATGTCTATCGAATTCTCCGCTGTCATACGCAGATACCGCTGTGTCCCGGTCAGGCCATAATGCCCAACGTAAACAGAGATTGATGCGGCGGGGTCGTAGTTGTCTATTCCTGCGAGGTCTTGCTTGCGGAACGAGTGTACAATAAAAGTATGCCGCAAACAATGTAGGCAAATATTGCGTTGTTTCCGAGGAAGTTCCGGTAAATCAACTCCCGCATTATTGAGAACACGGCGAAAATGCTCCTGCGCCCACTTGGGAGTGCGCGGCTTTCCTATACAATTACGAATCTTGCCCTCCATATCACTCTCGAAAAACCAAGCGTCATCAGGCTTTCCACGCAAAAAGTAATCGCTATACAGGGATAGCGCCGTTATAAGAGTTTGGTCAATTGGAGCCAATCTGTCGCGGTGGTCTTTTGCATCGTAAATAAAGAGTACCCCGCTGTCTAAATCAGCATCACGTTTAGTCAACGCCAACGCTTCGCCAAGCCGAAGCCCGCAACCGTACAATATCCGCAACAGTATCGAAAATTGCGCCTGTGGCTTGACGTAGCTTTTCAGCTGTATAGCATCTACCGCTTCGAAGATTCGTGCCATCTCTTGCTCTGAAAAAATATATGGCACATATTCTTCGTGAACTCGGACGTGTTCGGGAACGAATACATCAATATCGATAACTTTCAAATATTTTGAAAAAGAATTATAGTAACTGATAAAACCGTTTTTCGAGCTTGTGCTTTGCCCTGTACAAGCATACGCAAGCCACGAATCGACGACAGTAGGTTCGAGAGCTTTTTTGAAAATTTCTTGTGAAGCCAAATATTTATCAAGAGATTCTAATATAAAGCGGTGTCCGTCTTTGAAGCCTTGACTCTCCCGCATTTTAAGAAAGCCGTTCATTTCATCTTTCAAAACTCCGGTAAAAATATACTTTTTCATAAAGCGCATACCTCCCCGAATAGGAGTGCAGCAAGATTACCGGAAGGTAGCGGCACGGATAGCGCGTGGTTTCTAAGTTGCTCTACGTCGGCTTTGGCGTATGACTTAGTGGATTCAATACTTGCTTGTCCAAGAACTCGCTGTATAGTCGGATAGTCGTTACCCTCCGCCAATAGTGCCGTAGCAAGGCTTGCGCGAAGCGAATGGGGACCCTTCTTGCGGGAACCGCAATCTATATCGGCACGCTCAAATGCACGCCGCGTCAAGGCATATACGTTGTTAGCTTCAATTGGTTTGTACCCGCCATCGTCCAGAAAAATATGGTCGTCAGTAGATTGAGGTCTGCCGTTATCCGCATAATCATTTATCGCAGACATTAACTCATCCGTCAAAATTGTTTTTAATGGGCGCTTAGTTTTGAACTGGATAATATCAATCGTTTCCGTTTTCAAATTTCCAAACCTCAAATTCGCTATATCCGATGCCCGAAGTCCCGCCCGAGCTGCTATCAAGATTATCGCGTAATCTCGTCTGCCCTTTACCGTAGTTCGGTCAACAACCTTGAGCAACTGCTCAACTTCTTTCGGGGAATATACCGACGGAACCCTATGATGCCGAACTGACATCGGAATCATATGCCGCAAATTTTGAGTCGT